>CAWHKU010000004.1:0-109779 GCA_963830125.1 uncultured Alphaproteobacteria bacterium | reverse complement strand
ATCGGGTCGCCGTTGAGCTGCTTGACGCCGAGCGAAATGCGCTCCTTCTCGACATCGACGTCGAGAACCTGAGCCTTGACCATATCGCCCTTGTTGTACTCGTCGATCACCTGCTCGCCCGGACGCTTCCAGTCCAGATCCGACAGATGGACCATGCCGTCGACGTCGCCGTCGAGGCCGAGGAACAGGCCGAATTCGGTCTTGTTCTTGACTTCGCCTTCGACGGTCGAACCCGGCGGATGGGTTTCGACGAACACTTCCCACGGATTGCGCATGGTCTGCTTGAGGCCGAGCGAAATGCGGCGCTTGACCGGATCGACTTCCAGGATCTGCACTTCGACTTCCTGCGAGGTCGAAACGATCTTGCCCGGATGCACGTTCTTCTTGGTCCACGACATTTCCGACACGTGGATCAGGCCTTCGATGCCCGGCTCCAGTTCAACAAACGCACCGTAGTCGGTGATGTTGGTGACGCGGCCCTTGAACTTGGTGCCGACCGGATACTTGGCCTCGATGCCCTGCCACGGATCGTCCAGCAACTGCTTCATGCCGAGCGAGATGCGGTGGGTTTCGTGGTTGATCTTGATGATCTTGACCTTCACCGACTGACCGATGCTGAGCACTTCGGTCGGGTGATTGACGCGACGCCAGGCGATGTCGGTGACATGCAGCAGGCCGTCGATGCCGCCGAGGTCGACGAACGCACCGTAGTCGGTGATGTTCTTGACCACGCCGTCGATGACCTGACCCTCTTCGAGGTTCTGCACCAGTTCCTGGCGCTGCTCGGCGCGGGTCTCTTCCAGCACGGTGCGGCGCGATACGACGATGTTGCCGCGGCGGCGATCCATTTTCAGAATCTGGAACTGCTGCGGGGTGTTCATCAGCGGGGTGACATCGCGGATCGGGCGAATGTCGACTTGGCTGCGCGGCAGGAAGGCCACGGCGCCGTCGAGGTCGACGGTGAAGCCGCCCTTGACCTGATTGAAGATCACGCCGGTGACCTTCTCATTGTTGGTGAAGCCCTTCTCGAGCTTGCCCCAGCTTTCCTCGCGGCGCGCCTTGTCGCGCGACAGCACGGCCTCACCGAGTGCGTTCTCGACGCGCTCCAGGTAGACCTCGACTTCGTCGCCGACCTTCAATTCGCCGGTGCGGCCCGGACCCTGAAATTCGCGAACCGCGACGCGGCCTTCGGTCTTCAGGCCGACGTCGATGACGGCCATGTCCTTTTCGATGCCGACGACGGTTCCCTTGATGACGGAACCTTCCTGCAGGTTTCCGGACTGGAACGACTCGTCGAGCATCGCGGCGAAATCTTCACGCGTGGGTGCTGAAGCAGTAGCTGTGGCCATGAATTCTCCTGTTGCCTGCGCCGGCGGTTTGAATGAGTTGCGAGCATGCGGGCCGATGGCCTTGGCAAGACCTTCGGCGACTACCTGGAATCCAGATAGCCGGCGCTAATGCCGTACGGTCGCAACGATTGATCAGTTCACGGGCGCCTGACGCAAAGGCTCGAGCGGGGCTTTGTCCTCCAACGCGAGGGGCGTTAAGCGCACCCTCGGCCCGCTCGGGATGCCTCGACGAAATAACTGGCGGCCCGAAGGCTGTGCATATAGCGAACCAGGCCCGCAGCGGCAAGCTGCACGTGGCGCCTTCCGACAACCCGCATTCTGACCGGACCGGCGCGGCGGACCGCGTCCGAACGGGCGCGCCGCCACTGGCGGCCATTCCGCCGCAATGCGGCAATTTGAAACTTTTTCGCTATATATCGGCCAATTGTAGAACAATATGTTATTTTTCAGCAACTTATTGCGCCAAACGAATAAAATATTCTATTCAGGCAAGGCCCCGTCAGCGGATGGGGCTCTTTCAAGCCTCAAATTGTCCTTGTCCCATGTCAGTCGCCCTCGCCCCGACCCGCCCTGCAGACGCCGAAACGCCGGCAGAAATCGCTCACCGGCTGTCGCAAGCTGCCGCTTCGCTCGACCTGTTCGGCCGCGTCAAAGCCGCGCGCGAGGCCATCGCCGGCCGGCTCACCTTCACCACCAGCTTCGGGATTGAGGATCAGGCGATCGGCCACGCCATCCTCAGCCAAGGTCTCGATATCGATCTGGTCACGCTCGACACCGGCCGGCTGTTTCCCGAGACCCACGACGTCTGGGCCGCGACCGAGACCCGCTATGGCCGCCACATCCGCGCCGTTGTGCCGGAGCGCGGCGCGCTTGAAGCGCTGATCGGCGACCAAGGCGCCGAACGGTTTCCGCAATTCGGTCGCGGCGCGGCAGGCCTGCTGCCATGTCCGCAAGGTCGCGCCGCTAACCATCGCGCTCGACGGCGCCGTCGCCTGGATCACCGGCCTGCGCGCCGATCAATCCGAGCATCGCGCCGAGGTCGCCTTCGCGGCCGTCGATGACGAGCGTGGCCTGATCAAATTCAACCCGCTGTACGACTGGACCCGCGCCGACGCGGTTCGCTTCACGCGCGAACACAATGTGCCGGTCAACACGCTGCACGACCGCGGATTTCTCTCCATTGGCTGCGCGCCCTGCACCCGCGCCATTCAACCGGGCGAGCCGGAACGCGCGGGGCGCTGGTGGTGGGAGCAAGACGGTAAAACCGAATGCGGCCTGCATGCGAACCCGCTTCATCTTGCTGCACGCGCCGCACTGAAATCCTCAACAAGATCATGAATGCCCTGACCAACACTGCCACCACGCACAGCTATCTCGACCAGCTCGAGGCCGAGAGCATTCACATCATGCGCGAGACCGTCGCCGAGTGCGACAAGACCGTGATGCTGTATTCGATCGGCAAGGATTTGTCGGTGCTGCTGCATCTGGCGATGAAGGCGTTTTATCCCGGCAAGCCGCCGTTCCCGCTGCTGCACGTCGACACCACCTGGAAATTTCGCGAGATGATCGAATTTCGCGACCGCCGCGCCAAGGAACTCGGCGTCGATCTGATGGTGCACATCAACCAGGACGGCTTGGCGCGCGGCATCGGCCCGATCTCGCACGGCTCGGAACTGCATACCGACGTGATGAAGACGCAAGGCCTGCGGCAGGCGCTCGACCTGCACGGCTTCGACGCCGCCATCGGCGGCGCCCGCCGCGACGAAGACAAATCGCGCGCCAAGGAACGCATCTTCTCGTTCCGCAATTCGCATCATCGCTGGGACCCCAAGCGCCAGCGGCCGGAGCCGTGGCGGCTGTTCAACGCGCATAAGCGCAAAGGCGAGAGCATCCGCGTGTTCCCGCTCTCGAACTGGACCGAGCTTGATGTGTGGCTCTACATCCACCGCGAAAACATTCCGGTGGTGCCGCTCTATTTCGCCAAGCCGCGCCCGGTGGTGAACCGCGGCGGCACGCTGATCATGGTCGATGACGACCGGCTGCCGCTCGAACCCGGCGAAGTCCCGCAGATCAAGAACGTGCGCTTCCGCACGCTCGGCTGTTATCCGCTGACCGGCGCTATCGAAAGCACCGCGACGACGACCGAAGACATCATCCGCGAAACGCTCGATAGCCGTTTCTCCGAACGGCAAGACCGCGTCATCGACAAAGACGGCTCGGCCTCGATGGAACGCAAGAAGCAGGAAGGCTATTTCTGATGAATATGCTGGTGAGCGATCTTGCCGATCCGGTTGCGCTTGAACGCGACGCCGGTGATTTATCAATCACGAGGCCAAGAGCCTGCTGCGCTTCATCGCCTGCGGTTCGGTCGATCATGGCAAGTCGAGCCTGCTCGGGCGTTTGCTGTTTGAAGCGAGCCTTGTGCTCGACGACCAGATCGAGACGCTGCGCAAGGATAGCGGCCAACTGACCGGCGCCGACCGAAGACCTCGACTTCTCGCTGCTGTTCGACGGGCTGGCCGCCGAGCGCGAACAAAAGATCACCATCGATCTGGCTTATCGTTTCTTTGCCACCGAGAAGCGCAAGTTCATCGTCGCCGATGCGCCCGGCCATGAGCAGTACACCCGCAACATGGCGACCGGCGCGTCGACCGCCGACCTCGCTTTGATTCTGGTGAACGCGCAGTCCGGCCTGACGCAGCAGACGCGCCGCCATGCGCTGATCGCGGCGACGCTTGGCGTGCGGCACCTGGTCGTCGCCGTGAACAAGATGGACCTGGTCGACTTATTCGCAAGACGCCTTCGCGGCGATCGAGCGCGACTTCCGTTCCTTCGCCGACCGCCTCGGCGATGTCTCGATCACCTTCATTCCGGTGTCGGCGCGCAAGGGCGACAATGTCGTCAACGCTCGCCGAACATGACCTGGTATCGCGGGCCGACGCTGCTCGACAAATTGGAGACCGTCGACGTGACGCCGCGCGCCGCCAATCAAGCTTTCCGGATGGCGGTGCAATGGGTCAGCCGGCCGACCGCCGATTTTCGCGGCTATTGCGGGCTGATTGCCGGCGGCGAAGTTCGCCCCGGCATGGACATCATCGTGCAGCCGTCAGGCCAGCGCACGACGCATCGACCAGATCATTACCGCCAACGGCGCGTTGCGAGCGCGCCGGCATCGGCCAATCGGTGACGCTGACGCTGACCGACGATGTCGATGTCTCGCGCGGCGATTTGTTGGCCGACGCCTCCGCGCCGGCGCAGGTCTCCGACCGCATCGCGGCGCGTATTTTCTGGATGGGTCAGGGCACGCTGGCGCCCGGCGGGCGCTATCACATCAAGCTCGGCACCGCGTCGGCCGCGGCTCACATCACCGGCCCGATGCATTTGATCGATCTGGCGGAAGACGCCGCGATCAAGCCGGTCGACCGGCTGATGAGCAACGAATTCGGCCTGTGCCACTTGGAACTCGATCGTCCGCTGGCTGCCGACCGTTACGACCAGAACCGCGAGACCGGCAGCTTCATTCTGATCGATGCCGAAACCCATGACACCGTGGCGATGGGTCTGGTCGAGAACGCCGTCGCGCCGGTTGCCGACACATCAACGAGCGAAGCGCCGGTGCGCACCAGCATCCTCGGCAAAATCGCGGTGCGCGTCGCGCGCCTGTTGGGCGCCAACGAGATCGCACAGCCGCTCGATCGCCAAGGCGATGAGCTGGCGCGCCACCGGCAGCATCGACACCTTTGTGATCGGCTTGTTCGTTACCGGCAACACGACGATCGCCGGCTCGATTGCCGGCACCGAGATCGTCACCAAGATCGCGTTTTATTATTTCCACGAACGCGTCTGGGCGCTGGTGCCGTGGGGGCGGCGCTAGCTTTTCTGCGCGCTCCACGATCGCAATCGCCGCGGCCACCGCCTGCTTCGACATTCAACTTTGTCGTATCGATGGATGCCCGCGTCGTCGGCCTGATCGAGGGCGAGGCCGAACGCTTATTATCGCGTTCTCACGCTTGCAATCTCGGCCACCACCTGGCGTCGTCGATCATTCCGGCCCGATGTGCGATATTCCGTCGCGCGGCGAGCGCCGACTTCAATGCGCGGTGACGAAAATCGTCCTGTCGGCGTTGAGCGGTGACGCGGAACGACTGCTGTCGCGCTCGTCGCGCGCACGAATATCGGCCAGCACTTCGGCTTCGGGAATGCTCTTGCCGGTCGCGCGATATTCATTGGCGCGGCGCTGCGCGCGCACTTCCGGCGTGGCAGTGACGAAAATTTTCACGTCGGCATCGGGACAAATCACGGTGCCGATGTCGCGGCCGTCGAGCACCGCGCCGGCGCGGTCGCGGCAACTCGACGCTGGAAACGCGACCAGCGCCGCCCGCACTTCCGGCACCGCCGACACAAACGACGCCGCTTCGCCGACGCCCGGGCCTTTCAACGCCGCCTCATCGAAGCGCGACGGATCGAGCGTTTGCGCGGCGGCAATCGCGGCCTGCTCATTGCCGGGCTCTTGCCGGCATCGAGCACGGTCTTGGCGACCGCGCGATAGAGCAGACCGGTGTCGAGATGGCGCAGGCCGTAATGCGCGGCCAGACGCTTGCCGATGGTGCCTTTGCCGGACGCGGCCGGTCCGTCGATGGCGATGATCACGACAAATCCGCTCCCAGCCCGCGCATCAATTCGACGAAGCCGGGAAAGCTGGTGGCGATGAAGGCCGAATCGTCGATCCGCACCGGCTGTTGACTGGCGAGCCCCATCATCAAAGCCGACATCGCGATGCGGTGATCCATGTGGGTTGCGACCTCGCCGCCGCCCGGCACGCCGCCGGCGCCCATGCCGTGCACGATCATGTCATCGTCCTCGATATCGACGGTGACGCCATTGACCCGCAGCATGGCAGCGGTCGCTTCCAGCCGGTCGCTTTCCTTGACCCGCAATTCCTTCAAGCCGCGCATGCGGGTCTCGCCTTCGGCGAACGCCGCCGCCACCGCCAGAATGAGATATTCGTCGATCATCGACGGCGCGCGCGCCGCCGGCACGTCGACACCTTTGAGCGCCGACGTCCGCACCCGGAAGCTGGCGACTTCTTCGCCGCCGTCGGCTTGCTTGTCGGTTTCCTCGATGCTGCGCGCCCATTTCACGCAACGTGGTGAACAAACCGGTACGCAGCGGATTGGTCATCACCGCCTCGAAGGTCACGTCCGAATCCGGCACCAGGAGCGCGCCGACCATCGGGAAGGCCGCCGACGACGGGTCGGCCGGCACCAGCACCGGCGCCGGCTCCAGCTCGGGCTGGCCCTGCAGCACGATGCGGCGGCCATGCTCGCCATGCGGCTTGCTGACGATCTTGGCGCCGAAATGCTTCAAGAGTTTTTCGGTGTGGTCGCGGGTCGCTTCGGCCTCGATCACGATGGTCTCGCCGGGGGCGGCAAGGCCCGCCAGCAGCACCGCCGATTTGAGCTGGGCCGACGGCACCGGCGATTCGTATTCGATCGGCAGCGGGTCGGTCGCGCCCTTGAGCGTCAGCGGCAGCCGGCCGCCCTCGGCATCCTCGACCACCCGGGCGCCCATCTGTTCGAGCGGATCGAGAATCCGCCGCATCGGCCGGCTGCGCAGGGAAGCGTCGCCGTCGAAAGTCGCGGTAATGCCGCAGCCGGCGACCGCGCCGATCACCAGCCGGCAGCCGGTGCCGGAATTGCCGAAATCGAGCGGCCCGGCCGGCTCGGCAAAGCCGCCGACGCCGACGCCATGAACCCGCCAGGTACCGTCCGGCAGACGCTCCAGCGTGGCGCCGAGCGCCCGCATCGCCTCGGCGGTGTGCAGCACGTCCTCGCCCTCCAACAGGCCGGAAACCAGGGTTTCGCCGACCGTCAGGGCCGCCAGGATCAAAGCCCGGTGGGAAATCGATTTGTCGCCCGGTACGCGGATGCGGCCGGTCAGCGGGCCGCCCTGGCGGGCGGTAAGCGGGGTCGGAGTGGCGGAGGAGGTCACGGAACGGCGGTCCTTGGGCTGCTTCCTTGAAGGTTGCGCCTCCCTACCACGCGGGCGCGCGGCGCGTCATCTTGATGCCCCAATGCCCCCCAAGGTGCGGGGCCGGAAGCCGGCGCAAAGGCCGCGAGGCGGACTTTGCCGTGCCCACAGCCGATTTCCGGCCGCGCCTGCGCTATTGACAGGTGCGCCGCAACTAGCCAAGTGAAGCAGCAATCAGCGGGCAGCGGCTCGCAGCATTTCATTCGGCGCAATAAGTCTAGCGCAATACCGAGGTAACTCGCTCGTGGCTAAAACCGATCTCGGCACCAAACGCGTCTGCCCCGACACCGGCCGTAAATTCTACGACCTCGGCAAGTCGCCGGTCGTCTCGCCCTATACGGGCAAGGTCGTTCCGATCATCCTGCCGCCGCAGTCGCGTTCGCGGCCGGACAGCAGCGCCGCCCGCCCGGCGCCCGCCGACGAAGTCGAGACCGTGACCCCGGAGACGGAGGACGCGGAATTCGTCTCGCTCGAGGACGCCGACAACGAGCAGCAGGGCAAGGGCAAGAAAAAGAGGTAAGGCGGCCGACGACGATATCGACGCCGACGACGAGAGAACCTTGACGACGCCGCCTTCATCGAGGAAACCGAAGACAGCGACGACGACGTCACCGACATCATCGGCGACGGCATCGAAAAGGAAGAAGAACAGTAATCGGCAGGCTCAGGCCAAAGAGGCCTTTGCATTTCTTTCGATTTGGACGATTACTGATCCACCCACTACGGGGCCATAGCTCAGCTGGGAGAGCGCCTGCATGGCATGCAGGAGGTCGGCGGTTCGATCCCGCCTGGCTCCACCACTTTCGCCTGAAGGGCGAAAGTGTCCGACGAAGCTCCGCAGGAGCGAAGGCGGACAACCTTTAAAAAATTCGACGGTTAGAAAATACGCCGCCCCATCCGGGCGGCTTTTTTGTTGCCCGGCGCGAGCACAACCCCGGCGTTGCTGACAACCCCCTGCGCGCCAATGCATGATGCCGGCAAAACAGCCCGGGAGAGAAAAGTCATGCAAGGCAAGATCGCGCTCGAGGAACATATGGCCATCGAGCCGACCCTCGGCGATTCGAAAGTTTTCGGCGCCCATGTCTGGGACACGCTCGGCCCGCGCCTGGTCGACATCCAGGACACCCGCCTCAAGGAAATGGACAAGCACGGGATCGAGATGATGATCCTGTCGCTGAACGCGCCGGCGGTGCAGGCGATCCCCGACATCAAGACGGCGATCGACGTCGCGCGTCAGGCCAATGACGTTCTGGCAGAGCACACTGCCAAGCGGCCCGGCCGCTTTGCCGCCTTCGCCGCCTTGCCGATGCAGGACCCGCAAGCCGCAGCCGCCGAACTGACCCGTTGCGTCAAAGAACTCGGCATGGTCGGCGCGCTGGTGAACGGATTTTCGCAAGTCACCGACCCGGAGAACGTGACCTATTACGACCTGCCGCAATACCGGCCATTCTGGAAAGCCGTCGAAGACCTCGACGTGCCGTTCTATCTGCACCCGCGCAATCCGTTACCGAGCCGGGCCAGCCAATATGAAGGCCACAACTGGCTGCTCGGGCCGAACTGGGCGTTCTCGGCCGAGACCGCGGTGCACGCGCTCCGCCTGATCGGTTGCGGCCTGTTCGACGAACATCCCAAGCTGAAGATCGTGCTCGGCCATCTTGGCGAAGGGATTCCGGTACAACTGTGGCGCATCGACGGCCGCAACGGCTGGATGAACGAACCGCACCGCTATCCGGCCAAGCACGGCGTCGGACATTATTTCCGCAAGCACTTCCACCTGACCACGTCGGGCAATTTCCATACGCCGTCGCTGGTCAATGCGATGACTGAAATGGGCGCTGACCGGGTGATGTTCTCGGTCGACTGGCCATTCGAGGATGTCGGGCAAGGCTGCGAATGGTTCGACAAGGCCGCCATCAGCGAGGCCGACCGCGCCAAGGTCGGGCGCGACAACGCGATCAAATTGTTCAAGCTGAAGATCTAGGCTCGCGGCAAAATCGGCTGCCAGGTCGACACCTAGGTCGACATCCAAGTCGAATGTTGGGCAAGTCGGATGCCGTGCGCGGGCACAAGGCCCGCGCACCCCGCTTGACTACGCAATACATTCGTCAAGCGGAATGACCGAAACATAGTCGCGCGAAGCGACGCCGTCCTTTGGACGGCTATGTTCAGCCATGACAGCTCGTCGGCGCGCAGCCTGTTATTTCTTTTTGTTCTGCGCCAGCTTCTTGCGCTTCGCCAAAGCGGCCGAACCCCAGACCGGCTCGTCGGCGCCATTGCCCCAAGCATAGGGCCGATAGAAATTATGGATGCCGTAACGCACCATCTTGCGCATCTCGCGCGTCCAATAAGGATGCACGTAAGTGGCGTGATAGTGCGTCGACTTGGCCACCGCCGTGACATAGACCTTGCCGTCGAGAGTCTGGCGGGCGATGCGCTTGGCGCGCGCCCAGGCGCCGCGCTCGTTGATCACCTTGCGCTTGCCGTCGCAGGCAAAGGTGAACTGACAGGCGAGATGCCGCCGGGCGTTCTGATAAATCACGCCGCAGACGTCGTTCGGATAGAACGGCGAGAACACCCGGTTCAAGACGACCTGAGCGACCGCTTCCTGGCCCTTGATCGGTTCGCTGCGCGATTCCCAATAGATCGCATTGGCCAGGCAACGCGCGGCTTTGGCATAGGCCTTGTCGTCGAGCTTCAAGCGCTGCGCCGGTGACGGCGGCGGCACGCCGGGCGCCGGAATCGGCATCGGCACCATGCTGGCCGGGATCGGCACGACGGGCGGCGGCGCCGACATCGGCGAATCGCTGAGCGACGCGACTGTCGGCGAGGTCGGCAGCGACGCCGGGATCACTTCCGCATTCGCCATGGCGGCCGGATCGATACTGGCGAGCTGGATCGTCGCGGTGTCGGCCGGGACCGAGGCTTGCGCGGTACGCGCCGCGAGCGCAAGCGCAACCGGCTGCGGCGGCGCGACGACGGCAGGCGCCGCCATAGCGGGTGCGGCCATGGCAAATTCAACGGCGTCGAGATCGCGGGCTTCGGCAAGACCGGCGACCGGCGACGGCTTGTCGTTCGACGCGGTCACGGCCGACGACGGCGGATTTGAAAGTTTCGGTGCCGGCGCCGGCGCTTCGGCAATCTTGGCGGCGCCAGTCGGCAAGGCGGCGATGCGTTGCGCACGTTGCTGCAAGGTGGCGAAATCCATTGCGCGCTCGGGCCGGCTTGCGAGCCTTGGCGCCGGTTGGCGGCGGGCAGCCACGGTCGGCGCCTTGACGATCGGATCGCGCGGGATCGCAACGACAACCGAAGTCCGATCCGGCAACAGCGAAATCTGGCCGATCGCGGTCCGGATACGACCTGGCAGCTCGGCGTAGTTGACGCGGCTGTCGTGAATGAATTGCGCGGCGTTCTCGACCGAACCGGCGCTGATGAGATCGAGCGCGCTGATCGACAATGCGACGACAGCAAAGAAAATGCAGATGCGTTTGCCGCCGTTGAAGATGCGTTCTTCGAACGTCGGACCGAACGGATCGATATCAATACTGCGCGTTAGCAATTGGCGCTCCCACTGTCGCCAGCCAATTATTTTGCTTGGCCGGGCAGTGGCGATCTTAGCGAAGGAAAACGGAAACGCGCGGAGTTGATTAAGTATTTAGCGAAGTAAGGAAAATACGCATGATTAATTTAACCAACAAAATCCGGGCGATTTAACTTTTTCAGGTTAATGCGAACGACTCTCAAAAAACAAAACGCGCAACATGATAATTAATCGACGCGATAACGCGCGACCGCTTGTTTATTCCACACCATGCCATTGCCGGGACGCTGCGGAATGATCGCGCAGCCGTCGGCGATCGTCAGCGGCTGTTCAAGCAGCTCGTTCGCCCAGTCGACATATTCGAGGTAATGGCAGGTCGGCGTGCCGGCGAGCAGATGCACGCTGACTTCCGGAAACAGATGCGACGACATTTTCAGCCGTGCGCAGCCGCGATGTCGGCGGCCTGACGCCAGCCGGTGACGCCGCCGATGCGCTCGAGATCGGGCATCACATAATCGGCGGCACCAGCGTCGATCGCCATTTGCATGTTCGCCGGCAATGAAAAATTCTCGCCGATCTGGATCGGCGTTGTCAGTTCGCGCACCAGCCTTGCTTCGACCGGCATAATCGTCGTGCCGGATCGGCTCTTCCAGCCAATAAATATTCTCGCCGTCGAGCGCATGGCCGCGCGCCAGCGCGTCGTCGAGCGAGAGCGCCTGATTGTAATCGACCATCAGCGCGACATCGTCGCCGATGCGTTTGCGCACGGCGCGCACCGCCGCGATGTCGCCGTCGAGGGTCGGATAGCCGAGCCGGAGTTTGAGCGCGCGGAAGCCGCCCATCGCCAGCAAGCGTCTCGGCCTCGGCGGCGAGTTCGCCGAGATCGTCTTTGATGCCCAGGCCGCAACTATTGTAGGCCGGGATCGGCTCGGGCTTGCGCCCCCAGCATGGCCGCGAGTGGCTGGCCGGCGGCGATCGCGACGCGCGTCCCAGCAAGCGCGTGTCGAAACCGGCGAGCGCCATGCGCACGATCCCCTGCACGCCGATCAGGGTGAAGCGGCGCGTCAGCTTGGCGGCCAAAACGGCCGGGTCGGCGCGCTCGCCCTTGGTCAGGCTCTCGATCTCGCCGAGCAGGCTCACGATCGCCGGCTGGACCGCCCGCAAATAGCAGAACAGGTAGGACCGGCCGGTGACGCCTTCCTCGGTTTCGACGTCGATCAGCAGCAGCGGCACCTGGCGCAGCGCCTGCTGGCTGGTGCCGAGCACGAAATTCAGCGGCACCTCGACCGGCGTCGCCTTGATGGCGCGGACGGTCAAAACCGGCATTTTGGCTTGAATTGGCATAAAAACGTCCCGCATTTGCGTGAATATATTCGGGCTTTCGGCGCAATTAGCCCCGTTCTTGAACCTTTAACCCACCCTGCCCATATTAGACGCAACCGGGCGGCAGTTCGCCCTCCGGTTATGAGGCGCCCGTAAGGGGCCTCGTCAAAGTCGCTTCGAGCGAGGACTTTGAGACCATGTCACGAGTGCCGTCACTATCCAGCCCGTTTCTGCTCGGCTTCGACGAGATCGAGCGTCTGCTCGACCGCGTCGCCAAGGGAGCCGACGGCTATCCGCCCTACAATATCGAGCGGATGGTCGCGCGACGAGGACAACCCGGAGCGGCTGCGCATCACGCTCGCCGTCGCCGGTTTTACCCGCGATCAACTCGACGTCTGCATCGAGGAAAGCCAGTTGGTGATCCGCGGGCGTCAGCAGGACGACAAGAGCCGGCAATACCTCCACCGCGGCATCGCCGCGCGCCAGTTCCAGCGAACTTTCGTGCTGGCCGACGGCATGGAGGTGTTGGGCGCCGACTTGAAGCACGGCTTGCTGTCGATCGATCTGGTCCGGCCGCAGCCGGAACGGATCGTCAAAACGATCTCGATCAAGGATCTGGAATAACGGGCTTGAGGCACGGGACTTGCTACGCAACAACAAGAGGACTCGACCGCGTAAAGCGTTCAAATTGAAAGGATCGAGGGCCATGCACCATGACGAACAAGCAGACTGAAACGACGACGACCAACCCCGTGATCACCCAGGATGCCTTGGCGCATCTCGGCGACGGCCGGCTGGCTTATGTGAAGGCGATCAGCTCCGAAGACGTCGCCCGCATGTTCCCGCAGGCGCCGGAAATCGAGCCCGGCATGACGCTGTTCTCGCTGCATGCCGCCGACGGCACGCCGATCATGCTGACCGATACCCGTGAATCGGCGCTGGCGAATGCCTGGAGCAACGAGCTTGAGGCGGTGAGCGTTCACTAAGAGCGCGCGCCTGTAAGAATCGGCGTCCCCGCGCAAGCGGGGACAGATGATGACAGCCGCGTTTTGTGACGATGGCTTTGCTTTACGCCGCGCTGCTCGCCGGCGGCATCGACAGCACGGTATAGATCGCATCCATATCGCTTGAATCGCGCAGCTTCTTGGCGATCTCCGGATCGCGCAGCAGGCGCGCGACACGCGCCAGCGCCTTGAGATGATCGGCGCCGGCGGCTTCCGGCGCCAGCAGCAGGAAAATCAAATCGACCGGCTGACCATCGAGCGCTTCGAAATCGATCGGGCGCTCCAGACGCGCAAACAAGCCGACGAGGCGTCCGAGCTTAGGCAGTTTGCCGTGCGGTATCGCCACGCCATTGCCGACGGCGGTCGAGCCGAGCTTCTCGCGCTGCAACAGGATTTCCAGAATCGCACGCTCGTTCTGCCCGGTCAGTTCGGCAGCACGCGCGGCGAGTTCCTGAAGCGCCTGCTTCTTACCGTTGACCTTGAGCGCCGGGATGATCGCAGTCGGCGCGACGAGATCGGTGAGCGTCATGGACATGTCCAATGATCGGAAATGGCAGCGTTGGTTGCAAAGGGGGTGAAGATCGCGCGGACCATAGGGATGGTATGCGGCGGCGTCAATGGGCGCGCGCCAGCGAAAATTAACGATTTTCATTGCATGTTTTGAACTTTTCAGCCGCCGCGGCGGGCCTGATTGTCCTTGCGGCGGCGTTTGTAGCGGCGCAGCCGTTTTTCAATGTGAACGCGGCCTGATCGGCGCTTTCATAAGCATCGACCGCTTCGCCTGTGGCTTCCAGCATGGCGCCGGAATCCAGATGCATGCACACATTCGGTGCGAAAACCAAATCCCTCGCGGCCGACCGTGGCTTGGCCGGAATAGCCGCCACGAAAATATTTTGCCGTCGCTTCCGCGACCCTGTCGGTGATTCGTTGTTGCAGCGATGGGCCGATGCTGATGTTTTTTCCCGAGACACGCAAAGGCATCTGGCAAGCCTCCTTGTCGGGCGCGAAACAAGCGGAGAAAAAATTTCCGCCGCAAGATTCTTTCGCGCGAATTCCCAGCGAACGTTTCATTTGATCTTGGAATCACCGCCAAGGTCAATGCGTCATGTTCACGAGGCCGAAAGCTGCCCCTGTGTCGCTACGCCGCGCCGGCGCTCGCCGCCTGTTTCTCGCGCCGGCGTTGCACCGACGACGGAATACGCATTGCTTCCCGGTATTTGGCAACCGTGCGGCGCGCGATGTCGATGCCGGCGCCACGCAATTTGTCCACAATGGTATCGTCGGACAGCACGTCGCCGGCGCTTTCGGCATCGATCAACAGCCGGATGCGGTGACGCACGGCCTCGGCTGAATGCGCCTCGCCGCCGTCGGCGGCCGCGATCGATGACGTGAAGAAATATTTCAATTCAAAAATACCGCGGCTGGTCGCCATGTATTTGTTGGCGGTGACGCGCGACACCGTCGACTCATGCATGCCGATGGCGTCGGCGACGGTCTTGAGATTGAGCGGGCGCAAGTGCTGCACGCCTTTGACGAAGAAGCCGTCCTGCTGGCGCACGATCTCGCTCGACACTTTGAGAATGGTCTTGGCGCGCTGATCAAGCGCGCGCACCAGCCAGGTCGCGGTTTGCAGACAGTCGGCGACGTAGGCTTTGTCCTTGTCGTTGCGCGTGCTCTTCGAGACCTGCGCATGATAACGCTGGCTGATCAGCACTTTCGGCAAGGTGTCGGAATTCAGTTCGACCTGCCAGGTGCCGTCGGGCGCGGCGCGCACGAAAACATCGGGAACGATCGGCTGCACCAAAGTCGAGCCGAAGGCGAGACCCGGTTTGGGATTGAGCGCGCGGATCTCACCGATCATGTCGGCGAGGTCTTCATCGTCGACGCCGCACAGACGGCGCAGCGCGGCCAGATCGCGCTTGGCCAACAGCGGCAAGTTCTCGACCAGCGTTTGCATGGCCGGATCAAAGCGGTTGCGTTCTTTGAGCTGCAACGCCAGGCATTCAGTCAGGCTGCGGGCGCAGATGCCGGCCGGGTCGAGCGCCTGCAGCACCGCCAGCACCGCCTCAACATCAGCCAGCGAACAGCCGAGCTTGTCGGCGACGGTTCTGCAAGTCGCCGATCAGATAGCCGGTCTCGTCGACCATATCGATCAGGTACTGCGCCGATCATGCGCTGGGCTGGGTCATGGATGGCGAGCGCCATCTGTTCGCTCAAGTGATCGGCGAGCGTGATCTCGGCGGTGACGAAAGCTTCGAGGTTATAGTCGCCGTCTTCGCCGCCGGTGCCGGAGCCCGACCACTCGGTATAGGCCGGCGGCGGCGTCTCGACCGCCGCGGTCTTTTCGCCGCCGTCGTCCGGGAAAACATTTTCAAGTTCGGTGCCGAGCCCCTGCTCCATCGACGAGCGGCTGGTCTCGAGATCGGCGCCGATCCAGTCCGGCGTCGCGCCACTGTCGCCATCGCCGCCGCCGTCACCGCTGCTGTCGCCATCGCTGCCGAGCGCGGACAGGTCGGCGTCGCCGCCCGGCGGCGGACCGTCGTCATCGCTGGCGCGCTCGAGCAGCGGATTGCGCTCAAGCTCGCCTTCGACATAGGCGGCGAGATCCAGGCTGGAGAGCTGCAGCAGCTTGATGGCTTGCATCAGCTGCGGCGTCATCACCAGCGCCTGACTCTGGCGGAACTCTAATCGTTGCGACAAGGCCATTGAGGTTTCCCGGCGGAAACTGGTCCGATTCTTGCTTTATTTTGCTTATAACAGGTCTTCGCGCGCCAGCGGTATGTGATTCCGCAGCGCAGCAATGCTCAAATTATATGCAGATTTTTGGCCGGCTATGATATTGGGCGCCCGTCAGCGGCCGATTGACGGCTTTCGAGCGGTTTCGGACCGCCTGCAGCGCTGCTCGGCTCAATCCGGCTGCTACAGCCGGAATTCCTCGCCGAGATAAAGCCGCCGGACATCCGGGTTATTCACGATATCCTCGGCCCGGCCCTCCATCAGCACCTCACCGGAATAGATGATGTAGGCGCGGTCGGTCAGCCCAAGCGTCTCACGGACATTGTGGTCGGTAATCAGCACGCCGATGCCGCGATTGGTCAGATGGCGGACCAATTGCTGAATATCGCCGACCGCGATCGGGTCGATGCCGGCAAACGGTTCGTCGAGCAGCATGTAGCTCGGCCGCGTCGCCAAGGCGCGGGCGATCTCGACGCGGCGGCGTTCGCCGCCCGACAGCGCGATGGTCGGCGTCTTGCGTAGCCTTGTGATGTTGAACTCTTCCAGCAACGCGTTGAGATCGGCGTCGCGGCGGCGGCGGTCGGGCTCGACCACTTCGAGTACGGCGCGGATATTCTCCTCGACATTGAGGCCGCGGAAAATCGAGGCTTCCTGCGGCAGATAGCCGATGCCGAGGCGGGCGCGCTGATACATCGGCAGCACCGTGACGTCATAGCCATCGAGTTCGATGCGGCCGCGGTCGGCCTTGATCAGGCCGGTGATCATGTAGAACACCGTGGTCTTGCCGGCGCCGTTCGGCCCGAGCAGGCCGACAGCCTCGCCGCGCCGGACATAGAGCGTGACGCCTTTGACCACCATGCGGCCGCCGAAGCTCTTCTCGACGCCGTGGGCGGCGAGATAATGCCGGGCAGCCTGGCGGGCGCCGGCTTGCTGCGGACGGCTGGCAGCGGCCTGCTGCGGGTGGACCGGTTGCCCGGCCGGCGCCGGTGCCGATGGCGCACGCCGCCGCGTGGGCTGCTGCCGCCGTCGAAACAACGAAATGATATTCACCGGGCTACCCCGCGGCGGCTGGAGCTGTTTGTTGGGGAGAGAACTCCGGCCTTGCGGCGCGACATTAGCTGATTCCCGATCGCCAAAGCGTCAAGCGTGAACAGGACCGGCAGCAACATCCGCCATCCGACCGACCGAATGTCCGCCGCTGTTTCGTTTGCCGGTCTATCGGGTCGGGCGCGCCGGTTCAATTGCCGGGCCGTCACTTCTTGCCTTTGCCGCGCGGATCCGGCGTGTCCATGCTGCCGGGCACGAACAGGCCCTGGACCCGGCCTGTGCCGTTTTTGCCCGACTCCACCCGCGACACCCCCGTGGTCAGATCGACCACCAGACGGTCGCCGCGAAGGATGTTTTTGCCTTGCGTCATCACAACATGGCCGGTGAGGGTAACGGTATTGGCCTTCATGTCGAAAATGCCGAGATCGCCGGTGGCGGTCTGCTTTTTCTGGGTCACGACGACGCCGCCGCGCGCTTCCAGGCGCTTGATCTTCTGCGCGCCGCCGGGGCCGGGCGTCGCCGCCGGCATCGGCTTGCCGCCTTTGTCGTCGGCGCCGTCCTGCTCGTAGAACACCTTCAGCGTCTTGCAGCGCATCCCGGTGTCGCCCTGCTTGACGCGGACGTCGCCGGAGAAGGTCGCCATCTTGTCCTTGTCGCGCACTTCCAGAGTCGCGGCCTCGATATGGACGGGCTGATCGCGATTTTGCGAAAAACCCTGCAGCGCGTTCGGCGGCCCCTTCGAGGCCGGCTGCGCATGCAGCGTCTGTCCGGACAACGACAGCATCAGCGCGAGCATCAGGCCGACGGCAAGCGACCGCGTGATTTGCCAGATTGCGTTCAAGTGACCGGTCACCATCATTTCGCTGCGTTATCCGACTTGGGCACGGCGGTGCCATTGAGCATCAGGGTCATGGTCACGCCGTCATGGAAACGAACCAGCGCACCGGAATCGACGATTTCCAATTGATTGGCGTTGAGCACGCCTTGCAGCATTTCCAGTTCGACCGGTTTGTCGGAGACGACGTTGCCCTTGCGGACATCGATAACCGCTTCGCTCAAGTGGCCTTTATTGCCGTTGGTCGAGGTCAGCACGATATCGTCCATGAGCTTGAGAGTTTCGGACTTGGTATCATAGACGCCGGTGGCCGCCGTCATCGACATCGTGCTCTTGTCCTGCATATCGACCTTGGCGTGGATGTTGCGCAGTTCGACGATGTTCGGCCGGGTTAGATCCTGCGCCGCCGCCGCGGCGGTGAATTCGTAGGCGCGCTGATCCTTGGTGAAGCCCGAGAGACGCGGTTTCTCCATCGTGATCTTGGTGCCGGACACGACCATATCGTTGATATTGACCGGCAGCTTGGTGAGAAGGCGCAGCGGATTGAAATAGGTGATGAGAAACATGCCGCCGAGGCCGAGCACCGTCGCCACCGGCAACGCGATGCGCAGGATGCGCACCATGCGGCTGTGGCGGCGGGCGGAACGAAACGCACGCTCGCTGTCGCCGCGGCTCATGGTCCAATAGGACTGCGCGGTGCGCTGATCGGCTTTGGCTGTGATGACCCGACTCATGGTGCGATTAGATCACGGCTCCGTTTCGAACGGGATTTTGCAAACCCAGTCGCGCCACCCGAGACCGATATGCGCGGCGAATATGGCCCATAAGCGGCAAGATCGGCCAACGAACGGTCACAAAGCCCCGTCTTGGACCCATCTCGCGGGCAAGGGGCAAATCGAGCGGCAACTTAAACGCGTTGCTAAGCTTTTGCCGAGTGCGAAAAAATATCTTCGGACTCCCATCCGGCCAGATCGAGCCGAACCCGATCCGCCAGGAAGCCGAAACAGGAGGTCGCCAGTTCCATGCGGCCTTCGCGCGCCAGCATTCCATTCAGCTTGTCCATCAGGGCATGCAGATGCAGCACGTCGGTGGCGGCATAGGCGACCTGCGGATCGGTCAGCGCTTCGGCGCCCCAGTCGGACGACTGCTGCTGCTTCGACAGATCGACGCCGATCAGTTCGCGCGCGAGGTCCTTGAGGCCGTGCCGGTCGGTATAAGTGCGCGCCAGCCGCGAGGCGATCTTGGTGCAATAGACCGGCTCGGCCATGACGCCGAAGGCCTTGGCCATGACGCCCATGTCGAAACGGCCGTAATGAAAGATTTTGACGATCGCCGGGTCGGCCAGCAGCTTCTCGATATTGGGCGCCTTGGTCTGGCCGGGGGCGATCTGCACCACATCGGCGGAGCCGTCGCCGGGCGACAGCTGAACGACGCAGAGCCGGTCGCGATTGGCGCTGAGGCCCATCGTCTCGGTGTCGATCGCGACGGCTTTGCCCTTATAGGCGTTCAGATTGGGCAAATCGCCGCGATGCAGACGGACGGTCATTCCGCGTCCTAGTTTTAGTTAGTGGTGCCCAGGAAAGGACTCGAACCTTCACGACCTTTCGGCCACTGGCACCTGAAGCCAGCGCGTCTACCAATTCCGCCACCTGGGCAAAGCTTTAGAACTTGCGGAGGTCTAGGTACGGATCGGCATTACGCTTGTCAATTGAATGCCTTCGAACAGTGCCATCAAAGCGTGCCGATTGTCGCCCTATACAGACCCCGGCCGATCCTGTATTTGCCGGTTTGCCGGGCGTAACGGTCCAATTTGCCAAAAAGGAGTGCGGAATGACCGCCAAAAGCAATAGCGACACCCTCATTACCGTCTATGGCGGTTCTGGATTTCTCGGCCGCCACGTCGTGCGGGCGCTGGCCAAGCGCGATTATCGCATCCGGGTAGCGGTTCGCCGGCCGGATCTTGGCCTTTCACCTGCAGCCGCTCGGCCGGGTCGGCCAGATTCACGCCGTTCAGGCCAATTTGCGCGACGCGCCCTCGGTCGAGGCTGCCGCCCGCGACGCCGACGTGCTGATCAACCTGGTCGGCCTCCTGGCCGAAAGCGGCCGCCAGCGCTTCGATACCGATCCACAGCTTTGGCGCCGAACAGGTGGCTTTGGCGGCCAACGCCCACGGCGCCCGCATGGTCCACGTCTCGGCGATCGGCGCCGACGAGAATTCGCCGGCAGCTTACGCCCGCTCCAAGGCGGTCGCCGAGCGCCTGGTGCTGGCCGCCCAGCCGCAACGCGATCATCATGCGGCCGTCGATCCTGTTCGGGCCGGAAGACGATTTTTTCAACCGATTCGCCGCGCTCGCCCGGATGTCGCCGGTGCTGCCGCTGATCGGCGGCGGCCACACCAAATTCCAGCCGGTGTTCGTCGGCGACGTCGCCAAGGCGATCGCCGAGGCGGCTGAGGACAAGCTCCGCACCGGCACGATCTACGAACTGGGCGGGCCGGAAGTGCGGACGTTCAAGGAACTGATGCAGTTCATCCTCGCCACCATCGAGCGCAACCGCTTGCTGGTGCCGCTGCCGTTCTTTGCCGCCAAGCTCAAAGCGCTGTTCCTGCAGTTCGCGCCGTCGCCGCTGACGCTGACGCCCGATCAGGTCGAGATGCTGCGCACCGACAATGTCGTGTCCGAGAAAGCCGTGACCGAACGGCGCACGCTGCAAGGCATCGGCATCGACGCCGGAAACGATCGAGGCGATCGTGCCGTCTTATCTCTGGCGCTTCCGCAAGACCGGCCAGTTCAAAAGCCGTATCGCTTAAGACGGCGGCGCAGATTACCGGCGCACCATAAAAATAAGTTGGGGGATACCCATGCCGGTCATCACCAATGTCGAGGACCTGCGGCAGCTGCGCACGCAAACGGATTCCGCGCGCCATGTTCGAATTCGCCGAAAGCGGCTCCTATGACCAAATCACCCGCGACGCCAACCGCGACGCGCTGAAAGCGATCCGCTTTCGCCAGCGCGTGCTGGTCGACATGACCACGGTGTCGCTTGAAGACGACCATGCTCGGCGAGAAGGTCGCGATGCCGTTGGCGATCGCGCCGACCGGATTGACCGGCCTGTTGCACGGCGATGGCGAGATCCTCGCGGCGCGCGCCGCCGAACGCGCCGGCATCCGCTTCACGCTATCGACGATGTCGATCTGTTCGATCGAGGATGTCCGCGCGGCGGTGCGCGAACCGTTCTGGTTTCAGCTTTATGTCTTCAAAGACCGCGGCTTCAGCGAAGAGGTCGTCGCGCGCGTGCAGCGCCGCCGGCTGCACCGCTTTGTTCGTCACCGTCGATGTGCCGATGCGCGGCCAACGCCACGCCGACATCAAGAACGGCCTGGCGGTGCCGCCGAAGCTGACCTGGCGCAACGCCTTCGACGTTCTGACCAAGCCGAGCTGGACCGCCGGCGTGCTGGCGGGAAAGCGCAAGACGTTCGGCAATATCGACGCCTACATCAAAGGCAAAGGCAAGGTCGCGGCATCCGGCTCCTGGGTCAACGACAATTTCGACCCGTCGCTGTCGTGGGACGACATCGCCTGGGTGCGCAAGTTCTGGCCCGGCAAGCTGGTATTGAAAGGCGTTCTCGACGCCGACGACGCGCAAGCAAAGCCGCCGATCTCGGCGTCGACGCCATCGTGGTGTCGAACCACGGCGGCCGCCAGCTCGATGGCGCGCCGGCGACCATCGCGGCGCTGCCGCGCATCGCGGATGCGGCCGGCGACCGCATCGAGATTCTGTTCGATGGCGGCGTGCGGTCCGGACAGGACGTGTCTGAAGGCGCTGGCGCTTGGCGCGCGCGGCTGTCTGATCGGCCGCGCTTATCTCTATGGCCTTGCCGCCATGGGCGAAGCCGGCGTCAGCCAAGTCATCTCGCTTGATCGAGAACGAACTGCGCGTCGACGATGTCGCTCACCGGCGTCAAGACGTCGCCAAGTCAGCCGCGATATTCTGTTCGTACAGTCGGCGACGTGGATTTCGCCGTCATCCGAGCTGGCCCGGAACGCGCCCTCAGGATGAAGAGAACGTCGACGCTCGCGACGCATCTAGGGCGACGATAGCTAGAGAAAATAAATCGCGAAAATGCCGACGCTGCCGAGCAGAATGCGCCACCAGGCAAACAGCGCGAAGGTGTGGCGCTGCACATAAGTCAGGAACGTCTTCACCACGATCCAGCCGAAGATGAACGAGAAGATGAAGCCGACCGCGATCGCGGTGATATTGGCGTGCGGCCAGTTCGGCGCGGCTCTTGTAAGCTTCATAAGCGAAAGCGCCGACCATGGTCGGCATCGCCAGCCAGAACGAAAACTCCGCCGACGAGCGGCGGTCGGCGCCGAACAGCATGGCGCCGACGATGGTCGCGCCCGAGCGCGACACGCCCGGGATCATCGCCAGGCACTGGCAGACGCCGATGACGAAATACATCGGCAGCGAGAACGCTGGTCGATTCGAAATAGCGCGGCTTCAGATCCAGCCGGTCGACCCACAACAGCACGAAGCCGCCGATGATCAGCGTGATGCAGACGATGCGCACGTCGAACAAATGCGCCTTGATGGCGCTGCCGGCGAGCGCGCCGATCACCGCCGCCGGCAGGAAGGCCAGCAGGATGCCGATGACGAAAGCGCGTCGCCTCCCAGCGCGAGAACATGTTCATCGCCAGCGACCAGATGCGGCCGAAATAGATCGTCAGCAGCGCCAGAATGGCGCCGAGCTGGATCAGGATGGCGAAGGACTTGCCGAAGTCGCTGTCGCCCCAGCCGAGGAAATGCTCCATCAGCAGCAGATGGCCGGTGGAAGAGACCGGCAGGAACTCGGTCAGGCCCTCGACCACGCCGAGAATGGCGGCCTTGACCAGATCGAGATGAGCCGAAAACGGGCCGAGAACGGCCGCTTGGAGGGCGTCGAGTGTCATGGGGGTCTGCGCTCAATGCAGGGCTGGCGAATCAGGCAGCGAGTCGGCAGGTGAGCGCTTTTGGCGCAACGCCACGGTACAGGCAATGGGAAAGAAGGCGGAGACTGTTAGGCAATTTGCGCGGCCGCACGTGTTTGTATAGTGCAGTCACCGATTCTCCCCATCTGTCCGGTTTTACCTTCAGGCACTCATGCTGTCGCTGCTGCAACAATCGCTCTGTCCGCTGTCGCGCTATGTGCGCCTGATCCTGAACGAATACGGCATCGAGGCGCGGCTGGTGGAGGAAAGGTTCTGGGAGCGGCGGGAAGACCTGCTGCTGATGAACCCGGCTGGCACCATTCCGATTCTGGTCGCCGACGGCCTGCCGGCGATACCGGGCGCCGCCATCATTGCCGAATATATCGAAGAGACCCATCCGGCGACCGACGGCGCCGACCGGCTGATGCCGGCGACGCCCGGTCAACGGGTCGAGGTCCGCCGGCTGGCGAGCTGGTTCAACGACAAATTCTACGCCGAGGTCAGCGGGCCGCTGGTGACCGAGCGCGTGTTCAAGCGCCACATGACGGTGGAACAAGGCGGCGGGCCGCCCGATACCGCCGCTTTGCGCGCCGCGCGCAACAATATCCGCTATCATCTGGCCTATATCGGCTGGCTGGTGAGCACGCGCGACTGGCTGGCCGGCGACCGCATGAGCCTCGCCGATCTGGCGGCGGCCGCGCATATTTCCTCCGTCGATTATCTGGGCGATGTGCCGTGGAACGAAGACGAAGCCGCCAAGAACTGGTACGCGCGGGTGAAGTCGCGGCTGTCGTTCCGTCCGCTGCTGGCCGACCGGCTGGCCGGGATTCCGCCGGCCAAGCATTACGCCGATCTGGATTTTTGACAGATCCCGCCGACGATCAAAACCGAACTGATCGCGCGCGCGCGTGCGAGCGGCTTCGACGTCGGCGGCGTGACGCGGCCGGACGCCGTGCCGGAAGCCAAAGCGCGGCTCGAACGCTTTCTCGCCGACGGCGCGCATGGCGACATGGCGTGGATGGCAACCACCGCCGAGCGGCGCGCGTCGCCTTTGGCGCTATGGCCGGACGTGCGCTCGGTCATCATGCTCGGCTTGAACTATGGGCCGGATGAAAACCCGCTCGATGTTTTGGCCCAGCGCGATCGCGCCGCGATTTCGGTTTACGCCAAAGGCGACGACTATCACGACCTGATCAAGAAGCGGCTGAAGGAACTGGCGCGCTGGCTGGTCGCGAATGCCGGCGGCGATGTCAAAGTGTTCGTCGATACCGCGGCGGTGATGGAAAAGCCTTTGGCGGCACAAGCCGGACTCGGCTGGCAGGGCAAGCACACCAATTTGGTGTCTCGCCAATTCGGGTCGTGGTTGTTCCTCGGCGCGATCTTCACCACGCTCGATCTACCGGCCGATGAACCTGTCGAAGACAGTTGCGGCAGTTGCCGCGCCTGTCTCGACGTCTGCCCGACCGACGCTTTCCCGGAGCCTTACCGGCTCGATGCGCGGCGCTGCATTTCTTATCTCACCATCGAGCACAAAGGTCCGATCCCGCGCGAATTGCGCCCGATGATGGGCAATCGCATTTACGGCTGCGACGATTGTCTGGCCGTCTGTCCGTGGAACAAATTCGCGCAGGCCGGTCATGAAGCCAAACTTGCCGCGCGCGATCAATTGCGCGCGCCGAAGCTGATCGATCTGGTTCGCGCTCGACGACGCGCAGTTCCGCGAATTGTTTGCCAAGACCTCGATCAAGCGCACCGGCCGCGACCGCTTCATCCGCAATGTGCTCAACGCCATCGGAAATTCGGGTGACGTTTCGCTCGTGCCCGAAGCGGAAAGATTATTGAACGACGCTTCGCCACTGGTGCGCGGCGCGGCGGTGTGGGCGTTGTCACGGTTGTTGCCGAAGGAAAAGTTTGCGGCGTTGGCGGAAAAGCAAAACGAAAGCGATGACACCGTCAACGACGAGTGGACGCAAGCGCTTCACTAGAATTCTGCCACCGCCGCCAACAGCCGCTCGATATCCTCCGGCCGCGACAGCCGGTGATCGCCGTCCTTGATCAAAGTCAGCACCACGTCGTCGCGGGCAAAACGCGCCATCAGTTCGAGCGCGTGCTGCCACGGCACGTCCGGATCCTGCACGCCTTGCAGGATATGCACCGGACAGCCGGGCTCGATCAGCGCCGCCGAGCATCAGATGTTTGCGGCCATCCTCGATCAACGCCTTGGTAATCGGATAGCCGCCTTCGTCATATTCCGACGGCCGCGTCCAGAAGCCGTTGACCTCGATCTCGCGCTTGATGTCGTCGGAGAACTGCTTCCACATCAGCTCTTCGGTGAAGTCGACCGCCGGCGCGATCAGCACCATGCCAGCGAGCGGCGCGCTTTCTTTTAGTTCACGCAACGCCCGCGCCAGCAGCAATGCGATCCAGCCGCCCATCGACGAGCCGACCAGCACCTGCGGGCCGTGGCAGAACTGCCGGTAGACCGCGACGCTTTCCTCCAGCCATTGGCCGATGGTGCCGTCCTTGAAGTCGCCGCTCGATTCGCCGTGACCGGAATAATCGAAGCGAAGGCAGGCGCGGCCGTGCTCGCGCGCCCAGTCGTCGAGCGCCACCGCCTTGGTGCCCCCCATGTCGGATTTGAAGCCGCCGAGCCAAACCAGGCCGGGACCGGACAAGCCGCCTTTATTGCCGCTCTTGCTCTCGCGCGCCCGCACGGCGATGGTCCGCTGAGGCGCGGGCGATTCGATGGTCAGGCTTGTCAGGCGGGCTTCGCTCATAAATCCTCCGATGCGGCGCTCACATCGTTTTTTGAGCTGATTCAGGGATGACCAGCATTACGGCATTGGCATCTTTTCGCCGCAACCGGACCGCAAGATGCAAGGGGGCTCCCGCGATGAAGAAAGAAGACCCCGCGTGGCAGCCCGCGTTCGCTCGCCGGCGCGACCATTCTGCAAATGGCGCCGGCGCTGCGCGACGACCCGGCCGGCCACGCCGCCGTCGATATCGCGCTGACGCTGCTGCAATCGGGCGCGCGCGCCATCGTCGCCGGCGGCGACGGCCCGCTGGTCGGCGAGTTGCGCGCCTTCGGCGGTGAATTTTTGGCGATGCCGAGCGACACGCTCAACCCGCTGACCATCGGCAGCAACATCCGGCATTTAAGAAAATTGATCGCCGGCGAACGCATCGACATCGTGCATGCGCAAAGCGCGGGTGCGGCCTGGAGCGCGCTGGCCGCCACCGACCGCATGCCGGTGTTTCTGGTGACCTCGTTTCCCGACGAACTGGCGCGCGACTCCTGGCCCGGCACGCTGCTGCGCTCGTCGCTCGCGCGCGGCGACCGGGTGATCGCGCCGTCGAGCTACATCTCGCGCGCGATGATCGAACGCTACAAAATTCGCGCCCGAGCGCATCACCGTGATCCCGCGTTCGATCGATACCGCCACGTTCAATCCGGCGGCGATCAACGGCGACCGCATCGCGGCGATGCGGCGCGCCTGGGGCGTGCTGCCGCATATGCGCATCGTGCTGGTGCCGGGCCGGATCGCGCCCTGGAACGGGCAGATGAGCATGATCGACGCCGCGCGGCTTATGGTCGGCAGCGGTGATCGCAACATCGCCTTCGTCTTCGCTGGCGAGGATCTCAGGCATCCGCGTTACAAACATGCCTTGCGCGCCCGCGCCCGCCAGCACGGCATCGACACGCTGGTCCGCCTGGTCGGCCATTGCCCCGACATGCCGACGGCCCTGGCCACCGCCGACGTGGTGGTGGTGCCGGCCTTGCAGCCGCCGCTGTCCGGCCGCGCCGCCGCCGAAGCGCAGGCCATCGGCCGGCCGGTGGTCGCGACGTCGGTCGGTGCGTTGCCGGAAAATCTGCTGTGCCCGCCGCGGATGCGCGACGAATTGCGCACCGGCTGGGTGGTGCGGCCGGGCAATGTCGGCGAACTGGCGCGCGCCACGACCGCCGCGCTGGCGCTCGACGTCACCGCGGACGAGGCGCTCGGCGCCCGGGCGCGACAATTCGCCGAATTCATGTTTTCACCGCAGAGCGTTGCCCAGGCCATTCGCGGCGTTTATACATCGCTTTTGGCGCGCGACTCCTGAGCCGTTTGACTCCGCCCTGCCCACGCGACGCCAATCGCCAGCCGGCCTTCCGCGATGGTTTGGCCGGCTCCCATGACGAGTTCCGTCACCCGATGGTTTGAGGTTGCGACGGCATGTCGAGTGATCCCGCGCCCGATCAGCCGGTCCTGAACGCACGCGCCCAACCTATTACCGTCCTGATCGTCACGCCGACGCTCGACGGCGGCGCCGCCGATGTCGGCGCGGTCGAGCTGGTGCGCATTCTCAAAAGGCCGGCCATCGCGCCATCGTGGTGTCGCGCGCCGGCCGGCTGGTCGCCGACATCACCGCCGCCGGCGGTGAATTCGTGGCGCTCAATGTCGCCAGCAAAAATCCGCTGCGCATGTTGCGCAACGCGGCCGTGCTGATCCGGCTGGCGCGCGAAAACAACTGCGACGTCATTCATGCGCTCGGCCGCGCCGGCGCCTGGAGCGCCTATATCGCGGCCCGGCTGCGCGGCATCACCTTCGTCACCAGCTGGTACAAAGGCTTTCGCGAACAGAATATTTTCAAGCGCCTGTACAACGGCGTGATGGCGCGCGGCGACCGCGTGATTGCGACCAGCGAACAGCTCGCGCAACTGGTCAACGACCGTTACGGCACGCCGTGGGACAAAATCGCGGTGGTGCCGTGCAGCATCGACTTCGGTCATTTCGATCCGGCGATCGTCACGGCCGACCGGATCGCGGCGATACGTAGCGCCTGGGGCGTCAAAGGCGACACCAAGGTGATCCTGATCACCGGCAGCATCCTGCGCCGCAAAGGCCATCATGTCGTGGTGCGCGCGGTGCGGCGCCTGCAGGACATGGGCTGCAAGGATTTTCTGTTTGTCTTTGTCGGCGAAGACCGCGGCCGCACCCATTATACCGGCGAGCTGTGGGACCTGGTGCTGGCGACCGGCACCATGGATGTCATCCGCATGGCCGCACCGGTGCACGACATGCCGGCGGCCTATGCCGCGGCCTCGGTCGTGGTCTCGGCGGCGATTCAGCCGGAAGGCGTGCAGCGCTCGATCCTGGAAGCCCAGGCGATGGCGCGGCCGCTGATCGTGTCCGATCTCGCCGCCGGCCCCGATGTCGTGCTTGACCGCGCCGGCGGTGCCGGAAAGCCGGATCACCGGCCTGCGCTTTCCCGCCGGCGACGACGACTGCGCTGGCGGCGGCCCTGCTGCGGCTGTTCGCCATGCCGGCGCCGCTGGCCGCGACCATGGGGTTACGCGGGCGCGACTGGGTGCTCGGCCATTTCAACGCCGCCGTCGGCCGCCGACAGATGCTGCGGCTTTATGCCGAGATCGCCGGCCGGAGCCGAGACCGGGCGAAAATTAAGTGAAATTTGACCGGTTTGAGCCGAAAAATTGCACCGTTCCAGCGGTTAGAGGCGTGGAACCGCGTTGACTTATCCGGCGTTTATAACGATCTTTCGCTTATTCGGGCGGCGCGTTGCGCGCGGCCCTACGCAGCATTATTCCGAAGCCAGGCCTCTGTTTTTCGGCTAGAGTGATGCTCGCTTAAACGACCGATACCCGTTTCAACAGCTTGAGGAGAGACCAGCCATTCGTCGTCCGATAAAATCCGCGCTGCCCGCCGAAAAAGGTGGCCCGCGCATCAACGAGGAGATCCGCTCCCGCGAGGTCCAGCTGATCGATGCTACCGGCGAAAACAAAGGTGTTGTCCTGACCGAAGCGGCCATTGGGCTTGCCCAGGCCGCCGGGCTTGATCTCGTTGAGATCGCCCCAAATTCGGACCCGCCGGTCGCGAAAATCTTGGATTACGGCAAGTACAAATTCCAGGCGCAGAAGAAAGCGGCCGAAGCCCGCAAAAAACAGAAGGTTGTCGAGATCAAGGAGATCAAGCTCCGGCCGATGATCGACGACCATGACTATCAGGTGAAGATGCGCGCGATGCAGCGCTTCTTCGACGAAGGCGACAAGGTCAAGATCACCTTGCGCTTCCGTGGCCGCGAAATGGCGCATCAGGAGCTCGGCTACAAGCTGCTCCAGCGCGTCAAGGACGACACCGAGCAAGATCTCCAAGGTCGAATCGGAGCCGCGCTTCGAAGGCCGCCAGATGGTGATGTTGCTGGCGCCGCGCTGATCAAAGCCGCAGGCCCAAACTCAACCGCAGAACGCGCCGGGAAACCGGCGCGTTTTGCGTTTCGGAGCGGTGAATTGCCGTGAACCGAAGTTTGCAGCTAGCGCCGCTCGGCTTCCCAGCGGCCGGCGCATTCGCCCGACGAGCCCTTGCCGCGCCAGATGCCGGAGCCGGTATCGCCCGCCAAGCGGCCGGTGCCGTTGGCGCGCCTGCCCGCCGAATTTGATGCTGACTTTGACCGCGCCGTCGGGTGCGACGGCACCGCTCAAGTTCACCGCTGTATCGCCTTTATAGACGACCTGGCCGTCGGCCACCGCCACCGCATAACGATAGCCGCGATCGCAATTACCTTTTTCGGTGATGACCAGCACGCTCCAGTTGCCGTCGGACGCCGCCGCCCAAGCGCGGGGATGACGGCGCGGCAGCCGCCAAAGACAGGCCGGCGATGATCGTCAAAGCAATAGTGCGCCGGCATGGTGCCCCCAAGCGTTTCGCGACGCCTAAAAACGCCGCCCGGCACACTAGCGCAAAACAAACCGGCGCCGCACGGTAACGGGCGACGCCGGTTGAAAGTTAAGCCAGGTTCGTAAAGCGCGGTGCCGGCGGCCGCTCAGGCGCTGAGGCGGCGCGCGGCGCGGGCGGTCTTGCGCACCGCCTGGCCATAACTGCCGAGCACATTGGCGCCGACCGACCAGAGCATATTGGCGCCGCTGACCACCGTCACCAGTTCCTGAAGCGGCCGGCGCGCGATTTCCTCGGCCGGGCGCGAGACGAACAGTTGGAATGGTAGAGACCCTCGGTCTCGTGGCCGTCGGTGTCGTAGCCCGCGCGCTTCCACGGCCCTGATCACCGCCTTCCATTTCCTCGCGGCTGGCGAAGCGGCGCTGCACGAAGCTCGCGCCTTCGTAAGGCTCGGTGACCAGGCCGTGGCTCGGCCAGCGTTGTGGCGATGTTGTCGAACGGGAACATGCGCAGCACGAAATTGGCGGCCCAGGGCGCACGGTGCTTGGCGGTCTTTTGCGCGGCGAGCTTGGCGACGCGCTCGAAGGTCTTGCCGGTGACGTAGCCGACGCAGCCGGTCGACACGATGATGTCGACCTCGGACAGGATCTTGGCTTCCTCCGGCGTCGGGTCGCGGCTTTCCAAATCGATCGCCAGGCCATGATCGAGGATGCCGCAGTCTTCGGCGTAGCGGACGGCGTTCTCGGAGACGTCGAGGCCGATGACCTTCACGCCCGGGTTCTTCGGCCAAGCCTGATAGAAATGGCGGTCGAGGTCGAGGACCTGCGCGCTGGTCAGCGACTTGCATCGGCGGCGCGGTGTAGCGCTGGCGCAACGCCTCATAGTCGACGGCGTATTTCATCAAGGCGCCGTTGATGGCGTAGGAGCAGCCGATATCGAGAACGGTCACCGGCTCGGACTGGGTCTCCTGGCGGGCGCGGATCAACTGACTGAAGATCGGCTGGGCAAGATGCGGGATGATGTAATCAAGTTGACCAAGGTATTTAAAGTAATTTCTTGGATCTTTTGAAGTATATAAATCCGAAAAATCAGCTTTTGCTTCATTAATTTCGGAAAAATTGACCGTCATATTCATTGAACACTGCTCCTCGGCCGCGCGAAGCGGTTGCTCCGTAATTCGATTTTTTGCTGCATCTATAATATAGGCCAAAGTGAGCCTTCGCCGCAACCCGCGAAGACTATTCGTTTGCTGTCAAAATTATGGAACTATCGTGCAAAATCGACGGCGAAACCGGCCGAAATTCGCCGACCCACGCCGGTAGTCGCGCCACCGCCCGGCTCATCGTCTCTGTTGTCAATTTGCGCAGGCCTCTGGCATAAGCCGCGCTCTCGCCGACCGGCTGTTAGGGCTGCCGTGGCGGCGATACCCGCTCAATTCCGAGCAACCGCTTGAAGACACTTGTCTTTCGAGCGCATCCCGGCCACGCGGGGCACTTTGCCTCGCTTAAATAAGGCCGACCTGGAGAGCAAAATGCCCAAGCTGAAGACCAAATCGGGCGCTAAAAAGCGCTTCAAGATTACCGCGTCCGGCAAGGTGAAATACGCGCAAGCCGGCAAACGTCACGGCATGATCAAGCGCACCAACAAGCAGCTCCGCAACCATCGCGGCACCGCTGTGCTGTTCAAGACCGACGGCGACAACATCAAGAAATACTGGCTGCCCAACGGCTAGTCCGGATTTTTCAAGGCGGCTTAAGCGCCGCTGTTGTCGCCAACGTTCCCAACGTTTGCTCTAAAGGTTTGCAAGGAGTTTCCCCATGGCCCGCGTCAAACGTGGCGTTACCGCCCACGCCAAGCACAAGAAAGTCTACAAGGCCGCCAAGGGCTTTTATGGCCGCCGCAAGAACACCATCCGCGTCGCCAAGCAGGCGGTGGAAAAGGCCAACCAATACGCCTTCCGCGACCGCAAGCGCCGCAAGCGCACCTTCCGCGCTCTGTGGATCCAGCGCCTGAACGCCGCCGTGCGGCCGTTCGGTCTGAACTACTCGAAGTTCATCGACGGGCTGGCCAAGTCCGGCCTGGTCATCGACCGCAAGGTGCTGTCCGATCTCGCGATCAACGAGCCGGCTGCCTTCCAGGCGATCGTCGAAAAGGCCAAGGCGGCGCTGCCGGCTCCGGCCGAAGCGGCCAAGGCCTAAGCCCACAAGCTTAAGCCTAAGTCGTAGCCACAGGGTGTCGTGCCCCGCGACAAGCGGGGCACCCAGTAACCACCGGCTTTCGTTAAATCGCGTGCGCAGGGGTTACTGGATCGTCCGCCTTCGCGGACGATGACGGTGCACGGGGTAGCCATGTCCGACATCGCACAACTTGAAACCGAATTGCTCGCCGCCGTGAGCGCCGCCAAAGACGAAGCGGCGCTCGAAGCCGTTGCGCGTTTCAGCGCTCGGCAAAAGCGGTTCGGTCTCGGCGCTGCTGAAGACGCTCGGCTCGATGACGCCGGACGAGCGCAAGGCCAAGGGCCCGGCGATCAACGGCCTCAAAGACCGCATCGGCGCCGCGATCGCCGCCGCCAAGAGATACGCTCGCCGCCGCCGCGCTCGACGCCCGGCTTGCCTCCGAGACCGTCGACGTCACGCTGCCGTTGCGCGAGACGCCGGCCGAGATCGGCCGCGTGCATCCGATCAGCCAGGTCATCGACGAGACTGACCGCGATTTTTGCCGACATGGGCTTCGCGGTCGCGGAAGGTCCCGATATCGAGACCGACGATTACAACTTCACCAAGCTGAATTTCCCGGAAGGCCATCCGGCGCGGGAAATGCACGACACGTTTTATTTCCCGCAGAAGTCCGACGGCTCGCGGCTGTTGCTGCGCACGCACACCTCGCCGGTGCAGGTGCGCACCATGCTGAAGCAACCGCCGCCGATCCGCGTCATCTGCCCGGGCCGCACCTATCGCTCGGACTCAGACCAGACCCATACGCCGATGTTCCATCAGGTCGAAGGCCTGGTGATCGACAAGACCTCGCATCTCGGCCATCTGAAATGGATCCTGGAAGAATTCTTCAAGGCGTTCTTCGAAGTCGACGGCGTCAAGATGCGCTTCCGGCCGTCGTTCTTTCCGTTCACCGAGCCGTCGATGGAAGTCGACATTCAGTGCCGGCGCGACAAAGGCGAAATCCGTTTCGGCGAAGGCACCGATTGGCTGGAAGTTCTCGGCTGCGGCATGGTGCATCCGAACGTGCTGCGCAATTGCGGCCTCGATCCGGAAGAATACCAGGGCTTTGCCTGGGGCATGGGCATCGACCGCATGGCGATGCTGAAATACGGCATCAACGATCTGCGCGCCTTCTTCGAGGCCGACGTGCGCTGGCTCAACCATTACGGCTTCCGGCCGCTCGATTTCCCGACGCTTGCCGGGGGACTGAGCGCGTGAAATTCACCCTCTCCTGGCTGAAAGATCATTTCGAAACGGTCGCCACGCTCGACGAGATCGTCGACAAGCTGACCATGATCGGGCTCGAGGTCGAGGCGTCGAGGACAAGGCGGCGCTGCTGAAGCCGTTCGTCATCGCCTCGGTCATCTCGGCCGAGAAACATCCGAACGCCGATCGCCTGCGCGTCTGCATGGTCGATATCGGCCAGGTCGCCAAAGGCGAGAAGCCGATCCAGGTCGTGTGCGGCGCGCCCAATGCGCGCACCGGCATGAAGAGCGTGTTCTCGCCGGCCGGCACCTACATCCCCGGCAAGAACATCACGCTCGACGGTCGGCAATATTCGCGGCGTCGAAAGCCACGGCATGTTGTGCTCGGAAGCCGAACTGCATGCTGTCCGACGACCATGACGGCATCATCGATCTGCCGGCCGACGCGCCGGTCGGTCAGTCTTATGTCGAATGGGCCGGCACCGCCGAGCCGGTGATCGAAATCAATCTGACGCCGAACCGTTCCGACTGCACCGGCGTCAATGGCATTGCGCGCGATCTCGGCGCCACGCTGATCGGCGACTACAAGGAAAACGCGCCAAAGCCGGTCGAAGGGCACGTTCCCCTGCCCGGTCAGCGTCAAGCTCGACTTCGGCGACACCCATCCGCTGTGTCCGGCCTTCGGTCTGCGGCTGGTGCGCGGCGTCAAGAACGGTCCGTCGCCGGACTGGCTGCAAAAGCGCCTGACGGCGATCGGTCTGCGGCCGATCAACGCGCTGGTCGACATCACCAATTTCATCACCTTCGACCGCGGCCGGCCGCTGCATGTGTTCGACGCCAAGAAGGTCAAAGGCAATCTCACCGTGCGCCGCGCCGATCAACGGCGAGACGCTGCTGGCGCTCGACGGCAAGACCTACGACACTCGATGCCGCCATGTGCGTGATCGCCGACGAGAAGGGCGTCGAATTGCTGGCCGGCATCATGGGCGGCGAAGAATCGGGCTGCGACGAGAACACCACCGACGTGCTGATCGAATCGGCGCTGTGGGACGAGGTCAACATCGCGCAGACCGGCCGCAAGCTCGGCATCAACACCGACGCGCGCTATCGCTTCGAGCGCGGCGTCGATCCGAATTTCATGCTGCCCGGCCTCGAACTGGCGACGCAGATGGTGATCGATTTCTGCGGCGGCGAGCCGTCCGAAATCGTGGTTGCCGGCGATCCGTCGCCGAAAGAAACCGTCATCGACTATCCGGTCAGTCGAACTGCACGCGGCTGGCCGGCATCAAGCTGTCTGCCGGCCGAAATGCGCCGCACGCTGGAGCGGCTCGGCTTTTTCGTCGCCGGACAAGGCGACCGCGTCAAGGTCGCGGTGCCGTCATGGCGTCCGGACGTGCATGGCCGCGCCGATATCGTCGAAGAACTGGTGCGCATCGCCGGCGTCGATACCGTGCCGTCGACGCCGTTCCCGCGCGGCGACGATGCGCGCAAGCCGGTGCTCACCGCCGATCCAGACCCGCACCCGCAAGGCCAAGCGCGCGCTCGCCGCGCGCGGCATGACCGAAGCGGTGACCTGGTCGTTCGTGTCCAAACGCGAAGCCGAATTGTTCGGCGGCGGCAAGCCGGAACTGGCGCTCGCCAATCCGATCGCGGCCGAATTGTCCGACATGCGGCCGAGCCTGCTGGCCGGGCTGATCATCTCGGCGCAGAAGAACGCCGATCGCGGCTTTCCCGATGTCGCGCTGTTCGAAGTCGGGCAGATTTTCAAGGGCGACCAGCCGGACGACCAATTCATCGCCGCCACCGGCGTGCGCCGCGCGCTCGCCAAAGCGCAGCGGCATCGGCCGTCATTGGTCGGGCAAGGCCGAACCGGTCGACGTGTTCGACGCCAAGGCCGACGCTTTCGCCGTGCTGGCCGGCGCCGGCTGCGCCGATGTCAGGCGCTGCAGATCGTGCCGGGCGGTCCGGCCTGGTTTCATCCCGGCCGCTCCGGCACCATTCAGATCGGCCCGCAGAACATCCTCGGCCATTTCGGCGAATTGCATCCGCGCGCGCTGGCGGCGCTGAAGGCCGACGGCCCGCTCGCCGGCTTCGAAGTGATCCTCGACAACATCCCGGCCGCCAAGGCCAAAGCCGACGCGCGCCAAGCCGCAGCTCGAACTGTCGGCGTTCCAGCCGGTCGAGCGCGATTTCGCCTTTGTGGTCGAGAGCAAGGTCAAGGCCGGCGACATCGTGCGCGCGGCGCAGAACGTCGACAAGAAGCTGATCTCGAGCGTCACCGTGTTCGACGTCTATGAAGGCACCGGCATCGAGCCGGGCAAGAAGTCGGTCGCCATCGCGGTCACCATGCAGCCGCGCGACAAGACCATGACCGACGCCGAGATCGACGCGCTGGGCCAGAAGATTGTCGCCGAAGTCGCGCAAGCGCACCGGCGGCGTGTTGCGGGGCTAGACCGCCACCAAATCCGCGAACGCAAATCCATCCCGCTCGACCGTCTCGCCGACGCGCACGGGAATTTTGCGCCGAGCATCGGCCCGGCCGACACGAAACTATGAAACTCGCCGTTCTCGCCGCACGGGTCGATGCCGTCCGGCAGATCGTCGAGCAACGCTTGATCGAAGCGGCGGCCGGCAAACGACGCCGGCAGTTTTTTCAAATCGACCACCGCCAGATGCGCCTCGACGCCGGCCGCGATCATTTCGCGCGCCAGAGCCGGCGTTCCTTTGTCGGCCTGCTCATGCCAGATCGGAAACACCGCCGTCATGCCGATGCTGTCGAGTTTTTCCTCGCGCCAGGCGCGCAGATCGGCCAGAAACAGATCGCCGAAAATCACATGCGTGACGCCCTGCGCTTTGCGCAGCCGGCCATCGCCTTGGCCATTTCGCGCTCGTAGATCTCGTTCGTGCAAGGATAGGGAATTCGCACCGTGATCGACGGCAGCCCGGCGGCCTCGCATTGCGCCGCCAGCAATTCCTCGCGTACGCCATGCATGCTAGACGCGGGCGAAACTGTCGGTCACGGTGGTCAGCGCGCCGACGATATCGAGTCGCCGGCGCTGGCGCGCCACATGCAGCGCCCAGGCCGAGTCCTTGCCGCTCGACCACGCAATCAATGCTTTCGGTAAGCTGTCTGGGAAGGTTGGCCATTAACGATTGCTAGCACAACGGCAGTGCGGAATCCGCAACGTGGTATCCAAATCATTTCCGCGCGGCGCTTGCGCGGTCGCCGAGCCTTATATTCACAAGGGTTTTCTTGCCTAACGCACCGTTACCAGCCATCCGCAACCAATGAACCAATTTGCAATGAGTCTTCATTAAAGTGGGATGCAACAAGAAGCGCCGCGCGTTGCGACGGCGCAGGGGAAACAAGCGTCGACGACGGCGTCGGGACGGACGCCACAGGGAACATGGGTTGGGTCGGCAACAGCATTGGGCGCTTGATCGCCCGTTATCTGGAAAAGCCCGAGAAGGGCTACGAGGATATTACGCCCGGCCGCGCCGACACGCTGGCGGCTGTTCTCAAGCCCGGCGACGTGCTGCTGATCGAAGGCCACAGCCACATCGCCGGCATCATCAAATATCTCACGCAATCGACCTGGTCGCACGCCGCGCTTTATGTCGGCCCGATCGGCGATCGTGTATCGGCCTCGGGCGAACCGCTAGCCTTGGTGGAAGCCGAACTGGGGCTAGGCGTCATCGCGGTGCCGCTATCGAAATACGGCAATGCGCATACCCGCATCTGCCGGCCGGTCGGTCTCGATCGGAAGACGACCGCGCGCGCGTGTGCACCTATGCCTGCGAGCGCATCGGCTTCGACTACGACGTCAAGAACATCCTCGATCTCGCGCGCTATCTGTTTCCGATGCCGGTGCCGCAGCGCTTCCGCCGCCGCATGATGGCGCTCGGCTCCGGCCATCCGACCCGCATCATCTGCTCGGCGCTGATCGCGCAGGCGTTCGAGAACGTGCGCTATCCGATCCTGCCGAAAATCACGCGCACTCGGAGAACGAAGCCGAGCGCGCCGAAATTCTCGAAATCCGCCATTCGTCGCTGTACGCACCGCGCGATTTCGACATCTCGCCCTATTTCGAGGTCGTCAAGCCGACCCTCGAAAAGGCTTCGACTACAAAGCCATGGCCTGGGCCGACACGCCTGGCCGACGATCCCGACCTGATCGTGTCGCTGGTGCCGGACGATGCGAGCCGGTCCGGAAGAGACCCTGTCGCCGGCGGCTTAAAGCTTGCCCTTGCCCTGAGACCGGGGCACGCTTAACTCTGCCCCATGATCGACGCCGCCGTCCAAAGCCCTTCGCCAGATGTTTTCCGCGCCGCTGCGCCGCGTGCTCCTCAAAGCCGTCGGCCTCGCGCTGCTGCTGATCGTCATCATCGGCATCGTCATGCAGCGCGCTGCTCGCCCATCTGGCCGACAACGGCGCCACCTGGGCCGAGCAGAGCGCCGGCTTTGCCCCGCACGCGGCCTGGTCGGCGCTGGCCTGGGTGCTGTCGATCATGGCGGGCCTAGGCATCGTCACCGGCGCGCTGTTCCTGATGCCGGCGGTCACCGCCTTTGTCGGCAGCTTTTTCGTCGATGAAGTCGCCGAACTGGTCGAGCGCGAATATTACCCGGCCGAGCCGCCGGGCCGCGCGCTGCCGGTCTTCCGCGCCATCTGATCGAAGGCATCAAGATCGCGCTGCTGACGCTGGTCGTTTATTTTTTCGCGCTGCCCTTCGTGCTGTTTGCCGGCTTCGGCTTCATCATCTTGTTTCTGGCGAACTCATATCTGCTCGGCCGGGAATATTTCGAACTCGCCGCCATGCGCTTCCGTCCGCCGGACGAGGCCAAGGCGATGCGCAAGGCGCGCTGCGTCTTATGTCTTTCTCGCCGGCATGGTGATCGCGGTGTTCGTGTCGATCCCGATTCTCAATCTGGCGACGCCGATTTTCGCCATGGCCTTCATGGTGCACATCCATAAGAAGATGGCCGGCGGGCGCGTCGAGTTGATCGAGCCGGTGCGCTAGGCATTTTATTTGCGCATGATCTTATCCGAAAACCGGTTCCCATCCCCGATCAAGTCGGGACAGGCATTTTCGGGATCATGCGCTCACCGTCTTCTCCGGCCACTGGCACAAATCCGCGATAATGCATTTCTCGCACTGCGGCTTGCGCGCCAGGCAAATGTAACGGCCGTGCAGGATCAGCCAGTGATGCGCGTGCAGCATGTACTTGGCCGGGATCTGCGCTTCCAGTTTCAGTTCGACCTCGAGCGGATTCTTGCCGGGCGCCAGCCCGGTGCGATTGCCGATGCGGAAAATATGGGTGTCGACCGCCATGGTCGGCTGACCGAAGGCCATGTTCAAAACCACGTTGGCGGTCTTGCGGCCGACGCCGGGCAAAGCTTCCAGCGCCTCGCGGGTGCGCGGCACCTCGCCGCCGAAGTTCGGCGATCAATTTTTGCGCCAGCAACGTAAACATTCTTGGCCTTGTTGCGGAACAGGCCGATGGTCTTGATCAGATCGCGAATGCGGTCTTCGCCCAGCGCTGCCATTTTCGCCGGCGTGTCGGCCAGCGCGAACAAAGCCGGCGTTGCCTTGTTGACGCCGGCGTCGGTCGCCTGCGCCGACAGCACCACCGCCACCAGCAGCGTGAACGGATTGGTGTGTTTCAGCTCGCCCTTGGGTTCCGGCTCCTGGGCCTGGAAGCGGCGGAACGCCTCGTCGATCTGCGCCGGGGTCCAGGGCTTGGCGATGCCGCAAGCCGGATTTGGCGCTGATCCTTGGCAGCGCGGCTTTTAGCCTGGCCGCCTTGCCCTTTGCGCTTTGGCCGTAGTCTTTTTGGCCGACAGCCTTTTTCGCCGCCAGCTTTCTGACCGGAACCTTTTTGCGGGCGAGGTGCTTTGCGGACCGATTTTTTTGCCATGATTTCCGGTATAGTGCGCGCCATGATGGCCGACAACACGTCTGCCGAACTCGAACCGACGATCTTTTCCGCCACCATCACGCCGCACCGCTCGCTCGGCGGCACCGGCTTTCTGGTGCTGATGCTGGCCTTCGGCGGCGCCAGCTTCGTGCACCGGCATGGCCTTTCTGATGATGGGCGCCTGGCCGGTATTCGGCTTTTTCGGCCTCGACGTCGCGCTGCTCTATTGGGCGATCCGGATCAACAACCGCCACGCCGCGGCATTCGAGCAAGTCACCGTCACGCCGTCGGCGCTCACCGTGCGCAAGGTCAGCCACCGCGGCAGAGTCCGCGAATGGGTGCTCAACCCGCTCTGGGTCAGGCTCGACAAGCGAAATCATCGAGGATTTCGGCATCGCCCGGCTGTTTCTGGTCATGCGCGACAAGCAGCTCACGATCGCCAACTTTCTCGCCCCGCCATGAGCGGGCCGACTTCGCCATCGCGCTTGACCCGCGCTCTGAACGAAGCCAAACGCGGGCCCGGTGCGCACGGTGCTGGCATAACCAGAAATCGGGTGGCTGCCAGCCGCCGGCGCGGCCTAGATTGAGCAGCATGATCGCCACCATGCCAAACCCGCCATCGCCGACCGCCTTCCCGAGCTCAATCCGCTGACCACGGCGGCGGCCGACTACGACGTCGTGCGCCGCGCCATCGCGCATATCCGCGGCAACTGGCGCAACCAGCCCGAGATCGAGGCGATCGCCGACGCCGCCGGCGTCACCGCCGACCGACCTGCACCATCTGTTCCGGCGCTGGTGCGGGCTGACGCCGAAAGCCTTCCTGCAAGCGCTGACGCTCGACAGCGCGCGCGAACCTGCTGCGCAATTCGGCGAGCGTGCTGGATGCCTCCTACGAAGTCGGCCTGTCCGGGCCCGGCCGTTTGCACGATCTGTTCGTCACGCATGAAGCGATGTCGCCGGGCGAATGGAAGGGCGGCGGCGAAGGCCTGACGATGACCTACGGCTATCACCCCTGCCCGTTCGGCATGGCGCTGGTGATGCTGGCGCCGCGTGGGCTGGCCGGCCTGGCGCTCGCCGACGCCGGCAAGGAACGCGCGGCGCTCGACGACATGAAGGCGCGCTGGCCAAAAGCAAAATACGTCGAGGACTATGCCGCCACCGCCGCCACCGCGCGCCGGATTTTCGATGCCACGTTATGGAAGCCGGACCAGCCGCTGCGCGTGGTCTTGATCGGCACCGATTTCGAAGTGCGGGTGTGGGAAAAACTTTTGACCATTCCGGTCGGCAAGCTGACGACCTATTCCGACATCGCCGCCAGGACCGGCGCGCCGAAAGCCGCGCGCGCGGTCGGCGCCGCCGTCGGCAAGAACCCGATTTCCTTCGTGGTGCCGTGTCACCGCGTCGTCGGCAAGAACGGCGACGTCACCGGCTATCACTGGGGCCTGACCCGCAAGCGCGCGATGCTCGGCTGGGAAGCCGGCATCGCCGGGGCGTAAAGACGCCCACCCACATCATATTCACGCCGTTATTGCCGCGCCCCTATGCGCGTAAGCTCTTGCGTGGCTGGCTTTGCGTCACCGCCGCGGCAAGTTGACGGCTTCAAAGCGATCCTTCAAAACCCATCCAGTTTTGGCCGAAAAACCGGGAATTTTCGCATGCAAAAGCGCCGTCCTGTGATGTTGGTGGTACTGGACGGATGGGGCTGGCGCGAGGACATCACGGACAACGCCGTCCGCCAAGCCAAGACCCCGACCTTCGACCGGCTCTGGGCCAATTGCCCGCACGCTTTCCTGCGCACCTCCGGCAAGGACGTCGGTCTGCCCGACGGCCAGATGGGCAATTCCGAGGTCGGTCATCTCAACATCGGCGCCGGCCGGGTCGTGATGCAGGACCTGCCGCGCATCGGCGACGCCATCGCGTCGGGCGAGATCGCGAAAATGCCGGCGCTCGTCGATCTGATCGCCAAGCTGAAACAGAGCGGCGGCACCTGCCATCTCGTCGGCCTGGTGTCGCCGGGCGGCGTGCATTCTCATCAGGATCACTGTGTCGCGCTGGCGAAGATTTTGACCGAGGCCGGCGTGCCGGCGGTGGTTCACGCCATCACCGACGGCCGCGATACGCCGCCGCAATCAGCCGACGAAGATCTGAAAAGGCTCACCGCGGCCTTGCCGCCTTCCGTTCCGGTCGTCACCGTGATCGGCCGCTATTACGCGATGGATCGGGACAAACGTTGGGATCGCGTATCGAAAGCCTACAACGCCATCGTCGAGGCCGAGGGCGCGCATTTCGCCGACGCGCAGGCGGCGATCGCCGATGCTTATGCCAACAAGGTCTATGACGAGTTCATTCTGCCGGCGGTGATCGGCAACTACGCCGGCGTCAAGGACGGCGATGGCGTTCTGTGCTTCAACTTCCGTGCCGACCGCGTGCGCGAGATTCTCGGAGCGATGCTCGATCCATCCTTCTCCGGCTTCGAACGCAAGCGGGCCGTACGCTATTCGGCCGCCGTCGGTATGACGCAATACAGCGAAGAGCTGGACAAACTGATACAGACGATCTTCGCGCCGCAAAGCTTCCCGAACATTCTCGGCGAAGTCGCGTCCAAAGCGGGCCGGACACAGCTGCGCATGGCCGAGACCGAGAAATATCCGCACGTCACCTATTTCCTCAACGGCGGACGCGAAGAGCCCTATCCTGGTGAAGACCGCATCATGGTCCAATCGCCGAAGGTCGCGACCTACGACCTGCAGCCTGAAATGTCGGCGCCCGAACTCACCGCCAAGGCAGTCGAAGCGATCGACTCGGGCAAATACGATCTGATCGTGCTGAACTTCGCCAACCCGGACATGGTCGGCCATACCGGCAGTCTGCCGGCGGCGATCAAGGCGGTCGAGACGGTCGACACCGGTCTGGGCCAGATCGCCGACGCGATTGAAAAAGCCGGCGGCGCGCTGCTGGCGACCGCCGACCACGGCAATTGCGAAATGTTGCGTGACCCGAAAACCGGCGGACCGCATACCTCGCACACCACCGGTCCGGTACCGGTCATGGTGATGGGGGCCGGCAACGTGAAGCTTCATGACGGCCGGCTGGCCGATATCGCGCCGACCTTGCTGGCGTTGATGGACCTGCCGAAGCCGGCCGAGATGACCGGCACGTCACTGATCGCGCTGTAATTCAACTGTCGCATTCGAATCGTTGAATCCGATTCGAAAGGCGAGGTTGTCATGACGGCACGGACTGCACCCCTTGAATGGGTGAACTTCACGCCACCGCCACGGGGCTTTGCCGAGCGCCTGTGCGTGCTGCCGGATGTCTTGCCGCGGCCCGACTTCGATGCGCTCGCCGTGGAGATCGAGGGGTTCGTCGACACCGAGCGCAACTATGTGCCGACCCACAAGAAGGGCGGGACGATCGCCTACGAGACGCTGCGCGCCAAGGCTCCGCGCGTCACCGCCTTCTACCAGTCGCCGGCGCTGCAGCGGTCCATTTCCAATATCGTCGAGGTCGAGGTCGGGCCGACGCCGCTGCACGATCAAAGTTCGCTGTCGGTGCTGTATTACGAGCGCCCCGGCGACCACATCGGCTGGCACTACGACCACAATTTCTACAAGGGCCGGCACTTCACCGTGCTGTTGCCGATCCTCAACTGCGGCGCCGACGGCGGCCTGTCGGCGGCCAAACTGATGGTCCGCAAAGGGCGCGAAGAAAAGGTGATCGAAACGCCGCCCAACACGTTGGTGGTGTTCGAGGGCGCCAAGGTGCTGCACAAGGTCACGCCCGATCAAGGACGGCGAGCGCCGCATCGTGCTCAGCATGACCTTCTGTGCCGACAACCGGCATTCCATCGTTCAGGAGGCCATGCGCCGGGTGAAGGACACGGCGTTCTTCGGCATTCGCGCGCTGTGGTCTTAGAGCGTTTCCAGGCGAAGTGGGAACCGGTTCGCCGTCCGGAAACGCGACAAAACAAAAACTCAGATACATTCACCGTTTCCATGAAACGGTGAATGTATCTGAGCCGCGCACGGTTGCAGCGCAACCGCCGAAATTCGTGGCAGAATGCCGCCAGCAGGCGGAGGATCACATGGCGGCAGGTTCGGACGGGTTCGAGGCCTTGTGGCCGACGGTTTTTCTGCACCGGACCCTGCCCGGCGCCGAGCTCGCCAACAAGGCGCTGTCGGCCTTCGTGCTCGAGCTGGAAGCCGGCAACCAGGACCTGACCACCGACTATCTCGGCGGCAACCTGCTGGCCAACGACCATCCGGCGATCGCCTGGCTGCGCGACTGCATCAACCGCACCGTCGCCGATTATTTCCGCCAGCTCGGCATGGACTACCAGATCGACTGGTCGCTGCAGGGCTGGGCCAACGTCAACCGGCTCGGCGATTACCACGACCCGCACAACCATCCGCATAGCTATCTGTCCGGCACCTACTATGTGCAGACGCCGACCGACCGCGCGCCCTTGCGCATTCGCGCAAGGACGTGCGGCCGGGCGCGATCAGCTTCTACGATCCGCGCGGGCCGGCGGTGAACATGGGCGCGATCCGCAACGACCCTTACGTCAATCCGGAACACACCGTGCAACCGAAGGCCGGCGAGATTTTATTGTGGCCGGCGTTCCTGACGCATTTCGTGCACCCGAACCTGAGCGAGACGCCGCGCATCTCGATCAGCTTCAATGTGGTGCTGAAATGGAAGGACGATTATTTGCCGAGGCAGGATTAGTGGCGCGTGTCCCGGGCGCAGCGCAGCGTGCAACGGTGCGCTGCAGAACCGGGACCTTCGCAAATTCAGAGTTTGGAACGGCCCCGGCTCTGCGGCGCAACACTTCGTGTTCGCGCCGCGTCCGGGGCACGAGGCTTCTCAAAAATCCTTCAGCCCCAGCACGTCCATCATCGAATACAGCCCCGGCTTCTGCTTTTGCGCCCACATCGCCGCATGCAGCGCGCCGCGCGCAAAGATCATGCGGTCTTCGGCCTTGTGCACCAATTCGATGCGCTCGGCAGGGCCTGCAAACATCACGGTGTGCTCGCCGACCACCGTGCCGCCGCGCAGCGTGGCAAAGCCGATGTCGCCGGGATGGCGAGGGCCGGTGTTGCCGTCGCGGCTGCGAACCGAATTTTTGTCGAGCTCGATGCCACGGCCTTCCGCCGCCGCGCGCCCGAGCAACAAGCGCGGTGCCGGACGGCGCATCGACTTTTTGGTTGTGATGCATTTCGAGGATTTCGATGTCGAACGACTTGTCGAGCGTCTTGGCGACGCGCTTGGTCAGCGCCGCCACCAGATTGACGCCGAGGCTCATATTGCCGGACTTGACGATGATCGGCGGTCTTGGCGGCCTTTTCGATCGCGGCCTCGTCGGCGGCGCTCAAACCCGTGGTGCCGATGACGTGAACCTTGCCGGCCTGGCGGCGCGCGCGGCATATTCGAGTGTCGCGGCCGGCGCGGTGAAATCGATAATGCCGTCGGCGTCGCCGATCACCTTGGCAAGCGTCGCCGACCAGTTTGACGCCATTGTCGCTCGATGCCCGCCAGCTTGCCGGCGTCCCAGCCGATCAGCGGCGAGCGCGCATCTTCCAGCGCGCCGGCGAGCGTCAGCCCGTCGGTCTCGGCAATCGCCTTGACCAGCGTGCGGCCCATCCGCCCGCCGGCCCCGGCAACGATCAAACGCATGTCGGCCATCGGTTAAACTCCCGGACTAATGGATCTGGTATAGCGGGCCGAGGCAGGCGCTGTCACCTCTGCGACAGCAGCCTACGGCTGCGGGCCGTCATAGCCCTCGATGATCAAAAGCTCGATCTCCGAATGCGGCTGCCGGATCTTGATGTTTTCCTGGTATTCCGGCGAATGGTAGCAGGCCAGCGCCGCGGCATAATCGGGAAATTCGATCACCACATTGCGCGACGGGGCTTGCCCTCAGGCGCTTCGAATTTGCCGCCGCGCACCACAAATCGTCCGCCGAATTTCTTGAAAATCGCGGCATTGGCGAGCGGCATAGGGCTTGTAGCCCTCGTCATTGTGCACGTCGACGCGCGCGATCCAGTAGCCCTTCGCCATTTCTCATCCTCCCCGCTTATTTTTTAGCTTGTGCGATCTCCGCGACAATCGCTTCGGCCGCCGCTTTCGGATCACCGGCTTCGACGATCGGCCGGCCGACCACCAGATAATCGGCGCCGGCGGCGATCGCCTTGGCCGGCGTCATGATGCGCTTCTGATCGCCGGCGGCGCTGCCGGCCGGACGAATGCCGGGCGTCACCAGCGCCATGTTCGGCGCCGACGATGCCGCGCAGATTGGTCGCCTCTTCCGGCGAACAGACCAGCCCGTCGATGCCGATGTCGCGCGCCTGGCCTGCGCGCTGCGCCACCAGATCGCTGACGCCGAGCTTGTAGCCGGCGGCGGCCAGATCGGCGTCGTCGTAGGAGGTCAGCACGGTGACCGCGAGAATTTTCAAGTTCGATCCGCGCTTGCCTTCGACCGCCGCCTTCATGGTCTGCGGATAAGCCATGCACGGTGAGAAAGGTCGCGCCGATCTGCGCCACGCTCTCGACGCCCTTGGCGACCGTGTTGCCGATGTCGTGCAGCTTGAGATCGAGAAACACCTGCTTGCCGGCCGCGATCAATCCGGCCGCGAACGGCAAGCCGCCGGCACAGCGCCAAGCTGATAGCCGATCTTGTAGAAACTCACCGAACTGCCGAGCTTCGTCACCATGGCTTCGGCGGCTTTCACCGACGGCAAATCGAGCGCGACAATCAGACGTTCGCGGGGATCAAGCGGCAAGACAACTCTCCAACTTCAATCGAAGTTTAAGCAAACAGCCGCGCCATCTCCACCAAGCGCGCCAGCTCGGCGTGAAACAGATTGGCGGTATGGGTGTCGATGATTTTGTCCATGTCGTCGAAGGCCTGGTTGGCGCGTTGCACCGCCACCTGTTCGGGGATCACCAGCGCGCCGCAGCCGACTTCGAGAATTTGCCGCAACGCGATCAGACCGGGCAAACCGCCGGCCGGCCCGGGCGAGGCCGATGCAATCGCGAACACGCGGCCCTTGTAAGGCGGCATAGGTCGGGTCGCCGCGCTCGCGCACGCGCGACACCCAGTCGATGGCGTTTTTCAACAACGGCGTGACCGAGGCGGAATATTCCGGGCTGGCGATGAAGATGCCGTGATGCGCCATGATCATCTGCTTGAGCTTGATCGCGCTTCGGGCTGGCCGCTGCGGGCGTCGAGATCGGCGTCGTAAAGCGGCAGCGGATAATCCGGCAAGCGAAATGCGCGTGACGTCGACGTCGAGCAGCGTCAGTTCCTTGGCCGCCAGCGCCGCCAGCCTGGCGTTATGCGAACCGGTGCGGGTCGAGCCCGCGAAGACGAGAATTTTCGGCGAAGGCATCGGCGGCTCCAATCAGGTTCGCCACCCATACCACGCGAGTTCGTGATCGTCATGGCGCGGCAGCCAGACTCGACATGCGATAATGGCCGGGATAGACCCGGCCACTCGAACAGCTCGGCATGACGGCTGATCGCGCAGCGATCATTCAGCGCCGCGATAAACCCACACGCGCGCCGGCGGCATATTCAGCCAGATCAGCTCGGAGGCTTCGCCCTTGATGCCGGACAGCGACCTTCGGGATCGGCGGCACGCATCGCATAGGTGAACTGAACGAAGGGCGCGCCCTGTCTTCAACAGGCCCATCGCGTCCGAGATCAGGCGCAGGCGGGTGCGCGGCGGCTTGGTGACCAGCGGCAGCCCCGACACGATCGCGGCGGCCGGCTCGCGCACAATGCCTTCCAGCAGACGGCGCAGACGATAGGCGTCGCCCTGCACCACGGTCGCGGCCGGATAGCGCGTGCGCAGCAGGCGGCAGAAGTCGGGATCGAATTCGACCAGGATCAGACGGGCCGGATCGACGCCTTGCTGCACCATCGCTTCGGTCACCGGGCCGGTGCCGGGCCCGAGTTCGATCACCGGGCCGGTGCCGAGCCGGATCGACATAGCGCGCCATCACGCGCGCCAGCGCCTTGCTCGACGGCATCACCGCGCCGGTGCGGATCGGCTTTTCAAACCATGTGCGAATGAACTGCATCTCGTCATCGAGACGCAGCGGCTTTTTTTCAACGCGGGCAGATGTGTGCAAAGGCATTGCTGCTGGGTCACGCGCGCGAGTGGCCGGGAGACTGGCCCGAAAGCTTCACGCGGTATAGGGCGCGAGGCTCAACGGTCAGGCGTGGCAAGGGTCAAGATGGCTACTCCGAATAGCTGTCACGATTCCCCAGACCTTCCAGGAACGCCTTGACCCGGCTGAAAAATCCGGCCGATTCAGGCTGGGTATGCTCGGACGACAGCTTATCGAACTCGGCCAGCAGTTCGCGCTGGCGTTTGGTGAGGTTTTGCGGCGTTTCAACCGCAACCTGGACGTACATGTCGCCGTTTTGCTTCGACCGCAGCACCGGCATGCCCTTGCCGTCGACAGCCGGAAACGGCGCGCCGGTCTGGGTCCCGGCCGGAACCTTGACCTTGGCCTCGCTGCCGTCGATCGCCGGCACCCCGAATTCGCCGCCCAAAGCCGCCGTCACCATCGAAATCGGCACCCGGCAATGCAGATCGGCGCCGTCGCGCTGGTAAAGCTCGTGCGGCTGCAGCGACAGGAAAATATAGAGGTCGCCCGGCGGCCCGCCGCGCACGCCGGCCTCGCCTTCGCCGGCCAGCCGGATACGGGTACCGTCTTCGACGCCGGGGGGAATATTCACAGACAGCATGCGCTCGCGCGTCACCCGCCCGGCACCGGAACAAGCCGCGCAAGGATCGTCGATGACCTGGCCACGGCCCTGGCAGGCCGGACAGGTGCGCTCAAGCGTGAAGAAGCCCTGGGCATGCCGGATTTTGCCGGCGCCGCCGCAGGTGCGCGCAGGTCTTCGGCTTGGTGCCGGCCTTGGCGCCGGAGCCCGAACAGGTTTCGCAGGTCACCGAGGTCGGAATGCGGATCTGCGCTTCCTTGCCTTCGAAGGCTTCCTCGAGGCTGATTTCCATGTTGTAGCGCAGGTCCGAGCCGCGCTCGCGGCCGGAGCCACCGCCGCGCGCGGCCGCCGCCGCTCATGCCGAACAGGTCTTCGAAGATATCGGAGAAGGTCGAGGCGAAATCGGTGCCGAAGCCGTGGCCGCCGCCACCGCCGCCTTGTTCGAAAGCGGCATGGCCGAAGCGGTCATAGGCGGCGCGCTTGTCGCCGTCCTTCAAGCACTTCATAGGCTTCGTTGAGTTCGCGGAATTTGTGTTCGCATTCGGCGTCGCCCGGATTGCGATCCGGATGATGCTGCATGGCGAGCTTGCGGAACGAGGCCTTAAGCTCGACCTCGGTGCAGGTGCGCGTGACGCCCAGAACTTCGTAGTAGTCGCGCTTGGACACCGATCATCCCCGCCCGATATTTTAAAACCTCGTCCCCGGGAGCGCACATCATGCGCTCTCAAGGACGAGGTTTGTTTCGCCCGATTAAGCTACTTAAGCCGACTTCTTGCCGCCCTTGTCGTCATCGACTTCGGTGAACTCCGCGTCGACAACGTCATCTTCGTGCTTCTCGCCGGACTCATCAGCACCGCCGGGCGCGCCGTCGCCACCCTGCTGCTGCTGATAGATCGCCTCGCCGAGCTTCATCGACGCCGTCGCCAGCGCATTGGTCTTGGCGGTGATGGCTTCCGAGTCGTCGCCCTTGAGCGCTTCCTTCAGATCGGCGATGGCATTTTCGATCGCGGAGCGATCGCCGTCGCTGATCTTGGAGCCGTGCTCGGCGAGCGCCTTCTCGGTCGAATGCACCAGAGCTTCGCCGTGGTTCTTGGCTTCGACCGCGGCCTTGCGCTTCTTGTCTTCGTCGGCGTGCGCTTCCGCGTCCTTGACCATCTTTTCGATGTCGGCTTCGGACAGACCGCCCGAGGCCTGGATGCGGATTTGCTGTTCCTTGTTGGTCGCCTTGTCCTTGGCGTTCACGTTGACGATGCCGTTGGCGTCGATGTCGAAGGTGACCTCGACTTGCGGCATGCCACGCGGCGCCGGCGGAATACCGACCAGATCGAAGTTGCCGAGCATCTTGTTGTCGGCCGCCATTTCGCGCTCGCCCTGGAACACGCGGATGGTGACCGCGTTCTGATTATCTTCGGCGGTCGAGAACACCTGGCTCTTCTTGGTCGGGATCGTGGTGTTGCGGTCGATGATGCGGGTGAACACGCCGCCCAGCGTTTCGATGCCGAGCGAAAGCGGGGTCACGTCGAGCAGCAGCACGTCCTTGACGTCGCCGGCCAGAACGCCGGCCTGAATGGCGGCGCCGATCGCGACGACCTCATCCGGGTTGACGCCCTTGTGCGGCTCCTTGCCGAAGAACTGCTTCACGACTTCCTGCACCTTCGGCATGCGCGTCATGCCGCCGACCAGAACCACTTCGTTGATTTCGCCGGCCGTGATGCCGGCGTCCTTGAGCGCCTTGCGGCACGGCTCGACGGTGCGCTGGATCAATTCGTCAACCAGCGCCTCGAACTTGGCGCGGGTCAGCTTCATCGTCAGATGCTTCGGACCCGAGGCATCGGCCGTGATGAACGGCAGGTTGATTTCGGTCTGCGTCGTCGATGACAGCTCGATCTTGGCCTTTTCGGCGGCCTCTTTCAGACGCTGCAGCGCGAGCTTGTCGGAGCGCAGGTCGATGCCCTGCTCCTTCTTGAACTCGTCGGCGAGATAGTTGACCAGACGCATGTCGAAGTCTTCGCCGCCCAGGAAGGTATCGCCGTTGGTGGACTTCACCTCGAACACGCCGTCGCCGATTTCCAGCACGGAAATATCGAAGGTGCCGCCGCCGAGGTCATAGACCGCGATGATGCCGTTCTTGGCCTTGTCGAGACCATAGGCGAGCGCGGCCGCCGTCGGCTCGTTGATGATGCGCAGCACTTCCAGGCCGGCGATCTTGCCGGCGTCCTTGGTGGCCTGACGTTGCGCGTCGTTGAAGTAAGCGGGAACGGTGATAACCGCCTGATCGACCTTCGAGCCGAGATGGGCTTCGGCGGTTTCCTTCATTTTCTGAAGGATGAAGGCGGAGATCTGCGACGGCGAATAGGTCTTGCCGTCCTCTTCGACCCAGGCGTCGCCGTTGCCGGCTTTCACGATCTTGTAGGGGACGAGCTTCTTGTCCTTTTCGATGATCGGATCATCGTAGCGGCGGCCGACGAGGCGCTTGACCGCGAAAATCGTTTTTTCCGGATTGGTGACCGCCTGGCGCTTGGCCGGCTGGCCAACGAGCCGCTCGCCGTCGTCAGTGAAGGCGACGATCGAAGGCGTGGTACGCATGCCTTCGGCGTTCTCGATGACTTTCGGTGCCTTGCCTTCCATGACGGCAACGCAGGAATTGGTGGTGCCGAGGTCGATCCCGATGACCTTGCCCATGGTTGTCCCTCTCAATTTGCGGCAGGCCGGCCGGGCCGTTTAGCGCCCGAATGGGAAACGTCCGCGGCTCATCCGCAGACCCCCCTGATCCAGCCCCCTGGATACTCGATTTCACCGCTGTTTCGCGGCTCAAGGCTCATATAGGAGGGCCCCTGGGGCCGCAAGTCGGATCATCACGAAATCGCGAACGAGATCTTGCCGCCGCCCTCTCAAAAGACCATGAACCCCTGCTAGCCATTGCCGCGCTCCGGTCAGGCCGGTTAGGCAGATCGAAAGCCCGATGAACACTCAAAAAACGCGGTTCAAACCTCATGCTCCGCCGATTGATGATCCCAATGCTTGCCGTTCTGGCCGGGCTGGTGCTTTTCAGCCCAGCCGCCAGCGCCGAACCGGTGTTTCCGCCGGGCTTGCGCATCGGGCTTGACGCCGCCCGGCGACATGACGGTGAGCAAGCGCTTTGCCGGTTTCGAGGATTTCGACCGCAAGGCCGCCATCGTGCATGCTCGACCTGCCGGCACGGCGCCTATCAGGACCTCGAACGTTCGGCCTTCGGCCACGAACCAACAAGGCGCTGACCGACCTCAAGCGCGAAAGCTTTCCGTTCGCCAGCGGCATCGGCATTCTGGTCAGTCCGGCAATGCGCAAGCAAAACGGCATCACCGTCCACAAATGGTTTCTGCTGGCCACGGCCGCCGCCGGCGGACCGGTCGCACGACCTAGCCATGCTGGCCACCGTCGAGGTGCCGGAAACCGCCCACGCGATTTATTCCGACGCTGTCATCCGCAAAGCGCTGGCCAGCGTCACCTTCCGGCCAGCGCCGATGCAGGAACGGCTCGGCCTGTTGCCGTTCAAATTCGATGAAATGGCCGGCTTCCGGGTGTTGCAGGTGTTGCCGGCCGGCGGCGTGCATCCTGATCGACGGGCCGACCGACGACATCACCCAGCAGCCCTACATGGTCGATTTCGATCGGCGCCAACGCGCCGAGCAAGTCAACGATCGCGCCCGCTTTGCCCGCGATTTGCTTCGACCGCGCCGCTCGCGACCTCAAGGTTCAACTCGCGGAGCCGATGCGCATCACCGGCGGCCCGGCTACGAGGTCCGCGGCCAGGCCGAGGGCCCGCGCGCGATGCCGGTCGCAGTGGTGCAATGGCTTCGCTTCAGCGGCACCGGCTATTTGCGCATTATCGGCGTCACCGCAAGCGCGACAATTGGGACGCGCTGTTCACCCGCTTCCGCGCGGTGCGCGACGGCATCACGTTTATAAATAACAACGGCCGGCCCCAGCTTGGGGCCGGCCGCAGATTAGATTCCCGAACTAATGCTTAGAACTTGATCGTGCTGCGCACGCCGGCGACGAACGCGTTCGGCGACCGTCGCGTTGGCGTTGTTCGGATCGGCGACATTGCCGCCCGGATGCACGATGTATTGCAGGTCCGGCTGCACGATCCACCACGGCGCGATCTGCGCCGCGTAGCTCAGTTCGAACACCACCTCATGATCGCGGATCGGCTGCGGCGGACCGTTCGCGGCCAGCAGATCCCGATCGGCATCCGCCGCGTCAGCGCTGATCTTGGCGTAAGCGACGCCGAAGGTGAGCACGTCGTCGGCGACGTCCGGCAACAATGCCTTTGATGCCGGCGCCGCCATCGATGTAATACGAAATCAAATTGCGGTCCGACGGCGACACGCCGCCGCGCAGGAACAGGTTCAGGCTGCGTTCGGCCCCACGCCACACCATCTGGTCGGCGACGCCATAGATGCCCCAATTGCCCTTGTGATTGAGCGGACCGGTCGACGGTTGGATCGCTCAACAGCACGGTCGCGCCGGCTGCCATCGACGCCGATAACGCTGATCGGCAAAGTCCGTGGTCGCGTACCAGCCGCCGAGCTTGTAGACGCCCGGCATACCGAGCGCCTTTTTGCCCTGGTTGATGGCGTATTGCACTTCGCCCATCCACAGCGCGCCGCCGGTGGTGCTGAAGGTGGTGCCGGTTTCGTTGCACTCCTGCGCGATCGAACCCGCAGGGCTTGCCGGCCGGATCGCCGGAAAACACCGCCGCCGAGCACAGACAGCTTTTCCGTCGGCCTTGGCTTTCACGCGCACGCCCGGCGTCGCCAGCGGATAGGCCGGACCGCCATTGGTCATGTTGGCGGCAAGAACGCCAGCCCAGCCGAAGGTGCCGTTGATGCAAACCGCCGGCGGTCTCGCTGGTGATGAATTCATCGTCGGCGGCCAGTTGGCCGGCGCGGACCGACAGGCGGTCGTCGAAGTTCTGCTCGAACCAGGCGGTGATACAACCGCGTGGTCGACGAGCGCGTCGATATTGCTCGGATCGGCGATGCTGCCGACATTGGCCGCGACGTTGTTGCTGCTGCTGTGAATATTGAACATGGTGACGTGGGCGGTGCGCGCCGGTCCAGCCGATCAGTTTCTGCAAGTCGGCATCGACGGAAAATTCCAGCCGGCCTTCATAGCTGACGGCGCGATTGATGCCGCCCGACATGACGCCGAAAGTCTCGGCGATATAATTGAGCGTGATGTCGATGCCTTTGTCCTTGAGCGCGGTGCGCGCGCCACCCCAATCGCCGGTCAGCGTTTCCTGCTCCCAGATCGACGGTGCCGGCTTTGGCCTTGTCTTTGGCCTGCTGCGGTCGCCGGCCTGAGCCGACCCCCATCGCCACGCCGATCACGGCGGCCGCGAAACGCCGCCGATCTTCGCCCCGATTAAGTCTGCACGCATCGAACGCCCCCTTTCTACAATCACTTAGCCTGCATTCCAGTACCGCGTATATGTCAATGTTATGATTATAACTATCTGCTCGATCCGATCTGGTAAAGCGCTTATTTGGCCAGATTGGCGAGTTGTCTGCAGCGCCGCGAAATGCGCCTCGTGGACCGCCGGGTTGAACAGCGACCAGCGCTTCCGCCAGCTTCAACTGCGCCGAAGCCGCGACGACCTCTCGCTTGTAGTCGGCGTAGATTTGCGCGCGCCTGGGCGAAGTCGTCGGCTTCGACCGCCATCGCAATCCGCCGCAGTGTCAGCACCAGATCGCGCACCGCGGCGCGCGCCCGCAGGCGTTCCTGAAGCCGCCGTTGACGCTGGTATCGGTGCGGCCGGGAAATTTCTCGCCGATCTCACGCCATTCGCCGCCGACCGAATTCGACGGTGAGCGCGATCACCTCGCGGTCGTGCGCCGGAATCGCGGTATCGAGCACGCTGGCGAAAGCCTGCAGTTCGTCGACTTCGGCCTGCACCGTGTTGCGGGTGTAAGGCTGCTCGGCGTCGCCGACGGCGTCGAGATAGGCCACCAGATCGGCGCGCTCGTTCTTCGGCCAGGCCGAGGTCGTAGTGCTTGTCGAAATAGCCGACCACCTGGTCGAAAGTGTCGAAGCGCCCGTCATGGAAATACGGCGCATTGAACTTGGCGTTGAGCAGCGTCTTGGTCTTGAACCAGCCGCCTGTGCCGATGTCGTGCACCTTGTGATCGACGAAGGCCGAATCCGGCTGATGACAGCCGGCGCAGCTCATGGCCGCGTTGTGCGGGAACGGCTTGTTGAACAACACTTCGCCACGGCGCGCGGCGTCGGACGCTTCCTTGGTCAGCTGCCCGCCGGGGCCGAGCTTCGGGTTCGGCAGGAAGCGAGATCTCGTTGACATAAGTCACCAGCGCGTCGAGCACCTGGCCTGACGGCTCAGTGCCGGCGAATTCATTGACGATGACGTTGCGGATGAAATCGCGCAGCGACGCGATACGCCCGTCATGGCCGTAAGGCGCAAGATATTTGGCGCCGCGCAGGCTCGGCGGCGTGACCGGGTCGAACACGCCGTTATCGGCCTTCGGATTAAACAGCGCGCCGGTGGTGTCGAAGGTGCCGGGCTTGCTCGACAGACCGGGCACGAACAGCTTGGCATTGCCGGCGCCCTGCTGATGGCAGCTGTTGCAGCTCATGCCGGCGTCGCGCGCCTTGCCGCCGAAAATCGCGGCGGAGGAAAACAGCATGTCGCCGAGATTGAACAGATAAGATCGCTTGCCGCCGGCGGCCTCGAAGGCGAACAGCTCGGTCGGCTGATCGAGCAATTCTTCGTTCAATTCGGTGCCGACCGGCAGCACCGCGTCGTTGCTGACGACCGGCGTGCGCGCGCGGCAGGCAACGGCGCCGACATTCGACGCCCGCCGCCAACAGCGGCGATAAAGCCCGCCGCCACAGCCTTCTGATCGTAGGCGCTGCTTCGCATGATCGTTCACTCGTCTCCAACCTTGAACGACTTGAGCTTGAGTTTCGGCGCGGCGGTCAGCAGCAAGGCCGCCAGTTCTTCGCCGGCGACATGCACGGCCTTCTGGTCCATGGCTCTTGATGTCTTCGACCTTGACCAGTTTCTCGAGCTTCGAGATGCTCTCGTCGATGATGCTGGCGAGCTTGGGATCGGCCTTCGTCAACGTGTCGGCGAACACCAGCTTGTAGGCCATCTCGATGCCTTCGACGTTTTCCTGCATGTCGACGATCGAAGTGCCGGCATAAGGCGATTCGCCGCCGTTCGATTTTTCCTCGCCGACTTCGTAGGCAAGGTTGGCGGTGCCCTCGAGCAGCTTCTGCGCCGTCGAATTTGAATTCCTGTCGACTTGGCGCGCTTCTCGAACGTTTCGAGACTGGCCGAGCATGTCGGCGACCGGCTTGTCGAGGCCGTCGACCTTGCTCGGCCTTGAACAGCACCACTTCGATGGCGTGATAGCCTTGCTTGGCGTCCGGCCAGGCGTCGACGACCTTGTCGATGTCGCCGAAATAGGTGCCGGTCACGGTCTCCATCGCTTCCCAGCCCTTGCGCGACTTGATCCAGGCGGCCTGTGCGGCTCTTGACGTCGCCGGCCTTCACCGCCGTCTGCAATTCCTTGGCGCCGGCAATGGCTTTGCCGATGTGTTCGACGATGAACGGCTTGAAGGCCTTGACGCCGGCTTCCATCGTTGCCGCCTGCGCGGCGCCGGTCGGTGAAAGCAGCGAGCGCAAGCGCACAGCCAAGCTGCGTGATGCGCTGACGGATGTTGGACGAGATACTCGACTTCATGATGACGGTTGCTCCTGCGGCGGTAAATTTCGCCGCGACCTTGTTCGGGCGCGGCGCCGGCGTCAACAAAAAAGATGAGTAATATCAATAGCTTATAACTAGTCTAATGTAGAACTAGCAGGCCTGATGGACGGCATCGGTCACGCGACGATCCACACTCGAATTATTCCAATGAAGAGTCTGGCCCTAAGGCGTTGTTCGACTTCGCAAACGCAAAGCGCGTCCGCGAACACTATTTTATAGCTGTTGAAATTCGTAACGCCGGCGCCCGTCATCGCGTCATACGCGGCGGCGAGCCGGCACAAATCTTTTTTGCCGCTGTGTTGAAAAAGCGACAGCGCCGCGGCATCAGCAAACGGTTAAACAACCGAAGGCGATGCCGCGACGCTGCGCGAATGCTTAATTAATTTGAAAGCCGATTAGTTGGAGGCGCTGCCGGATGGCGTATTGCCGTTCGCCGCCGGCTTGGCGGCCGGCTTCGACACGCCGACCAGCGCCGGCCGCAACATGCGCTCGCCGATCATGTAGCCGGACTGGATCACCTGCGCGACATGGCCGGCCGGCACGTCCGCGTTCGGCACTTCGTACATCGCCTGATGCAGATTCGGATCGAACTTCTCGCCCTCCGGCGTGAATTTGCTTGCACGCCGTTTTTTTCCAGCGCCTTCATCAATTCGCGCTCGGTCAGTTCGACGCCTTCGATCATCGCCTTGACGGTCGGATCGGCGGCTTCGCGTTGCGCCGGTTCGATGGTCGCCAGCGCGCGATGCATGTTGTCGGCGACCGCCAGCACGTCGCGGGCAAAACCGGCGATGCCGTATTGCCGCGCGTCGGCGACTTCGCGCTCGGTCCGCTTGCGCAGATTTTCCATCTCGGCCAGCGTGCGCAGCAGCTTGTCCTTGTATTCGAGGGCTTCGCGCTGGCTTGCGCGAGCGGTCGACCTGCTCGGCCGGCATCGTTGTCCGGCATGTATACGGCTTGGGATCGGCCGGGTCTCGGGCGCTGTGCCTCGGGCGAAACCGTGGCGTTGTCCGCCTCAGGGCCGCGTCCTCAGCCTTGCGCGCGGTCTGATCCGTCATAATGCTCAATCCATCTTGTCAAATATCTGGTTGCCCCGGATATCAGGGCTGGCGGCCGAAAAATCAAGCTTTCCGCGCAAAATCCCCGAAAAACCGGCACTTTTTGTGAGCCGCGCACGTCAGTGGACTCAGCCCGACAACAGCCGGCTGACCACGCGGGCGGTGTAATCGACCATCGGGATGATGCGGGCATAATTGAGCCGGGTCGGCCCGATGACACCGATGACGCCGACGATGCGGCCTTCACCGTCGCGATAGGGCGCGACAATGGTCGAGGAGCCCGACAGCGAGAACAGCTTGTTCTCCGAGCCGATGAAGATGCGCACGCCGTCGGCGCGCTCGGCCCGGCCCAGCAGGTCGATGACGCCGCGTTTGGTCTCCAGCGCGTCGAACAGCGAGCGCACCCGCTCCAGATCGTCGAGCGCGTGCAAATCGTCGAGCAGATTGGCGTGGCCGCGCACGATCAGCTGGCGCTCGTCGTTGTCGCCGCCCGACCAACTCGCGAGGCCCGCCGAAATGACCTTCTGCGTCAATTGATCGAGTTCGGCCTTGCCTTGCGTGACCGCGCTCTCGATCTCGGTGCGCAGCTCGGCCAGCGTCTTGCCGCGAATATGCGCGTTGAGAAAATTGGCGGCCTCGGTCAGCGCCGAACTCGGCAGGCCCGACGGCACATTGAGCACGCGGTTTTCGACCTGGCCGTCTTCCGCGACCAGCACGGCGAGCGCGCGTTCCGGCTCCAGCCGGACGAATTCGATATGTTTGAGCCGCGACATTGATCTTGGCGGTCAACACGACGCCGGCCGAACGCGTCAGCCCCGACAGCATCTGCGAGGCTTCGGTCAGCACCGCTTCCGACCGACTTATTGGCGCCGGCGCCGGCCACCTGCGACTCGATCGAACGCCGGTTGTCTTCGGTCAGATCGCCGATCTGCATCAAGCGCATCGACAAAGAACCGCAGGCCCAGTTCGGTCGGCAATCGGCCGGCGGAGGTATGCGGCGCGAAGATCAGCCCGAGCTGTTCGAGGTCCGACATCACGTTGCGCACCGAGGCCGGCGACAACGAGATCGGCAGAATGCGCGACAGATTGCGCGAGCCGACCGGCTCGCCGGTGGTCAGGTAGCTTTCGACGATCGAGCGGAAAATCTCGCGCGAGCGCTCATTGAGCGCGGCGAGGCTCACCTGACTGGCGCCGATGGGAACGTCGTGGGAAGCCAAGCTTCTACTCCTGGAAATATCGGCCGATGACCGGCAAGCAATGACCGTCACGCCGGACTTGTTCAAGCTTCACATATGGTTATGGTGTGCCGCATTCGCAAATTAAGCCGATTAAACCAGATAAGGACGATGCCCGATGCGGCCCAGCCAGCGACAAGTCGACGAATTACGCGCCGTGTCGCTCGAACGCGGCGTGGTTAAATATGCCGAAGGCTCCTGTTTCGTGAAATTCGGCGATACCCACGTGCTGGTGACCGCCAGCCTGGAGGAGCGCCTGCCGCCCTGGCTCAAAGGCCAGGGCCGCGGCTGGGTCACCGCCGAATACGGCATGTTGCCCCGCGCCACCAATACCCGCACCCGGCGCGAGGCCTCGTCCGGCAAGCAAGGCGGCCGCACCGTCGAAATTCAGCGCCTGATCGGGCGCTCCCTGCGTTCGGTCATCGATCTGCAGGCGCTCGGCGAGCGCCAGATCACCATCGACTGCGACGTCATTCAGGCCGACGGCGGCACCCGCACCGCCTCGATCACCGGCGCCTGGGTGGCGCTGTCGGATTGCCTGTCCTGGATGAAAGCGCGCGACATGCTCAAGAACGGTCCGGTGCTGCGCGACCATCTCGCCGCCGTGTCCTGCGGCGTGTTCAAGGGCACCGCGGTGCTCGATCTCGATTACGCCGAGGATTCGGAAGCCGACACCGACGCCAATTTCGTGCTGACCGGCAACGGCAACATCGTGGAAATCCAGGCCACCGCCGAAAAGGATCCGTTCAGCGAAGAGCAATTGCTGACGTTGTTGGCCCTGGCGCGCAAAGGCGTCGGCAAGCTGGTCGATCTGCAGAAGATCGCGGTGGCGTGAGCTTGTCCTGAACACCGCCACCTGACCGGCCCGCTCGTCATCGCCACGCATAATCCCGGCAAGCTCGCCGAGATGCGCGAATTGCTGTCGCCTTACGGCATCGAGGCGCAATCGGCGGCCGAACTGAATCTCGCCGAACCGGACGAGACCGGCAAAACCTTCGCCGCCAATGCGCGCATCAAGGCGATGGCGGCGATGAAGGCGACCGGCAAACCGGCGTTCGCCGACGATTCCGGTCTGGTGGTCGAGGCGCTCGGCGGCGAACCCGGCATTCATTCGGCGCGCTGGGCCGGGCCCGACAAGGATTTTCGCGGCGCGATGAACCGCATTCAGACGCTTCTGATCGAACGCGGCGCCAAGGCGCCGGAACAGCGCCGCGCGCATTTCATCGCCGCGTTGTGTCTGGCCTGGCCCGACGGCCACATCGAAGAATTCGAAGGCCGCGTCGACGGCGTCATCGTCTGGCCGCCGCGTGGCGAAGCCGGCTTTGGCTATGATCCGCTGTTCCTGCCCGACGGTCATGAACGCACCTTCGGCGAAATGACGGCGGAGGAAAAGCACGGCCTGCCGCCGAAAGGCCATGGGCCTGTCGCACCGCGCACGCGCTTTCGTGAAGCTGGCGAAGGCGTGTTTGCGAACCATAAATTTCATTACAATTTTAATTACTTATCCGCCGCAAAGACGCGGCTTTGCTGGCTGTTTAAGCGCACTCCGGTCTATAGAGAGTTAACATGACATTTAACCACTCAAAGCCCGGTCCTGGCTGCGACCTGTTTCCGCGGCGCCAGAATTCGCCGTCTATGTGCACTGGCCGTTCTGTCTGTCGAAGTGCCCTTATTGCGACTTCAACAGCCATGTGCGCCACGGCGGCTATGATGAGGCGCGTTATCGTGCGCGCGATCGAAAACGAAATCGCCGACGCCGCCGAACGCGCACCGGCGCACGCACGGTCTCGACGATTTTCTTCGGCGGCGGCACGCCGTCGCTGATGCAGCCTCGACCGTTGAAGCGCGATTCTCAATTCAATCGGCAAGCACTGGACGCTCGCCGGCGATGTCGAAGTCTCGCTCGAAGCCAATCCGACCAGCGTCGAAGCGACGCGCTTTCGCGGCTATCGCGCGGCCGGCGTCAACCGCGTCTCGCTCGGCGTGCAGGCGCTCGACGATGCCTCGCTGAAAGAACTCGGCCGGCTGCACACGGCGCAGGAAGCGCTCGACGCCGTCGCGGTCGCGCGTTCGATCTTCGATCGTTATTCGTTCGATCTGATTTATGCGCGCCCGCGCCAGACGCTTGAAGGCTGGACGGCCGAACTCAAGCGCGCGATCTCGGAAGCGGCCGAACATCTCTCGCTCTATCAACTCACCATCGAGCCGGGCACGCCGTTCTTCGGCTTGCACAAGGCCGGCAAACTGATCGTACCGGACGAGGATCTCGGCCGCGATCTTTACGACCTGACGCAACAGATTTGCGCCGACGCCGGACTGCCGGCTTATGAAGTCTCCAATCACGCGCGGCCCGGCGCGGAATGCCGGCACAATCTGGTGTACTGGCGCGGCCACGAATATGCCGGCGTCGGTCCGGGCGCGCATGGCCGCTTGAATATCGACGGCCGGCGCTATGCCACCGAAACCGAAAAGAAGCCGGAAGCCTGGCTCGAGCTTGTCGAAACACAAGGCCACGGCCTCACCGTCGACGAAAAATTGCAGCCGGGCGAAGTCGCCGATGAATTTTTGCTGATGGGATTGCGCCTCGCCGAAGGCATCGACCCGAAACGCTTCACGGCATTTGTCGGGCCGCACGCTCGATCCGAAACGCGTCTGGCCTTCCTGATGGATGGCGGCGCGGTCGAGACCATGGATAACGGCCGCCTGCGCGTGACGCCGAGCGGCTTTCCGCTGCTCGACGCGGTGGTCGCGGATCTGGCGGCGTAAAACTCTTTACGTCCCAGGCGCGAACGCCTTCGGCGCCGGGCTGACCACCTGGCCGCCGCCGGGCGCGACGCGCAACACGGCGAGGCCGCGCTCGTTGGTGCCGTCGGTGCGGAAGCGGAACATGCCGTCGATGCCGGCAAAGCCGGACGAGCCGGTCAGCACCTGCTCGCTGAAGCGTTGCGGACCTTGCGTCTTCACCAGCGCCGCCACCAGCGCGACCGCGTCATAGGCAAGCGTCGCGGTGCGCACCGGATCCTGGCCGTAACGCGCGCGATAGCGCGCCGAGAAATTGCGGAAGCCGGCATTATCGGGCGCGGCATACCAGCCGCCGCGCAGCGACTGGCGTCTCGAAGATGCGCTTCTCGTCCCACAGGCCAGTGCCGAGCAATTGCACGCGCCGCAGGTTGACGTGATTGGCGGCGAGCGCCGCCACCACTTGCGGCACCGCGTCGGCGCCATCGGGAATGAAGATGCTGTCGGCGCGGCTGGCGGCCTGCGCGACACCGCGCGCACCGCCTCGCCCATCTGGCTTGGATCGAGCGGATATTTTTCAAGCGCGACGATACGGCCGCCGCGCCGCGCCACTTCCTGCTGGAACGCCGCCTGCACCACCGCGCCATAGGCATTGTCGGGCAACAGCGCCGCGAACGAACGCTTGCCGCGCGAAATCGCGTAATCGACGATGCGTTTGACATCGGACTCCGGCAGGAAGCTCAACAGATAAACGCCGCGCGCGGCGACGCTGGCGTCGGTCGAAAACGCGATCACCGGAATGCCGCGCTGGCGCGCCACCTGGCCGACCGCGCTGACCGACTGCGCGAACAAGGGACCGATGATGATCTCGGCGCCTTCGTCGATCGCCTGCTGGGCGCCGGCTTGCGCGCCTTGCGGCGTGCCGCCGTCGTCCTTCACCAGCAACTGGATGTTCGGCTCTTTGAATTCGGCCAGCGCCATTTCGGCGGCGTTTTTCATCGACTGCGCGGCGATGCCGGCATTGCCCTGCGCCGACAGCGGCAGGATCAGGCCGACGCGGATCTGGCCGGTGCCGATCGGCGCACTTCGGTCCGGCGCCGCCTCCTGCGGCGCGGCGCTGGCCGCCGAAGCCGGTCGAAGGCGCCGCTGGTACAGGCGGCAAGCGCCAGCGCCGCCATGGCGACACCAACCACCGTGCCAAAGCGCCGCGGCTAATTCCCTGGTTTTCAGCCTGCGTTCCCAAAAGGGCCGCTCCCCACGCAACAAAATAATACTGTGTCAGTCCTAAACGTTATCGGTCATTTTGTCCTGCAAAAGTTAAGGTAATGAAAAGATAAGAGAATTTGGCGCGCGCCGGGCGTGACCGCGGACCCGCATTTGTCGCAAAATGGCCCGATCCGGCTAGAGTGCCGCATGGTCCAAGACATCAGCCGCGAACACGGCAAAGACGATAGAACCGGCGGCCGGGCGCGCGTCTACGCGCCACTCGGCGCGGCCATCGAGGCCCGGGCCGCCGCGCCCGGGCTCTATCTGGTCGCCACCCCGATCGGGAACCTCGGCGACATTAGCCTGCGGGCGCTGGAAACGCTGGCCGGCGGCCGACTGCATCGCCTGCGAGGACACCCGCGTCACCCGCAAGCTGACCGAGCGCTACGGCATCGGCACGCCGCTGATGGCCTATCACGAGCACAATTCCGACGAGGCGTTGCCGAAGATTCTGGCCCGGCTTGAGCCGAGGCCAGTCGGTCGCCTTGGTGTCCGACGCCGGCACGCCGCTGATTTCCGATCCCGGCTACCGGCTGGTGCGCGCGGCGGTCGCGGCCGGCCACAACGTCACCGCGCTGCCGGGCGCGTCGGCCGTGCTGACGCGCGCTGTCGCTCGCCGGGCTGCCGACCGACCGGTTTTTCTTCGAGGGCTTCCTGCCGCCCAAGCAAGGCGCGCGGCAAAAGCGCATCGCCGAGCTTGGCGTCCATTCCGGCGACCTTGGTGCTGTTCGAAAGCGGACCACGGCTGGCGGCTTCGCTCGCCGATCTCGCCGCCAGGCCTAGGCGCGCCGCGAAGCGTCCGTCTGCCGCGAACTGACCAAGCTGCACGAGGAAATCCGGCGCGGCGATCTGGCGACTTTGGCGCATGATTATGCGCAAGGCGGCGAGACGCGCGGCGAGATCGTCATCGTGATCGCGCCGCCGCCGGAACAGGAAACTGCCGACGCCGATATCGACGACATGTTGCGCCAGGCGCTCGACCGCGTGTCGGTCAAGGACGCGGTCGGCGAAGTCGCGCTCGCCACCGGACGCGCGCGCCGCGATGTCTATCAACGCGCACTCGAACTGACTAAAGACGCGCGAGGAATGAGCGCCGGTGGCCAAGAACGACAACACCAATCCGCCTTTGCCGCGCGCGCCGCGCGTGCCCGGCCTGCGGCCAAAACCGGCCGAAAGGCGAACCGGACCCGGAGCGGCAGGCAGCGTTCAATCGCGGCATCTCGGCGGAAAGTCAGGCCGCCGCCTGGCTGATCGGCAAAGGCTATCGCATTCTGGCGCGGCGTTTTCGGTGCGCGCCGGCGAAATCGACATCGTCGCCGGGCACGCGGCACCTGATCATCTTCGTCGAAGTGAAAGCGCGCGCCACGCTCGACGATGCCGCCTGGTCGGTGACCGAGCGCCAGCGCGCCCGCATCGTGACCGCGGCAGAAATCTGGCTGGCGAACAATCCGAAGGCGCACTTACAGCGACCTGCGCTTCGACGCCATTCTGATCGCGCCGGGCAGAAGCCGCGGCATATTCCAGGCGCGTTCGAAGTGAACTGAAGCGTTTAAGCGCTCAGCCGATCGAAGAACTGATCGACCTGGCCGCGGATGCGGCCGGCCACCTGGCCGAGATCGTCGGCGACGCTCTTGACCAGGGTTGCGCTGGTGTGGGTATCGGCGGTGGCGGCGCCAACCTGATTGACCTGCTCCACCGTTTCGATGCGTTCGCTGCGCGGCAGTTTCGACGCTGCGAGCGATTTCGCTGGTGGCGGCGCCCTGCTCGGTGACCGCCGCCGCGATGGCGCTCGAAATATTGCCGATTTCGCGGATGGTATGTTCGATCGCGCTGATCGCCGCGATCGAGGTCTGTGGTGGCCCGCTGCATGCCGGCAATCTGCGCGCTGATCTCTTCGGTGGCGCGGCTGGTCTGACCGGCCAGTGCCTTCACTTCGCCGGCCACCACCGCGAAGCCACGACCGGCTTCGCCGGCGCGCGCGGCTTCGATGGTCGCGTTGAGCGCCAGCAAATTAGTCTGTTCGGCGATGTCGGTGATCATCTTGATCGACGTCGCCGATACGGGCGGCCGCCTCGCCCAATTCCTTGACGGCGAGATTGGTCTGGCCCGGCTTCGGTCACCGCTTTGGTCGCAATCGCATTCGATTGCGCGACCTGGCGGTCGATCTCGTTGACCGAGGCCGACAATTCGTCGGCGGCCGAGGCGATGTCGCGGACATTGGCGGATGCTTCCGATGACGCCGCGTCGGCGCGCGCGGTCTTGGCCGAGGCGTCGTCGGCGGCGCCGGCAAGCTGGGTCGAGGCCGACAACATTTGATCGGAGATGCGGCCGAGGTCGGACAGAGTTGCTTCGACTTCGGCGGAGAAGCGCGCGATCTCGCTCGACATCTGCTCCTGGCGCTTGGCTGCGGCACTCGGCGTCGGCGACGACCGTGCGGTTGAGCTCCTTATTGTGCTGCATGGCCTGCTGGAACACGCCGATCGAACGCGCCAGCGCGCCGATCTCGTCGCCGCGGCCGCTATATGGGACGGCGATGCTTTCATCGCCGTCGGCGACCGCCTTGGTCACGCTGGTGATGGCGCCGAGCGGTTTGACGATGCCGCGCGAGATCACCAGCAGCGCCAAAGTGGCCAAAGCCGCCAGCGCGGCAAACACGGCAAACCACATCACGATCTGGTCGATGCCGCCATCAATCCGATTGTAGGCGCGCTTGGCGCGGTTGCGCATAGACTGCGGTCAACTTATCCAAATCCGCGTTGAGCGCCTGGCGCATCGAGCGGCTTTTCACCCCCCACGTACGGGCCGCGGCCGGGTCGCCGCTCTCGGCCAACCGCGCCAGCTCTTCGCGGTAATTGATGAACGCGATAATGCGCTTCGAGAACTCAGCGAACAATTCGGCGTCGTCGCCGGTCACAGTCTTTTGCCAATTCGCGATTACCTTGGCGATCTGGGCGTTGAATTTGCGGATGCCGGCGATGAATTGCTTCCGGCCTTCGGCGTCGGGCGTCATATAGACGCCGCGCGAGTCCATCACGACCGCATAGATCAGCCCGTTGACCTTCTCGACATTGATGGTGCCGGCGTTTGCGGATTCATAAGTGGCGGTCAAAGCCGCATAATAGCGGGCGTTGACGATTGCCGCCCCGGATAGCGCCAAGGCGGTTATGGCCATCAAGGCAGAAGATGCCATAAAGCTTGGCGGCAATCGAAAGCTTCGGCAAAGTCACGGACGGCTCCACCCAGTGTAGCGCAGGTTCACGATTGGGCCATCATGGCGGTAAACCCTTAACGATCTGTTTTCCTTAATCTTTGGCGTATTCGAAAGGCGACCATGAGCTTGAAAATCGCGGTGCAGATGGATCCGATCCAGCGGATCAACATCAAGGGCGACTCGACGTTTCGCCCTGCTGTTGGAGGCGCAAAAACGCGGCCATTCGTTGAGCTATTACACGCCCGACCGGATGGCCCAGGCGAACGGCCGTGCTGTTTGCCAGCTGTCGAGGCTTTGACCGTGCGCGATCAGGCCGGCGACCATTTCACCCTGGGCGAACCCAAGCGGACCGCGCTTGCCGATTTCGACGTCATCCTGCTGCGCCAGGACCCGCCGTTCGACATGGCCTATATTACCACCACGCATATGCTTGAGCGCATCCACCCCAAGACTTTGGTGGTCAACGATCCGGGCCACGTCCGTAACGCGCCCGAGAAAATTCTGGTCACCGAATTTCCCGATCTGATGCCGCCGACCCTGATCACGCGCGACCTCGCCGAGATCAAGGCGTTCCGGGCCGAGCACCATGACATCGTGATGAAGCCGCTTTACGGCCATGGCGGCGGCGGCGTGTTCCGCATCACCCACGACGATCTCAACTTCGGCTCGCTATACGACATGTTCGCGGTCGACCTTCCGCGAACCCTGGGTGATGCAGAAGTTCCTGCCGGCGGTGAAGCAGGGCGACAAGCGCATTCTGCTGGTCGACGGCGAATTCGCCGGCGCGGTCAATCGCGTGCCGGCCGCCGACGATCTGCGCTCCAACATGGTGCGCGGCGGCTCGCCGGCAAGCGACCGACCTGACCGCCGCGCGAGCGCGAAATCTGCGCGCGGCTCGGACCCGCGCTTGCGCGAGCGCGGCATGATCTTTGTCGGCATCGACGTGATCGGCGACTGGCTGACCGAGATCAACGTCACCTCGCCGACCGGCATCCGCGCGGTCAAGAACCTCGGCGGTCCAGATGCGGCGGCAATGGTCTGGGACGTGATCGAGAAGAAGCGGAAATCGCTGACCGGATCGGCTTACGCTTTGAAGTTCGCCGGCTTATCTCTCGGAGGCCGAGTCTGCTTCTGGCCGTCGAGTCGCGCAGCAGGGTGGTCGTGCTGGACGGCATCGCCCGGGCGCGCGAAATAATATCCCTGCCCGAACGATGCAGCCGAGCTCCCGTAGCCGGATCGCCTGCGCTTCGGATTCGATGCCCTCGGCTACGATCCGCATGCCAAGCTTGCGCGAAAGGTCGATCAGCGATTCCACGATCAGGCGGCTTGACCGGTCGACCAACATCCGGTCGACGAAAGATTTGTCGATCTTGATGATGTCGACCGGAAAGCTGATCAGGTGCGTCAGTGACGCAAACCCGGTACCGAAATCGTCGAGCGCGACGAGCATACCTTTCTGCCTGAGCCGTTCGATAGCGTCCGCCAACTTTTGGTCGTTTCCGTCCATCAGCACGGTTTCAGTCACTTCGAGCAAAAGATATTTCAGCGGCACGCCGGCCGCGCCGAAAGGCTCGGAAATGCGCTGTTCCAGATCGTTTCGATGGAAGTCGGACGGTCGAAAGGTTGATACCGACATGATCGAAACGGCAATGCCTTGATCCAGCCAGCCGCGCATGTCCTTTGCGACCTGCTTCAGCATCTGATCGGTAAGTACGGTAGGCGACATTGGGATCTGACAGCGCCGACTGAAATTGACCGGCGGAGACAATTTTGTCGTCTTCGCGGCGCATGCGTGCCAAGGCCTCGAGGCCGACTAATCGTGCCATCGGCCATCTCGACAAGCGGCTGATAATGGGGAAGAACGCGCCCGCGTATTCAGAGCCTCATCCACTGCCCGGATTGTCGCCATGCGAAGTGCATATCGCTTGCGCATTTCCTGTTCGAACGGCGCATAACCGCCGCGATTGTTTTCCTTGGCGTGATAGAGCGCAAAATCCGCATTCTGACGCAATAAATCTGCGTCAATGCCGTCGATGCCGTAGACAACGCCGCCGATGGTGACTTGCGGGATGATCGTGTATTCCGCCGCATTCAAACGGCTCTCTCATCTCTTGCGCAATTTCGTCGATGGTGGCGATCAGAACCTCGTGATCGGCGCAATTGTCGACGAGAACGGCGAACTCGTCGCCGCCGACCCGGCACGATGTGTTCGGCACTATTTTGCTGAACCGCCGCGCGACTTCCTGAATGAGGCTATCGCCAACGACATGACCCATGGTGTCGTTGACGATCTTCAGATTGTCGATATCGACAATCAACAGGCCGAATGCCGGCTCGTCGGAAATGATCCGGTCGCTCATCATATCGTCAAAGCAGCGCCGGTTCGGAAGACCGGTGAGCTGATCGTAATAGGCTAGGTCCTGATTTCGCTTCTGCGTCTCGTCGTGCGCAATCGCGAGCGCGCAAAGATGAACGCAGGTGTGAACGATCGAGCGCTCGAGATCGCTTGGACCGCGCTTCGTGCGATAATAGAATGCGAAAGTCGCGACAACGCGTCCGTCCCGGGTTTTAATCGGACACGACCAGCACGCGGCCAGCCCGAGCGGCAATACCAGATCCTTGTATGGCGCCCACAGGGGATCGGTGGAAATGTCTTCGACTTCAACCGGTTCGCCAAGATAGGCGGCGGTTCCACACGACCCAACGGAAGGGCCTATCGACACGCCATCGAGCGCAGCCGAATAATGATGCGGCAGGCTGGGCGCTGCCACTGGCCTGATCGTGCCATCTTGTGCAACCGAGAGAATTGAACACAGACCGCTTCCGGAGCGAGTTCCTCTGCGCGCGTGCAAAGATGTTTTGCGATCGACTCGAAGCGCTCGCCTATGACCAGCGCTTCCAGAATCTCGGACTGGAGAGCGTGCATCGGATAGACTTTGCTGAGGGCTCACGACTACGCTCGCAATTGCCGGTTTCTCTCAGCACAACACGACAACTATTAATTCTACGACAATATTTACATAATGAATTCGACGAAACCGCCACTAATCAAGGTAAACTGACAGTACTAAAATAGCCGGGCCCGGCGACCATCACAGTCACAATCGACTGCGCAGCGCGCCCCTTCAAACGCGGCGAACACGAACGCCACGAACACCTCGCATCCTCTTCGCCAACTCGACGAAACGCCGGCTCGCTCAGTTTGCCGCGCCGATGACGTCCTGCTCAAAACCGGCGATCGAAAACACGATGCGCTGGCGGCCGAGCTGAACGTGCTGCAACTCCCAGATCAATTCTTCAACGTCGCTATTGGCGGCTTCCGCTTCCAGACGCGCCATGCGCGCTTGGTGCAGATCGTTCTCCATCGCTTTGCGGTCGATCATGGCTCTGGTCCCTGAATTTGATGATTCGACTATAGCTGACTTAATTTGTTCTGCAAATGTTCTTGCCGCTGTCCACAACTTGGGCTACACTCAAAAGTATGCATAGTGGTGGGAAGGTCTATGGTCCAGCGCGTCGCAACGGTTGCTTTCGAGGGCATCGACGCCCGCGCTGTCGACGTGCAGGTGCAGGTCGCACCCGGCCTGCCGGCCTTCAACATAGTCGGCTTACCTGACAAAGCTGTGTCAGAAGCCAAGGAACGGGTGCGGGCGGCGCTGGTCGCCTCGGGGCTGGCTTTGCCGGCACGCCGCATCACCGTCAATCTGGCGCCGGCCGACCTGCCGAAGGAAGGCAGCCATTACGATCTGCCGATTGCGCTCGGGCTGATGGCGGCGATTGGCGCGCTGCCGCCCGACGCCGTTGGCGGCTTTACCGTGCTCGGTGAACTCGGGCTCGACGGCTCGATTGCGTCGGTCGCTGGCGTTCTGCCGGCCGCGATCGGCGCCAATGCCCGCGGCGAGGGGCTGATCTGCCCGGCGCTGTGCGGACCGGAAGCGGCCTGGGCCAGCCCTGAGATCGAGATCGTCGCGGCGCAGTCGCTCATTCAACTGGCCAACCATTTCCGTGGCACCCAGGTGCTGACCCGGCCATCGCCGAAAATCCGCGAGATTGACGCCCTGCCGCTCGATCTCGCCGATATCAAGGGCCAGGAAAGCGCCAAGCGCGCGCTCGAAGTCGCCGCTGCCGGCGGCCATAACCTGTTGATGGTCGGCCCGCCCGGCTCCGGCAAGTCGATGCTGGCGGCCCGGCTGCCGTCGATTCTGCCGCCTTTGTCGCCCGCTGAACTACTCGAAGTATCGATGATCGCCTCGGTCGCTGGCGAGATCGAAGGCGGCGCGCTGACCAACAAACGGCCGTTCCGCAGTCCGCATCACTCCGCCTCGATGCCGGCTTTGGTCGGCGGCGGTTTGCGCGCGCGGCCCGGTGAAATTTCCTTGGCGCATAACGGCGTGCTGTTTCTCGACGAGATGCCGGAATTCCCCGGCCAGGTACTTGATTCGTTGCGCCAGCCGCTTGAGACCGGTGAAGTCTCGATCGCCCGCGTCAATCACCGCATCACCTATCCGGCACGCTTCATGCTGGTGGCGGCGATGAATCCTTGCCGTTGCGGCCGCGCCAGCGATCCCGGTTTTGCCTGCAAGCGCGGATCGAATTTGCGTTGCGCCGCCGACTATCAGGGCCGCTTGTCGGGACCGCTGCTCGACCGCATCGACCTGCACATCGAAGTGCCGGCGGTAACTGCCGCCGATCTGATCCTGCCGCCGCCGTCGGAAGGCAGCCGCGAAGTCGCGGCCAGGGTCGCGCGCGCCCGCGACATCCAGATCGAACGTTACGCCGCGCTCGGCGCGGCGCATATCCGCTGCAACGCCCAAGCCAACGGCCCAGTGCTGGAAGAGATCGCCCGCGCCGATGCCGCCGGCATGACGCTGTTGCGGGACGCCGCCGCCTCGATGCAGCTGTCGGCGCGCGGCTACCATCGGGTATTGCGGGTCGCGCGCACGCTCGCCGATCTCGACGGCGCCGACAAAGTCGGTCGCGTCCATCTCGCCGAGGCACTGTCGTACCGCACTCTCGCCGACGACGTCCGCCACGCGGCATAAGAGCGGCGAAGCCGCCGCGCATTAACGAGACCAGTAACCATAGACGCCTAGCCTCGTGGTGGTGCGCGGCCATTCACAGTCGCGCCACGCGAGGGGCCGATGCGAAACACCCATATCGTCGCCTTGATCGCCTTGATCGCCGCGGTTCCGGCCGCGACTGCCGGTTCGCTGCTGTCGCCCGGCAACAAACCCTGCTTCATCGCCGGCAATGACGGCTACGTGCTGTCGGGGACGAAAGTCGGTCCTCAGTCCACCGCGATATCCGCGACCCACATTGTGCGCATCGACAATGCCGCGGCCCGGCCCAGCCTGCGGATGCAAGTGGTCGACAGCCCGGCCCAGGCCGATTTCATGCTGGTGGACGACGGCGATGCCGACAGGACCTGCGCCAGCGCCACCACTATCGAAAGCATCCGTCTTGATCCAACGGCGGCCAGACCGGAACTCACGGTCGCGCTGTCACGCAAGCCGGCCGATCTACAAAATCTACGTGCGTTCGGCGCATTACACCGAGCAGGATGCCGCCGCGCTGTTCGCGGTGATCTGGAACAAGGCCAACGCGACCGGATCAATCCGCAAGGTCGCCAAGAAATAGCTGACGTTGCGCCGCCGGTTCTTATAAGGCCGGTCTTTAAGACAAGGCCTTAACGGCCGCTTTACCACATTCGCGAGCGAACGTGCCTCGGCTGCGCTCGTTGCACAAAGTGGCAAGATTCGACGTGCGAAATTACCGCCGTCATGCCGCAACACCCGCCTACCAGCAGCACCCCGCGGCGCCGTCCGCTGTCGCGCAACACGGCGTCGCTCGTGCTGTTCGGCCGCGCTGTCGTTATTACGTTATCGGTCGTCTCCGGCGGGCTTGGCTTCCTGACCGGCATCCGCGTTTCGAGCGCGACGTATAATCCCCACAATTACGCCACCGGTGTCGGCGCCTTGTTTGCCGGCGCCTGCGCCGTCATCGCCTTTTTGCTGATGCGCCGCCGCAAGGGCAAAGCCACGCGCCGCAGCCTGGAAATTCGTCTCGAGGAACTAGCCGACCGCAATTGGGAACTGCGAGAAGCCGAAGAGCGCGCGCGCAGCCTGCTCGAAGCGCAAGGCGATCTGATCGTGCGGCGCGACGCGCAAGGCCGCGTCACTTATGCCAACGATGCTTATTGCGCGCTCGCCGGCGCAAGCCGCGAAGCCCTGCTCGGGCGACCAGCCGCGCTACCAGTGCTTGAACAGAGCGCGCTGGAAATTCTCGCCGATGGCACACGCGCGCACGACCAAAAGATCGCCAGTGGCGAAACCGCGCGCTGGATCGCCTGGCGCGAGGTTGCGGTGCGCGGCGGCACCGGCAGCGAAGTGCAGGGCGTCGGCCGCGATGTCACCGATCGTGTCGAAGCCGAACGCGCCTTCGCTTCGGCGCGCGATTCGGCGGAAGCCGCCAACCACGCCAAATCGCGTTTCCTCGCGATGGTCAGTCATGAAATTCGCACGCCGCTCAACGGCCTGCTCGGCATGGCCGATCTGTTGCTCGACACTCAGCTCACGCCCGAGCAACTGACTTACGCCAAGGCCGCCAAGACTTCCGGCGAGACCTTACTGTCGTTGATCGAGGAGGTGCTCGACTTCTCCAAAATCGAAGCCGGCAAGCTCGACCTGGAAACGCGGCCCTTCGCCTTGATGCCGCTGGTCGAAGAAGCGGTCGAGCTGATGGCGGTGCGGGCACAGAGCAAGGGCATCGAGATCGCCTCCTTTGTCGACGACCTACTGCCCGAAACCTTCATCGGCGATGCTGCGCGCTTGCGACAGGTGCTGCTCAATCTCGTTGGCAACGCCATCAAGTTCACTGAGCATGGCGGCGTTGCCATTATCGTCGAGCCGGGTGATGGCGACAACGAACTGCGTTTTATGGTGCGCGACACCGGTATCGGTCTGCGCGCCGAAGATCAGGCCCGCGTCTTCCTCGACTTCGAACAGGCCGACGGCTCGTCGACGCGCCAATTCGGCGGCACCGGTTTAGGCCTCGCCATTTCCAAGCGCATCGTCGAACGCATGGGCGGATCAATTTCCGTCGACAGCCGGCCGGGCCAAGGCGTCGACCTTCAGTTTCACCGTGTCGCTTGCCGCCGCCGACCGGGGCGCCCAAGCCACCAATGACGGCAAAGCGACATTCGTCGACGCCCGACCTCACCGGCAAGACGGTACTGATCGTAGCATCGGCCGAAGTCGAAGCTTCGCTATTGGCGCGCCGGCTCGGCCGCTGGGGCGCCAAGACCTGCGCAGTCACCGACGAAAAAATTGCGCTGGCTGTTGTTGCCGGAACGGCATTGGGACGCAATGCTGGTCGATTTCCCGCTGGCACAAGACATGATCGCCGATGGCAGTCTCGCCGCTCATGACGGCCTGCGCCGTATCGTGCTGATCCGTCCGGGCGATCGCCATGAATTGCCAGCGCTCAAGGCCGCCGGCTTTACCGGCTATCTGGTCAAGCCCGTGCGCGCCGCATCGCTGGCGGCGCGACTGACCGCGCAAAATTCCTTCGAGCATGCGCTCGCCGATAGCGTCGAGGAAATCAATCACGTCGCGATCGACGTGACCGCCCGCAGTCCTAATGGCAACAAGGGATTGTCCATTCTGGTGGCCGAAGACAACGAGATCAACGCACTGCTCGCACGTTCTTTGCTGACACGGCTTGGTCATCGCCCAACCATCGCCGGCAATGGCGAAGCCGCGCTCGAAGCCTGGCAAGCAGCACGTGCCGCCGGCACGCCATTCGATCTGGTTCTGATGGATGTGCAGATGCCTGGCATGGACGGGCTGGAAGCCACCCGCCGCATTCGCGCCGTCGAAGCCGGGACGCAATCCGAACTCGCCGCGCGAGCGACCCGCATTGTCGCACTGACCGCCAATGCTTATGCGGAAGACCGCGAGGCCTGCATGGCGGCCGGCATGGACGGCCTGCTGGTCAAGCCGCTCGACCGCGAACGCCTGCGCGACGTACTCGAGGCTGCCGCCCACACGGCCTCACTGGCGGCCTGACTTGTGACCTGACTTGTGACCTGACTGGGGCTTCCCAAATCTGTCATAAATTCGTATCGCTGCCATGCTGTAGGGATGAGCGGTACTTGATTTATGATTCGGTGACCCGAAATCCTACCCATTCGCGCGATTTGGGCGCGGAAAAGGACCGATTGCCAGATGGCCCACAACGCTAGCCTGAGCCCGCCGCGTAACTTATTGCAGCGCTTCCGTCCCGCGCCCGCCGTGCCCGGCCTGATTTCGTCGTTGCAGGCCTATGGTGGCTTGCAGGCTTGGGCCGCACGCGCGCATCGCCCGGCACAGAGCCTCGGCCGGGTCGGCTCGCTTGAAGTCCGTCTGGCGCAGACCGCCGCTGAAGTCCGCCAGGCCCAAAAATTACGCTATCGAGTTTTCTACCAGGAAGGTTCGGCGATCCCCAATCCCGGCCGACTGTTCGCGCGCCGCGACGTCGATGGCTATGACGCGATCTGCGACCACCTCCTCGTGCTCGACCACGCCGCGCGCGACGGCGCGCCCGGCAACCGCCCGGCTGTGGTCGGCACTTATCGGCTTTTGCGTCAGGCGCTGGCTGAAGATCACGGAGGCTTTTACACCTCCGGCGAATTCGACATCGGCGGGCTGATCGCGCGCCACGACAACTTGCAGTTTCTCGAACTCGGCCGCTCCTGCGTGCTGGCGCCCTACCGCAACAAGCGCACGGTCGAGCTGCTGTGGCATGGCATTCACGCCTACATCACCCAGAATCGCTGCGACGTCCTGATCGGCTGCGCCAGTCTCGACGGCACCGAGCCGAAGCGCATGGCGCTGCCGTTGTCGTTCCTGCATCACTATGCGCGCGCACCGGAAGAATGGCGGGCGCAGGCGTTGCCGGAGCGTTATGTTGAAATGAACCGGTTGTCGAAAGAGTCGATCGACCCGAAGGAAGCGCTGCGTGCGCTGCCGCCCTTGATCAAAGGCTATCTGCGGTTGGGCGCTTACATCGGCGACGGCGCCGTGGTTGACCACGAGTTCGGCACCACAGACGTTTTGATCGTGCTGCCGGTGGCGATGATCAAGCAGCGTTACATGGAGCATTTCGGCTCCGGCCGGCGGGCGGCGTAACTTACAGCCGCCGCAGGGATACTTCTTCGACTTGGTGGCTGGCGCCCTTTTTCAAAATCAAATTCGAGCGCTGGCGCGTCGGCACGATGTTTTCGTGCAGATTGACCAGATTAATGCGCTCCCAGATTGACGAGGCGGTCTCGACCGCTTCCTCGTCCGACAAATTCGAATAGCGATGGAAATATGATTTCGGATCGCGGAAAGCGGTGCCGCGCAGCGTCAGAAACCGGTCGACATACCACGACTTGAGCACGTCATCGTCGGCGTCAAGGTAGACCGAGAAATCGAAAAAGTCAGACACATAAGGGATCGCCTTGCCGTCCTTCGGCAACCGCCCAGTCTGCAATACGTTCAATCCTTCGACGATCAGAATGTCCGGCCGGTCGACTTCGATCCACTGGTTCGGCACCACGTCATAGACCAGATGCGAATAGATCGGCGCGCGCGCTGGCCGCCGTCCGGCTTTGATATCGGAGAGAAACAACAGCAACGCCGACAAATCGTAGCTTTCGGGAAAGCCCTTCTTCTCCATGAGGCCTTCATGTTCCAACACCGAATTCGGATACAGAAAGCCGTCGGTGGTGATGAGATCGACCTTCGGCACGTTCGGCCAGCGCGCCAACAGCGCCTGCAGCACGCGCGCGGTGGTCGATTTTCCGACCGCGACCGAACCGGCGACGCCGATGATAAAAGGCATCTTGACGTCTTCGGTTCCGAGGAAGCGTTCCTGCGCGCGGAACAGCCGCTGTGTCGCCGTCACGTAAAGCGACAGCAGCCGCGACAACGGCAGATAGATTTCCTCGACTTCCTTGATGTCGAGCCGGTCATGCAGCGAACGCAGGCGCGTGACCTCTTCCGAGGTCAAGCGTCATCGGCGCGTCTTCGCGCAACGCCGCCCAGCTCGCACGCGAGAAGGTGCGGTAAGGCGACAGGTTTTCGTCGGTGCGCTGTTCCATTGCGAAGATGCTCAGCCTTTGGGGCGCGAGGCCTTTTCCTCATGCCCGGATTGCGCGGTACGCTTTTCCAGCTCGGCTTCGACCTCGGCCAAAGTGACGTCGCGCGCCTTCAGCACGACCAACAAATGATAGAGAAGATCGCCGGCCTCCGAAATCAACCGGCCCTTGTCTTCCTGCACGGCTGCCATCGCGGTCTCGAAGGCTTCCTCGCCGAGTTTCTTGGCGCAATGGGCGACGCCCTTGTCGATCAGCGCGCGCGTATAGGACTTGTCGGCGCTCGCCTGCGCGCGCTCATGCACGCGCTTTTCGAGATCGGCCAGAGTGAATTTGGTCATCGAAGGTTCCTTTGACGCGGGTCCTTTAGCACCTCTGACAACCCGCGTCATTCCGGGGCCGCCGCTTCGGCGAGCGGCCAGAAAATTCCCGAAAATCAGGGATCAAGCCGCACCGCCAGGCCGGCTTTCGCCATGTAATCCTTGGCTTCGCGCACCGAATATTCGCCGAAATGGAAGATCGACGCCGCCAGCACGGCGGTGGCGTGCCCGTCGCGGATACCGCCGACCAAATGGTCGAGATCGCCGACCCCGCCGGACGCGATCACCGGCACCGGCACCGCGTCGGCCACCGCGCGGGTCAGCGCGATGTCGAAGCCCGAGCGGGTGCCGTCGCGGTCCATCGAAGTCAGCAGGATCTCGCCGGCGCCGAGCGCGACCACCTCGCGGGCATATTCGATCGCATCGATGCCGGTCTTCTTGCGGCCGCCAACGGTAAAAATCTCCCAGCGGTTCGGCTCGCCGGGCTCCGACACCTTCTTGGCGTCGATCGCCACCACGATGCACTGATCGCCGAATTTCTCGGCCGCTTCCTTGACGAATTCTCGCCGGTTCACCGCCGCGGTATTGATCGAGACCTTGTCGGCGCCGCAGGTCAAAAGCTTGCGAATATCCTCGACCGTGCGCACGCCGCCACCAACCGTCAGCGGCATGAAGCACGCTTCGGCGGTGCGGGTCACCACGTCGAAGATGGTGTCGCGGTTTTCATGGCTGGCGGTAATGTCGAGAAAGCACAATTCGTCGGCGCCGGCGGCGTCATAGGCAATCGCGGCCTCGACCGGATCGCCGGCGTCGCGCAAATTGACGAAATTGACGCCCTTGACGACGCGGCCGTCTTTGACGTCGAGACAGGGAATGACGCGGACTTTGAACATGCGGCTTCCTAGAACACCCGGCGGCGCCGGTACATAACATACAAAATAATCGCAGCGATCAGCCAGATCAGCAGCGCCAGGCTGGCGAAGGGAATTGTCATCATGCTGAACCAGATCAGCATGAACATAGTGTGCAGCGCGCCACCGATATTGACGCCGACCACCACGCAGGCGTGAGCTGAGCCCTCGTCGAGGCCGCAGCGCAACACATTGGCAATCGCGGACGCGGTCAGGGCCGACAACAAAGGCGCCATAGCAAACAGCAGGATCAGCACCAGCGACAGAATCATCAACCGTTTGGTCATGGTGCGATATCGGCCGTCAGGATTGCGCACTCCGGATCAGGTTGAGCGCTTCGGCCGCGTCCAGCCGTCCGTCATATAAAGCTCGACCGGCAATCGCGCCTTCGAGGCGAGAGGCGCGCGGCTCCAGCATCGCCTTGATGTCGTCGATCGAGCCGAGGCCGCCCGAGGCGATCACCGGAATCGTAATGGCTTCGGCCAACGCGACGGTGGCGTCGAGATTGAGGCCTTGCAGCAAACCGTCGCGCGCGATGTCGGTATAGATGATCGCCGCCACGCCGGCGTCTTCGAAGCGGCGCGCGATCTCGAGCACGCTGAGTTCGGAAGTTTCGGCCCAGCCTTGCACCGCGACCTTGCCGTCGCGAGCGTCGAGACCGACGGCGACGCGGCCGGGAAATTTTTTGGCCGCTTCCTTGACCAGTTCCGGATTGCGCACCGCCGCCGTGCCGATGATGACACGATCGACGCCCTTGCCGAGCCAGGCTTCGACGGTCGCCATGTCGCGCACGCCGCCGCCGAGTTGCACCGGGATGCCGACGGTTTCCAGAATGCGATCGACCGCGTCGGCATTCACCGGCTTGCCGGCAAAGGCGCCGTCGAGATCGACGATGTGCAAATAGGCAAAGCCCTGCATCTCGAAGGCGCGCGCCTGCGCTGCCGGATCTTTATGAAACACGGTCGCGCGCGCCATGTCGCCCTGCTCCAGCCGCACGGCCAGACCTTCTTTCAGATCGATGGCAGGAAACAGAATCATGGCGTCCACTTCAAAAAATTGGCGATCAGCCGCAGCCCGAGGCGCTGGCTTTTTTCCGGGTGAAATTGCGTGCCGACCATATTGTCGCGCCCGACGATGGCCGTGACCGGACCGCCGTAATCGGCCTGCGCCACCAGCTCTTCGGCCACGGCCGTTTTCAGCTGATATGAGTGCACGAAATAAGCATGCAAGCCGTCCGGCCCGAGCGGAATTTCGTCGAGCAGCGGATGGGCCTTGCGCAAATTGAGCGTGTTCCAGCCCATATGCGGGATTTTTAAACTCGGATCGGACGGCGCAATCTTGTCGACCTCGCCGGCAATCCAGCCAAGCCCCGGCGTCACCTGATATTCCAGACCGCGCTCGGCCATCAATTGCATGCCGACGCAAATTCCTAAAAACGGCCGGCCGTTCTGGCGCACCGCCTGCTCAAGCGCGTCGATCATGCCGGGGATATCATCGAGCCCGCGCCGGCAATCGGCGTAAGCGCCGACGCCCGGCAGCACGACACGATCGGCGGCAACGACATCTTCCGGTTTGCTGGTGACCAGGATCGGCTGGTCGTGCCCGCTTTCGCGCGCCGCGCGCTCAAAGGCTTTCGCCGCCGAGTGCAGATTGCCGGAGCCGTAATCGACGATGGCGACGCTCATCGCGACGCTCCCGGTTCCGGGAACAAGCCGATGACGTCGGACGGCGACGGCTTGCCGCGCCAAACCGGCGCGGCATAGGTCGGCTCGGGCGACGGCGGTTTGTCGCTGGCGCGCGGCACATCGCCTTTCGACCATTCGGCGAAAAACCGCCGCTCGGCCATTTCTGCATCCTCAGCCACGACAAAACCGAGCGTCTTCCATCGGCGGCGCGACAGCGTCCAGCGCCAGATCGACGACGCTTCAAATCCGATACCGAGGGCGACCAAAAATTCGGCGACGCTGCGAATCGTTGGTGAGACGCCGGCGAACTTCAGGCCGAAGCCGATGACCACGGTGAGCACAACGTAAATGAACAGCGCCAGCCACAGCCGGCGCACCAACAGCCAGATCGGCGCCAGCACGAAGGCCCAGAAATAGAACCCGTCGCGCACGAACACGAAGCGTTCCGGAGCGGCGACGCTTTCGTCTTTTTCGCCTCGCGCGGCGGCGGTTCATGCACAGTGTAAGTGGGCATCGGTTACTCTTCACATTTTCCGGTCTTTCCGGGGCGCCGCAAAGCGGCGAACCCGCAAGCCAGAAACAATCTCAAAACCGCGCGGCTGAATTCCGGGTCCGGCGCATCGTGCCATCCCGGAATGACATTAGCCGCCGAGCGATCCCTTGGTCGACGGCACTTCGTCCTTGGCGCGCGGATCGATCGCCACGGCGGCGCGCAACGCGCGCGCCAGAGCCTTGTACAAGGACTCGGCGATATGGTGGTCGTTGGTGCCATAGAGGCATTGCGCGTGCAGCGTGACACCGGCATTCATCGCGAAAGCCTGAAACCATTCCTGCACCAGTTCGGTGTCGAAGGTGCCGACCTTGTCGCGGACGAACTCGGCCTTGAACACCAGAAATGGCCGGCCGGAAATGTCGAGCGCGACGCGGGTCAGCGCCTCGTCCATCGGCACATGGACGTCGGCATAACGGGTGATGCCCTTCATGTCGCCGAGCGCCTGTTTCACGGCGGAGCCCAGAGCGATGCCGACATCCTCGGCGGTGTGGTGATAGTCGATATGCAGGTCGCCGACCGCCTTGACCGTGATGTCGATGCGCGAGTGCCGCGCCAGCAGATCGAGCATGTGGTCGAGGAAGCCGATGCCGGTCGCGATCTGCGAGAGGCCCTTGCCGTCGAGGTCGATTGAGACCTCAACGTCGGTCTCCTTGGTCTTGCGCTTCACGGTGGCAGTGCGCATTTCGGCTTTCCTGGTCGGACGTGTTGGCCGGATTTTCGGGCAAATTCCGTTGATCCGCGGGCCTTTTATCAGGGGTTTGCCGGATTCGCCACAGGCCATCCGGCCGGTTTGCAAAGCCCGGCGGCGATGCCTAGATGTGCCGGATCTTGAGAGGAAGAACGAATGGCAGCAAATGACGTCCCGGTTTGGCACGGCACCACCATTCTCACCGTCCGCAAGGGCAATACGGTGGTCATTGGCGGCGACGGTCAGGTCTCAATCGGCCAGACCATCATCAAATCCAATGCCAAAAAAGTGCGCAAACTGGGCAAAGGCGACGTGATCGGCGGCTTTGCCGGCGCTACCGCCGACGCGTTCACGCTGTTCGAACGGCTGGAATCCAAGCTCGAACAGTACCCCGGCCAGCTGCTGCGCGCCTCGGTCGAATTGGCCAAGGACTGGCGCACCGACCGCTATCTGCGCCGGCTGGAGGCCATGATGATCGTCGCCGACGTCAATGTCTCGCTGGTGCTGACCGGCACCGGCGACGTGCTGGAGCCCGAAATGGGCGTCGCCGGCATCGGCTCGGGCGGCAATTATGCGCTGTCGGCAGCGCGCGCCCTGATCGACACCGACCAGGACGCCGAGGCGATCGTGCGCAAATCGCTCGATATCGCCGCCGACATCTGCGTCTACACCAATCGCAACGTCACGATTGAGTCGCTGAAGTCGTGACCGACGCTCAGCGCTTTCCGCTGCGAAATCTGCTGATCGCCGCGGTTGCCGTTTTGGCGCTGCAGGCCGCCATTCTGCTGGCAATGGGCCGCGTGCCGATTTGCACCTGCGGCACGGTCAAGCTGTGGACCGGCGCCGTGGTCAGCGCCGAGAACTCACAACAGATTTTCGATTGGTACACCTTCTCCCATATCATTCACGGCTTCATCTTCTACGGCTTGGCTTGGCTGATTTTTCCGCGTGCGTCCCTGCTCTTTCGTTTCGCGGCAGCGCTGCTGGTCGAGGGCGGATGGGAGATTTTGGAAAACTCGCCCTTCATCATCGAGCGCTATCGCGCCGGTACCATCTCGCTGAACTATTATGGCGACAGTGTCATCAATTCGCTGTCTGATAACTTCGCCATGATGGTGGGTTTTCTGCTGGCGTGGCGGCTTCCGGTATCCGTGGTGATCGGACTTGCCGTCGTCATGGAGCTGACCGTCGGCTATTGGATAAGAGACAACCTGACCTTAAATATCATTATGCTGTTGCATCCGATTGACGCTGTCCGCGCGTGGCAATCTGGCGTCTGACAAAACGAGCTGAGTAACATGACCGACTTCTCCCCTCGCGAAATCGTTTCTGAGCTCGACCGCTATATTGTCGGTCAGCACGACGCCAAACGTGCGGTCGCCATTGCCTTGCGCAATCGCTGGCGGCGCTTGCAGCTTGACGACAAGCTGCGCGAGGAAGTGCTGCCGAAAAACATTTTGATGATCGGACCGACCGGCGTCGGGAAGACCGAGATTTCGCGCCGTCTGGCCAAGCTCGCCGGCGCACCGTTCCTCAAGATCGAAGCCACCAAGTTCACAGAAGTCGGCTACGTCGGCCGTGACGTCGAGCAGATCATCCGCGATCTGGTGGAGATTTCGATTTCACTCACTCGCGACAAGAAGCGAAAAGACGTGCAGGCACGGGCCGAATTGGCCGCTGAAGAGCGCGTGCTCGATGCTTTGGTCGGCCCCGGTTCGGGCCCCTCGACGCGCGAAAGCTTCCGCAAGAGATTGCGCGCCGGTGAATTGAACGACAAGGAAATCGAAATCGAAGTGCAGGCCGGTGGCGGCGGCATGCCAATGTTTGAAATTCCCGGCATGCCGGGCGCGCAAATGGGCGCCATCAATATCGGCGACATCTTCGGCAAAATGGGTGGCGGCCGCACCAAGACCCGGCGCGTCACCGTCGAGGAATCTCACGATCTTCTGATCAACGAGGAATCCGACAAGTTGTTGGACAACGAGCAATTGGTTCAGGAATCGATCAAGGTTGTCGAGCAGAACGGCATCGTCTTCCTCGACGAGATCGACAAGATTGCCGGGCGCGAAGGTCGCTCCGGCGCCGACGTGTCGCGCGAAGGCGTGCAGCGCGATTTGTTGCCGCTGATCGAAGGCACCACGGTCAGCACGAAACATGGGCCGGTGAAGACCGACCACATTCTGTTCATTGCATCGGGCGCCTTCCACATCTCCAAGCCGTCCGACCTATTGCCCGAACTGCAAGGCCGCTTGCCGATCCGCGTCGAATTGCAGGCGCTGACCCGCGACGATTTCCGCCGCATCCTGACCGAGCCGGAAGCGTCGCTGATCAAGCAATATATCGCGCTGATGAACACCGAAGGCGTCACGCTCGATTTCACCGAAGATGCCATCGACGCCATCGCCAACATCGCGGTGTCGGTGAACTCATCGATCGAAAACATCGGCGCGCGCCGCCTGCAGACGGTGATGGAGCGCGTGCTCGACGAGATCTCGTTTGCCGCCACCGACCGGGCCGGCGAGACCATCCAGATCGATGCCGCCTATGTCGAGAAGCACATCGGCGATCTTGCCAAGAATGCCGACCTGAGCCGCTTCATTCTGTAATTCGGCCGAACGCGGAAGTGGATCATTTAACTAAAAATACAATTATGAGTTGAATTCGTACGCAGATATTTACAATTACTTGAGTAGGAATAAATATTTGCTCAAGGAGCATGAGCATGTCCGCGGGCGGCCGGCGCAAGGAGGAGGCAAAGGGGGAAGCCGAGCGCTTGAGTCCGGGCGCGCATCTCCGGGCCGAAATCTCGCGCATAGGCCTCGACCAGGTCGCGGTCAGCAAAGCGACCGGGGTTTCGCGGCAATCCGTCAACAACATCGTCAATGATCGCCAGCCGATCTCGCGCGCGATGGCCGGTAAGCTTGGCCGCCTCACCGGCCACAGTTCGGATTATTGGCTCAGCGCTTATTTCTCCAAGCCGGGCGGCGCGCCGGCCAAGACGGACCGGCTATCGGTGCCGACAGGACCGCTGGTCAACCACCAGATCCTGCACGCGCTCAAACAAGGCATCATCAGCATCGAGCCATTGGCGCCGCGGAATGTGCGAGCAGCCGCGGTCGATCTGACCTTAAGCGACACCGTTCAGAACGCCGACGGCGGTACGGTCAAAATAAGCCACGGCAAGGGATTTTTGCTCGAGCCCGGCCGCACCGTGATTGCGACGACGCATGAGCATATCGAATTTCCGTTCGACTATTTTGGCCGTATCGGAATCGTCGACCGGCTCGGCGACCTCGGCATCATTGGATCGCATGCCTTTCAGGTGGAGCCAGGCTTTCGTGGGCATCTACGATTTTGCCTGTTCAATGCCGGTGGCGTTTCGTCTCGCCTGCGGCCGCGCGATGCAATCATCAGTCTGGAAATTGCCCGTCTGAGCGCGGCGCCCTCCGGCCGTCCCCCGTCCTGAGCTGTGCCATTGGTTGTGTCGGACTGAGTATAAAATTTTCTTGACACGTGCATATATTATCCGAATATCCTTATGGTTGTATTTTATTGTAAGGCCGCGTCAAAACGGGGGATTCTTGTAATGCGTAGGCGGAAACCGAGAAACAAAACGCCGCTGGAGGATGATTGTATTGAAAGCCGATGGCGCGATGAGATCGTCGGCGATGTATTTGAGCTCTGGATCGGCATTTCCCGGCTGATGTCGAGAATGCAGACACCGGAAGCGCCTTGTAACGGCAATACTCGGCGCGCCACACACCGGACGCTCAAGAAACCTCCGACGCGCAAATCGCAACGGCGTAACGCGGCCTAATTCGCCGAAATCGCAAATCTGTCGCGGCGGCGTCCGCTCAGGCGCGGCTTCGCCTGACCCGCACATAGAGCGCACCTTCGCCGCCGTGCACGATGGCCGCATCTTCGAAGCCGAGCACGAAATCGCGGAATTCGGGCAACCCGAGCCATTGCGGAACCTGGCGGCGCAACACGCCGCGCTCGCGTTCGCCGTCACCATCGATCCGTTTGCCTTTGCCGGTAATCACCAGCACGAGGCGCGCGTCGCGTGCACTTGCCGTCCGCAAGAACCGCAACAGCGTGTCATGCGCTTGATGCTGCGTCAGGCCGTGCAGATCGAGCCGGGCATCGATGGCTTCTTTGCCGCGCGCCACGTTGCGCTTCACGCGGCGCGACAGCGGCGTGATGCCCGATGGCGGCGTTTGCGGCGGCGGCACAGCGGACGCCGCCTTGGCCTTCGATGACGCTGGCGTTTGTGATTTGGCCTTTTTCGGCATCGGCCCCGGCGGCTTGCGCAAAGGCTTGGCATCGCCCGGGTCAACGCCGGCGTCCTGCGCGACCGACGGCGGATCGCGCAAAGGTGTCATCGACTTGGTGACGGTCGTCCACAACACGCGTTCTTCGTAAGACAGAACGCGGCGCCGGTCGCGGCTCATGGTTTCAACCCGACGCTTGCCATCACGGCTTACGCGCGGCGGACAACGTATCGGCGGCTTTCGGTCGCGGCGCCGGAATCGGAATGCTCATGTCGGTGCTTTTGGCCGACGCTTCGATGGTCCCCTTCACCGTCACGTCTTTCGGCACGAGCATGACGAATTTGCCGAACTGCTTGATGCGTCCGGCAATCGACGGAATGTCGGGGCCATGGCCGAAATAGATATCGGCACGCGCGGGTCCGCGAATGGCGGAGCCGGTGTCCTGCGCCACCATCAGATGTTGAAACGGATCGTCCGGCGCGTCGCTCTTGAGCGGGAATTTGGCGTCGATCCAAATCGGTGTGCCGTAGACATGGATTTTTGGATCGACCGCGATCGAGCGCCCAGGCGTAATCGGTATTCCTTCCGCGCCGAGAGGTTCTTCGTGCGGCTCAAGCGCCGTCTTGGAAAAGAACACATAAGAGCGGTTCTTCTCGCGCAGAGCTTTGCCTTCCTCCGGGTTGGACTCCATATATTGCCGGATCTTGTCCATCGACATTTCCTGCGGCGTATAAACACCGTCGTCGATCAAGATACGGCCGACCGGTGTATAAGGCTTGCCGTTGCTGGCGATGTAATTGAGCCGCAGCAATTTACCGTCATCGAGTTTGACGCGAGTCGAACCCTGGATCTGCGCAAAGAAAGCATCGACCGGATTCTTGACCCAGCAGATCTCCAAATCCTTGCCGGCGAGTGCGCCTTTCTCGATATCGACGCGGTCGTATTGCGCAAACACAGTGCTTTTTTTGCCGGCAACCTTCGCCGGCACGCCATAGAGCGGAACGTTATATTCGTCGGTCTTGACGCGTGAGCCCAACACTTCGGGCTCGTAATAGCCGGTGTAGAAGCCGTCGGCGCCGGTGTAATAGCCGTAAGTGTGCGTCGGCGGCAGAACCCGCACCGGCTTGAAATTGTCTTCGAAGAATTTGCGCGCCGTTGCCGTATCGACCTTGCCGCCGGCTGCGAGCGCGGCCGCCTTCTCACAGGCGTTATAAAGCCCGCCATAAATCGGACGCGCCTTCCGCATGGCCTTGGTGCCGTGCAGAATCGCACCGCAGCTTTTCAAGTAAGTTTCGAAAGCCGCCGCCTGGTCGTCGCTTTTCCAACCGTCGAGCTAGTCGAACGTCAGCGGCTGAACTTCGGCATTGCGCAGTTTCATCGGGTACGCCGAGGCGGACGAAGCTGCCACCGCCACGAGGCAGAGCGAAAAACCAAACCCGACCAGACAGCGAAATCGGCTCACTGCCGAGGTTTCAGCCATGTTTTCATTGCCCAGCTTCGGTGGCAACCAGCTTCCAGTTCGGATCGCGCGACCCAAGATCGCGCGCAAATGTCCACACGTCGGTGACGTCGGTCACCTTGTCGGCGTTGCCGTCGGTTACCTCGCCAGCCTTGTTGCGCGTCACCGAGACCATCTTCGACTGGAAGCGCACGGTCAGCTGCGCATTGCGGCCGCGGAGTTCGGCGGCGGTGATTGTCAGCGTTGTCGATCGAAACGAAATGACTCTCGACCGTATCGCCGCGCTTTTCACGATCGACGATGGCAGCCTCGAACCCATCATAGACGTCGCGCGACAGCAGGTACTTCAGCGTACGGCGATCACCCTCGGCATAAGCGTTGACGATCATCTCGTAAGCCGCGCGCGCGCCGATCAGGAACTGCGCCGGATCGAAGCTGCGATCGGTGTCGGCCACCGCGTCGAGCCCAGCGGCAAGCGGTGTGCCGGCCTTGGCCACGCCCTTCCAGCGATCGCCGGGCGCTTTGGCGGCTTCGGCGTCATCCGGCTTCTCGTCCGGTTTGGCCAGGTTCGCCTCATTGGCGCGGTTGGGCAGTGCGACGACATTTTCGCCGGCCGGCCGCACCGGTTCGCGCGCGGCATAAGGATCGTAAGGCGGGCGCTCGCGCCCGGTGCGCTGGCCGAGCACGCTGCGCAACCGCAGGAAAATGAACACTGCGAGCGCCAGGAAAATGATGGTGTAAATGTCGAACACGTCTTGCATTCTTTCGGCTACCGTTCCGGAAGATCGGCGTCCGGTCCCGTTCCGGTTAGACCGGCGGACCAATTTGCCCGCTAGACGGCGTAGCGGCCAGACCCACCTTACCTATCTAAGCTGGCGGACGCGCCGTTCCAATGGCCCAGCGCCGTGATCTCGGCGCAAATATGCCTCACAAGCAAATTTTAGACGATCGGCACGCGGACGCCAACATTGCCAAGCCGCTCCCAATCCCGAAAAACGGGTAACGGCTATCGAGAAATCTCATGCTTTGGACAGAGTTACACAGATGAATGTGGCAAAATGGCTGTTGCTGGGACTGCTGGCGCTGCCGCTGGCTGAATTGGCGGCTTTCATCGCGGTCGCCGCCGCCTTTGGCTTCTTCATGACCGTGGGTCTGGTTCTGGCCGGTTCGCTCGCCGGCGGCCTGGTACTGCAGCCACGCCGGCGGCAGCCACATCGCCCGGATCCGGGTCGCCATGAATCAGGGCCTGGAACAGGGCAGTTTCACCGCTTTGCACGCCGACGGCACCGGCGGCCTTATCCTGATTGGCGGAATTCTCCTGGTTATTCCGGGGTTTATTACGGATTTCCTGGGCCTTGGTGCTGCTGCTGGTGGCGCTCTGGCGAGGCTTCAGCGTCCGGCGCTTGGCCGCGGCGCGCCGACGGCCCGCAACGATGGCGTGGTCGATCTCGAGCCGGAACAATGGCACCGGGTCGACGACCCGGCCTTGCCAGGCCACGACCGAGAGACCGGCGGCGGCCCGCACGAGGCCCGGTAACCGCCGGCAGGCGCCCGAACCGGCCCGGGCTTAACCTTGTCCGAGGCAAGAGTCCGGCCCGCCTCCGCTGTCTGGGCCGGAATCCTTGTTCCCCTTTGGACCCTATGTTAGCCAACCGCCGCGCAAGACTATTTTGCGGCGCGGAGGAGATGTCATGACGACCACGAATGGCGGCCAGCCCGAGACCGCCGGAGCAGGATCAGCAGCCGCAACTCAATGTCGTGGCGCAATACATCAAGGATTTTTCGTTCGAAAACCCGAACGCGCCGAAATCTCTGACCGGCGGCCAGGAACAGCCGCAGATCAACATCCAGATCAACGTCGACGCCACGCCGGTCGCGGATAACGACATCGAGGTCGTGCTGCAGTCTCGACGGCAAGGCGGAAATCAACGCCGGCCTGATGTTCAGCTTCGAACTGGCGTTCGGCGGCGTGTTCCGCATCCGCAACGTTCCGCAGGAAAGCATGAACGCGGTCGTGCTGATCGAATGCCCGCGCCTGCTGTTCCCGTTCGCGCGCGAGATCATCGCGACCACCGTGCGCAATGGCGGCTTCCCGCCGCTGCTGCTCGATCCGGTCGATTTCGTCGCGCTTTATCGCCAGAAAATGGCGCAGATGCCGGCGGCGGAAGCCCCGGCTCAGCCGAGCTGATTTTTCTGTCATGCCCGCTCTCGCGGGCACGAACGCAAAATCCGTCTACAGATAATTCCGCCAGACGGCGTGCTTCGCCGAGCGTCGCGATAAATTCGCGATGCGCGGCGCGTTCGGCCTCGGTCAGCCGCGGCGCCAGCGGCCGCCGCGCGCGCCCGCACCTTGACCGTGCCGTCGCCGCCGACGCTCGGCTCACCGTGCTTTCGGCCAGCCCAGCTGCGCCTGCCGGCCGCCGATCAGCTCAAGATAGACTTCGGCCAGAATTTCGGCGTCGAGCAGAGCGCCGTGCTTGGTGCGGCGCGAATTGTCGATGCCGTATTTGCCGCATAACGCATCGAGATTGTAAGGCCCGGCCGAATGCTTGCGCCGCGCCAGCGCCAGCGTATCGACCAGGCGGTCGCGCGAGATCAACGGACGATCGATCGCGCTTGAGTTCGGCGCAGAGAAAGCCGTGGTCGAAGCTGGCGTTATGGATGACCAGCGGCGTGTCGTCGCCGATGAAGGCAAGAAAGTCGTCGACGACCTCGACGAAGCGCTTATGCGTTTTCAGAAACTCGATCGACAGGCCGTGAATATTGAACGCTTCCGCCGGCATGTCGCGTTCGGGATTGAGATAGACGTGAAAGGTCGAGCCGGTCGGAATCCGGTTGAGCAGTTCGACGCAGCCGATTTCGACCAGGCGGTCGCCTTTGTTCGGGTCGAGCCCGGTGGTTTCGGTATCGAGGACGATTTCGCGCATCGGTTACTTCTCCGCTTTGATTCGCCATCTTACGCACCTGCGCCAGGATTTCACGCACTTGGGCGCGGGCGGCATCGAAACCTTTCGACGTATCCACCACGAAATCGGCGCGGGCGCGCTTTTCCGCATCCGGCATTTGCTTGGCCAGGATCGCGGCCAATTTCTCGTCCGTCATGCCGGGACGCTCGAAGGCCCGCGCGCGCTGCATCTCGGCGGGCGCCGATACCACCACCACTGCGTCGCAACGCTTCATCGCCGCCGGTCTCATACAGCAGCGGCACGTCGAGCACCGCCACGGCTGCGCCGTTGCGCCCGGCCTCGGCGAGAAAATGCTCGCGCGCCTTGGTCACCAACGGATGCACGATCTGCTCGAGCCGCTTGATCGCGTCGGCTTGCCGAGCACGCGCTCTGCCCAGTTTGCCGCGGTCGACCTTGCCGCCGCTGGTGGTGCCGGGAAATGCCGCTTCGATCAACGGCGTCGCTTCGCCTTCATAAAGCCGATGCACGACCGCGTCGGCATCGTGCACCGGCACGCCCTCGTCGGCGAACATTTTCGCCGTGGCCGATTTTCCCATGCCGATCGAGCCGGTCAGGCCGAGAATGAACGTCATGCCGCCGCGCTCGCATTAGCCATCGACAAACCCGCTCGCTGCGCAAAAACGCCAACAACGGCAACAGCGGCAGCCCGAGAATGGTGAAATAATCGCCCTCGACGCTGTTCGAACAGATGGACGCCGATGCCTTCGAGCTGATAGCCGCCGACGCTGCTCAAGGCGACATCGCCGGCCATGTCGAGATAATCCTCAAGAAAACGGTCGGAAAAATCGCGCATGGTCAGCCGAGCGGTATCGACGCATTCGAACAACACTTTACCGTCGCGCACCAGCGCCAGCGCCGAATGCAGCTGCATGCGTCTTGCCGCGAAGACCTTCGCAATTGCGCCACCGCCTCGGCGCGGTCGACTTGGCTTGCTGAACCGCTCGCATTCAGCGCCAGCGTCTGGTCGGCGCCCAGCACCAGGTGGCCGGGATGGTCGAACCGCCACCGCATCAGCCTTGGCACGCGCCAGCAATTGCGCTGCCGCCACTGCGTCGGTCACGCCGGCTTTCGCTTCGATCGCCCGTTCGTCAATCTGCGCCGGCCTGATGCCGAAACGAAGTCCGGCCGCCGCCAGATACCTTGCCGCGGATGTCGCTCTTCGAGGCAAGCACCAGCGGCTGGGGCGCAATCCAGAGCGGCATGAACTTCGCTTCCTTTATCCCTCTCCTGCAGGAGGACGGCACTTCACGCCACCGGCGCGCGGCGGCGTTCGCCGAAAAGCTTCATCACCGCGGCGGCGGTTTCTTCGATCGAACGCCGGGTCACGTCGATCAGCGGCCAATTGTGCTTGCCGCAAAGCCGGCGCGAATAAGCGATTTCCTCGGCCACGGCGGTCTTGTCGATATATTGATCATCGTCGCGATGCGCATTCAATCCGAGCAAGCGGTTTTCGCGGATCTGCACGATGCGTTCCGGACTGGCATAAAAGCCGACCACCAGCGGCCGCTTGAGTTTTTCGAGTTCCGGCGGCACCGGCAACGCCCGGCACCAGCGGAATATTGCCGGTCTTGACGCCGCGATTGGCGAGATAAATCGAGGTCGGCGTCTTCGAGGTGCGCGACACACCGATCAGCACCACATCGGCGTCTTCCAGCCCGACAACGTGCTGGCCGTCGTCGTGCATCATGCTGAAATTGAGCGCATCGATGCGCTGGAAATATTCGGCGTTGAGCACGTGCTGCGCGCCGGCGCGCTGGATCGTCTCGGCGCCGAGATAGGACTGGAACACTCGCAAGATCGGCCCCAGCACCGACATGCAAGGCAGACCGAGTTCGCGGCATTTTGTCTTCCAGCGACTCGATCAGGTCTTCTTCCAGCAGCGTATAAAGGACCAGGCCCGGGCGCCTCGGTGATTTCGGCGATCGCATGATCCAGCTGCTTTTTCGAGCGCACCATCGGGTAAAGATGCTCGACCGGCGACACATTGGCATATTGTGCCGCCGCCGCGCGCGCGACCGTGATCAGGGTCTCACCGGTGGCGTCGGAGACCAGATGGAGATGAAAATAGCCGGTGTCGGACATCTGTATAGCGGCCGGAAGACGTGTGGAAAGGATGGGATAAACGTGAAGCCTGAGCGAGCCATGTAAGCGGCCAGCGGCGGATAGGTCAATTTTTGTCCACATTCTCAGCCGCTGGGGTTTCGCCAAAGGCGGCTATCGGCGGCGACAGGTTTGAATGTGGACGAGCGTTCTGGGGACAATGCGGGATAACTCGCATAAATCCCAGCAAATGGCTCGGTCTTGCAGTGGACGGCGGCTTTCAGGAAAAGCGCCGGAATTCTGAATTTAGCCTCGCCAGGCGGTGGACAGATTGTTGACCGCGAGTCATGAGTCCAATCGACAGCCTAATAAACACTACAAAGAGAACTATAAGAGTCTTTATGAAAGACAGCCGTTGAAGCCGAACCCTATGGGGACAAAGCCACTTATTGCCGGTGCTGGAAGGCTGCGCACCAAGCAACGCCACCGGTCTGGATGATGCGGCAGGCGGGACGGTATTTGCCGGAATATCGTGCTGTCCGAGAAAAGGCAGGTGGGTTTCTAGACCTTTGCTTCAATCCGGAACTGGCAGCCGAAGTGACTTTGCAACCGGTGCGACGCTTCGGTTTCGACGCTGCAATTCTGTTTTCCGATATTCTGGTCTTGCCGCTCGCGCTTGGGCGAAAAGTTGAATTTCTGGTCGGCGAAGGGCCGAAGCTCGAACCGATGGAAGACGCTGCGGCTCTGGCTGATATGCATGAGCATATCGACAGCAATGTCCTAGCGCCGGTCTATGAGACCGTGCGGCGGGTCAAATCGGCGCTCGACCATAAAACGACGTTGATCGGATTTTGCGGCGCGCCTTGGACGGTCGCGACCTACATGGTGGCTGGCCAAGCAACGCCGGATCAGGCGCCGGCGCGGCTGTTTGCCTATCGCGATCCGCAAAACTTCGCGCGGATTGATCGAGCGTCTGGTGCAAGGCTCGATCGAATATCTGGTCGGTCAACTGAAGGCCGGCGCCGAAGTCGTGCAGATTTTCGATACCTGGGCGGGTGTTTTAACGCCGGAGCAGTTCGATCGCTGGTGCATCGAGCCAACGCGGAAAATCGTCGACGGTGTGCGGGCACAAGTGCCGGGCGCCAAGATCATCGGCTTTCCGCGTGGCGCTGGCGCAATGGCGCTGCCCTATGTCGAGATTACCGATGTCGACGGTATCGGGCTTGATTGGGATTATCCGCGCAGCCTGGCGCAGCGACATTTTGCAGCCGCGGGTCGCGATCCAGGGTAACGTCGATCCGCTGGCGTTATTGGCCGGCGGCGAGGCGCTCGATCGTGAAGTCGACGATGTGATGACGCTGGCCGAAGGACCGCTGATTTTCAATCTCGGTCATGGCATTCTGCCGGCAACGCCGATCGCACATGTCGAGCGGATGCTGAAGCGGGTGCGGGGTTAGAAGCGGTTACACCATGTATCTCTGGATCAAAGCCTTCCATGTCATCGCGGTCATCTCCTGGATGGCCGGCATGCTCTATTTGCCGCGGCTGTTCGTCTATCACGCCGCCGCCGAGCCGAGTCGCAGCAGGCCAAGACCTTCGAAACGATGGAACATCGTTTGCTCACATACATCATGACGCCGGCGATGGGCGTGGCCTGGATTCTCGGCATCGTTCTGGTGCTGCAAGGTGGTTTTCTGACCGCCGGCTGGCTGCACGCCAAACTGCTGGCTGTGGTCGCCATGACCATCACGCATGGTCTGCTAAGCCACTGGGCGGCCGAATTCCGCCACGGCCGGAACACCGCATACTCAAAAATTCTATCGTATTATCAATGAATTACCGACAGTTCTGATGATTTTCATCGTCATCATGGTGGTCGTGAAGCCGTTTTAGATTTAACCACGCTGGCGATTTGCCCACGCTTGGGCAGTCGCTTTTGTCGCATCTCCTGTTCACCCCTTGCGCGAAAGCGCGCCGCGACCTATGTTTGTCTCATCCCACCGAACGCAGGCGGATGCAGTCGCGTACCGGCGCCGAACGTTCGGACCGGTCGCAGCATCGGGCCCCGGGACCTCTTCCCAAAGCGTCCAAGCCCAAAACAGACACGTCAATCCAGACCTGCGATCCCTACCTCTCTCTTTAAGCCGGCGCCGGTCTTTTATTTTTTAAAGGACCCCGCCGGTATCTCCACAGGACCAAACCCGCATGCGGGAAATGAAGCTCCAGGACCTCAAGTCCAAGACGCCTGCCGAACTGCTATCCTTCGCCGAAGAGTACAAGGTCGAGAACGCCTCCACGCTGCGCAAGCAGGAGTTGATGTTCGCGATCCTCAAGCAGCTCGCGACCCAGGAAATCGACATTATCGGCGAAGGCGTCGTCGAAGTTCTCTCCGACGGTTTCGGCTTTTTGCGCTCGCCGGAATCGAACTACCTGTCCGGCCCGGACGACATCTACGTTTCGCCGATCGCAGATCCGCCGTTTCGGCCTGCGCACCGGCGACACCGTCGAAGGCCAGATCCGCTCGCCGAAAGACGGCGAACGCTATTTCGCGCTGCTCAAGGTCAATACGATCAATTTCGAAGACCCCGAGAAGGCGCGCCACAAGATCAATTTCGACAACCTGACGCCGCTTTATCCGGACACGCGGCTGAAGATGGAACACGACGATCCGACCAAGAAGGATCTGTCGGCCCGCGTCATCGATATCGTCGCGCCGATCGGCAAGGGCCAGCGCGCGCTGATCGTGTCGCCGCCGCGCACCGGTAAGACCGTGCTGCTGCAGAATATCGCGCACGCCATCACCGCCAATCATCCGGAATGCTATCTGATCGTGCTTGTTGATCGACGAGCGGCCGGAAGAAGTCACCGACATGCAGCGTTCGGTGAAGGGCGAGGTGGTTTCCTCGACCTTCGACGAACCGGCGACTCGCCACGTTGCGGTCGCCGAAATGGTGATCGAAAAGGCCAAGCGCCTGGTCGAACATGGCCGCGATGTCGTCATCCTGCTCGACTCGATCACGCGCCTCGGCCGCGCCTACAACACCGTCGTGCCGTCATCCGGCAAGGTGCTGACCGGCGGTGTCGACGCCAACGCGCTGCAGCGTCCGAAGCGCTTCTTCGGCGCCGCGCGTAACATCGAGGAAGGCGGTTCGCTCACCATCATCGCGACCGCGCTGATCGATACCGGCAGCCGCATGGACGAAGTGATTTTCGAAGAGTTCAAGGGCACCGGCAACTCGGAACTGATCCTCGACCGCAAGGTCGCCGACAAGCGCACCTTCCCGGCCATCGACATCACGCGCTCCGGCACCCGTAAGGAAGAGCTGCTCACTGAACCTGCCGTGCTCAAAAAGATGTACGTCCTTCGCCGCATCCTCAATCCGATGGGCACCATGGACGCCATCGACTTCCTGCTCGACAAGCTCCGCAACACCAAGAGCAACGCCGAGTTCTTCGAGTCGATGAATACGTAAATGCCGCTACGCTTTGACGGACTAAAAAACGCCCGCTTAACGCGGGCGTTTCTTTTTTGCCGGCGCGTTTGGTCTGCCTAGCGCCGGACATTCCAACCGTCACCGAGCAGCCGAGCATTAATTTCGCGTTCGAGAGAGTCGGTCATTCGGCGGCCGTGCGTAGCAACGTAGCGATCGATGTCGCGTTGTGCCCGCCGCTGGCGGCCATCCATGATGGCGTCGTAAAGCCGGGCCAGCAGGCCCTTACGCGGCGCCGCCGATGTGGCGACGACCGGGCGGTAGGATTCGATTGCGGCGTGAAAGTCGGTCTGCCGTGCGATGAAAGCCATGAGCCACCTCTGCGGTTGGAGACCGCTCGTTGGTTGAGCAAGCCTCATTTGTTGGTGGCAAAATCGTCGCCATTTCGTGCTACTGACAAAGGATAAGCTCTCAGCCGATAGTTGAGATATTCTCATGCATAGCGCGATGCCTCCGCTTTCAGCCTTGCGCGCCTTCGAGGCAGCGGCGCGCCATTTGAGCCTGACGCGGGCAGCCGAAGAGCTGCACGTCACCGCCGGCGCGCTCAGCCACCAGATTCGCGGGCTCGAGGACTTGCTCGGCGTGAAGCTGTTCGAACGGCGGGTGCGGTCGATCGCGCTGACGGCGGCGGGCAAACAGCTCTATCCCGGTCTGCAGACTGGCTTCGGCCATATCCGCGACGCGGTCGCCAGCCTGAACGCTGCCGGCGACCCGAACATCCTGGTCGTCAGCACGTCGCCGGGTCTGACCGCGAAATGGCTGGCGCGACGGATGTATCGTTTCGCCGACATCCATCCCGATGTCGATGTGCGGATTTCGTCGTCGCTGACCAATGCCAATTTCGCGACCGACGGTATCGATTTGGCCGTGCGCAACATGCCGAGCAGCCCGGCGGTGGACCCGACGCTGGAAACAGAGATGCTGGCCGAAATCTCTTTCGTGCCGGTGTGCAGCCCGGGCCTGCTGGAGAAATTCGGCCCGGTGAAAGATGCCCGCGCGTTGGCGCGATTGCCGCTGATCCATGACGAGTCGCTCGGCGGCGCGCGCCAATATCCCGATCTGGGACAGATTGGTTCAAAGCCGCCGGCGTCGACGACGTCGATTTGCGGCGCGGGCTTGCGCTTCAACAGCGCCGACCATGCGCTCGATGCTGCCGGCGAAGGCGCCGGCGTTCTGCTCGCGCACGACATTCTCGCTTACGACGATCTGCGCACCGGGCGGTTGGTCATTCCGGTGAAGCTCACATTGCCGACCGGTCGCGCTTTTCGTCTGGTCTGGGCGAACGGCGCGCAAGCCGACCCGGCGGCCGAAGCGTTTCGACTCTGGATCAAGCAAGAAGCCGACGCGCTCGACTGGCGTGCCGATCAAGGGACGCGCCAGCGCGCGGCCGGCGCTAACGTGGCGGTTTGGTTGCGCCTAAAACTTGTGCGCGTTTGCCCTTATTTCATGCGGCCTTTTCGCACTTGCGAAAAGGATTTGGAAACCACATTCAGGCGAGTTTGATCGGAGGTATTTTCTGCCACCTTTGAGCCCGCAATGCCCGCCTCTAACCGCCATCGTATTCCGCGGCCCGCGCTGTGGATTGCGGTCGCCGGTTTTCTTTGTCTAGCGCCGCCGTCGTTGGAATTTATCATCTCTGGCCGTCGATCTCTGGGTGCGCTCGCCGTTGGGCTTGATCGGCGCGTTGGCGGTCGGCTGCTTCGCGGAAAGCCGGCTGACCGGCATCATTTCCTCGATCACGCGCGATTGCCGGTGGCGACCGTTACACCAGTTTGCCGGAATTGGTCGGTGACGGCGCGATTCAGAATTTCAGCGACACCGCCGGCAAAATCCGCAACGCGCTGCTTGAGGCCGATACGCTGGCGGTCGACCAAGGCCGGCGCGAAACCGAAGCGCGGCTGCATCACGCCGGCCAGCATTTCTTCACCGGCAATTTCCGGCGCGCTGTCGATGAAGTGGTCAACACTTTTACCAATGCCGGCGAGCGCATTCGCGGCACCGCGGCCGAACTGGCGCAGACCAACAAGTTGATGGCGCAGCAGGTGACGACATCGTCCGATGCCGCCGCGCAGGCCGCCGAGGATGTCGCCGGTGTTGCGGCCGCTGCGCGCGACGTCCAGGCGTTGGCGATCGATTCCGGCCGCCAGGTCGATGAAGCACGCGCCGCCACCAGGCGGACCGTCACCGAGCTGGCCCGCGCCGACGAGACCATGCGCAATCTCGGCGAGGCCGCCGGGCGCATCGAAGAGGTCATCAAGCTTATTCAGGCGATTGCCGGGCAAACATCGCTGCTGGCGCTCAACGCCACCATCGAGGCGGCGCGCGCCGGCGAATCCGGGCGCGGCTTTGCCGTGGTCGCGGCCGAGGTCAAGGAGCTATCGCGCCGGACCGAGACGGCGACCAAGGAAATCAGCGCGCAGGTGCATGGCATTCAGGATGCGGTCAATGAAGCCGCCGAGGCCATCGTCGCGGTCGACCAGAGCGTCGCCGCCATGAGCCATGTGAACGAGAACGTCACCCGGCTGATGGAACAACAGGTCGCCAAGCTCGATGTGATTGGCACCGAAGCGCGCAAGGTCGCCGCTACCGTCAGCGAAGCGTTGCCCGGGATCCGGGCGATCGTCAGCGACGTTGCCAATGCCGGCGATGCCGTGCTGACCACCGCCGACGATCTGATCGGTCGCGCGCAATTGCTAACCTCTTCGGTCAGCCGCTATTTCTCCGATCTCGACCACGGCTCGATCAAGGTCGGCATCCTGCATTCGCTGTCCGGCACGCTGACCACCAGCGAACGGCCGTTGCAGCAGATGCTGGTGATGCTGATCGAGAAGCTCAACCAATCCGGTGGGCTGCTCGGCCGTCCGGTCGAAGCGGCGATCATGGATCCGCGGTCCGACACCGGCGCCTATGCCGCCCAGGCAGAAGCCTTGCTGCGCGACCACAAGGTCGCCGCGATTTTCGGTTGCTGGACCTCAGCTTCGCGTAAGCAGGTGCTGCCGGTGCTGGCGAAATATGACGGCCTGCTGTTTTACCCGAGCCAATATGAAGGCCAGGAGCAGTCGCCGCATGTGATCTATACCGGTGCGACGCCGCAACAACAGGCGATTCCGGCGGTAGATTACCTGCTCGAACTGGGCCGCCGTCGTTTCTTCCTGGTCGGCACCGACTACGTCTATCCGCGCACGACCAATGCCATCATCCGCAGTTATCTCGAGGCGCACGGCATCGGGCCTGATGCGGTCGACGAGCTCTACACGCCGTTCGGCGAGAGGAACTGGGGCGATATCGTTTATCGTATCCGAAAATTCGCTGGCCGCGATGGTGCCATCGTCGCGACTTTGAGCGGCGATGCAAACGTGCATTTCTTCCGGGAGCGCGCGCGCCAGGGTCTTGATGCCAATATCCTGCCGGTGATGAGCCTGTCGATCGGCGAAGCCGAAATGCCGGCTTTGGCCGAGCGCAACCTGAATGGCCACATGGTTGCGTGGAATTATTTGCAAAGCATCGACACGGCGGAGAACCATGCCTTCATCGCCGAGTGGCGGCGATTTACCGGCGACGATCAGGCGATTACCAACGATCCGATGGAAGCGAGCTGGATCGGCTTTCAGCTCTGGGTGCAAAGCGTCAAGGCGGCCGGGACCACCGAGCCGCAGGCGGTGCGGCGCGCGCTCGCAGGACGTTCGATCCGCGCACCATCTGGCTTCGACGTGCGGCTCGATGCCGAAAACCAGCATCTGCATAAGCCGTCGGTCATAGGCCGCATGGATGCCCATAACGCGATCTGGCCGGTCAAGATCAGCGACGGGCTGATCGCGCCCGAACCGTGGAGCGGCTGGCTGGCGAAAGACGGTTTGGCGTTGCGAAAGGCCGGTTAGAAGGTGGCTAGCGCCAATCGCTGCCGTTGGCCGTGCTGCCGCATGGCGAATTCCGGGCTGGGAATGCAGACTGGATTTTTGCCGGCGAGTTTCTGCTCGCACTCAGTCAGGCTGGAATAGCCGCATCGCACCCGCGAACCGGCTTTATCGTGAAAGCCGCACCATTCTTCTGCGCGGACGGGTGCGGCCGTCAAAGCAGCAACAGCAACAAAACCTAACAACGCGGCCCAGGTTGGAAATCGCATGGCGGATGCTCCAGTCGCCGCCCCGCTTGATGATTAAGGTCCCGAGTTTTGGCAAGATCAAGGCCCCTGCATGGCCCGGACCGCTGGCTCAATTTTGGCCGGGTCCGTCACCGGCAATGAACATCGCTCGCCGACGCAGACAAAAGCCGCGCTGCCGGACACGGCCTTGAGCTTGTCCTGCGCCGGATGGGTGGCCGGCAAATCGGCGGTGCTGCCGGCCCGCAGCACAATGCGTTCGACGAACGGCAGCTTGAGCGCTGCTTGCGCAAAACGCTCGGCGTCCGGCCCGGTGGCGACGATCTCGGCACCGCGCAGGCGCAGATCGAGCGCATTCAGTAAAGCGACATGGCCGAACAGGTTGCGGCCGGCGATCGCCAGAATGCCATCGAACAGCCGGTCGGCTTGCTCGCGCCAAGTGTCATCGCCGCTCAGCACGGCCAGCCTCACCAGATTGCCGGCGGCGACCGCGTTCGGATTCGGCGTCGCGTCGTCGGTCGTCGAATGCGGCCGCAGCAACAGGTCGCTGGCGTCGTCGGCCGCCCAGTAATAGCCGCCGCTATCCTTGTCGGCGTAATGGCTGTCGAAGGCGCGCTGCCACTTTATCGCCTGTTCAAGGTAGTTGCGCTCGCCGGTTGCTTCGAACAGCGCCAGCGCCGCGCGGATCATGGCGGCGAAGTCGGACGCCAGTCCGGGAAACAGCAATTGCCCGGCACGCCAGGAATGACCGAGCCGGTCCCCCTTGATCATGTTGCCGGCGATAAACGCGAAAGCGCGTTTCGCCATCTCCAGCCATGATGGCTCGTCGAGAATAATGCCGGCGTTGACCAAAGCGGCGATCATCAGCCCGTCCCAGTCGGCCAAAATCTTGTCGTCGAGGCCCGGCCGGATGCGGGCCGACCGGGCATCGAGCAGAATATCGCGCAGCGCTTTGAGCCGCGCTTCCTCGCGCGGGCCGCGCTCGACATTTTCGAGGCGGTTGAGAATATTGTGGCCTTCGAAGTTGCCTTCGTCGCTGACGTCGTAATGGCGCATGAAAAAGCCACCGGCTTCCGGGCCGATCAGTTCGATGATCTCGTTCTTGGCCCAGACGTAGAACTTGCCCTCCTCGCCTTCGCTATCGGCATCGAGCGAGGCGGCAAAAGCGCCTTCCGGCGTGGTTATTTCACGCTTGAGCCATTCGACCGTCTCTCGCGCTCGCGTCGCGAACAATTCGTTTCCACTCCGCTGAAACGCCAGCGCCAGCAATTCCAAAAGCTGGGCGTTGTCGTACAGCATCTTTTCGAAATGCGGCACCAGCCAACGCTCGTCGACCGAGTAGCGCGAATAGCCGCCGCCGAGATGATCGTAGATGCCGCCTTCGCTCATGCGTTCGAGCGTATGCTCGACGGTCTCGAAAAAGCGCTCGTCGCCCGTGCGCGAACCGGCGCGCCACAGCATTTCCAAAATCGCCGGCTGCGGAAATTTCGGCGCGCCGCGCAAGCCGCCATGCACGGTGTCGAAAGCATTGCCGAGTTGCTTGGCGGCAGCGTCGAGTTCGGCCAGGCCGATGACGACCTTGCCTTCCGGCCGCGCCTTATCGGCCAGCCGCGCCAGCAAAGCGGCACGGTTCTGCTCGATCTTACTCGGCTCGTCACGGAACATCCGCGACACTTCGCGCAGAATGTCGGTAAAGGCCGGCCGGCCGAATTTGGCGACGTTCGGGAAATAAGTGCCGCCCCAGACCGGCTCGGCCGCAGGCGTTAAAAACATGGTCAGCGGCCAGCCGCCTTGCTCGCCCAACAGATGCAGCGCGTTCATGTAGATCTGGTCGATATCGGGCCGCTCTTCGCGGTCGACTTTGATATTGACGAACAGCTCGTTCATCACCGCCGCGGTTGCCTCGTCCTCGAACGATTCATGCGCCATGACATGGCACCAGTGACAGGCGGCGTAGCCGACCGACAGCAGGATCGGCCGGTTCGTGCGCTTGGCCTCGGCCAAGGCATCGGGGCCCCATTGCCACCAATCGACGGGATTATGTTTGTGCTGCAGGAGATAAGGCGAGGTTGCCTGCGCCAGGCGGTTTTCGTGCGCGGTGTTGGGCGGTGCTGACATGACCGCAGCCTAGCGCGGTTTGCGGTGTCGGTCATTCCGGGATCGGCCCGAAACCGGCCATCCCGGAACGACGCTGACTTACGGCAAAATCGCAAAGGCCCGGGCCGGGAAGCCGAGTTCGTTTTTCACTTTCGGCCAGGTCACGACGATGAGCGCGCCCTTCGGCGGCACCTTGTCGAGATTGGCCATCACCTCGATCTGATAGTGGCCGTGCTGAAGAATATAGGTCTCCGACAACATCTTTTCGGTGGTGTCGGTGTCCATCGCCTCGTGGCCGGTCGCAGTCACGCCGCGCTCGGCGTACAGGAATTTGATGGTCTCGAACGCCCAGGCCGGGAACGGCTGCCGCTTGAAGCGCTCGGGGTTGGCGTTCCAATCTTTGTACATGTCGGTGCGCAACGCGACGAACGCGCCGCGCGGCACTTTGCCGTGCTTCTTCTCCCAGACCTTGAGGTCGGCGACCGAGAAGGCGTGGTCCGGGTCCTTTTTGAGATAAGGCGTGTCGTCGACGACGATCAACGGCAGGATCATCTGCTTGAGCGGGATCTGGTCCATTGTGATTCCGTCTTCGGCGAAATGCGCCGGCGGATCGACGTGGGTGCCGTATTGCCCGACCATGTCGTAATAAGTGGTGCGGAAGCCATCTTCCTTGATGGTGTAATGCCGCTTGGTCTTGGGGTCGTAGGCCGGCGTGAATTTGGCCTGGCCGAATCCGGACCACACTGGCGTGTCGGGCCCGAAACTGTGGGTGAGATCGACGAATTGTTTGCCGGCGATGATGCGATAAGCCCGGGCCAAGTCGCTTTTGGCGTGGCCCGGAGCGGGCGCCAGGGAGAAGAGCAACGTCATGACGGCCAGACAGGCCAGGCGTTTTGGTGTAGACATCGGCGCCTCCTTCGTTCGATTGGAAGCCGATCATATCGCATCGGCGAGATACGCAAGCGCCACTGCCGCAGGGGTCGTCGCCATGGGACATTCGCTTAGCCGCCGTGTCGCGCTGGCGGCCTGCTCATTCGCTATAGTTCTATGTTTTTCGTCCGCGCGAGCCGACGAGACAGTGAGCGTTGGCGGGTCGCAAGCGGTGCTGCTGCGGCCGGCCGCGCCGAAGGCGAGCGTCATTCTGATGCCGGGCGGTGACGGTGAAATCGCTGCGGGTCCCGGTGGCCAGATCAGCCGGCTCAAGAACAATCAGTTGGTGCGCACCCGCGCCGCCTATAAAAGGCACGGCCTCGCGGTGCTGGTAGTTGACGCCGACGTCAACCTCGCCGCCGCTGTCGATTACATGGCCAAGATCAAACGGCCGGTCACTGTGATCGGCACCAGCCGCGGCACCTTGCGGGCGGCGCGAGGCATTGCGCATGGTGCGCGGCCCGATGCGCTAGTGCTCACCTCCGGCTTTCTGACCGACGCATCCGGCAGCAGCCAGAACGTCGCCAATATTCTCGGGTCGCCGGGCAAACTGCCGCGGACGTTGGTGATCCATCATCGCCAGGACGGCTGCAGATTTACCCAGCCGGCCGGCGTCGCGCCCTTCATCAAATGGGCCGCCGGTAAGGCGCGCGTGGTCTGGCTCGATGGCGGCATCGCCCAGGGCAACCCGTGCAAGGCCAAGAGCCATCACGGGTTTTTGGGGCTTGACGGCAAAGTGGTGTCACTGGCGGCGGGGTTTCACTAGTACCCGTGCATGTGCGGTGATGCCGGCTTAGTCGGCGCGAATGCGCGCGGTTTCCATCGGCTGTTGTTATTGTCGGCGGACGCCCCTTGACCCGCCCTCCCTACGGCGCTTCGGTGCGGCGCAATGTCAGACCGTCCCACCATCTTCGCTCTGTCATCCGGCCGTCCGCCGGTGGCGATTGCCGTCATTCGTATTTCGGGCCCGCGCGCCGGAGCCGCGCTGACCGCGCTAGGCGTCAAAATCCCGGCGCCGCGGACAGCGGGGCTGGCCCGCATTCGCGATCCTCGTTCGGGCGAGATCATCGACGAGGGGCTGGTGCTGTGGTTTGCCGGTCCGCGTAGCGAGACTGGCGAAGACGTCGCGGAATTGCAGGTGCATGGCGGCCGGGCGGTGATCGCCGCCGTGCTCGACGCGCTTGGCAGTATCGAAGGCCTGCGCATGGCCGAGGCCGGCGAGTTCACCCGGCGTGGCTTCGAGAACGGCAAGCTCGATCTGACCGCGGTTGAGGGCCTGGCCGATCTGGTCGGCGCCGAGACCGAGGGCCAGCGCCGGCAGGCGTTTCGGCAAATGACCGGCCTGCTCGGCAATCGCGCCGAAGGCTGGCGGCGGGATCTGATCAAGGCGCTGGCGCTGGTCGAAGCCCGCATCGATTTTTCCGATGAGGCCGATGTGCCGGAGGATCTGGTGGCGCCGTCGCTGACCATTGCGCGCGAACTACGCGGCGAGATCGCGGCGGCTTTGGCTGATGGCCATCGCGGCGAACGGTTGCGGGAGGGCCTGGTGGTGGCGATTGCCGGTCCGCCGAACGCTGGCAAGTCGACCTTGCTCAACCGGATCGCGCGGCGCGAGGCAGCGATCGTGTCGCCTCACGCCGGGACCACCCGCGACGTGATCGAGGTCCATCTTGACCTTGGCGGTTTGCCGGTGACGCTGCTCGACACCGCCGGCATTCGCGAGACTGAGGATCCGGTCGAGCTGGAAGGGGTGCGTCGCGCGCGCGACCGGGCGGCGGGTGCGGATCTGGTGCTTTGGGTGGTGGATGCCAGCGCTGCTGGGCCGACGGAGGAAACTCGTGCAATGGCCGAGTCTGTTGCAGTGCTGGATGCCGTTGCTGCTTCGGCGGGGCCCGGTGCGGACGTGGCGAGCCCCGCGGTCGCGGCCCAAGGCCGGCATGTCTGGCTGGTGCGGAACAAAATAGACCTTATGGATCAGTTATTTAGTAAAAGTGAACGAGGATTACGGATTAATAAGCCATTAAAAAATAAAGAAAAAAATAGATTAATAAATAAAAGTGAACAGAAATTTCAGTCTAACAAGTCATTAACAAACATGGTTAGCAGATCCTTAAGTAATAATAGTGAATATAAGATCAGTACTATAGACCAGCATTTCGATATTTCGGCGACATTGGGCGAAGGTTTTGACGCTCTATTGGCCGAACTGTCTCGGTACGCCGAAAGCCATCTGGCCGGGGCGGAGCTTTCGTTAGTGAGCCGCTCGCGCCATCGTCACATGCTCGAACAGACCTTGGCGGCGTTGGAACGGGCATTGAGCTCGGACCTGGTCGGGCAGGAAGACCTGGTGGCGGAGGAGCTGCGCGGCGCCGCGGTCGCGCTTGGACGTCTCACGGGCCGTGTCGATGTCGAGGATGTGCTCGACGTGATCTTCCGTGACTTCTGCATCGGCAAATAGCCGCCGTCGCTAAATCGCGCATCTGTGGCATTGCGCCGCCGTGGCAACCGGTCATCTCGCCGAGACGTCCGCCTGCGCCGATGCTGGGGGCGACCCACAGAGCGAGGGGAGCGGCCATGTCGAACAAAGCCGGCTGGAGAGAATCCTTGCGGGACCCGAATACGATCGGCTGGATCGCGTTCTTGATCCTAGTGGTTTCATTTGGCGTCGGCATGGTCGTCTTCGACAATGGCGGTTCGTCAAAATCCGGAATGGAGAGAACCGTCCAGTCAGTGCCTAACCGCCTGAAATAGGGGTCAGACAGGGGTTTGGTATACATGTACCTAATTTCCAATGTTTCACGTGAAACATCCAGTGCGCCCGAGATGCTTTGACCCTTTTAGCGGCCTCCGCTACAAGGCCGGGAATATGTCCCTCGGTCATGAACAGTTCGACGTTGTCGTTATCGGCGGCGGCCATGCCGGCTGTGAAGCCGCGGCTGCGGCGGCGCGCATGGGCGCCAAAACCGCGCTGGTGACCCATCAATTCGCGACCGTCGGCGCGATGTCCTGCAACCCGGCGATCGGCGGGCTCGGCAAGGGCCATCTGGTGCGCGAGATCGATGCGCTCGACGGCCTGATGGGCCGCGTCGCCGACCAGGGCGGCATCCAATTTCGCGTTCTCAACCGCCGCAAAGGCCCGGCGGTGCGCGGGCCCGCGCGCGCAGGCCGACCGCAAGCTCTATGCCGCGGCGATGCAGGCCGCCATCATGGCGACGCCGAACCTCGACGGTCATCGAGGGCGAGGCCGACGACCTCATTCTAGCGAACGGCCGCGTGGCCGGCCTCAAGCTGAAAGATGGCCGCGAGATCGCCTGCGCCGCCGTGGTTCTGACCACCGGCACCTTCCTGCGCGGCCTGATCCATATCGGCGAGACGCAAATTCCGGCCGGCCGTGTCGGCGAAGCGCCGGCGCTAGGCCTTTCCAAGACACTCGAACGGGCCGGCTTCACCCTCGGCCGGCTGAAAACCGGCACGCCGCCGCGGCTCGACGGCACGCACCATCGACTGGAAGAGCCTTGAAATGCAGCCGGGCGACGATGTGCCGGAGCCGTTCTCGATGCTGACCGAGCGCATCACCACGCCGCAGATCGAATGCGGCATCACCCGCACCGTCGCCGGCGACCCATGAGATCATCCGCGCCAATGTGCATCGCTCGCCGATGTATTCCGGCCAGATCGCATCGACCGGGCCGCGCTATTGCCCGTCGATCGAGGACAAGATCGTCAAATTCGGCGAGCGCGACGGCCACCAGATCTTCCTGGAGCCGGAAGGCCTCGACGATACGACGGTCTATCCCAACGGCATCTCGACCTCGCTGCCGGAAGAGGTCCAGCACGCCATCGTCGCGACCATTCCGGGCCTGGAAAAGGCGCGTTTCGTCCGCCCCGGCTACGCCATCGAATACGACTACGTCGATCCGCGCGAACTGGAGCCGACCCTGCAGACCAAACGCCTGCCGGGCCTGTTACCTGGCGGGCCAGATCAACGGCACCACCGGCTATGAAGAGGCTGCGGCGCAGGGGCTTCTGGCCGGTCTCAACGCGGCGTCGCATGCCGCTGGCGGCGGCGATATCGTGTTCGACCGGGCCGAATCCTATCTCGGCGTCATGGTCGACGACCTGACGACCCGCGGCGTCAACGAGCCCTACCGCATGTTCACCTCGCGCGCCGAATATCGGCTGCGCTGCGCGCCGACAATGCCGACCAGCGCCTGACCGATAGAGGCATCGCTATCGGCTGCGTCGGTGCCGAGCGGACACAGGCTTATCGGTGCAAAGGCGAAAGCGCTCAAGGACGCGCGCGATTTCGCCGATTCGGTATCGCTGACGCCGAAAGAAGCCGAAAAGCACGGCCTGACGCTCAACAAAGACGGCCAACGCCGCACGGCCTTTGACTGCTGTCCTATCCGAACATCGCGATGACGGATCTGGCCAAGGTCTGGCCGGAGCTTGGTGAACTGTCGCCCAAGATCGCCGAGCAGATCGAGATCGACGCCAAATACGATGTCTATCTCACCGCGCCAGGCTTCCGACGTTGCATCTTATCGCCGGGACGAAAGCTTCACGCTGCCGGATGATCTCGATTATGCCGTCGATGCCCGGGCTGTCGAACGAGGCCAAGCAAAAGCTGCTCAAAGCGCGTCCGCGCACCATCGGCCATGCGGCCAAACTCGACGGCATGACGCCGGCGGCGCTCGACGTTGCTGGTGGCCTATGTCAAACGCGGGCGCGGCAAAAGCCGCAGCCGCGAAGTCAGCGTGAGCGCGCGCGGGCAGGGCACGGTCGACCTCGCTGCCGACAAAGCGCGTGCGCTTGCGCTCACCCCTGTTTCACGTGAAACACAAAAGCGGCTGGAGCTGTTCGTCGATCTGCTGCTGAAGTGGCAGCAAACACCAACTCTGATTTCGCCATCGACGATTCCGACATATCTGGACCCGGCACGTCGCCGATTCGCTCCAGCTCCTCGATCTCGCGCCGGACGCGAAGCTCTGGGTCGACCTCGGCTCCGGCGGTGGGTTCCCGGCGATTCCGATTGCTTGTGCGCTGGCCGAGACGCCGGGCGCGAAAGTCCACCTGGTCGAGAGCAATGGCAAAAAGGCCGCCTTCCTGCGCGAGGCGGTGCGCATAACCGGCGCTCCGGCGCAAGTCCATGCCGAGCGGGTCGAAAAATATACCGATGCGGCCTGTGGACAGTGTGGACGTTGTCACGGCCCGGGCGCTCGCCCCATTGAAAACCCTGTGCGATCAGGCGTTTCCTCTGATCGAGCAAGGGCGCCATCGGCCTATTCCCGAAAGGTCTAGATGTAGAGGCCGAATTGACCGATGCCGCTAAATATTGGAATATCGAAGCCACGACTGTGGCCAGCAAGACCAGCCCGGAGGGCTGTATCGTCATCGTCCGAAGCCTGACACCTCTCCGGACCAAATCGTAAGCGCCCGGCGGTCATGCATCGAGGATTAATTTCCTCGAAACAATATGGAATACGCCCATGAACGAATTGCCCCCGAACGACCCGCAGGTGATTCCCTTCGAACCGCCGGCAACGAAAACGGACGTGCCCGGGCCCGGCCCGCGCGTGATCGCGATCGCCAACCAGAAGGGCGGCGTCGGCAAGACCACCACCGCGATCAATCTCGGCACCGCGCTGGCCGCCATCGGTGAACACGTGCTGATCGTCGATCTCGATCCGCAGGGCAACGCCTCGACCGGTCTCGGCATCGAACGCCGTGCGCGCCGGACATCGACCTATGACGTGCTCGCCGGCTCGGCGCCGATGCGCGACGCGGTGATCCCGACCGCGGTGCCGAAGCTTCATCTGGCGCCGTCGACCATGGACCTGTCCGGCCTCGAGCTTGAGATTGGCCGCGAACGCGACCGCGCCTACCGGCTGCGCACCGCGCTCAACAACATCAATAACGGCACACCGGCGTTTAACTTTACTTACGTGCTGGTCGACTGCCCGCCGTCGCTCAACCTGATCACAGTCAATGCGATGGCGGCGGCGCATTCGATCCTGGTGCCGTTGCAATGCGAGTTCTTCGCGCTCGAAGGTCTGTCGCAACTGCTGAAGACCGTCGAAGAGGTGAAGAAGACCCTCAACCCGACTCTGTCGATCCACGGCATCGTGCTGACCATGTACGACTCGCGCAACAACCTCTCCAACCAGGTTGTCGCCGACGTGCGCCAGTTCATGGGCCGCAAGGTCTACGACACCATGATCCCGCGCAACGTCCGCATTTCGGAAGCGCCGTCCTACGGCAAGCCGGTGCTGGTCTATGATTTGAAGTGTGTCGGCAGCGAAGCCTATTTGCGGCTGGCCACCGAGATCATTCAGCGCGAGCGCGAGTTGAAGGCGGGGTAGTCAATTCTCCACCGTCATGCCGGGGCATTTCGCTCGCAGATGCGCTTCGCGCTTTTGTCCGGCCATGACGAAAACTAACGGCACGACGAAAATAAACGACGCACCACAAAAACACTGACGAGGCTTGCGTGACGGTACATTCAGGAGCGGCGGCGATGGCGGATCATTCGCGACTGGGGCGTGGCTTGGCCTCGTTGATGGGAGAAGTTGCCGAGGAAGCGCCATCGGCCGATACCGCGCGCAAGGCGCGCAAGGCACCGATTGAACATATCGTCGCCAACCCGCGTAATCCGCGCCGCAATTTCACCGAGGGCGAACTGGCCGAGCTGACCGCGTCGATCAAAGAGCGCGGCATCATCCAGCCCATCGTCGTGCGGTTGGCTCCGGACCATGCCACCGGCAAAGAGGAAAAGTACGAAATCATCGCCGGCGAACGGCGCTGGCGCGCGGCGCAACGTGCCGGCTTGCACGAAGTGCCGGTCGCGGTTGTGGAGGCGACCGACGCCCAGGCGCTCGAATTCGCGATCATTGAAAACATCCAGCGCGCCGATCTCAATCCGATCGAAGAGGCTGCCGGCTATCTGGCGCTGATGAATGAATTCAATCACGGCCAGGACGCGGTCGCGCAGATCGTCGGCAAGAGCCGCCCGCACATTGCCAATATGCTGCGGCTGTTGAAGCTCTCGGAGCCGGTGCAGATGCTGGTGCAGCAAGGCCAGTTGTCGGCCGGCCACGCCCGGCAATTGGTTGGCCAGCCGAACGCGCTCGAAATCGCGCACGACATCATCAAGCGTGGCTTGAGCGTGCGTCAGATCGAAGACGAGATGCGCAAAGACGGCAAGGCGCAGGCGCGCTCGCTCGCCGGCGGCATCGAGGGCGGTGCGAAGGCTCAAGCTAAAGTGAAGATGCCGACACCCGTGCGCTTGAACGCCGGCTGTCGGATGCTTTGGGTCTGGATGTCAGTGTCGATGACCGTGGCGGCAAAGGTACGCTGCAGATCAAGTACAAGAACCTGGATCAGCTCGATGCGGTGTTGCGCAAGCTGGAAGGCTAAGCGCTGATCAGGTCAGTGGCCGGTCGACCTACGCTAAATCAAGCGGAGAGAGCCTGCCGGAGAATATCGATCGCGCCGATATTCCTGGTGGGCTTGGCGCTGCGCGCCACAGCCCATCTCACCTTCGATGCTCTTTCAGTGCGATGCCGCTTGTTTTTTCTCGTCGAAAAGCGCGTCGAGGGTGAAGGCGTTCGGGCAGAATTCATGGAAATGTTCGGTCGCCGTTCCCTTGGCTAATTCCCGCGCGCAACGCCCCTTGGCGCCGCAGGTCGTGCACAGCCGCTGAAGGTCGCGCATCACCAGCGGCTCCGTCCGTGAGAGTTCTTTCGGATCGACGTTCAGGGCGACCAACAATTTCTGCAATAGGTCCGCTGCGTGCGGTCCTTTGCTCATCAAGTCCTGCAGCTCGCCGGTCGATACGCCCAAGTCGTCGGCGATCTGCTTTACTTCATCCGGACTGCATGACCCGCCCATACCGCTCACGCTGATGGCATCGCGATATTTGCTAACCCAGTCGGCGATGGAATTCAGGACAATTTCGACCACGGGATAGGTCGGCTGCGTGCTGTCGCGATTGGGCATCGTGCCCTCCATCGAAAAGTGAAGATGCACTATTTCGCACCCAAGCCGGATAGCCGCCTTGCGCTAGATCAAGCCGGCCCGGCCGCCCTAATCGGAGCTGGCAACGGTCACCGCCAGAGGCTCGGCAACCGGACCGGCCGCCCAGTCGTTGCCGGGCAGCAGTGTAACTTTCACATCGTGCACAAGCCCTCGCTCCAGCGACGGATCGAAATAGCGCATGCTCTGTTCGTTGAGGTCGATGACGCGGCCGGGCCGCAGCGGACCGACGTCGTTGATCCTGACGATGATCTGTTTGTTGCCGCTTTCGACCAGCGCATAGGTCGGACGGTAGTTGCGGCCATAGCGGACACCGCCGAAATATTGCCGCAGATCGATCTTTATGGCCGCGGTCCAATCGGCCGGATCGTAGAGGTCGCCCGATGCGGTCTCGAAATATTCCGCGTCGCCGCCGTCGTTGTAGGGATTATAGGTCGACGCTGTGCCGACAATCGTGACGTCTGCGAGCGCCGCGAACTTGCGGACCCGGTCCTGCTCCAGCGCTGTCATCTGCCGCAGAAGCGATTGATACCCCGCCACCAGACTCGGCTCCATCTCGTCGCAGGTCTCGATGGGCCGCAAGGCGGCTGCCGACTTCTGGCCGGCGCGGGCCGAAGGCCCGACATTGCTGTTGATGTCGCCGGGCACGTCCGCCGCTGCGGGGGCCTTCGGCGCGGCGGCGGCATTGGGCAGTGAGATCACAACGACGGAGCGTTCGTCGAGCTGAGCCTGCAACGCGTTGTTAACCACGGCGGCATGTCCGGGATCGATGCGGATCAAATCAAGCGCGGGGACCAGCATCACGCCAAGCAGGAAAGCCAACACGGTTCTGCCCAACAGGGCGCCGCTATTCCGGCCTAGTCTTTGGTGAGCCTGCGTTTGAGCTGCCAATTCGAACACCAACACTTTGGGTCACGGAAATCCCAGTGCTGGTATTGGTATGCTTCCGGCTTTAAATCCTCGAAAACCGCGGCCCGGCAAGTTTCATAAAATTGAGCGATATCTGGCGGAAAACAGTCAACGTTTTGCGCGCTTTGCAACGGCGGCGCCGCCGACGACACGGGAGAACAATCGATCAAGCACTATCAACCGAGCGCTATTGTTTCTTGGACTTGTTCTTCTTCTTGGCGCGCTTCTTGAGTTTGTCTTTTGCCTTCTTCGGCGCGGGCTGGTTCAAGAACGCTGCGCACAAGGCGGGGTCGAACTCACGGTAGTCGTTGGTGATCTCGGTGCCCTTGGCAATGGTGTTGGCGGCGATGGCG
>CAWHKU010000003.1:0-481472 GCA_963830125.1 uncultured Alphaproteobacteria bacterium | reverse complement strand
GCCAGATCGGGATCGTGCAGCACGCGCGCCTTGTCGGCCAGCCGGAACAGTTCGGTCAGATGCAGGATCGAGCGCGCACTCTCCTGCCCGCCGACCATGATGAAATGATCCTGCAGGCCGTTGAGCCAGGCCAGGAACACCACGCCGGTCTTGTAAAACCGTGTCGGCGCCTTGAAGATATGACGCGACAACGGCACCGTCGGCTCCATGATGCCGTGGAAGCCCTGCAGGTCGTCATTGGCCAGCCGCGCCAGACCGGCCGAGGCCGCCGGCGCGATGGCGTCGAAAATACCGAGCAGCGCATCGGAATGGCCGTCCTCGTCGCCGGCAATCAGTTCGGCATAGTTGAAATCGTCGCCGGTATACATGCGCACACCTTTCGGCAAGCGCTTGCGCATGGCGATTTCTTTTTCTTTCGACAGCAACGAAATCTTGACCCCGTCGATCTTGGCGGCGTTATCGCCCATGACGTTGAGACAGGTTTCCATCGCCGCTGCGTGATCGGACGAACCCCAATAGCCGGCGAGCGCCGGATCGAACATTTCGCCGAGCCAATGGATGATCACCGGCTCCTTCACCTGGCGCAGAATACGGCCATAGACTTTTTCGTAATCGGCCGGCGACTTGGCGGCGCGCGCCAGCGCGCGCGACGCCATCACCACCAGTCTGCCGCCCATCGCCTCGATGGCTTCGATCTGCTCTTCGTAGGCGCGGATGATGTCGTCGATGGTGACATCGGCCGAGGCTTCGAGATGATCGGTGCCGACGCCGCAGCAGATCTCCGCGCCCGGCCTCGATTTCGCGGCCTCCAACGCGTGCTTGATCAAAAGCTTGGCGCCCGGCCAGTCGAGCCCGCCGCCGCGCTGCGCCGTGTCCATCGCTTCGGCGACGCCGAGACCGAGATCCCACAGGTAGTGCCGGAAGGCGATGGTGCGCTCCCAATCGACCGCGGTATCGACCCACGGGTCGATGTCCGCGAGCGGATCGGCCACGACGTGGGCGGCCGCATATGCGATGCGGTTGAAGCGCGCGGTGTCCGCTTTCGATGGAAACTGGATCGGCTCGCCAGTGGTATAGGGCGTGAAGTTGCGGTCGGCATTGGGAAGCGAAAGTGTCGCCACGGTCTGCTCCTTTAATGACGGGCGTTAGATCTTGATCTCCGGCACATCCAGCCAGCGCCGCTCGGCCCAGCTCTTCAGGCCCAGTTCGGCGAGTTGCACACCCTTGACGCCTTCGATCAGGCCATGATGCCAGGGCGTATCGGCGCAGACATGCCGGATGAAAGCTTCCCACTGAATCTTGAAGCCGTTTTCGTAGACGATGTTGTCTGGCACTTCTTCCCACTGCTCGTAGAAGTTCATGGTTTGCGGCACGTCGGGATTCCAGACCGGGCGCGGCGTGTTGACGCGATGCTGGGTCCAGCATTTGGTCAAGCCGGCGACCGCCGAACCGTGTGTGCCGTCGACCTGGAAGGTCACCAGATCGTCGCGCCGCACGCGCACGTCCCAGGACGAATTCATGTGGGCGATGACGCCGCCTTCAAGCTGGAAGGTCGCGTAAGCGGCATCATCGGCGTCGGCCTTATAGGTCTTGCCGCTCTCGTCGACCCGTTCGGGAATATGAGTGGCGCCGAGACAGCTCACCGCCTCGACATTGCCGAACAGATTGTCGAGCACATAGCGCCAGTGGCACAGCATATCGAGAATGATGCCGCCGCCTTCGGCCTTCTTGTAGTTCCAGCTCGGGCGCTGCGCCGGCTGACCCCAGTCGCCTTCGAACACCCAATAGCCAAACTCGCCGCGTACCGAAAGCATGCGGCCGAAGAAACCTGAATCGCGAAGCATCTTGATCTTGCGCAGGCCCGGCAGGAACAGCTTGTCCTGCACCACGCCGTTCTTGACGCCTTTGGCCTTGGCCAGTTTCACGACGGCAACCGCTTTATCGATGGTGTCGGCGACCGGCTTCTCGCAATAAATATGCTTGCCGGCTTCGATCGCCTGCGTCAGCAGATCGGCGCGCATTTGCGTGGTGGCGGCGTCGAAGAACACTTCGTCCTTCGGATCCTTCAAGGCAGCGGCGAGATCGGTGGTGTGCCGCTCGATGCCATATTGCTTGGCGAGTGCCGCCACCTTCTCGGCGTTGCGGCCGACCAGGATCGGATCGGGCATCACCTTGTCGCCGTTCGGCAGCGTGACGCCGCCCTGCTCACGGATCGCCACGATCGAGCGCACCAGATGCTGGTTGAGGCCCATGCGTCCGGTGATGCCGTACATCACGATACCGAGTCTGCGGGTTGCCACGCGCTTCTCCCTTTTTTGCCGGCGCGCTCTTATCGCGCGCTAAGTAACTATATGGTTACTTTTGACCACAATCCGGGCGGGCCGTCAAGACCTCCAAATAATCAAGCTTTTTCAACGGGGCGAAGATAGCCCAGCACCACATCGACGATGTGCTCGCCGCGCGCCGCCAGCCGCTCCGGCGCGCTGAGGTCCTTGCCGAAGATGGTCGACAGCGTGTGCCGGTTCGACATGTAGAAAAAGCCCAAGCCGGCGATGCTGATGTAGAGATCGACCGGATCGACGCCGGCGCGGAAGATGCCCTGCTCGGCGCCCCGCTTGAGCAGCACGTCGATCACATCGACCAGTGAACCATGCAGGGGACGGATAGCTTTCGACTTCTTGAGATAAGCCGCGCGATTCATGTTCTCGGTCGCGAGCAGGCTCAAGAATTCCGGGTGGTCGATGAAATATTGCCAAGTAAACAACACCAGCTTGCGCATGCCGGCGAGCGGGTCGAGTTCGGTCAGATTGAGGCCGACTTCCGCGGTACGAATGGCGGAATAGGTATTTTCGAGAACCGCGAGGTATAGCCCCTGCTTGTCGCCGAAGTAATGATACAGCATGCGCTTGTTGATGCCGGCGCGCTTGGCGATGGCGTCGACGCGGGCGCCGGTTAGCCCCTTGGCGGTGATCTCGGCGGTGGCGGCGCGCAGAATCGCCGCACGCGTGCGCTCGGGATCGCGCGTGACGATCGACGACCGCGGCGCGGCGCTTGCTTGGGGTTTGGGCTTTCTTTTAACCCGGCTTTTAGAAACGCTGCCTTCCATCGCCCCTGTTTAGCGCAAGGCTGAGGCAACGCCTAGGCCGGCCGACGCCACCACCATCACGCATCGCGATGTACTTGTCCTCGTACTAAAGTTCGGCGCGTTCGACGTGACTTGCGACGCCGAGACAGTCGGTAGATCGCGAGGCGCTGGAGAACGATCCACCATACGGCTAGACACCGGCACCGCGTGGATCGCCACCGCCGAGTTTCGAGGTTTATTAGCTTTCGGCCGACGGTCGGCGAATTCGGGAAGCCTGGCAATGATATCGGCCAGCGGCGCGTCGGCGTATAACCGGCAGCAGACATCCGACAGGGTTGCTTGTCGAGCCGGCCGAATGCGCACGTAAACGACCGAAACCGGGCCCGACCGCTGCTGGCATAGCGCGTTGCCCTGGCGGCCACCGTCGCCGGCCTAGCGCCCCGGTCGCCGACCCTCGGCCCCTACTTCACTCGCGCGCCAGCTCGCGGAAAATTTGGAAACCGAGGTACCGGCTTTGGCGGCGGCGAGGGCGATTTCGTCACGATCGGCGGCAGCACCGCCACGGGAGCCACCGACGCGTCGCCGGCGTTGGCTGCGGCCGCTTCGGGGCCGACCACGACGTCCCCTCGAGCATCCGTGACGGCCGTGTCGCCTCGATCGACCGGGGGCGTAGCTGGTGGAGCCGTGGAACAACTGGCGCCGGCCGGCCCGGCATAGTCCGGCATCGGCGCGTCAGAGGTGGTGGCATCGCCGACGGTTGCGTCCTCGGGTGCCTTTTCGGCTACCTGAGAGCGGCTGCGAGCAGTCGACCGCTTCAGCGGCATTTGGATCTGGACGCGGTCGCCGAAAAGTTCGCACAGGTCCGCTTGCGCTTCCGCACCGGCCTCTCCAATCCACAGCCGACGCCGACCGTTCCATTTCAGACCGGCTTTACGAAGCGCGTCTTTCTTTGTCTTGCTGGTGTTCGAGCCGAGCCTAACCGACACCAGAGAGCGACCCTCTACCTTATTCGCCAGCGATCCCCTCTCCGGCTCGCTCGTCCGCGATCCAACGTCCGGGTCACGCACACCTTTCGTGATAGCGGCACCGCTGTATTTGGCGATCCACTCGTTAGCGATCCTCGGGTCGCTACCGCAGTCCACGATGTGTTTGAAACCAGCACCTATGACAGCGAGCGGTAACCGGTGAATTCCTGCCGCGGTCGCCATTTTCGAAACGAGATCGCTGAGCTGCTCTTGATAGGTGTCGGCACACTCCCGCCGAGACACCTGTAATGCAGTGATTTCCGTCCCGAGCGCCTGCTCTTTTTCATGCAACGCTTGGACTTTTCGCATCTGTGCGACAATTGAGGTTCCGCGCTTATTCATGGCTGCATCTCCTGTTCTGTTCCCTGTCGCAGAACAGACCTCGAAGCATGGCAACCTTCAATAAAACAATTCGCTTGGCGCTTGCTGGCCGGGGCCTTAGCTCAATATGCAATTCGTGTTGTTTATCAAAGATCAGTGGAGGGCAAAAAAACGTGCCGATTCCGTATGTTAGAGCCACCTTCTGGCATCTGCGAGAGGCAAGTGGGGCGTGTGTATTGGCCGCGTACCTCGGTCGCACGGTCGTGCGTGATGCGCGGCTAAAAAAACGTTGGGATTTCCGCCACCGCGCCGGCGATGTGGTTCACGGGGAGGTAATTGTGCCATCGTCGATAACCGCGGCGCCGAGCTCGGCAGAACTTGCCCGGCTGCTCGACCAAGCCGAGGCCAAGCACCTGCGCAAGACCGAGGAGCGACAGTGGTGGCCTCAGGTCGCCGTGTCGCTGGTAATCGCCTTACCGTCGGATAGTGAAGCGTCGTTGGACGAGGCGGTCGAGATTGTCCACGCGATTGTGGATCGCGTTGTCGGCGATTGCGCCTTGATCTGCTACCTCGTGATACACGACCCGCGTTTGAAAAATCCAACTGACGGAAATCGGCATGCGCACGTGCTGATTAGCTTGCGCGAAATGACACCGTCGGGCGAACTCGCCGGAATCAAAATTCGCGATCTTTTAGGTCGCGTTCGAAATCTCCAAGGTCCGCATGGAACATTTAGCGGCTTCGTCGAGGGCATTCACTGGCCAGACCTGTCGCGAGATATCCAAATGAGGGCGTTTGCGGAATTCGGTAGCGACCTGGTGGTGGACCCTATCTCTCCGGTCCCACAGAAGCACTGGAGCGCCGACACTTGGTGGAACGACCCAGATCGGGTCCGCGCGGATATGGCGAGGAACAACGAAGAGAATGGGGCGATCATTCGCGGCGATCCCGCAGCCCTGGTCAACACCATGTTGCGAGAACGATCCACCATTCCTTTGGCCGAGATTCGCAAGATCGGCCGACCTTTCCTCCATAGCGAGCATGAGCGACGGCATTTTGTGGATCGCGTCCTGGCCCACTCCAGTGTCGTGGCCCTGGCGCTTCCCGGAGGACCGATCGTTCACGTGACGACGGACGAAACCGCCGCACTGCTGAATGAAGCCCGCACGTTTATTGAACAATCGGCTAACAGCGCGACCAACTTTACCGTGATCCGCACGGCGAACCACACAACCGTGATACGGCGCCTCTCCCGTCTATGCCGGAAGGTCCATCGGAGCGCCGGTGCCGAACCACCGACGCCGATCCGGGTCGTGGTCGTTGGCAGTGCGCTCTCACACACCGATGAGGTCTATAACGCGATCAAGTCGCTTGGTACCGTCGAACGAGCCACCACTGCGGATGCTCTCAAATCGACATACCCGGCATGGACGCAGGGTACGGTCGTCGTCCTGCCTTGCATAGAGGTCATTCCCGATGTTGCCCTGGCACGCATCGTCGTCAAGGGCGCCGCTGCGAGCGCGCACCTCCTTTGCGGATTCGATGAAAGTCGTGCCGACGGAATCGCAAGCTGCCGGCTGGCAGCGTGGATCGGATCTCGCGTGACGGCTCGCCCCTCGCGATCTCATCCCGGCGTGCAGTTTGACCACCGTGCCGAGTTTGCGCGCCTCCTTCGCGCTGGACTTATTGCGCCAGCAATGCGCGCCCTTTCGCGCGAAGGCTGTCTGCATTTTCGTGGCAGACCAAAAACACTACCGGATGTCAATTTCACCGTCGTCGACGAGACACGTCACATTGCCGTCCTCACCACCTCACGGCGCCGGCGGGCTGATTTGGCGCGTGGATCGTTGGCCGTCGACACACATCGCGAGGCGCTCAAGCTCGCACCAGGTGAATCCGTCGTGTTCGAACGAACGGACTATTCCTCCATGCCGCCGGTCGTCCGCCAGGGACATATAGCCACAGTCCTAGCGATTGATCCGCACAGCGCAACGCTGCGAGTTTTACTTCAGACAGGCGCCGAGGTCGAAATCGATTTAGAAAGGTTTCCTTATGTGAGAACGGCACATGTCGTCACGATCGGTGAAGCACGCCGCGCACCACCTGAAAGTTCGTTGCGCATCGTGGTGACCGCCGGCCGTCAGGCTTTCGCCTGTCTGTTATTAGCCGCGACGCATCCAGGCCCGGTATGCGTCGATATTGCGCCAGCGGTCGCGAGGAACCTAACCGAGCTCGTGCAGGCGATAGAACGCCATCTGCCGGCGCCGCTGCCGTGGCATCTGGAAGCTCGACGAGATAAGCGTGCGGCTAACAATGTGATTCTAGAAAAACTGATTGAACCGGTTGTCGAAGAAGCTAGCGACATGGATCAAGAACCGCGAATTCCCGAGGCAGCGGTCTTGCAGAGTCCTATTACTGGCCTCGACCGCGGGCTTGAGAGTATTTGGCTCGAACCAGTTACCGACGGACCTAATGCGCGGGCGAAGCCGGCGCCCCCGAAATCGCCGCCGCAGAAAATTTCCTCGCGCAAGCTCCCGTTGCTGCCAAGCGCCATGCGCGGGACGATCAAGGACAGCGCTGCGGCGCGGGCTGGGTTTGAGGTGCTGCAGCGCGCACTCGCGCCAACTGCAGAAAATCGTATCGAAGTAGCCGCCCGAATTGTCCAGATCGCAGGCGCTGAGTCCCCGATGGCCCGCATGGTCCGTGCTCTCGTGCCGGGGAAACCCGCGCGACCCGGTCGGTGGATCGCCATGGATGAAGCCGATTTTCCGACGACGCTTCGCGCACTAGTCGCCGAAGATGACGTGCCAATCTGGGATAGTTACAGGCTACGGATTGATCTTTCGGCAATAGGCCTGTCGAGCAGCGCGTTTCAAACTGCGATGGTCGAACAACAGCAACCCAAAATGGACGACGGCACAGAGCCGACCACTTTTGGGCTCTGAATGCTTACCTGCCTCGGCATCCAGAAAGTTAACCCCCATAAAACAAGGGGCTTTCGGATTTGACGGATAACGGCGGCGCGTGTGTCAGACGCGAGACCGAAGTATAGGCGGTGACCTCCGCCGCCTTCCGTCACTGAAATTGCTTGGTGAATACCCGATACATGCCGTTAGCCCCCGGCTTGAAGCCCGGGCCCGGCGGCGAGCAGGCTTGGTTATAAACCGACGCAAACTTAAAGCCGGACCCAGGGACAAGCTTGCTTCGCTGCAGTACGGAAAGCCCTTGCCGCGGCTATTGCCTGCGGAGCAATCTACAACAGCGCTCATCAGCACCGTGGACAACCGGCCAACGGCGCAGAGATGGCTTGGTGGTCCGCCGTTGTGGCAGTCGGCCTCTTCGGGCTTGCTGAAGCACCGCGACCGTGGTGAAGTCTCGGCGCTTCGCTTCGTGAGATATTCCGATGGCCAAGTTTCGAGCCGATTTCGACGTTAAAGGCAGCCTGGTCTTGCCTGTCGGACAAGCCGAGATGACATTCCGCGGCGCCGATGGCAACGTCGAGATAACGTTAAGCAATCGGCACGACGAAGACGCGGAGCATGCAAACGGTTTAGTCGCCTGTGTAGTTGCTGATGCCGACGAAATTGACAAAGTCGTCGACCATTTTCGAACTCTCCTAGCGAGGCAACTCGACCTGCTGGCTTTTGTCACCCAGTCCGGGTTTGAAATAGATCAATGCCGTCGCGTCATTGAGTGGGAGCCGCATCAAAAGAGGCGGAGAATACGTCCTCTTCATCGCTTTGATCGTTTTGATCCGCCCGATCCCGATCTGCGCGGCGACTTTTTGGCAACAGCAGAAGCCTTTGCGAAAGCGCAGCCGACTGAATACTGCCTGAGTGCCTTGCGCAGCTTCCGGCAAGGCGTAATCGGACGGCAGCTCGACGACCAGTTTGAGCACTTCTGGCACGTTATTGAAACTATCGCTGAAGGCAGCAAGGAACCGTTGCGAGCGCCAATTCCATGCCCGGTATGCCAACAGGGCCTATTCTGCCCTAATTGCAACGACACGCCCATGCGACGCCCAGTCGCTCGTCAGGCCATTCGCGAACTGCTCGGAAGGGTGCGTAAGGATGGCGACAAAAGATTTTACAGCGACCTCGTCCGTACTAGAGATCACCTTCTGCACGGCCGGGCGCCGGAGGATGTGGTCAAAGTGGTTGGTATCGAACTCGACCGCCTGGTCGACGAAGCGGGCGCTGCGGCCTGGCACTGCATTTTGTCGGTGTTGCCGAGATTGCCGGGATCGCCCAGTTTGGGCCATCGAGGTTGGAACTTTGCGTTCAAAGTGCTCGCGGTCGCGCCCGATATGGAATTTGAATACGACGGCGTCGCGCCCAGCCCACAGAAGCCCAGATACCGAAAGTCACAGTTACCTTGCATACGAGATTTCAAGCGCGAGGCGACGAGCCGCCAGAACAGCCACGCTGAGTGGGCATTCATCTCGTATGAGTCTAAATTTGCTTACGAGATCCGTGAAACGCTTTGTAGGGTTCGGCGGGCGCGAAGAGAAACCGGTCTTTTATTATTGGCCCGTGCTCCGCGACGAGCTGGTGCGCTATTGGCGGCAGCTCGGAACTTGCGCGCGCGTAATCATCTAGCTTTACGGGATTTCGCGGGAGCGGCCGGCGCGTTCAAACGTATGAGTTGATCGCGCCCGATCAGTAGACCGGCCTGGCCGACTGCGTTCTGGCTTTGGAGATGCATTGCCGAGGAAATAATCTCTCGCCAGTGCCACAGGCCGCCGCGTAACACCTGATTGGCGGTGACGTACATTGTAGAGTCACCTGTCCCAAGCGAAAGAATATGAACCTGCCGCCGCTCTATCTGATTGCACGCGAGCGCATCGACCAGGCCGATCATGACAGGATCGTTCGCCCACACGCCTCCGTCGGCGAACACGCGACCTCTATCGCGATACATTGGAAAGTACGATGGCGCCGCAGCAGTTGCCATCGCGACCGTCACGAGCCGCTCCTGCCAATCCATGCGGTAGTCGGGATGATGAGGTGTCTTGAATACGTTCACCTCGGTAAAGTCATCGAACGATGGGACGCAGAGCCTACTCGTCGCGTCGCCTACAATAGTATCGCCAAACACCGTCGTCAGATGGTGTTGAAGGGGCGCAGGATCGTAAAAATAATGGCGCAGGGCTCTGACCCATCGCAATCCGGCGCGCAACTTCAAAAAATCCCAGCGGAGCGGCGGGAACACCTCCTCGCCGTGCTGAACATACAAATCTAATAAATCCCTTGCTCTGTGGCCTGTTGCCAAACCGAGCGCAAGAATTCCGCCTGTCGAAGTGCCGGTGATTAAATCGAAGTAGCTGCCTATCGGAGCCCCACCGAGATAGCGATCCTCAAGCTCGGTAAGGACCGCAGCAGGCAAAATTCCACGAATGCCGCCGCCATCGATGGAGAGGATACGGAAAGGCTTACCGCCCGGCCACGGCAACGGCTCCCGCAAACCGTACAGCGTTTCACTAGACCGCTTCGAGGCGTTTTCCATTGGCTCCCGCTTGCGGCAGATGGCGTCCGCCGCCGCGCCATTTTTTAGTTACAAGCCAGCCTTCGTAGAAGTACAGCCACTCCCACGCCCAAAATAATGTGGTGTCCGCCAACAAGTCATCCGGCGACCACTCGCGGTTCGAGGGGCTAAACAAACAGAGTGACGGTATCTCGCGGTACTTCTCACTCCAATAGACATGAGGAATAGGCCCTTGCTCGTAGTCGTCGTGGCGCTCAAGAAGAGGATCGATCACGCGCACCCTCGGCCGAATCTCAAGGAGGGTCAGGTTCTCCAAGACGTTGGGAACGCGATACCGGACACGCACGAGGTGCTTGCGCTTGTCCGGCGCTAGCGGGCCTTCCCAAGTAGCACAGTCTGGCTCCTGCTCCGTGAGTTTAAATCCGGGCCATTGGGACGCCATGGCCCGGATTTGCTCCTCAATTGTCTTCAAGGAAGCCACCGCCTTCGCGGGTCGCAGACCGCGCGGCACTTGTGCGCGACCCACTCACCACGGCCGGTGCGGCAATCGCCCCGGCGGCGACCCGGCCTGACGGGCCCATGTGCATTCGACCGGCTTCCATCTCAGCTCGCCGCGAGTCGAGAAGGCTCTCGACTGCGTAGGCAGCGGCAGCTTCGCCGAACAGCCGCTTGAGCACAGCCTTTTTTTCTTCCAGGGACAGAGCATCGTTCCTGAGATGATGAAGCTCAACAACCAGCCGCCGAAGGTCGGAATTGTAGAGGTCTTGAGCCGCGCCATTTTCCGGCCAGCGATCCGTGAAGACATCCACCGGATGAGCAGGGTTCACAACTTGCAACGCGCCGCGCGGGCCGCTCTTGTCGCCAAGCCGCTCCCGGATCGTGTTCGCAACGCTGATGACCTCCTCAATGAGGCTATTTTTCACAGGTCCGGCCTCAAGCGAGATCGCAGCCAGAGCAACTGACGGCGGTTTTCGCAAATCTTTCCGCGCCACCGCCCGAAACTCAATGTCGCGATTGCGCTTGAGCAACTGAAGCGCGACGACACGCGGTGATTTTTCTTCAATCGGCACGTGATCGGGCATCGGCTGAGTCTGCGCGTCGAGCGCCATCATACCGCCCTCGACTAGCAACTGGCGGCCCTTGAACAGCTGGTAGAACGCCGGATCATACTCAACGATGCGATTGAAGTGCTCCTTGAAGCCCCAAGGGTTCACTTCTTTATGCTGGAGCTCGGCGCCCTTGTGGTGGAAGAGATTGCCGGCACGTTCCGGTCCCAGAGGAAGTCGCGCCACGGGCATCAAGTCTACGGTGGTGCCGTCCTCGTACTCGACCGTGACGCAACGGCTGTTCTTCTTAACCTTGCCATGATACCGGCTGCCGACTTCACCATCGATGGCTTCGTACAGCGCACCAAGGACTTGGTCCGGCGCGGTCGTGGGCGAGATGTTGAGTTCGATGACGACGTCAACGTCGTGTTGGCAGGTCTTGACGTGAGACAAGATCGCCGTCCCGGTTGCGAAGCTTCCGCTCGGGTAACACTCAACGACCAGTCCATGAAGAGGGCTGTCCGGACGGTCAACGTACTTGCACAACGCCCGGAAATTTCCGTCAGCCGCGTCATGCCTCGTTTTAGACAACTGAACTTTCCGCGCGACATCCATCAACAAGGCGTCGGCCTCTGAAACTTCAGGCCATGGCCCCTTATACGCAACGTTCATCTTCCCAACTCCTCTGGAGCGCCCCCTCCCAAGAGCGCGGTGCATTCACCTCCGTGACATGGTTTCAGATCCCAAGTTCCGCAAGTTTTGTTCAACGGGAATCTTTTTTCGGCAACTAATTGACTCCAGAGCCAGTTGGAGTCCGCACGAACTTTTCAGGTGATTCGCCAACTACGCGAGGATGAACGGCCAATTCAATGATGGGCTCGCGGGGGGAAGCGGACGGGCTCCACGAACACGTAGTCCCTAAACAGGGTCGCCCCACCTTTGTTGGGCCTAGGCATACGACAAGGAGCAATAAAGGCCGGGTGGCAAGCCGGGGGTCAATTTAGAAATCGCGGCATTTCTCCAGCGATTTCAGAAGTACGTGGCGGAGAGAGTGAGATTCGATCCCACGTCACAATTAGGCGCCTATGTATCCTGTCAATATTTTTTGCCGCTACCCCGTCGCTACCCCGTCAGGTCAAATCTGTCGACGTCAAGCGCTACCCCGGATTGGGCATGCGGTAACACATTGAATTTATTCGAATATTTTTCCGGAAAATGGTGGGCGCACCAGGGCTCGAACCTGGGACCCGCTGATTAAGAGTCAGCTGCTCTACCAACTGAGCTATGCGCCCGGAATGCCTATGGCGGAGAACTCCGCCCGGCGAGGGGAGCCTTAGCAAAGGCTTTTCCCCCTGTCCAGCGGCGTGCGCCACCTACCGCCCGACCATGTATAGCCACCGTTAAGGCGGTGTTTCGGCCGGCTTTCGCCCTGCCCCGCCCCGGTCAAATGAGGAAGGCCGCCGGGCGAACCCGGCGGCCTCTCAGGCGGCGGTCACGTGTCGGGGAGAGCACGCAAGCCACACGCCCACTTCTCGTCGCGAACTGGCTTACTGGGCCGGTTTGCCGCCGCCGGGGCCCATCGGGCCGCGTTGCGGACCGCCCTGGGGGCCGCCCGACCAGCCACGGTGATGGAAACCGCGGCCGTCATGGCCGTGGTGACCGCGCCAGCCATGCGCGCCGCCCCAACGCGGGCCGCCGACGCGCGCCAGCACCATAAAGCGGTGCTTCTGGCCGTCATCGAGGCTCTTGTAGAGCGGGCCCGCCGCGTCGGCGAACTTCTTGAGCGCGGCGCCGCGTTCGGTCATCACGTCGGCGCGCAGCGCCATGCGCTCGATCGGGTCCTTCGGCTTGTCGGCGCTGGCGCGCGCGGCGAACCGTTCGGAGCGCTGCTTGGCCATATCGCGCAGCGCGGCTTCCACCGCCGGCCAGTTCTTTTCCTGCTCGGCGTTAAGCTTCAGGCCGGCATGAAGCGCGGCGATGCGCGCGTCGCCAAAGTCGGCGATGTCCTGCGCGCTCGGACGCCACTGCGGCGAACGATCACGTCCGCCCGGACCCTGTTGGGCATAGGCCAGTGTCGTGCCGGCGATCGCCAACGCGGTCGTGCCGGCGAGAACAGACTTCCACAAGGTGATCTTCATTGCATTTCTCCAAAGGCATTTCTGATGCCCCTGATATTGAAATGCGACCCTGCCTTATCAAGTTAATGTTTGGACAGAGATTACATACGCGCAACGTAGATGTACCGGCGTTCAGAAAAAATGACCGCAGGGAATCGCCGGCTCATACGTTGCAAGATCGGCGGCCGGTGCGCTCGTCACGCACCGGCCCGCTATTTTATTTAATCGCCGCGCCGAACAGCAGGTTCGGCAGCCACAGCGAGACTTCCGGGATGTAGGTCACGACGACGAGGAACCCGAGCAAGATCATCAACCAGGGCAACGCCGCGCGCACCACCGACATCAACGGCATGCCGGTGATGCCTGACGCGACGAACAGGTTCAGACCAACCGGCGGCGTCACCAGACCGATTTCCATGTTGACGACATAGATGATGCCGAGATGGATCGGATCGATGCCGAGCTTGACCGCGGTCGGAAACAAAATCGGCGCGGTGATCAGCACGATCGGCGCCGGATCCATGAAATTGCCCGCGATCAGCAAGATGATGTTGACGACGAGCAAGAAGTGCCACGGCGACAAATTCGCATTGACGATCATCTCCGCGATCTGCTGCGGAATCTGAGCGGTCGTCAGCACATGACCGAACAAGAATGCGTTGCAGATGATAAACATCAGCATGATCGTCACGCGCGACGAATCGAGCAGCACGCGCGGCACTTCGGTGATCTTGAGATCGCGATAGATCACCACCGACGCGAAGAAGGCATAAACCGCCGCCACCGCCGCCGCTTCGGTCGGCGTAAATACGCCGCCATAGATGCCGCCCAGCACGATGGCGATGAGCAGCAGCCCCCAGAAGGCATCAAGGAAAAGCCTGAACCGCTCGCTCCACGGCGCCTTGGGCTGACGCGGCAGCTTCTTGACCCGAGCCGCGATATAAATCGCCACCATCAGGCTGACGACCGAGCAGAGCACCGGGCACGACGCCGGCCATGAACAGACGCCCGACCGACGTTTCCGTAACCGCGGCGAAGATGACCATCGTGATCGACGGCGGAATTAAGATGCCGAGCGTGCCGGCATTGACGATCACGCCGGTGGCGAAGGACTGGCTATAGCCGACGCGCACCATGCCGGCGATGACGATCGAGCCGACCGCCACCACGGTCGCGGGCGACGAGCCCGACACCGCCGCAAACAGCATACAGGCCAGAACGGACGCGATTGCCAAGCCACCGGGCAGATGCCCGACCGCGGAAATCGCGAAATTGATCATCCGCTTGGCGACGCCACCGGTGGTCAAGAAGTTACCGGCGAGAATGAAGAACGGAATCGCCAGCAACGTGAAATGGTCGAAAGTCTGAAAGAACTTAAGCGCCAACGACGCCAAGCTATCGTTCTCGAAAAAGAGGATGGTCAGCACCGAGGCGAGACCAAGCGACATCGCGACCGGCAAGCCGATCGCCAGCATGGTCAGCAGCGCGACGAACAAGAAAACCGTATTCATCGCGGCACCGTGGTCGTGTTCGATTCGTCGCCGTGGACCGCGTCGTCGATCGCCTCTTTCGCCTCGTCGGCGAGCTCATAGCCTTCCGACTGGCCGGTATAGATCCGCCAGCCCATTTCGAGCAGACGAATGAACAAGAGGATGAAGCCGAGCGGCAGGCACAGGCTCAGCTTCCAGGTTGACGATCGGAATGTCTTCGGCTTCGACGTTGAGAATATACAAACGATGGAGGTAGTCGAACGAACCGACCATCATCAGCACGGTGTAGAGCAGCGCCAGAAGCAGCACGAAGATGCCGACCGCGCGCCGCGGGCCCCGCGGCAATAGCCGCACAGCGGCGTCGACCCCGATGTGCGCGCGCACCCGCACGCAATAGGAGATGCCGATCATCACCAGCCAAGCAAAAAGATAGTAGTTCGACTTGAGCTGCCAATCGAGGCCCGAGTTGAATACGTAACGAAGAACGACTTGGATGAATGTCAGTATGGTCATCACGCCGAGGATCAGGGCAATGAGACCCTCCTCGACGCGGTGCCCCGCCTCCCGCAGTGACACCGTACCCTCCCCGGTTTTAGTGAAAGGCAGCCGCGGATTTCGCCGCGGCCGCCAAGTTGTCTTATATGTTCTCTGGATTCTTAACGAGCTGTTTTTTAGTTGGTTTTGGCGTCGTTTGAAGCCACAGCGGCGGCCACGATATCCTTGCCAATCTGACCTTCAAACTTGGTCCAAACCGGCTTCATCGCCTTGACCCAGGCAGCATGCTGCGCGGGCGTCAGCTCGTGGATCGTGGTGACGCCGGAGGCCGCGATCTTCTTCTTGGCTTCGGCGTTCAGCTTGTCGGCGTTCTCGTTGTTCAACGCGGTCGCCTCGGCCATGGCCTTGGACAAGCCGGCACGGATATCCGCCGGCAGGCCGTTCCACCACTTGGCGTTGACCAGCACCATGTAGTCGATGACGCGGCTGTTCGACTCGGTGAAGTGCTTCTGCACTTCGTAGAACTTCTTCGAGAAGATGTTCGACCAGGTGTTTTCCTGCGCGTTCACGGTGCCGACCTGCAGCGCCTGGTAGACTTCCGAGAAGGCGAGCTTCTGGGTGTTGGCGCCGATTCCCTCATAGCTCGACTGAATGATGTCGGACTGCTGAATGCGGAACTTCAGGCCCTTGGCGTCGGACGGCATCAGCAGCGGCTTGTTGGCCGACATCTGCGACAGGCCATTGTGCCAGTAAGCCAGGCCGAGATAGTTGCGGTTCTCCATCGAGTGCAGGAGCGACTGGCCGACCTTGCTGTTTTCGAAGCGGGACAGCGCTGCCGTGTCCTTGAACATGAACGGCAAGTCGAACACCTCAAGTTTCTTGGTGTACTTGCCGAATTTGGACATCGAGGTGGCGATGAACTGCACGTCGCCAAGCGCAATCGCGTCCATTTCCTGCTTGTCGCCGAACAGCGAGGAGTTCGGATAGACCTCGATCTTCACTTTGCCCGGAAGATACTTTTCGGCCAATTCCTTGAACTTGAGCGCCGCCTGACCCTTCGGGGTCTTTTCGGCAACGACGTGGCTGAATTTGAGAACCATCGGCTCGGCCGAAGCCATGACCGGCGCCGCGATCACGGCAGCCGCGGCGGCCGCTAAAAGCCACTTACGCATTTTTTGTTCCTCCAAGGTTTGTCCCTAAAGACTGGGTTTCTTTAGGTTTTATTGTCATCAAACTTGCATTAAATCTCAGGTCCGGCAAGTCGAACGATAGCCACCATTTTGAACCTGTTTCGTCAAGGTGAAATGTTTGTCAGCCATTTGAGTGCTTTTCAGCAGCTTCTGTCGTCTTGCATTTTTACGGAATGTTTGTGCGCGTATCGCGTGCCGCTGAATTCTTCCGCAATGCAATAATGATATTACGTGCAAAAATGCCGCACCCGTGAGGGCGCGGCATTGCATTGCACAATTTGAAGCGAGCGGCCACTTGAGCGCCCCGCTCTCTCTCAACCGACAGTTTAGCCAACGTCGGTCGAATGAATACGATTCTCGACCCCCGGCGTCCGGCCGACCTTGCTGGACAGCTTGTTGAGCGCCCCCAGATAGGCCTTGGCGGACGCGACCAAGGTGTCCGGATCGGCGCCCTTGGCGGTATAGGCCCGCCCCTGGTGCGACAGCCGCACCGACACTTCGGCCTGCGCGTCGGTACCCTCGGTGACCGCGTGCACCTGATAGAGTTCCAGCTTGGCCTCATGCGGCACCAACGCGTGAATCGCATTGAAGATTGCGTCGACCGGACCGTTACCGGTCGACTGGGTGGTGACGCGCTTGCCGGCGATGTCGAGTTCCAACGTCGCCGATTGCGGACCCATGGTGCCGGCGATCACGGTCAAGGACACGATCTTGATGCGATCGTGCGCGGTGGCGATTTCCTCGTCGACCAGCGCCTCGATGTCCTCGTCGTAGATCTGCTTCTTCTTGTCGGCCAGCGCCTTGAAGCGCACGAAGGCATCTTCCAGCTGGTTGGCTGCCAATTCGTAGCCCAGCTCTTCCAGCTTGTGCTCGAAGGCGTGTCGGCCGGAATGCTTGCCCATGACCAGCGAGGTCTGTTTCACGCCGACCGATTCCGGCGTCATGATCTCGTAGGTCTGCGCGTTCTTGAGCATGCCGTCCTGGTGGATGCCGCTTTCATGCGCGAAGGCATTCCGCCCGACGATCGCCTTGTTGTATTGCACCGGGAACGAGGTCACCGCCGACACCAGCTTGGAGGCGCGCGTCAACATGGTCGAGTCGATGCCGGTGGCATAAGGCAGCACGTCGTTACGGACCTGCATCGCCATCACGACTTCTTCGAGCGCGGCGTTGCCGGCGCGCTCGCCAATGCCATTGACGGTGCATTCGATCTGGCGGGCGCCGGCTTTGACGCCGGCCAGCGAATTGGCCACCGCCATGCCGAGATCGTTGTGGCAATGGGTGGAAAACACCGCTTTGTCCCAGTTCGGTACGCGTTCGCGCAGCATCGTGAACAGCGCGAAATATTCCTCCGGCGTGGTGTAGCCGACGGTGTCCGGGATGTTGATCGTGGTGGCGCCGGCCTTGATGGCGGCCTCGACGCAGCGGCACAGGAAGTCGTGCTCGGTGCGGGTGCCGTCCTCGGCCGACCATTCGACGTCGTCGGTATGGCTGCGGGCGCGGGTGACCTGCGCGATCACCATCTCATAGACCTCGTGCGGCTCCTTCTGGAGCTTGTATTTCATGTGCACCGGCGAGGTCGACAGGAAGGTGTGGATGCGGTTGCGCTTGGCCGGTTTGATCGCCTCGGCGCAACGGTCGATGTCCTTGGGCGAGGCGCGCGACAGGCCGCAGATCACCGCGTTCTTGGAGCGCTTGGCAATCTCGTTGACGGCGGCGAAGTCGCCTTCCGAGGCGATCGGAAAACCGGCCTCGATGATGTCGACGCCCATATCGTCGAGCAACTCGGCGACTTCCAGCTTCTCTTCATGCGTCATGGTGGCGCCGGGGCATTGCTCGCCATCGCGCAAGGTGGTGTCGAAGATAACGACGCGGTCCTTATCGGACTGGGTCTGGGTAGCCATTGGAAATGTCCTTCTCGTCGAATGCGCCGCTGCTGGAGGGCGCTTTAAGGGGTGCTGTCTCTTGCCGCGATCCCCCGAGTGCCCAGGCGCGTGCGCCCAGCCGGCCCTCAGGGGCGGATAAGGAGAAGGAGCGTGCCCAGAATGAGGGTCGTCGCCGGCCGCATCGCCACAGGCAAGCCAACCGGCGCGGCCACGGTGGCCGCCGGTTCGATTGCACAGATGGTATCGCGCGCCAACATCGGCGAAAGGACCCTTGTTTCGACGGTTAGGGTCGCGGATTTCGGTAAAGTCCGCGTTAACCGCACGGTGGATGCCCCGCTTTTATAGGAAAGCGGTCGGCTAAATCAAGCACGCTAATAGGTCAGCAGAGCTGACCTGTTTCCGCTATGGCTTTTCTTTCTCCAGCGCCTTCTTGGCTTCTTCCAGTTCTGCCAGCGCCTTGCCCTCGAGTTTGGGGTAATCGAGCTTGAGCTTTTCCATGGCCTCAACAATCGCCGCCGCCACCGCCACCCGGGTGAACCATTTATGGTCGGCCGGGATCACATACCACGGCGCTTCCGGCCGGCTGGTTTCACGGATCAGGTCCTCGTAAGCGGCCATGTATTTCGGCCACAGCTTGCGCTCGGCGACGTCGCCCATCGAGAATTTCCAGCGCTTGCCGGGCTCCTCGATGCGGTCGAGGAAGCGCTTGCGCTGCTCGTCGAGCGAGACGTTGAGAAAGAACTTCAGCACCAGCGTGCCGTTGCGAGCGAGATGACGCTCGAAGCCGCGAATATCGTCGAAACGGTCCTGCCAGATGTCCTTGCCGACGGCGGCGTCGGGCAGGCGTTGGTTCGCAAGATATTCCGGGTGCACCCGCACCGTCAGAACCTCCTCATAATGCGAGCGGTTGAAAATGCCGATGCGGCCGCGTTCAGGCAAATCCTGCGCGATACGCCAGAGAAAATCATGGTCGAGTTCTTCCGCGCTCGGCTGTTTGAACGAGGAGACCTGCACGCCTTGGGGATTGACGCCGCTCATCATGTGCTTGATGAGGCTGTCCTTGCCGGCAGCGTCCATCGCCTGCAACACGATCAGGACCGACCATTTGTTGTTGGCGTAAAGCCGCTCCTGCAATTCGGACAGCCGCGCGACGCCCTCGTTGAGCATGTCCTTGGCGTCGCTCTTGTCGATGTCGAGGCCGCAGCAGTCGGCCGGATCGTGATCGGCGATGCGGAACTTGTCGGGCGTATCGATACGAAAGCGTTGGGCGAGGGTGTCGAGTTTCATGATGCTACTTCACGCCGAAGCGGCCCGATTGGCAAGACTGTCCGGTGCACCGCTCCCCACCCGAGCCTATCCAGGTGCGGAAGGCGCCGCGGCCAGGCGGTGCTCCAGGAAGGCCGTAACGAAAGCCGGCATTGCAACATCGAAATCGCTACGCCCGCGCACAATGCGGATGTCACTCAGCTCGGACTGCGCCTCGTCCGCGATATGGGCCAGCATACGCGCCCGCAAAGTCTCGGCATCGTCGGCGCTGCGCATCACCTTGATCTGCGCGATCAGCGCGCCATCGACGACGCTGGTCCAGCCCGGCTCGGCCGTCAGCGCGTCAACCGCAAGGCCGGTCTCCTCGGCCAGTTCGCGCGCCACGCTATGATCCAGATCGACGGTGTCGCCCGCGATATCGCTACGGTCGGGCGTACCGCACGGGAAATAGATCGAGCCGGCATTGGCGGTATGCGCGCCCATGACGCCGAGCATGAAGGCGCCATCGGCCGACAACACCGCCGCCGCGCCAAAGCAATCTCGAATGCCGGCGCGCGGGCGGCCCCAATGCCGCCAGGCCGCGAAGCTTGCATAGTCGGCTTCAAGATATTGACCGCGGAACACGCCCTCGCTCACCACTTGGCTGTGCAGCAGCAAGACGCGGCCATTCCAGATCGCCGGCTTCTCGCGTTGCAGTTCGGCGAAATAAGCGTCGATCTCGGTTCGGCGATCGTCGGCGAAAGCCCAGGGCTTGGGCGCAAACGCCAGTTCCAGCCGGTCGACGTGGAAGACTGTAGGTTCGGTCATGCCGGCAATCGACGCGAGACCAGCAGCCCCGTCAAGCCGATCTGCTCGATCGTGCCTTCAGTCACGATGACGGCATGGCCACCGAGCGAGGCCGCGCGCAGCGCCCCACCCTCTAGCGTCATCCCGAGTTCGATGAGACTCGGACGCCCCATCTCATAGCCCTGCTCAATCGTCAGGCTGTGACGACCGTCTACCAAACCGCGCTTGCCCGCCAACAAGCCAGCAAAAGCCGCGACCGCCGCACCGGTCGCGGGATCTTCAAGAATCCCCATGCTGGGCGCAAACATACGGGCATGGAAATCACTGCCCGGCTCATCGGTCTCAGCGGTGAAGACGAACACCGAACCGTGCCCCGGCGCGCTAAGCGCGGTCTGGAATTGCGCCAGGACCGGCGTAGCGCGGCGAACCGCCTCAATGCTTTTAAGTGGCACCAGCGTGAACGGCACACCCGCCGACCAGACCCCGGGCGCAAATTCGCCAAAACCGACATCGCCCACCGACAGGCTGAGCGCGCCGGCCAAGGCCGCCACGGACGGCGCGGTTACGGCCTCCGCCGGCAGCGCCGGCAAATCGAAAGTAGCGTGGCCCGCGTCCGTGCCGGCCAGCTCGACCCGGCACGGCACGGCACCGACATTGCATTCCATGATGAAGTCCTGCGCCGCCTTGGCGCCATCGCGGCAACCAAGCAGCACCGCCGTTCCGACCGTCGGATGGCCGGCGAAGGGCAGTTCGCGCTTCGGCGTAAAGATACGATAGCGCGCCCGATGCGATGGATCATCGGGCGGCAACACAAACACGGTTTCCGACAGATTGAACTCGCCCGCGATCGTCTGCATCGTCGCGGCTATCGAGCCCTTCGGCCTCCAGCACCACCGCGAGCGGATTACCGGCAAAGCGGCGGTTGGTGAAGACATCGAGGGTGACAAAACGGCGCTTCATGATCGTAACAGCCCGAGTTGAATATCATGCGCAACGTGGCGGCGCGGCAAGCGCCGCTCGCCGCGACCATCACCGCAGCATTGTCAAATCGGCAACAGACGGCAAGAGCAGCATCGATCAAATGTTTAAATGCGTGAGACCAATCATCTAAATGGCTTCCGCTGCAGACGCGCGAGTCAGATGAACGATGTCATCCGAAAACCGGCAGCCGCCATTCGCGATCATGCGCCAATGCGTTTCGCTTCGAACACGCGGCTCGGATTGACGATCTCGTCCTGCGCGGTAACGAACTGAATTTCAGCCGCGCCCACTTCCGCCGTCTTGGCGAGCACACCGAAGATCGCCGAACCGGCCTTGGCCAAGCGCGACGTCGATTTTGCCCTCGCGTAGAAAATGCGCCAGGAACAAGGCGGCAATGGCGTCGCCTGCCCCGCTGGCGATCAGTTCCAGCTTCGGCGTGCGCAACAGATATTGCCCATTCTCATCGCAGGCCAGCATATCGATCTCATTTTCCGGCGTCTCGTCAGTATGCAGCGACGTGACCAGGACCGCGCGCGGCCCGATCTTTCGCAACGCCTCGACCGCCATCAGTGCTTCGTTGAGCGTGCCGCTCTTTCGACCGGTCAAGAAATCCAGTTCGAACTGGTTGGGCGTGACGATGTCGGCGGCCGGCAGCGCCTTGCTCTTGATGAATTCCGGAATGCCGTCGCGGACAAAAATGCCAGTATGGACATCGCCGATCACCGGATCGCAGCAATAGCGCGCCGACGGATTACAGCGTTTGACGACCTCGACCGCGTCGAGAATGGCCGCCGCCGTTTCGGCGCTGCCCACATAGCCCGACAGCACGCCGTCGCACTCGCTCAAAACGCCGCGCTGCTCGATCCCCGCCACCAAATCGCGGATCAGCTTGGGCTCGAACACCTCGCCTTTCCACTCGCCGTAACCGGTGTGATTGGAGAACTGGACGGTATGGATCGGCCAGACCTCGACGCCGATACGCTGCAGCGGGAACACCGCCGCCGAGTTACCGACATGGCCATAGACGACGTGAGACTGGATCGAGAGGATGTTCATGGATCCGACAATAACAGACACGGCGGGGAAATGCCCCGCCGTGTTGTCGTTTCAGCCATGAGAGTTAAGACGGGCTACGCCATCCCACCCTGCTTGTTGGCCTATTTGCCGCCCTACTTGTTGGCCGCGTCGACGAACTTGTTGGTATAGGTCTTCGACAGGTCGATATTGGCCTTGGCGATCGCCGGCGACGACTGCGAGAACACCGCCAGCACGGCCTTGGCGCCCTTCGGGTCCATCTTGCCGTCGTTCGAATACATCGACATCGTGTTCTTCAGCGCCGAGATATAGAGGTCCTTGTTCTTGGTGAACTCCGGCGGCATCTTGGCGGTAATTTCCTCGGCCGAATGCGAGTGAATCCACTTCAGCGTATTGACGATCGCGGTCGCCATGCCCTGGACTTCCTTCGGATGCGCGGCGATCCAGTCGGCCTTGGTATAGAGCGCGCCGCCCGGATACTGACCGCCGAACACGGCAAGGGTGTCCTTCTCGGAGCGGGTGTCGGAGAGGATTTTCAGATCTTTGTATTTGCCGGCGAGGATCGTCACCGCCGGATCGAGCATGACAGCGGCATCAATCTGCCCCTGCTCCATGGCTGCGACGGCTGACGCGCCGAGGCCGACGCCGATCACGGCGGCCGCGTTCTGATCGACGCCATTCTTGCTCAGCAGATATTTGAGGAAGAAGTCGGTGGAGGAGCCTGGCGCGGAGACGCCGACCTTTTTGCCGGCCAGATCCTTGACCGACTTGATTTCATTGGTGTGCTTGGGCGAAACCACCAGCACGAGACCGGGGAAACGGTCATAGACCACGAAGGCCTGCAAGTGCTGGCCTTTGGCGGCGAGATTGACGCAATGGTCGAAATAGCCTGACACCACGTCGGCCGAGCCGCCGATCACCGCCTTGAGCGCCTCGGAACCGCCCTTGAACTGGACCACGTCGACGTCGACGCCGGCCTTTTTGAATTCGCCGAGCTGGTGCGCCAGCATGGTCGGCAGGTAGCACAGGCAGCTGGCGCCGCCGATGGCGAGCGTCACTTTCGACTGCGCCGACGCCGGAGCGGCCATCAGGCCGGACGACAGCACGAGCGCGGCCAGCGCCACGGTAAATCGGCGAAAAAGAGCGGGCATGTATTCCTCCACTATGTCACTGGCCCCTGAACGGACCATTTCGGCCGGCAAGATATGCCAGAGCCAAGGCCTTGCCTAGACCATTCACCTAAAGCCGGACGTCGCCCACCGGGGGCCGCCAGACCAGCAACCGCTTTTCGACGACGGTGACGACCATGTCGATCACGATCACGAAAGCCGCCAGCACGAACATGCCGGCGAACACGCCGGCGACGTCGAACACGCCTTCGGCCTGCTGGATCAGATAGCCCAAGCCCGCGGCCGAGCCGAGATATTCCCCGACCACAGCGCCAACAACGGCAAAACCAACGGACGTATGCAGCGACGAGAACATCCAGGACAAAGCCGACGGCCAATAGACGTGGCGCATCAACTGCCGCTCGTTCATGCCGAGCATACGGGCATTGGCGAGCACCGTCGGCGAAACTTCCTTGACGCCCTGATAGACGTTGAAGAACACGATGAAGAACACCAGCGTGACGCCGAGCGCGACCTTCGACCAGATGCCAAGGCCCAGCCACAGCGTGAAGATCGGCGCCAGCACCACGCGCGGCAGCGCATTGGCCATTTTGACGTAAGGGTCGAACACCGCCGCCGTGCGCGGCTGGCGCGCGAACCAGAAGCCGACCAGCACGCCGCCGATCGAACCGATCGCGAAGGCCAACATGGCCTCGACCAAAGTCACGTAAAGGTGCTTCCAGATCACGCCGGTGGCGAACCAGACGACGATCTGCTTGCCGACATCGATCGGGTTGGAAAAGAAAAACGGCGGTAGCAGGATTTTGCCGAAGATCGGAACCGTCGTGAGCACATACCAGGCCGCCAGCGACACGACGGCGACCAGGATTTGCAGCGTGAGAAGGGTGAGCCGCGACATTACCGGCCCTCCGCTTGGGCGTAGCCCTTGATCACTTCGCTCTTGAGCATGTGCCAGATTTCGCGGTGCAGTTCATGAAATTGATGGTCGAGCTTGATGTCGGCGATGTCGCGCGGCCGCTTCAGCGTCACGTTCCAGTCGCCGATGATGCGCGCGGCCGGACCCGCCGACATGATGACGACGCGGTCCGACAACGCGATCGCCTCTTCCAGGTCGTGGGTCACGAACAGCACCGCCTTGCGGTCGGCGCTCCACAGTTCGAGCAACAGGTTGCCCATGATCTGGCGGGTCTGGGCATCGAGCGGACCGAACGGCTCATCCATCAGCAAAATTTTCGGATCGCGGATCAAGACCTGCGCCAGACCGATGCGCTTGCGCTGGCCGCCCGACAGCATATGCGGATAGCGGTCGCCGAACGCGCCCAGGCCGACCTTGCGCCAGCCAGTCCTGCGCGCGCGCACGCGCCTCGGCTTTCGGCGTCCCCGCGGTCTCCAGACCGATGGCGACATTTTCCAGCGCGGTCTTCCACGGAAACAGCGAGTCAGCCTGAAACAGATAGCCGGCCTGCAGATTAAGCGTGGTGAGTTGGCGCCCGAAAATATCGGCGGAGCCGGCGGCCGGCGCCAGCAGGCCGGCGGCGATATTCAACAGCGTGGACTTGCCGCAGCCGGTCGGCCCGACAATCGCGACGAATTCGCCGTCGGCGACGTTGAGCGTCGCGCTTTGCACCGCGCGATAGACGCCGCCGCCGGCCAGACGGAAGGCGACGTCGACGCCGTTGAGGGCGACGGCGGGTGCTGTGGCCGCGGCAGTATTCATGTCGGCGAACTCGTCATGGCAGCAAAAGGTCCCCGGGCAGGCGGATGCGGGCGGCAACCTAGCCGCTAGGAGCGCGCCTTGCAAACTCCCGCATGGCCCCGCTGTGCATGGCAGAAATGCTGGCGGGTTTCGCCCAGCCGTCATGCGTGCCACATTGCCGCAATGACGATCGACCCTCGCCTGTTCGATGCCTGGGCCCGCCTGCCCGACTATCTCGGCAGCCATGTGCTGGTGAGCCTGACCGCGCTGGCGCTGGGCCTCGGCATCAGCCTGCCCTTGGCGATCATCTCGATGCGGCGGCCCTGGCTGCGCGGCGCCCTGCTCGGCGTCGCCAGCGTCATCCAGACCATTCCGGGCATCGCACTGTTGGCGCTGTTCTACCCGCTGCTGTTGCTGCTGGCGGCGGCGTCCGACAACATCTTCGGCGCCAGCTTCTCGGCGCTCGGCTTTTTGCCGTCGGTGCTGGCGCTGGCGCTGTATTCGATGCTGCCGGTGCTTGCGCAACACCGTGACCGGCTTGAACGGCGTCGGACCCGCGCCTGCGCGAGGCCGCCCGCGTCGTCGGCATGACGCCGGGCAAATCCTTGCGCGAGATCGAATTGCCGCTGGCGCTGCCGGTGATCATGGCCGGCATCCGCACCTCGGCGGTCTGGGTGATCGGCACCGCCACTTTGGCAACCCCGATCGGGCAAACCAGTCTGGGCAATTACATCTTCGCCGGCCTGCAAACCCAGAACTGGGTGTTCGTGATTTTCGGCTGCGTCGCCGCCGCCGCTCTGGCGCTGGTGGTCGACTTCCTGCTGGCGCAGATGGAGCGCGGCGTCAGCGCGCGCAGCCGCGCCCGCATCGTGGCCAGCGGCCTCGGACTCGCGCTGGTGGTGCTGGCAGCGCTGGCGCCCGGCCTCGGCGCGGTGCAAGGCACCTATGTCGTCGGCACCAAATCCTTCACCGAACAATATGTCCTGGGCGCATTGATCCAGCAACGCCTCACCGCCGCCGGCCTGTCGTCCGAACGGCGCGACGGCCTCGGCTCGGCGGTGCTGTTCAAGGCGCTGACCTCGGGCGATGTCGATGTCTATGTCGATTACTCCGGCACGATCTGGGCCAACTACATGAAGCACAGCGACGTCAAGCCGCGCGACGTCGTCCTGAAGGACGTCGCGCAATGGCTGAAGACGACCTATGGCGTGCGTATGCTCGGCGGTCTCGGTTTTGAAAACGCCTATGCGCTGGCGATGCCGCGCAAGAAGGCTGATGCGCTCGGCATCAACTCGATCGCCGACCTCGCCGCACATTCGGCGCAAATGACCATCGGCGGCGACTACGAATTCTTCGACCGGCCGGAATGGAAGGCGATCCGCGACGCTTACGGCCTGCGCTTCAAGGACCAGCGCTCGATGCAGGCGACCTTCATGTATCAGGCCGCCGTCAATGGCGACGTCGATGTGGTGTCGGCTTTTTCCAGCGACGGCCAGATCGCCAAATACGATCTCAAGGTACTCGCCGATCCGAAACAGGCGATCCCGCCTTATGACGCCATCGTGCTGATCGGCCCCAGCCGTGCCACCGACGCCAAGCTCGCCGCCGCACTCAAGCCTTTGATCGGCGCCATTCCGGTCGCCACCATGCAGGAAGCGAATTTGCGTGCGTCCTCGACCGGCGCCTCGCCGAGTGAAGTGGCCAAATGGTTGTGGGCCAAGATAGCCCGATAAGCCGTCAACCCGTGGCCGAGAGATCGACGTTTCGATCGGAACGCGGTATGCGAAAATCAGCCTGCAATAACGATCGGGACGACAATGACGGACAACGCGAAGGCCGCCACGCTTCGGGCAAAGCTGAACGTAGGAAAACCCGCGCTCGCGATGGCCGCCCACAACCCGCTATCGGCCAAGCTTGCCGCCGCCACCGGCTTCGACGCGATATGGGGCAGCGGCTTCGAACTGTCGGCCTCATATGCCGTCCCTGACGCCAACATTCTATCGATGGGTACGCATCTCGAGATGATGCGGGCCATCGGCGAAGTGCAAGACGCCCCGGTGATTGCCGACATCGACACCGGGTTCGGCAACGCGGTAAACGTCGCCTATATCGTGCCGCGCTATGTGGCGGCCGGCGTCGCGGCGGTCGTCATTGAGGACAAGACATTTCCGAAAGACAGCAGCCTGCGCGCCGGCGGCCGGCAGGTACTGGTGCCCGTCAGTGAGTTTCAAGGCAAGATCGAAGCGGCCAAGGCCACAGCTGGTGGCGCTGTAATCGTGGCCCGAACGGAAGCGCTCATTGCCGGGCTCGGCCAGGAAGAAGCGCTGCGCCGCGGTGAAGCCTATGCCGAAGCCGGCGCCGACGCCGTGCTGATCCACAGCAAGCAGAAGACGCCGGATGAAATCCTGTCATTCTGCCGGGCTTGGCCCGGGCGCGTACCGCTGGTCCTGGTGCCGACCAGCTATCCGACGCTCTCGTTCGCCGACGTCGCAGCCCTCGGCAAGGTCGGGCTGATTATCTGCGGCAACCACGCAATCCGGGCGGCCGTCGCCGCCATGAAAAGCACATTCCAGCGCATCCTCGCCGAAGGCGGCATTGCCGGCGTGGAAAGCGAGATCGCCTCCGTCGCCGAGGTGTTCGCGTTGCAAGGCGACGCGCAGATGCGGGAACTGGAAAAGGCTTATTTGCGCTGAAGCCGGCGTGTCGTCGACTGGCGCTTCGCCGGGCGAAGTGGCGACGTGGTTGTGGGGCCAGATCGGCAAGCCGAAATAACGCTTGGGCGTGCTCGCATGAATGTCACACGTCCACCGTTTCTTCAAAAACAGACAAGCGTTGGCGCGGCCGGCTTATCCGCAATGTGCCAATCGCGTCATAAGGCTTTGGGCGAAGCGCCGCAAATAAACGCCGCACGCGATAACTAGATCGCGTACGGCTTTTTTGTAGACCTTGATCTCGCTGTTATTGTTCCGCCATGGCGCCGTGCATTCCACGGCCCATCATGCCGCCTGCCATCATGCCACGCCCCATCATGCCGCCGTTCTTCATCATGGCCTCTTGCGCGGCAATCATGCCGCGCTGGGCAAGATCGGTCACTTCGGCGGCGTGATCCTGAAGGGCTTTGACGGCGCCCGCATCAGCCGACGTCTGGGTGACGACGATTCCCTTGTCGGTCGTCTCATAAGTGGTCTTGATCTTGTCTTTGTCCCGGAAGATCGAATGCAGCGCCGGGCTTTCGATCGGCAGACCCGGGTCACGGCCCTCATCGACCCGCTTGCCCATTTCGGCGACGTGCTTCTTGATCGTCGCCGCGACCTGGGGATCGTCCGATTCCGTGACCGTGCGAATGCCGTCCGGAAGATTCGTCACGCTGCGTTTGATGCTGGCGTGATTGAACAGCAGGCCATGAATGTCGCTGCGCTCAGCCATGGTGGCGTTGCCACCCATCATCGCCATCATGCCGGGGCCGCCCATGGCCATCATGCCACCGCCCATTTGACCGCGCATTTGACCGCCCATGCCGCCCATCTGGCCCTGCATCTGCCCTTGCATTGCCGGACCCATTTGGCCGCGCATCCCCATCATGCCGCCGGGACCCATATTGCCGGGACCCATGCCACGGGGCCCATGTTGCCCGGCCCCATGCCGCCCGGACCCATGCCGCCTCGACCCATGCCGCCAAAACCATGGCTATGCATGAACCCAGGCCCGAAGCCGCCCGGGCCGTGGCCGCCCGACTGCGCGAAAGCCCAGCCGCCGATGAGCAAGGTGGCGGCGGCGATGCCGCCGATGACCAATGTTTTCTTTTTCATCTGAATCTCCAATGGCTGTGCAACAGAAAGCCCGTTGCTTGGGAGCATTGGAGCGGCCGGACTTCACCCAAGTTTTTCAGGATCAGGGTTTTTTGTGACAAAGTTTGTCAGGTCCGGCGGCAGCCACATTTCGACACATATTTCGCAGAACCGGCCGCGGGCCTTGGTCTATATTGCCGCCATGCAAGACGGACCGCATATCCTGATCGTCGACGACCATCGCGAGATTCGCGATCTGGTTTCGCGCGCGCTGACCAAGGATGGATTCCGGGTCAGCACGGCGGCGGATGGACGCGCCATGCACAAAGTCCTGGCCGACGGCCGGATCGACCTCATCCTGCTCGATCTCATGCTGCCGGGCGAGGACGGCTTATCGCTCTGCCGGACGCTGCGCGCCCAATCGAACATCCCGATCATCATGCTGACCGCCAAGGGCGACGAGATCGACCGCGTCATCGGCCTGGAGATGGGCGCCGACGACTATCTGTCAAAGCCGTTCGGCAGCCGCGAACTGATTGCGCGCATCAAAGCCGTGCTGCGCCGCAGCCCGGACAAAGCCGGCGACGCCGAACCGCCCGCCAAGAGTTTCCATTTCGACCGCTGGAGTTCTGGATACCGGCGCCCGCGCGCTGCTGCGCGACGACGGCGTCACCGTGCCGCTGAGCACCGGCGAATACGATCTGCTGATGGCTTTGGTCGAGCGTCCGCAACGCGTACTCAATCGCGATCAATTGCTCGATCTGGCGCGCGGCCGTTCGGCGGCCGGCCTCGACCGCAGCATCGACACGCAAGTGAGCCGCCTGCGCAAGAAACTCGAGCGCGATCCCGGCGACCCGCAACTCATCAAGACGGTGTGGGGCGGCGGCTACGTGTTCACGCCCGCGGTGGCCCGCAAATGACCAAGCTTCTGCCCAAAAGCCTGTTCGGCCAGACGCTGCTGGTCTTGGTCGCCGGTCTGGTGGTGTCGCTGATCGCGGGCTCATGGATCTACTCGCTCGACCGCGAGCAGGCGGTTCGCGCCGTCGGCGGACTTTCCGCCGCGCAGCGCATCACCAACCTCACCAAGCTGGTGCAGGACACCCCACCCGAATGGCGCGACCGGATCGTAGCCGGCCTGAGCGATCAGAACTTTCGCGTCTCGATCTCGGCCCGGCCGCCCGCGATCGTTCCGAATGCCGAGGACACGGCGGTCGCCCAGGCGATCAAGGAATTTCTAGTCGATCAGCTGTCGCTCGGGCCGCAACGGTTGCCACGCGTGTCGGCGTCGCCGCTGGGCGGCCCGATGTTCGGCGGCATGGGTCCAATGATGGGCCCCGGTCCGATGATGCATGGCTTCGGCGGTTTCGGCGGTTTTGGCGGCTTCCGCGATTTGCATGTCGCGGTCCCGCTCCCCGGCGGTCAATGGCTCTCGTTCGCGACCGCTTTGCCGGAGAGCGGCGCGACATTTTCGCGGCAGTTTCTGCTGTCGATGGTTATCATGGCCATCGTGATTTTCACCGTCTCGTTCTGGGCCGTGCGCCGTGTGACGGCGCCGCTCGCCGCAGTGTCGGTCGCGGCTGAACGGCTCGGCAATGATTTGAATGCGCCGCCGATGCCGGAGACCGGAACGATCGAAACGCGTCAGGCCGCGCGCGCATTCAACACCATGCAGGCTCGCTTGCGCGGCTTGATCGAAAACCGCACACGGATGCTGGCGGCGATCTCGCACGATCTACGCACGCCGTTGACGCTGTTGCGCCTGCGCGCCGAAAACGTCGAAAACCGTCAAGAGCGCGACAAAATGCTGGCGACCATCGCCGAGATGGACGCGATGGTCGGCGTTACGCTGCAATTCGCCCGTGACGAGGCGGCGACCGAGTTGCCGCGCCCCACCGACATCGCGGCGCTTGTCCAAAGCACCGTCGATGACATGGCTGATGCCGGCATGCCGGTCGACATGCAGCCGGTCGAGCCGATTGTGTACGACTGCCGGCCCGATGCCCTGAAGCGCGCGATCCGCAACCTGATCGACAATGCGGTCAAATATGGCGAGACGGCGCGCGTGACGATCGAAGCGACGCCGAAGGCGATCGAGATTACGATTGACGACGACGGCCCAGGGATTCCCGAACAAGAGCTCGCCCGCGTGTTCGATCCGTTCTATCGCCTTGAACAATCACGAAACCGCGAGACCGGCGGCGTCGGCCTCGGTCTGGCGATCGCCCAGTCGATCGTGCAGGCGCAGCGCGGCGAACTCGTTCTCAGTAACAGGCCGGCCGGCGGCCTTCGCGCCCGGATCGTATTGCCGCGATGAGCGATTGATCGCAGGCGGAACGCAATTCCATTCCGCCCACAATTGCTCGATTCAAGACGGCGGCTTTCCAAACTCGGAGTCCCGGAAAGCCCGTCCCGCGACAAAAACGAACCTATGATTCTTCTAGCGCCACAGAAGACGGCTGTTGGGCGGATGGACATCTCGCCCTATTATGCGCATTTGCTAGCGAGAGGCCAAAGCTGCGGCCAACGGCACCGCCTCGTGGCGCGCCATCACCACACCTGAACGCCTTTGCCCGATAGATTGAACTTGAACCCAAAGAAACCGGACGGTTGCCAGCCGGCGTACCAAACCACATGGTTGTCGCTGTAGCTGACGAACGGCAGCGGGATCGGCGTGTTGATCACCGACCATTGCCAGCCATTTTCGGGCGGCGACAAATCGTTCCGCTGCACCACCGTCACCGGCGCGCGGCCCGTGACCCGGTAGTTCTGGTCCTGCACGCCCACCACATAGCTGCGGAAGTTCTGGAATGGATTCCGGAATTGCCAAGCCACCCAGCGCACAGGCTCGGGCGCGCCCGGCATATACCAGGGCGCCTGATCGACGGTCTGCTCGTTGTCGTTTCCAAACCACCAGAGCGGGTTCAGCTTCAGCAGAATCGAAACCGGACGGCGGCCGCTCACCACCGCGCTTTGTCCGCCAGGCGACTGGGACCAATGCGAGCGATCGGGCGCCGCGGGACCGAAAAACGTCTGGTAGGGCGAGACATCCGTGCCGGGGCAAATGACGCGACTACCCCAGTGGCATTCCGCATAAGAGGGGGTCGCAGTGATCAGGAAACCAAAAGCCATTGCCAGAGCAGCGATAATTCGCATAGAGAGCCACCGTTGTTGTCCGCAAAATGCGCAACCATTTTGGAGGGGCACACAAGGCTAATTGCGCCAAGACGCTTGCCTTACCTTCGCGGCCAAGCAAATTTTGCGCCGCAAAAGATCATGTCAGAAAATGGCGTTTATAAGCCACGACGAACAAACGAAGTCGCATTGCGAAATCGTTCCCCCAAAGCCATGCAACATAATACGTTTACGACTGGTTAGGATCGGAAGGAAGAAGTGGCGCCCGGCCCCCTCGCCCGTCATCGCCGGGAGAGGCCCGGCCACGACGCCAAGTTGATCGCGGCGCTCAAGCCGCTGATCGGCGCCATTCCCGTCAAGACCATGCAGGCGGCGAACTTGCGCGGCTCGCAAGGGACGGTGCCGGCGGAGGTGGCGACGCGGTTGTGGGACAAGATCGTGAAAAAATAGCCGGCGCCGGTGAGAGCGCTACGGCTCAAGGGCCTGCTTGAGTTCCTGCGCGCGGCTCTTGGTCGTATTCAACATGCAATAGCCGGCCTGGATGCGGGCATAGGTGCCTTCGCCGAGATCGTAATAGAGGCAATTAGCATCGCGGTATTTGACCCATAACCGCTGCGCCTTACGCAATTGGTCGGCCTGCTTCGGCTCGGCTGCTTTCAACGCAGCCTGATAGGCGACATTGAGCTGCTTGTCCCATTGCGCGGTCTTCCCCTTCAGGCAGTCCACGATTTGATAGGTGTTGCCGTCGCAAGCGGTGTCCGTCGCGGCCGGCTCTGCGGCGCGCGAAACGGCTGCCGTCCCGATCAGGACCACCGCGGTGATGACGGCGAGACGCATCAATCCCTCCTCAGTTCGGAGCATCGAAATCGCCCTTGAGATCGCGGGTGCGGCGTTTGGTCATGTCGCGCAGGCACGCCGCTGCGTTAACGCGCGCAATGGTCCCCTCACCCGCCAAATAATAGGCGCAGTTGGCATCGCGATATTTGATCCAGGCGCGCTCGGCATCGCGCAACTTGATCTTTTGCTCGGCGGCCGGCGGATTTCATGGCGCCCTGATACGCGATCGTCAGTTCCTTGTCCCAATGCGCGCGCTGTGCCATCAGACAATCGACCATCTCCGGCGTCGAGCCGTCGCAGGCGCCGGGCTCGCCCTGCTCGCCGGCCCAAGCGGAGACGGCAAAAGCAGAAACGGCCGCCCCGGTGAGGGCGGCCGCTGCAACGATGGCAATGTGCCAGCGCATGTTTAGTTCTTGCTCTTGTCCACCATGGCGCGCTCTTTGATCCACGGCATCATCTCGCGCAGCTTGGCGCCGATCTGCTCGACCGAATGCTCGGCCAGCTTGGCGCGGGTCGCCTTGAACGAGGTCTGGTTGACCTTGTTCTCCAGCATCCAGTCGCGGGTGAAGCGGCCCGACTGAATGTCGTCGAGCACGCGCTTCATCTCGGCCTTGGTTTCCGGCGTGATGATGCGCGGGCCGGTGACGTATTCGCCGTATTCGGCGGTGTTCGACACCGAGTAGTTCATGTTGGCGATGCCGCCTTCATAGATCAGGTCGACGATCAGCTTCATTTCGTGGATGCACTCGAAATAAGCCATCTCCGGCGCGTAGCCGGCTTCGCACAGCGTCTCGTAGCCGGCCTTCATCAGCTCGACCACGCCGCCGCACAGCACGGCCTGCTCGCCGAACAGATCGGTTTCGCATTCTTCCTTGAACGTCGTCTCGATGATGCCGGCGCGGCCGCCGCCGATGGCGGAGGCATATGACAGGCCGAGGTCATGGGCGTTGCCCGACGCGTCCTTGTGGATCGCGATCAGGCAGGGCACGCCGGCGCCGCGGGCATATTCCGAGCGCACGGTGTGGCCCGGGCCCTTCGGCGCGATCATCAGCACGTCGATGTCCGAGCGCGGCTCGATCAGGTTGAAGTGGACGTTGAGGCCGTGCGCGAACAGCAGCGCGGCGCCCTCTTTCATGTTGGCGGCCAGCGACTCGCGATAGATGTCGCCCTGCAATTCGTCGGGGGTCAGCATCATCATGACGTCGGCCCACTTGGCGGCTTCCGCGACTTCCATGACCTTGAACCCGGAGCCCTCGGCCTTCTTGATGCCCTGCGAACCCTTGCGCAGCGCGATCACGACGTCCTTGACGCCACTGTCGCGCAGATTGAGCGCATGAGCATGGCCCTGGCTGCCATAGCCGATGACGGCGACCTTCTTGCCCTTGATCAGGTTGAGGTCGGCGTCGCGATCATAATAAACACGCATGTGACGAGGTCCTTAGGTTCGGCCAATAATCATTCGTTGGCGGGTTTGAGAGGTGATTTTTGCCCGCCGGGGAGCTTCTAGGTCGCCCGGCGGCTTGGAGCAAGTCTTTCTGGGCTCGATCTGGCGGGGCCAAATCGTTCGGTTATGGGCCCTCGCGCCGGCGCTTGAGGCGGCGCCTACCGGCGTAAAGCAGGCCGAAGCCGACTGCGACGGCGCCATATTTGATGGTCTCGGGCATTTTCGAGCCCTGTTCGAAGCAAAGCGCATCGGGGCCGCCCTTTTTGACACCGACGCAGCGTCTGTCGCCCTGGTCGAAAGGATTGAGCAGCACCCCCAGGATGATGAAGGGAATGGCGAAAAGCGTCAGTGCCATGGATCAGGAACCCTTAAATTGCCGCATCGCTCAGGCCGACCGAACCATCGGCACGATGCTGGCGACCAGCAGCAGCGCCATGACGATATTGAATATCCGCGCGTGTTTCGGATCGCGCAGCAGGCCGCGCAGCGCGACCCCAAAACCCGCCCAGGTCAGAACCGACCCGACGGTCGCGGCCGTGAACGCCAGCAGCATGACGGGAATATCGAACGACTGGTGATCCGGCCGCACGAAAATCGCGATCGCGCTGATCGCCGCCACGATGCCCTTCGGATTGATCCACTGGAAACGCCGCCGCCTGCAGGAACGTGAACGGCCGCGCCGGTGCTTTGGCATCGTTCGCCAGATGGGCGGTCGCGACCTTGTAGGCCAGCCACAGCATGTAAGCGGCGCCCGCCACCTTCAGCAACACATGCAACACCGGCACCACCGCGAACACCAGCCCGAGCCCGGCGGCACACGCCGCCAGCATGACCAGAAATCCGAGCGACACCCCGGCCATGTGCGGAATCGTGCGCACGAAGCCGAAGTTCACGCCCGATGCGGCCAGCATGAATGTTGTTCGGCCCCGGCGTGAACGCCATCACGCAAGCAAACACGACCAGCGCCAGGAATACGTCTGGCGTCATTACATTCCTTCAGGGCCGCGTGCGATCGCCGCGATCCCGGTACGCGACACCTCGACCAGCCCGAGCGGCAGCATCAGCGCCACGAACTGTTCAATTTTGTCGCTCTTGCCGGTGATCTCGAACACGAAGCTTTCGGTGGTGGCGTCAATGACTCGGGCACGGAAGGCATCGGCGAGCCGCAGCGCCTCAACCCGGTTGTCGCCCTTGCCCGCGACTTTGACCATCGCCAGTTCGCGCTCGATCGAGCGGCCGGTCAGCGTCATGTCGACGACGCGATGAACAGGCACGAGACGGTCGAGCTGGTTCTTGATCTGCTCGATCACCATCGGCGAACCGGTCGTGACGATGGTAATAAGCGACTGATGCTTGGCGTGCTGGGTCTCCGACACCGTCAGCGACTCGATATTGTAACCGCGGCCGGCGAACAGGCCGATGACCCGGGCGAGAACGCCGGGCTCGTTGTCGACCAGCACCGACAACGTATGGGTGACGTCGCGCTGCGCCGTCGGCGCAGCCGGATAATGCGAAGTACTTGAAGGCACATTTGCGTTCACGACGATATTCCTTATCCCAATGCGCGCGAGCCGCGCCTAAACCAGCATCTTGCCTTCCTCGGTGATCGCGCTGTCGAGGCTTTCAGCAGCGTCGCCGAGGATCATTTCGTTGTGCGCGCGGCCCGACGGAATCATCGGGAAGCAGTTTTCGGCCGGATCGACCACGCAATCGAACAGCACCGGCCTGTCGATGTCGATCATCTCCTTGATCGCACTATCGAGGTCGCCCGGCTTCTCGCAGCGAATGCCGACCGCGTGCATGGCCTCGGCCAGCTTGACGAAATCCGGCAGAGCCTCGGAATAGCTTTCCGAATAGCGGCTGCCATGCAGCAATTCCTGCCACTGACGGACCATGCCCATATAGCCGTTGTTGAGGATGAAGATCTTGATCGGCAGCCGGTACTGCACGGCAGTCGACAGTTCCTGCATCGTCATCTGCACCGACGCTTCGCCGGCGATGTCGATCACCAGCGATTTCGGATGCGCCAACTGCACGCCGACCGAGGCCGGCAGACCGTAGCCCATGGTGCCGAGACCGCCGGAGGTCATCCATCGGTTCGGCTCCTGGAAGCCATAGAACTGCGCCGCCCACATCTGATGCTGACCGACTTCGGTCGTGATGTAGGTGTCCTTGTCCTTGGTCAATTCGAACAGCCGCTGGATCGCATATTGCGGCTTGATCACCTCATTGGACTGGCGGTACGCCAGCGACTTGCGGTCACGCCACTTGTCGATCTGCTTCCACCAGTCGGCAAGCGCCTTTTTGTCGACCTGCTTGGCGCCGGTGCGCCACAGCCGCACCATGTCTTCCAACACATGCGCGCAGTCGCCGATGATCGGAATGTCGACGCGGACGTTCTTGTTGATCGATGAGGCGTCGATATCGACATGGATCTTTTTCGAGCCGGGCGAGAAGGCATCGATCCGTCCGGTGATACGGTCGTCGAAACGCGCGCCGATACAAATCATGACGTCACAATCATGCATCGCCATGTTGGATTCGAGCGTGCCGTGCATGCCGAGCATACCCATCCATTGCGGATCGGCGGCCGGATAAGCGCCCAGCCCCATCAAGGTCGAGGTGATCGGAAAGCCGGTCAGCTTGACCAGTTCGCGCAACAATTCGCTGGCATGCTTGCCGGAATTGACGACGCCGCCGCCGGTATAAAACATCGGCTTCTTGGCCGACGCCATCAGCTCGACGGCCGCCTTGATCTGCGCCATGTCGCCTTTGACCTTCGGCTGATAGCCGATGTGCGGGAAATCCTTCGGCTTGGAATACACCCCCTTGGCGAACTGGACGTCCTTCGGGATGTCGACCACCACCGGGCCCGGCCGGCCGGTCGACGCGATATGGAAAGCCTCGTGCAGGATGCGCGGCAGGTCTTCGATACGCTTGACCAGATAATTATGCTTGGTGCACGGCCGGGTGATGCCGACGGTGTCGGCTTCCTGGAAGGCGTCATTGCCGATCAGATGCGTCGGCACCTGGCCGGTGATGCAAACCAGCGGGATCGAATCCATCAACGCGTCGGTCAGACCGGTGACCGCGTTGGTGGCGCCCGGACCGGAGGTGACCAGCAGGCAGCCGACCTTGCCGGTCGAGCGCGCGTAACCTTCCGCCGCGTGCGCCGCGCCCTGCTCGTGCCGGACCAGAATGTGCTTCACATCCTTCTGGGCAAACAGCGCGTCATAGATCGGCAGCACCGCGCCGCCCGGATACCCGAACAGATGCTTCACGCCCTGGTCGGCGAGCGCCTGGATCACCATTTCGGCGCCGGTCATTTCCCGTGTCATGGTCGTCGTCCTTGTCCGTCGTGCTTCGTACTTCGTGCGTTGCTTTTCGAAATAAAAAAAGGCCCGCGAAGGGCCATGTTCGAACACTCACCTGCAGAGCCCACCCGGGGCTACATGGCCAGTGTCCGAACCGATACTACGAGAGTAATAATATTGCGCGTCACAGTGTCTGCCCGTATTTTCGTTGCGCGATGTATAAGGGGGGTCCGGTAGCCGGTCAAGCGTCTTTTACAACCGTAATCCGACGCAAAAGACCCCGCAAGGTCGCTTGCGGGGTCTTTTGACGTTTCATCGACATGACGGCATTACGACCACTCAGCCGCTCCAAAAGGCCGCGGCAACGGATCAGGCCGCCGATCGCCGCGGCTGTGCCGAGACAGCCGCCGGTTGGCGCGAACCAGCAGTTGAGCTCCGGGCCACCGGATACGCTTCGTCGACACCATCGACCTGGAAGAACGCCATCTGCTCGTCCATGGTTTTGGCCTGATACTCCAAAGTCTTGGCCGTCGCGGCATTTTCCTCGACCAGCGCGGAGTTCTGCTGGGTGACCTCGTCCATCTGCGTCAGCGCCCGATTGATTTCGTCAAGCCCGGTCGCCTGCTCGGCGCTGGCGCCCGCGATGTCGGACACGATTCCGGCGACCGTGTTGATCAACTCGACGATCTCGCCGAGCGCGACGCCGGCCCGGTTGACCAAATCTACGCCATTTTTGACCTGGCCGTTCGAGTTGGTGATCAGATCCTTGATGTCCTTGGCCGCCTGCGACGACCGCTGCGCCAGGCTGCGCACTTCCGACGCGACGACCGCAAAACCGCGACCCGCTTCGCCGGCGCGCGCGGCTTCGACCGCCGCGTTGAGCGCCAGCAGGTTGGTCTGACGCGCGATCTCATCGATGACACCGATGATGTCGGAAATCTTTCGTGACGAATCCTCAATCTTCGCCATGGCGTCCACCGCCTGCGCCACCACCTGACCGCCGCGATGGGCGACGTCACGCGTGACGGTCGCCGACTGGTTGGCATGCTGGGCGTTCTCGGCATTTTTCTTTACCGTCGATGAAATCTCCTCCATCGCAGCCGACGTCTCTTCCAGGCTGGCGGCCTGCTCCTCAGTGCGCTGCGACAAATCAGTCGTACTGGTGGAAATCTCGGCCGAGGCGTTGGTCACCTCACGCGCGGAATTCTTGATGTTGCCAATGGTCTCGCGGACCTGTTCGATCATCGTGCCGACCGCACTGACGATCTGGGCGACTTCGTCCTTCAACTCCATCTTCGGGAGTGTGACGTTGAAATCGCCCTTCGCCACCTTCATCATACCGTCCTGGATCAGGCGCAGCGGCGCGGTGATGCGGCGAGACAACAGCACCACGACGCCCATAGTCAGCAGCCCGACCATGCAAAGAATGATGAACTGGACCGACAACTGCCATATGGCGTTGCTTTTCAGTTCTTCCGCCCGCTGGCTAATGACAACCAACGCGGCGTTTGCCACGCCCAGAATGGCGTTGAGCTTGCCGACCGACAATCTGATCCATTCCGCCGGTGCCATCTTTGCCGGCTGACCAGCAATCGCCGCATTAAGAAAGCCCAATCGTAATTTGGCATATTCCGGCGTAAAGAATTCCTTTTTGGCATTCTGCATTGCATCGTTGAAGCGCGTCGGCAGCTTCATGCCGTAGACAGTATCCCCGATAGCCGACCACGAGGAATACGCGGCGGCGACATAGGCATGATAACGTTGCAGGGCATCGGGAGCCGGCTTCAGCCCGCTCACGGCGTTGGATACGATTGTGTTGCTGTCACCGGCCTGATTGCGCGCCTGCCAGGCGAGTTGTTTCACGTTGAAAAGCTGATCGATATAGGGGTCGCGCAGCTTGACAAGTATGGTGAGGCGCTTGGATATCCCGTCGAGAAGATCGAGCAGTTCCCCGCCGGTTTTGTAATAGGTGGCACCCAGCCCCGCTGGCCGTTCGGCTTTTGGCTTATCGAATGCCGCGCTGGTCTCCGCCTGCAGCGCCTCCCATTTCTGAATCATATCGGCAAGTGCCGCGGCTTGCTCCTTAAGGCCCGGCGCATCAACATCGCGCAGCGCGACTACGCCTGCTTTCAAAGCGGGAATTTCGGCCGACCGTGCGTCAGTCAATATCGATTTATCGGCGGGCGGCTTCTCCACACCCAGATATCGAACCGCTTGCGCCCGTTCGACACGAAGCGCGGGCAGCGCCTTGAAGAGATGCGATGAAACCACCGCGACTTTCGATAGCAGATTTGCGGACTGATATTCCCGCCACGATTGCCAGGAACTGTAGGCAACGCCGGCAATAATAACGCCCGCCAACAATCCGATAACCGATTTCAGAAGCGCATTAACCGACAGACGATTGAGCATGCTCGACCCACATTTAAGGTAGTTCACCGGGACCGAGGCTGAATGTCGTTTGGAGAGATAAATTAATATATAATTCCACGTTTCTTCCGCGAGTAATATTCAATGTGGAAATTGATCAATCTAGATTAAGATCGAGGGCGCGCGACGAGCAATACGAGACGGTTGCCCCGGCAGGAACGGCAACGGCCCGCCGTCCCTGCCGGAGGCACTTAGGGCTTACGCCGCTTCGTCGATGTCGGCCGCATGCGCCGATCCCGACGCGCGGCTCGCGATGGGGAACCCTGGCTTTGTCGTGGCGTGGTCGTGCGTCGGCCGCGTCATCGGCCTGGAAAAAAGCGGCCAACTGACGGGCCGCCTACGCAAAAGCAGGCGACCCTGTTTGATATTGCCCGAGGTCGTTCCGGCAAAGCCTGACGGCGGCCCGAAATCAGGCCGCGCGACGGCGCCGCACAACCGGCCGGACCACCGTCCGGGCTTCACTGCCGGCGTACATAGGCTCGGCGCTCGCTGCTTCGCCGTCGTCGACCTGGAAAAATGCAACCTGCTCATCCATGGCCTTGGCCTGCTGCTCAAGCACCTGGGAGGTCGCTGCGTTTTCCTCGACCAATGCCGAATTCTGCTGGGTCGCTTCGTCCATCTGCGTCAGCGCTTTGGTGATCTCGTCCAGACCGGTCGCCTGCTCGGCGCTGGCCGTCGCGATATCGGACACAACGGTGGCCACCGAGCGGATCGATTTGACGATCTCGCTGAGTGCCTCGCCGGCTTGATTGACGAGCCCGACGCCTTCCTGCACTTGGGTGCCGCTGGTCGTGATCAATTCCGCAATGTCCTTGGCCGCCTGAGACGAGCGCTGCGCCAGGCTGCGCACTTCCGAAGCCACCACCGCAAAGCCCCGACCCGCTTCACCGGCGCGCGCCGCTTCGACCGCTGCGTTGAGTGCCAAAAGATTGGTCTGGCGCGCAATTTCATCGATCACGCTGATGATGTCAGAAATCTTGCGCGACGACTCCTCGATGCGAGCCATCGCCTTGACGGCCCTGGCCGCAACTTCGCCACCACGATCGGCAACCACACGGGTGGCCGAAGCCGATTTCGTGGCTTCTTGCGCGTTCTCGGCGTTCCGGCGCACCGTCGTCGAAATCTCCTCCATCGCCGCAGAGGTTTCCTCCAGGCTGGCCGCCTGCTCCTCGGTGCGCTGCGACAGATCGGTTGTGCTGGTCGCGATCTCGGCGGACGCATTCGTCACCTCGCGCGACGAGGACTTGATTTCCGAAATTGTGCGTCGAACCTGACTGACCATGGTGGAGACCGCCGCAACGATCTGGCCGACCTCGTCTTTCGCCTCAAGACGCGGCAGCGTCACATTAAAGTCGCCACCCGAAATCTTCAGCATACAGCCTTGAATCAGACGCAGCGGCAACGTCACACGGCGCGTTACCAGCATCATCATCATGGCGGAAAATGCCAGGGCCAACATCAGAAGGCCGATATTGCCTGCCAGTTTCCATTGCGCCGTGCTTCGCGTCGCCTCTCCGTGTTCCTTGACAAGTTGCAGCGCGAAGTTGGCCACATTCAAGATCGGAATTTGGTTCACAACCGACATTTTCACCCAATCGGCCGCGGCAACAGCCGGCTTTTTGCCCGAAGCCAGCTCCCGAATGGTGGCAAACCGGAATTTCGAATATTCCGGTGAGAACCACGCTTGATTAGCTTTTTGAATCGTCTCTCGAATATTGGCCGGCAAGGGAAGTCCAGCCGCCATCGTCTCGATCACCTTCCAGGTGGCGTCGGCGCGGCTCGATAAATTCGTGTAGGCAACGAGTGCATCGGGCATCAACGGCCGGCCCGACAGTGCGTTCGACACGACAACGGACGAGCCACCAGTCGCATTGCGGACCATCCACGCCAATTCCTTCATCTCGATCAATTTATCGACAAAGGAATCATTCAGGCTGATAGCGGTGGCAAGCTTGCTCGATATTTTTTCGACCAATTTCAACGTCGTATCGAGGTCGTTGAATGCCTGTTGAGCGATGCCGGGCGGCCGCGACGACTTCGGTTGCGAAAGCGCAGCAGCCGAATTCCGATGCATCGTCTCGATCTTGGTTACCATGCCTTCAAGCTCGACGACGTCATTCTTGACGGCCGGAATGTCGATGTCCCGCAGGATGGGGAGACTGGCTTTGAGCGCCGGCATCTCCTTGTCCCGCGTTCCTTGGAGCATTGAACTTACGCCATTCTGCGCGCTGGATTGCAGATCCCGGAACGTCCACGACCGGTCGAGACGAAGGCTGACCAAGGCAGTGAACAAGTGAGCGGAGGCGTCGGCCACACGAACCGTTCGCGACGCCGCCTTGAGCCGCCCCCAGGACTCCCATGAATTGGTCGCCACCAAAATGACGACAGCTACTGCGAGCATCCCGACGACTGATTTCAGAAGCGCATTAACTGAAAGACGGTTCAACATGTGTGACGCTCATTCCCAGTGAGTTACGGCATCGTCAAACTCACTGAAACTTCTGAACAGATTTTAAAGAATGCGCCGCACGCAGCCGGCAATTTTCATGCGGCTGTTTGTTATTTTTAATTGTATTCCAGGGCGCCGTTGTAATTAGCGCCGCTTAATACCGCAGGTCTGCTCAGTTATCATGCAATCGACGCGGTCTTAGGCAGGCCGTCGGCGAATTCTGGATCGCCGACGACGCCGCACGGCTACGCCGCCTGCGATGATTCGCCCCGCTCTAATCTTGTGCCGGGTTCATCTGCCGCTTCCGCGTCAACATCCGCGATGTCATCGACAAGCTCGCCGTCTTCGTCGGCAAGCACGTCGTTTTCGAGCTGGAACACCGCCACCCGCTCCGTCATGTCGGTCGACTGGTGATCGAGCGCCTTGGCGGTCGCGGCGTTCTCTTCGACCAGCGCAGAGTTCTGCTGCGTCATCTCATCGAGTTGGGTCAGCGCTTGGCGCACTTCGTCGATGCTGTCGGCTTGTTCGCTGGCGGTGGTCGCGATTTCGGCGACGATGTTCGAAACCTGGCGAATGGACTCGACCATCTCGTTGAGCGTGCCGCCGGTGCGGTTGACCAGTTCGACGCCGTTCTTGACCTGGCCGGAGCTCTTGCCGATCAGACCAGTGATGTCCTTGGCGGCCTGCGACGAGCGTTGCGCCAGGCTGCGGACCTCGGTAGCGACGACGGCAAAGCCGCGGCCGGCCTCGCCGGCGCGTGCCGCTTCGACCGCGGCGTTCAGCGCCAGCAGGTTGGTCTGGCGGGCGATCTCGTCGATCACGTCGATGATTTCGGCGATCTTGTGCGACGAACCTTCGATCTCCGCCATCGCGGCAACCGCGTTGCCGACCACGGCGCCGCTTTCATCGGCGGCAGCGCGCATGTTCGACGTCAGCGTATTGGCGCTCTGCGCGTTCTCGGCGTTCTGGCGTACCTGGTTGTAGATCTGTTCGAGCGACGCCGTGGTCTTTTCCAGACTGACGGCCTGCTCTTCGGTGCGTTGCGACAGATCGGTCGTGCTGTTGGAAATCTCGGCCGCGGCCGACGAAACGTCGTTGGCGGCCATGCGGATACCCAGCACGGTTTCGTCGAGCGACGAGCGGGTCTTGTCGAGCGACGTCAGCAGACGGCCCAGTTCGTCCCGACGCTTGGTGACGATTTTGACGGTGAAGTTGCCGTTGGCGATCGCTTCCGAGATCTCGACCGCGTAGCGGATCGGCTTACTCAACGACGACGCCATTAAAATAGCTGCGCCAAGCCCGAGCACGACGGAGATAGCACCAATGATAATCAGACTGATCTTGGCTTTGGCAGCCGACCGTTGCGCGGCCGCACTAAAATTGGCGCCGTACATACTGGCGTTTTCAGCGACCATGTCGATCGCATCGCCGAGGCTGCTGCCGGCATCGACCACCGCCTGCGGATCCGGAAGATCCTTCTTGCCCGCGTTCTCGGGCTTCAGGAACACCGAGGCAGCCTTGAACCAGTCGTTGGCCATCGGCAAGATGGTGTCGATACCGTCGTTAAAGCCGTCGGCCTTGGCCATCTGCTCCTTGAGGTTTTGGACGTCGTTGGCCAGAACCTTCATGAAATTATCGAGTTCAGCGTAGCTAACCGCGGAATCGTGCAGCTGGATGGTCTTTTCGACCGAGCCCCGCATCTTCGCGACATTGAGCTGCAAGGCGCGCGCGGTATTGGTGGCGGTCATCGGACCGTCATAGAGCCCGACCACGAGTGAACTCGTCGACGAAATCAGCACATAGCCATAGCCGGCGACAGCCGCCATGAGCAGCACGACCGCACTGAATGCCGCCAGAAGTTTATTGCGTATAGACATTAGCCCTCCCGGGTCTGCTTCGAGGGCTCACGCGGCAATTAGTTAACTTGCGCCTTATCGATCGGCGACCGTTGCCGTACGTTTAACGAGCCTCAACTCTCACGCTAGGCTCAAGTTGCCCGCAAACTTTTTATAAATTCCTAAGACTTTAGGTGAAACAGCATAAGGTAGATTGCGGCGATAATTTATAAATTCGAAAGCTTTCGAAGACCGCCTCGAAACGCCGCCGCGGCCGGCTCAACTCAACGCCCGTAACAGGCCGGAAAGCGCCTCCTGCGGCGGCGCCGCCGGCCAGTCCTTCATCTGCCCGCGAAACCAGGTGAGCTGGCGCTTGGCGTAACGACGCGTATCCATGATCGCCCCCGCCGCCGCTTCGTCGAGCGAGATCTCGCCCTTGAGATGCCGGATCAGCCACGGCACGCCGTGCGCCTTCATCGCCGGCAATAACGGGTTGAGCTGACGGGCAGCCAGCGCCCTGACTTCGTCGAGCGCGCCGTCATCCAGCATCTTGGCAAAACGGCCTTCGATCCGCGCCACCAGATCCTTGCGCTCGCAGGTCACGAACACCTTGGCGACCTGGCCCGGATCGAGCAAAGGCGGCAGCCCTTCCTTGTGCCAGTCGCTGAGCGAACGGCCGGTCGCCAGCATCACTTCGAGCGCGCGCGCGATCCGCGGTGCGGTCGAGCGGCATCAGCCGCGCCGCCGTCAGCGGATCGCGTGCGATCAGATCGGCATAGAGCGCCGAGACGCCTTCGGTTCTCCAGCCGCCCGCGCACCTCGGCGCGGATATCGGCCGGGATCGGCGGCACCGCCGCCAGACCCGCGGTCAGCGCCTTGAAATAGAGCCCGGTGCCGCCGACGATGATCGGCATCGCGGCCTTCGGCGCGCAATATCGGCCATGGCGGCGGCCGACATCGTCAGCCAGCGCCCGGTCGAATAGATCTCGCCGGCGTCGACATGGCCGTAAAGCCGGTGCGGCGCTCGCGCCTCTTCGTCCGGCGAGGGCCGCGCGGTAATCACCCGCAAGTCGCCATAGACCTGCATCGAGTCGGCATTGACGACGGCGCCATTGAGCTTTTCGGCCACGGCCAGCGCCAGCGCCGACTTGCCGCTGGCGGTCGGACCGGCGATAAGCACCGCTCGTATGGCATCTGGCATCGAATGACCCAATCCCAGTCTCATCATTGCAACCCTGATCGCGCCCCGGCGCGCTCAACGCCCTGCGGCGCTTGCCGCGCGCGCGGCGCGCTGCCGGCGCCGGCGAGCCGAATCGCGCTCGGCGCCGGCACGCCGCCGACATCCCCTTTACCCCGGACGCGGGCGCCGACCAACGCGCGCTCGCCGACGCGCTCTGCGCGGCCCTCGGCGGTCCGTTCGACGTTGTCGTGCAGCCGGCCGCCCACCGCCGCAAGAAGCTGTTCCTCGCCGACATGGATTCCACCATGATCGGACAGGAATGCATCGACGAACTGGCGGCTTTTGCCGGGCTGAAGGACCACGTCGCGGCGATCACCGAACGCGCCATGCGCGGCGAAATCGCCTTCGAGCCGGCCTTGCGCGAGCGTGTCGCGCTGCTGAAAGGTCTGCCGGTCACGGTAGTCGACGAGGTGATCGCAAAGCACATCACGCTGACGCCCGGCGCGCGCACGCTGATCGCCACCATGCGCGCGAATGGCGGCTACACCTGTCTGGTGTCGGGCGGCTTCACGTTGTTCACGGACCGCATCGCGGCGATGGTCGGCTTCGACGAGACCCGCGCCAACACGCTGGTCATCGACGGCCGATCGCTCGCCGGCCTGGTCGCAGGAGCCGATCTTCGGCCGCGAAAGCAAACGCGCCACCCTGATCGAACTGCGCGCGCGGCTCGGCCTTGCCGCGCACGACACGATGGCGACCGGCGACGGCGCCAACGATCTCGACATGATCGCGGAAGCAGGCCTAGGCGTCGCCTATCACGCCAAGCCGAAAGTGGCCGCGGCCGCGCCGGCGCGCATCGAGCACGGCGATCTCACCGCGCTGTTGTATGTGCAGGGCTATCAAGCGCGACGAATTCGTCGAAGGCTAGACTTCGTCGACGAAGCGGCTACGTCCCTGAACTGAGATCACCGGGTCGCGGCGCTTCCGCGCCGGCCCGGTGATGACAACAACTCAGTTTGTCACTCGGTGACTATTGCAACCCGATCGCCACGAAGCTCGGGTCGCCGTCGGGCGACACCACCAGCAGCACGACCGCCTTCTTGCCGTCCTTCTTGAGTTGCTCGATGCGCTTTTGCAGATCGGCGGCATTGGTCACCGGCTGCTGCTGCACCTCGGCGATCACCATGCCGGGCGCAAGCTGCTTTTCGGCCGCCGGCGAATTCGGCTCGACGCCGGTAATCAGCACGCCCTTCACCTTGTCCTTGATATTGTGCTTCTTGCGCAGCGCCGCCGTGAGATCGGCGAGGTCGAGGCCGAGCGCCTTTTTCACCACCGTCTTTTCTTCCGGCGTATCTTTTTTCGGCGTCAGCGACGCCTGCTTCTCGCCATCGTCGAGACGGCCAAGTTTGACGGTCTTGGTCTCTTCCTTGCCCTTGCGGATGATCACCACCTGGACATCCTTGCCGACTGTGGTGTCGGCGACGATCCTGGGCAGATCGCGCATTTCCTTGATGTCCTTGCCGTCGAACTTGACGATAACGTCGCCCGGTTCGATGCCGGCCGGCTTGGCCGGGCCCTTGTCGTCGATACCGGCGATCAGCGCGCCGCGCGCCGGCTTGATGTTGAGACTATCGGCGATCTCGTCGGTCACCTGCTGGATGCGAACGCCGAGCCAGCCGCGCCGCACTTCCTTGTACTTGCGCAGTTGATCGATCACCGCGACCACCGTCTTCGACGGCACCGCGAAGCCGATGCCGATCGAACCGCCCGACGGCGAGATGATCGCGGTGTTGACGCCGATGACGTCGCCATCGAGGTTGAACAGCGGACCGCCCGAATTGCCGCGATTGATGGCGGCGTCGGTCTGAATGTAGTTGTCGTAAGGACCGGACTGAATGTCGCGGTTGCGCGCCGAGACAATGCCAGCGGTGACAGTGCCGCCAAGGCTGAACGGGTTGCCAATCGCAATCACCCATTCGCCAAGCCGCAATTTATCGCTGTCGCCGAACTTGACCGCTTTGAGCGGCTTGGTCGGCGTCACCTTGAGCAGCGCCAGATCGCTTTTCTTGTCGGTGCCAATCAGCTCGGCCTTGAGCGTGGTGCCGTCATTGAGAATGACGTTGACCTCGTCGGCGTCGGCGATGACGTGGTTATTGGTCACCACCAGACCGGACGGGTCGATGATGAAATCCGGAGCCGAGCGAATTGACCCGGCGCGGCGTCGGCGCCTTGCCGTTCGGCCCGCCTGGCAGCCCCTTGTTCTTGAAGAACTCGTCGAAAAATTCCTCGAACGGCGATCCCGGCGGCAATTGCGGCATCGCGCCCTTGCTCATATCGACCGTCTGTTTGGTCGAGATATTGACGACGGCGTCGATCACCTGTTCGGCGACGTCGGCGATGGCTTCCGGTCCGCGCGCTTGCGCAGGCTTGGCCATTAGCGGCCAGGCGATCGCGGCAACCGCCACAATCGTCAAACCGCTCCGAATGCCGGTGCGAAGACAGCTACGAACGGAGGTCGTCAAAAAGAGTGCGCCCATGGGCGTCGGTTCTCCTGGAAAAATGCGACTGTAACGACAGTGCCGCTGACTTCACGGCGATTCAAGGGCGAACCGCGAGCATTGCCATCAATACAATGCGAGCCTTCCACCGTCATGAAAGGCTGATTCGCCCGTAAAAGCGACGGTTTTGCGGGTCCGCCAGTCTAACCGCGCACCAGCCATACCAGAATAAGGCCGACCACCGCCGAGCCGATGCCGATGACACGCAAGGACATGTCCGGCGTGTCGAACACGCTCTGCATCGCCCTCTTCGCCTGCGCCGGAAAGGCGGCAAAGACCAAGCCCTCAATGACGAACACAAGTCCGAGCGCGGCCAGGAAATCGGTCATACTGGCCGCGCCGCCTTGTTATTTCGCCACAGTGGCCGCCGGCGTCTTAGCCGGCGCCGACAATTTGCCCGACGGATCGTTGAAGTAGCGGAAGAAGTTGGTGTCGGGTTTGAGCAGCAGGCGGGTGTCGCCGGCCTTCAGGCTGGCTTCATAGGCCTGCATCGAGCGGTAAAAGGCGAAAAAGTCCGGATCCTGGTTAAAGGCACTGGCAAAGATCTGGTTTCTCTTGGCATCGCCTTCACCGCGGATCTGCTCGGACTTCGAGGTCGCATCGGCGATCAACACGGTCACCTCGCGATCGGCTTTCGAGCGAATCTCCTGGGCCTGCTGCTGACCCTGGGCGCGGTATTCGGCCGCCTCACGCTGACGCGCGGTCTGCATGCGCTGGTAGACCGCCTGGCTGTTCTGCTCCGGCAAGTCGGCGCGGCGGATACGCGCGTCGACGACCTCGATGCCGTAGTTCGCGGCCTCTTGGTCGATCAGCGTGCGGATGCGCGCCATCAGCTTGGCGCGCTCGTCGCGCACCACCTGAATGAAGGTCGCCTCGCCGAGCACCCGGCGCAGCGCCGAATTCAGCAAGATGTTGAGCTGCGAGTCGGCGGCCACTTTCGAACCGAGCGTCTGGTAGAAGCGCAGCGGATCCTTGATGCGGTAACGCGCGAAGGCGTCGACTACCAGCCGCTTCTGATCGGACGCGATGACTTCCTGTGCCGACGCTTCCAGATCGAGAATGCGCTTGTCGATGGAGATCACGTTGTCGACGAACGGCACTTTGACATGCAAGCCAGGCTCGCTGACCACACGCACGACCTTGCCCAACCGCACCACCAGCGCCTGCTGGGTCTGGTAGACGGTAAAGAGCGATGAGTAGCCGACGATGAGCGCGGCAGCGAGGAGAACAGCGGCGACGCCGCCGATGAAATTAAGCCTCATGGCTTGGCTCCCGTCTGGCTCGACACACGCGGCGCCTGCGGTTTCTTCGTCAGTTCACTCAGCGGCAGATAAGGCACCACACCGCCGGAGCCCTCGCGGCCCGAATCCATGATGATCTTGTCGGCGCCACCGAGCACCCGCTCCATGGTCTCAAGATACATACGTTCGCGCGTCACTTCCGGAGCCTTCTTGTATTGCTCATAAATCTTGAGGAAGCGCGAGGTTTCACCGGTGGCCTGCGCCACGGTCTGCGACTTGTAGGCTTCGGCCGCCTGGATGATCTTGGCGACGTTACCGCGCGCTTGCGGCACGACACGGTTGGCATAAGTCTGGCCTTCATTGACCGAGCGGTCGAGATCGATACGCGCCGCCTGCACGTCGCGGAACGCGTCGATGACCTGCTTGGGCGGGTCAACCTTCTGCAACTGCACCTGCGTCACCTGAATGCCGGCGCCGTAATGATCGAGCGTCGTCTGCATCAGGTTCTGGACCGCGGCTTCGGTGGTCTGGCGCGCGCCGGTCAGGATCGGCTCGATGTCCGCGCGGCCAATGACCTCGCGCATCGCGCTTTCCGCCACCGCTTTCACGGTGCCTTCGGGATTCTGGATGTTGAAGAGGTAGTCGCCGACGCCGTTCGGCTTCACCTTCCACAGCACCGCGAAATCGATATCGACGATGTTCTCATCGCCGGTCAGCATCAGGCTTTCCTCCGGCACCACGCGCTCGACGGAACGACGCCCGTCCGAGACCGAACGCATGCCGATGTCGATCTTGTTGATGCGCAGCGCCTTGGGCGTCAGCACGGTCTCGATCGGATATGGCAGATGGTAATTCAGGCCCGGCTGGACTTCGCGTACGTCCTTGCCGAAGCGCAGCACGACGCCGAGTTCGTCCGGCTCAACCTTGAAGAAGCCGGAAAAGCCCCACAACGCCAGCGCGCCGAGCAACAGCAGCGCAATGCCCTTGCCGCCCAGATTGCCACCCGGCAGCACGCCGCGCAGCTTGTCCTGACCACGGCGCAGCATTTCTTCCAGATCCGGCGGTTTCGGCCCCGACGATTGCGGGCCCGAGCCCCAGGGGCCCTTGCCGCCGCCCGAACCCCATGGTCCGCCGCCGCCGCTACCGCCTTGATTGCTCCATGGCATTGAATTCTCTCCCGGGCGCCGGAAATAAGGGCCGGCCTGCCTTTGTCGAGGGGGTTATAGGGGAGGCAAAGCCCCGTTACAACGCGTTGTCATGCCGCGCCTTGCGCCATGATTAGCGCCTTAAATAAGTCGCGACCGTGAAGCTGGCGCTGTCGTTCGGCCCGGCGTCGTACTTTTTGCGCACGATTTCGCGCCATTGCTTGTGATCAATCGGCGGAAACAGGGCGTCTCCCTCCGGACTGGCATGGACATGGGTAATCTCCAGCCGTTGCGCAAGCGGCAATGTCGCCGAAAACACGTCGCCGCCACCGATCACCATGATCTCGTCGGTGCCGCGCCGTTTGGCGTCCTGGCGCGCATAGCCGAGCGCGGCGTCCATGCTGGTCGCCAGCACGCCACCCGGCACGATCAGTCCGAGTTGCGAGGTCAGCACAATATTGGTGCGGTCGACGAGCGGCTTGCCGATCGATTCATATGTCTTGCGCCCCATCACCACCGGCTTGTTGATGGTCAACGCCCGGAAATGCTTGAGGTCCGATCTGAGATGCCACGGCATCTTGCCGTCGCGCCCGATCACATTGTTTTCGGCAACGGCAGCGACCAGAACGATTTTCATACGCTTGTGTTCCTTGCGCCCTCTGCCGCGAAACTCTCAAGCGCCGGCCCGCTCAGCCGGCAGATTTTCCACTCGTCCATCACCTGGGCGCCGATCGACTGATAAAACGCAATCGACGGCTTATTCCAGTCGAGCACCGACCACTCGAAGCGCGCCAATCCGTCGTCGACACAACGCTGCGCCAGCCGCGCCATCAGCGCCTTGCCAATGCCACGGCCACGGTAAGCCGGCCGCACGAACAAGTCTTCGAGATAGATGCCATGGCGGCCGCGGAACGTCGAAAAATTCAAAAACCAGACCGCGAAACCGGCCGGCTCGCCGTTCCATTCCGCGAGGTCGCAGTGCAGGCGCGGCTCTTTGCCGAACAACGCGGCGGCGATCATCTCCGGCGTCGCATCGACTTCATCGCTGAGCTTTTCATAGTCGGCCAATTCGCGCAGCAGCGCAAAAATCAGCGCGCTGTCGCTTTCACGCGCCGGACGCAAGGTTACGCTCACACCGCCACCACGGCTTTGATGTGCGGATGTGGGTCGTAGTTCTCGACCGTGAAATCCTCGAAGCGGAAACCGAAAATATCGTCGACCGCCGGATTGATCCTGATCGACGGCAGCGCGCGCGGCGCGCGCGACAACTGCAACTCCGCCTGCTCGATGTGGTTGAGATAAAGATGCACGTCGCCGAAGGAATGAATGAATTCGCCGGGCTCGAGACCGGTGACCTGTGCCACCATCAAGGTCAGCAGCGCGTAGGACGCGATGTTGAACGGCACGCCGAGAAACACATCGGCCGAACGCTGGTAGAGCTGGCACGACAGCTTGCCGTTCGCGACATAAAACTGGAACAGGCAATGACACGGCGGCAGCGCCATCTTGTCGACGTCGGCCGGGTTCCAGGCGGTGACAATCAGGCGGCGCGAATCCGGATTGCGCTTGATCATCGCAATCACATTGGCGATCTGGTCGATGGTCTGGCCATCCTTGGCCGGCCATGACCGCCACTGGTGGCCATAGACCGGACCGAGGTCGCCGCGCTCGTCGGCCCATTCGTCCCAGATCCGCACCCCGTGATCGTTGAGATATTTGATGTTGGTGTCGCCGGCTAGGAACCAGAGCAACTCATGGACGATCGACTTCAGATGCAGCTTCTTGGTGGTCAGCATCGGGAAGCCGGCGGCGAGATCGAACCGCATCTGATGGCCGAACACCGAGCGCGTGCCGGTGCCGGTGCGGTCGCGCTTTTCCACGCCCACCTTGAGAATATGGTCCACCAGGTCGAGATATTGCCGCATCGCCTAAAGCCTTGCCCTTTCGACTCGCAAGATGGGCAAGATTAGGCCGCCCGGCAACCGTCCGGCCACGGCTTATCAACGGCCCCGGACCGGCCGGCGGGATTGGCCACACCGACCGCAAAAGCCGGGTGAATAGCCTCACCCAAGCGTTAACCGTATTTATCGAACGGTATTTAATAACCTTAACAATTTGTTAGCCTGCGCTACCGGTAGCCTCGCAAGGCATTGAAACTAAAGACGACTTGAAAAGAGCCCCAACGAGCAGGCCCGCGAGAGACCTCGGACGGGCGGCGGGCGGCTTTTTTTGGGACACAGGAGCGCTTTGTGACAGCGGGAACTTTTGTGAGCGGCCAAGCTCAAGGCGACGGCCTCGGGATTACCGCCGCCGGGTCGTGGACCGCCGAATATGCTCGCGTTCTTGAGCGCGTGGTCGATGGCGCCGTCCGCACCCATGGCGCCGAGCGCACCATCGTCGTCGACGTGGCGCAGATCGACCGCCTCGACACCTATGGCGCCTGGCTGCTCGAACGCACGCTGCGGACCTGGAGCAGCCAAGGCTGCCAGGCCAGCATGGTCGGTTTGGCCGAGAACTATGGCGGCCTGTTCGAGAAAATCCGCGCCGGCACCCAAACGCTGACGCCGCCGCCACCCAAAGCCAATTTCATTTTCGCGACTCTTGAAAGCGTCGGCCGGACCATGTCGGCGGTCGCCGCCGACATCCTGCTGCTGACGCAGATGGCCGGCGCCCTGATCGTCGCCTTTCTGCGCGTTCTCGTGCGAGCCGCGTACCTTTCGCCTGACCTCTATGGTCAACCATCTCGAACGGGTCGGATGGAATGCGGTGCCGATCGTCCTCCTGATCACGCTTTTGATCGGCGCCATTCTGGCGCAACAAGGCATTTTTCATTTCCGCACCTTCGGCGCCGACATCTACGTCGTCGACATGGTTGGCGTGCTGGTGCTGCGCGAGGTCGGCGTGCTCATCGTCTGCATCATGGTCGCCGGCCGCTCCGGCTCGGCCTATACCGCCGAGCTCGGCTCGATGAAGATGCGCGAAGAGATCGACGCCTTGCAGACCATGGGCTTCGACCCGGTCGAAGTCTTGATTCTGCCGCGCATCATCGCGCTGATCATCACCGTGCCGATCCTGACCTTTCTCGGTTCGATGGCCGCGCTCTATGGCGGCGGCATGGTGGCCTGGCTTTATGGCGGGATCGATCCGCAAGTGTTTCTGGACCGCCTGCGCGAGTCGGTGTCGGTTCAGACCTTCGCGGTCGGCCTGATCAAAGCGCCGTTCATGGCCATCGTCATCGGCCTGGTCGCCTGCGTCGAAGGCTTGCAGGTCAAAGGCAGCGCGGAGTCGCTCGGCGCCAAAACCACCGACTCCGTCGTCAAATCCATTTTCCTCGTCATCGTCATGGACGGCGCCTTCGCGATCTTCTTTGCCGCGGTCGGAATATAGCCATGGCGGAAGCCGACATCGAAAAGGCGCAGGCCGACGCGGTCATCCGGGTGCACGATCTGATCGTCGAGCTGGAAACACGCCGTGTCCTCAACGGCGTCAAGCTCGATCTGCTGCGCGGCGAGATCCTCGGTTTCGTCGGCGCGTCCGGCGCCGGCAAATCGGTGCTGACGCGCACCATCATCGGACTATTGCCCAAGCACGCCGGCATCATCGAGGTGCTTGGCGTCGATCTCGACAAGGCCAACGACCATCAACGCCAGGCCGTCGATAAACGCTGGGGCGTCTTGTTCCAGCAAGGCGCGCTGTTTTCATCGCTGAGCGCCGGCAAGAATGTCGAATTCCCGATCCGCGAATATCTGCGGCCGTCGAAAAAGCTCACCACCGAGATGGCGATCACCAAACTGGAAATGGTCGGCCTCAATCCGGACGTCTACCGCAAACATCCGTCCGAACTGTCCGGCGGCATGATCAAGCGCGTCGCGCTCGCCCGCGCGCTGGCGCTCGATCCTGAAATCCTGTTTCTCGACGAACCGACCTCGGGTCTCGATCCAATCAGCGCCGGCGAATTCGACGAGTTGATCCTGACGTTGCAGGAAACGCTTGGCATCTCGGTGTTCATGGTGACGCACGACCTCGACAGCCTGCATCGCACCTGCGACCGGATCGCGGTCTTGGGCGACGGCAAAATTATCGAAGCGGGTACGATGGACCAGATGCTCGAGTCCGAGCATCCGTGGCTGAAGTCTTATTTCCACGGCGCCCGCGCCCATGACGATTGGCACGTCGCCGTTAAAGGCTAGCGCACGATGGAAAAAATCGCGCGCAACCGAAATGCAGTTGGAGTTGAGTGATGGAAGACAGAGCGAAATTCGCGTTGATCGGGTTGTTCACCTTTGCCGTCATCGCCGGCGCATTCGGCTTTGTCTATTGGCTTCACAACGACACCGGCAACAAAGCAACGGCGACCTACCGGGTGATCTTCGAAGGCTCGGTGTCGGGCTTGCGGACCGGCGGGCCGGTTCTGTTCAACGGCATTCGCGTCGGCCAGGTGACGGCCATGCAGCTCACCAACGATCCGTCGAAAGTCGCGGCGATCGTATCGATCAACAAGGACACGCCTGTGCGCACCGACACCCGCGTCAGCCTGGAATATGCCGGCCTGACCGGCATCGCCTCGGTGTCGTTGAAGGGGGCGACTTCGTCCTCGGCGGCGCTGACGGGCAAGGACGGCCAACTGCCGACCCTGAAGGCCGACCCGAACGCCGGAACCGACATGTCGACCGCCGTGCGCGAAACCCTCGGCCGCGCCGATCAGATCATCGCGGAAAACCAGGAGTCGCTGCGCAATTCGATCAAGAACCTGGAGACCTTCACCGCGGCTCTGGCGCGCAACGGCGACAAGATCGACAAGCTGGTCGACAATTCATCGCAGGCGATGGGGTCGGTGAACGAACTCGCCGTCAATCTCAACAAACAGACCACCGACCTGTCGGCCGCCCTCGACAAGCGCACCGCCGACATCAGCGACGGCATCAATAAGCTGACCGAGACCGCGACCAAGCAAATCGACATCGTCGGCACGGACGTCCACCGCACCGTCATTCATATCGACAGGGTCGTCGGCAACATCGACCGGTCGGTCACAGATCTGGCGAAGAACCCGCAGCGCTTCATTTTCGGCGGCGGCGACAAGAAGTAAGCCGGACGACCTACTTTGCCGTGTAAAGGCGGCATTTGAGCCCAATTTACAGGCCATTTTCGGCTTTGTTTTCAAGGCCCAAACCGCCTCGCGCCCGCTCGCCGTTAAGGACTGGTTAAGCAAGCTGTCGCATGGTTAATCGCCGGTTAACAACAATGATTCGGGGCGCGTCGCCGAAATGCCGCCCCAAGTCGGGACGCCCTTGAAACGACTGAAAACCATATTCGACGACATGCCGCCTCACGCAGCCAATCGGCCAAGCCCGGGAATGCGTGACCGGAGCGGCGTTGAATTGGACGACGATCTGTTTTTCGGCAGCCCCGGCAAACCCGACGCTCTGTCCGCCCGCGGCGACGCCGCGACCAATCCGGCCGCCACCGACCCGAACGACCGGCCGTGGCCGACGCTGCCAATGCCGCATCCGAATCCGGAGCTGGCGGCGCTTGAAAAAAAGCTCGCCGAGCGGGAGCGCGAATTGGCGGTGCGCTGCTCGCAAGTCGCCGAGCTGCACGATCTGCAAAAGCGCCAAGCGACCGAACTCGAACTTGCCCGCAGTGAGATGGGCGGCTTCGGCAATATCATCAAGTCGCTGGAAGAGACGATCGAGCAGCGCGATGCGCTGGTCGCCGCCCAGCAGAAAAAGCTGTCGGCCGTCACGCGCGAGAATACCGCTTTGGTCGAGCGGTTCGAGGCCATGCTGAAAGACGCCGCCGCACACCGCGAAGCTTTGGCCGCCGAACACCAGCGGCAACTGGCCGCGGCCGCGCGCGAAAAGGCGTCGCTGCAGGACAGGCTCGACGATGCAGTGCGCGACACGCACGAACAGTCGAAGCGGCTGCTCGCGCTTGAGACCGATTATAACGACCGGGAAACGGTCGTCGCATCGGCTTTCGCCGACATCGATGTCTTGAAGGCAAAATTGGCCACCGCGGGGGCCGAGGCCGAACGGCTGATCGCCGCGGTCGAAGCGACCCAACTGCGCCACCAAGACGAGTGCGCCGAGCTGCAGGCCAAAATCGACGATCAAGCCAAGCGAATCGGAACCTTGTTTGGCGATCAAAACATGCATTTTAAGGTCCGCGACACGCTGGCCAAACGGTGTGAAGAACTGACCGAGACCATTAACGGACTCGAGAGCGCCCAAAAGCAGTCTCAGACCGAGCTCGAATTTCAGACCGGCTTAGGCAATTTCCTTGAAACCATGCTGCGGGTTGAACGCGAAACCGCCCAGGAAAACGCCGCGGCGGCGCAAGCGACAATCGCCCAACTGACCGAAGAGCTGGCGCGCGAACGCGCCGAGCGGGCCACGACCGAAGAGACCTCGGTGGTGATGCGCCAGGAGATTGCCACCCTGCTGGCGCAACTGGCCGTTCGCAAACTTCATTCGGTCTCGCTCGATCAGGCCGCAGCTTAGATCACGGCATCCGGCAAGCGCGCTTCGTCGGCGAACGAGTTGCCGCCGGTTCGATCCCCCTTGCCGCCTCTGACGGCCACCACCCGCGCATTTTCAACAACCGATACCGCCCAGCCGCGCTTTTTTGTGACAAATTTGTGACGGGAGTGTTAGGGCCTGCTGGTCGCACAACGGTTGATGGCGTGAGGGGCTCTTGCCAAAAAGCGTTCTTGATAAGGACCTGAAAAAGGTCGGGCAGCTCAGGACCGCGACCGAGGCGCGCTCGCGCTCGTTCGCCACCCCGGGCCTGCTGGTGGTGTTCCTGATCGGCGCGATCGCGCTGGCCAGCCTGTTCGTCAATGGCGGCCCGCTCAGCAATTTCGTTTATATCGCGGCGGTGATCGCCGCCTATATGGCGCTCAATATCGGCGCCAATGACGTCGCCAATAATATGGGCCCGGCGGTCGGCAGCCGTGCGCTGACCATGGCGTCGGCGCTTGCCATCGCCGCGGTTTGCGAGATCGCGGGCGCGATGATTGCCGGCGGCGACGTCGTTAATACGGTGTCGAAAAGCCTGCTGCACCCGGTCGAGGCGCTGAGCACCGTCCAGTTCATCTACGTGATGACGGCCGCGTTGCTGTCGGCGGCGCTGTGGATTCACCTTGCGACCTTCCTGGGCGCGCCGGTCTCGACCACGCACTCCATCGTCGGCGGCGTGGTCGGCGCCGGTATCGCGGCCTCCGGCCTCGACGCGGTGCAGTGGCCCAAGATCGGCGAAATCACCGCAAGCTGGATCATTTCGCCGATCATGGGCGGCATCATCGCCGCCATCCTGCTCGGCTTCATCAAATGGAAAATCATCTACACCGCGGATCGCGTCGCGGCGGCGCGGCGCTGGGTGCCGGTGCTGGTGGCGTTGATGAGCGGCGTGTTCGCGATCTATCTGGTGACCAAGGGGCTCAAGCATCTCTGGCATCCGCCGGTCTCGATCGTGCTGATCGTCGGCGCCGCGGTTTTTGGCGTTGGGTATTTTGCCGCCCGCCCCTGGGTCGAACGGCGGTCGCGCGGCATGGAAAATCGCCGCAAGCATATCGCCAGCCTGTTCACCTTGCCGCTGATCTTCGCCACCGGCCTGTTGTCGTTCGCCCATGGCGCCAATGACGTCGCCAACGCGGTCGGCCCGCTGGCCGCGATTGTCGCCGCCGCGCAAACCGGCGCCGCCTACGCCGACAAGGTGGCGCTGCCGATCTGGGTGCTGGCGATTGGCGCGGTCGGCATCGCGCTTGGCCTGTCGCTGTTCGGCCCCGGGCTGATCCGCACCGTCGGCCAGAAGATCACCAAGATGGACACCATCCGCGCTTATTGCGTGGCATTGTCGGCCGCGATCACGGTGCTGGTCGCTTCGACCTTGGGGCTGCCGGTGTCGTCGACCCATATCGCCATCGGCGCGGTGTTCGGCGTCGGCTATTTGCGCGAATACATCACCAATACCGGCGTGCCGAACCCGGCGGTGCGGCCGCGCGCGCGTTTCCTCGCAACATCGCGCTTGAACGAAACGCCGGAACAGGCGCTGATCCATTATCAGAAGCGCGAAAAGCGCAAGCTGGTCCGCCGTCAGCATGTCTTGGGCATCGCCGCCGCCTGGGTCATTACCGTGCCGGCCGCCGCCATGCTGGCCGCCGGACTTTATTGGCTGATGCGTTCGATCGCCGGTTGAGACTTGAACGACGGTTGCAGCCGCACCCGCTGGTTCAGCTTGATCGCCAGCTCGATCAATTGCGGGTCGGACATCAGCCGCTTCACTTCCGGCAGAATCGCCCAATGGCGATGGCGGTGTGTTTTCTCCGGCCAGTCGTCGCGCTGACGCGTCACCCGCAACGGATACATTTTGACGTCGATGATATTGCGGCGGAACGCGGCGGTCTTGAAGGTCCGGTATGACCCAAGCGGATTGGGATCGACCTCGCCTTCGACGCCGGCTTCCTCGCTGGCTTCCTGGGCCGCTACCTGCCACGGCTCGAGGCCCTCGATCGGCGCCCCCTTGGGGAAAATCCAGCGGCCCGACCCACGCGATGTGACCAGCAGGAACACCACCTGCCCGTCGACGACAGTATAGGGAATGGCGCCGGCCTGCCGGGCAACATCGGGGCCGCTGGCGCGTAACGCCAGCCGGTCGCTCCAACCTTGCAGCCAGTTCCAGACCAATGGCACCCCTCCGGCTTTGCGGACCTTGGCTCGTCCAATTCGCGTGCGCATCTTCAAGATACGCGCCTTGCCGGCGTGCGCATACAGCCATGGTCCAGCCGGCGCGCTCGTTCCATTTATTCAAAATTTATGCGCCGATGACCAAGCTTTATGTCTGCCGCCGGGCGGCAGCCTTAGAAAGTTCCTCACTCCGCATTCACGGACCGAGGACTGTCCATGATCTCATTTTTGTCCGGTATCGCCATGACTGGCGCCAGTGGCGCCAGCCTATGGTTCCTCATGCCACATAATGGCGTCGTCCATCCGCTTTCGCGCAAGCCGGTGTTGAGTGCGCTGATTCCGATCGGCATCGTGTCGGCGCTCGCCTTCGGCGTTGCGCTGATCGTGTCGGCCCTGGTCTAGTCAGCGCGCCTTTTCGCAACGCCTTAAAAATAAAAACCACGGCGGGCGCGAAGCCAACCGTGGCATTTATCTTTGCTGATCGAACCGTCGGCGCGATCGGTTAGTTCTCCGACTCGACAAACACTTCCTCGCGCCGTTTGCGGATCATCGGCAGCGCCGCGATCACCAACAACCCGACCGCGACCAAGATCAGCCCGGCCGAAATCGGCCGCGTCAGGAACACGGTGGCGTCGCCGCGCGCGATCAGCATGGCGCGCCGCAGGTTCTCTTCCATCAACGGCCCAAGCACGAAAGCCAGCACCAGCGGCGCCGGCTCGAAGTCGTGCTTGACCAGCCAATAGCCGAACAGGCCGAACGCCGCGGCAATCACCACGTCGGTCGGCGCGTTGTTGATCGAGTAAATGCCGATGCAGCAGAACACGATGATCGACGGGAACAGCAGCCGGTACGGCACCCGCAGCAGGCTGACCCAGACGCCGACCAGCGGCAGGTTGATGATGACCAGCATCAGGTTGCCGAGCCACATCGAGGCGATCATGCCCCAGAACAGGTCGGGCTGTTTCACCATCACCTGCGGACCCGGCACGATGCCGTGGATGGTCATGGCGCCGACCATCAAGCGCCATCACCGCGTTGGGCGGAATGCCGAGCGTCAGCAGCGGAATAAACGACGTCTGTGCCGCCGCGTTATTGGCCGCTTCCGGCGCCGCCACGCCCTGGATGGCGCCGTTGCCGAAACGCGAGGGATCCTTGGCGATGCGCTTTTCGAACGTATAGGCGGCGAACGACGACACCACCGCGCCGCCGCCGGGCAGAATGCCCAGCAGCGAGCCGATGACGGTGCCGCGCGCGATCGCGCCGGACGAGTCGATCAGGTCCTGGCGCGTCGGCATCAGGCCGGTGATCTTGCTTTGCACGATGTCGCGGCTTTCCTGCGACAGTTCGAGGTTGCGAATGATTTCGGCAAAGCCGAACACGCCCATCGCGACATTGGTAAAGCCGATGCCGTCGGAGAGCTCCGGGAAGTCGAAGGTCATGCGGCCGGCGCCGGTTTCAAGATCCGAGCCGACCATCGACAGCAGCAGGCCGGTCAGCACCATCGCGATCGACTTGAGCACCGAGCCTTTCGCCAGCACCACCGCGAACATCAGGCCGAGCAGCATCAGCGCGAAATATTCCGCCGGACCGAACAGCAAAGCGAGCGAGGTCAAAGGCGCGCCGAGCGCGGCCACCAGCACGGTCGCGACACAGCCGGCAAAGAACGAGCCGATCGCCGCGATCGACAAGGCTGGACCGGCGCGGCCCTGGCGGGCCATCTGATGGCCGTCGAGACAGGTGACGACCGAGGTCGCCTCGCCCGGGATATTGACCAGGATCGAGGTGGTCGAGCCGCCATATTGCGCGCCGTAATAAATGCCGGCGAGCATGATCAGCGCACCGACCGGCGGCAGGCCAAAGGTGATCGGCAGCAGCATCGCCACCGTCGCTACCGTGCCGATGCCCGGCAGCACGCCGACCAGCGTGCCGACCAGCGCGCCGAGCAGGCAGAAGCCGATGTTGTAGGGGCTCGCGGCGACCGAAAAGCCCAGCCACAGATTGGCGAGAAGATCAGACATGAGTGTGGTGCTCGCTCAAAACGTGGGCCAAAGCGGAAACGGAAGTTGCAACAGATAGACAAACAGCACGACGCAGAACGTCGTCATCGCCGCCGCCGCCATCAGGCTTTCGCGCCAGCGGAATTCGCTCGAGCCGAGGATCGAAATCATGAAGGCAAAGAAAGTCGACGCGACCAAGCCCAGCGCCGGCAGCACAATCGGAATGCCGAAGAAGTCGAAACTTGTGCCGCGGATCGTGCCGGCGAAAAACAGGATCGCGACCAGCACATAAGACGGCCCGCGGATCGCAAAGGCCTCGATCTTCGGTCCATCGACCAAAAGGCCGGTGACCGCGATCAAGCCGCCGACAGCGGCCAATAGACCGGCGAACATGCGTGGCGCCGTGCCCGGCCCGAACGAGAAGCCCTGTTGCCCCGGCAGATCGCTCGAGGCCCAGACGGCAATGCCGGCGAGCACGATCAGCACCAGACCGCCATAAAAATCACGCGGCCCGCGTATCCGCAGTCGAAATCCATCCCCTGACGGGGAGGATTTTGCCCCCTCGGCCATCGCCCCTCTCCTACGACTTTGTGCTTAGATTAGTCCCTTAAGTCTTTGATCCATAGCATGCTGTATCGCGCCGCCGGAAGCGCGAGCAGGTCGTCAAAGTTCGGGAAGACCCGGGCAAGATGCCGCAGGCGGATGAGAAAGACCGGGCCGGCGCTAAAGCCAGCCGGACAGGCCCAGCAGGCCGCCGACGGTAAACAGCCAGAGCGGGTTGATGCGAGTGAACCCTGCCACCAGGACGGTCGCCGCCGTCACCGCGCCGGCATAAATGTTCTTGTCGGCCGCCCGCGCCAGCACGAAGGCGCTGGCCGCGATCAAACCGAGCGACACCGGCACCAGACCGGCCTGGATCGCAATCCGAAGCGGTGCGTCCTTGAAGCGGTCCCAGGTTTGTGTGGCGAAATACGCCACCACGCAGGTCGGCCCGCACATCGCCACTGTCGCCACGCCGGCGCCGACGATGCCTGCGACGTGATAGCCGATCAACGTCACGATAATGACGTTCGGCCCCGGCGACATTTGCGCGATGGCAAAACTGTCGACGAATTGCCGGTCATTCATCCAATGCATGACCTCAACCGCGATGCGGTGCATCTCGGGGATCGCGGCATTGGCGCCGCCAACCGCGAACAGCGACAGCAGCGCGAAATAGCCAAACAGCGCGAGCAGCGGATTGTCGTTCATGGCTTGGCGGCCTTGGTCTCGGTTTTGGCCGCCGTTGCCGGCATGAACCAGGCGATCGCCACCGCCAACGGCGCCAGCACGCCAAAGACATAAGGCAACGGCCACCGCATGATCGCGACGCCGAGAAAGGCCAGGATCGCAATCCCGGTCGCCCAGTTCCAGCGCTTGACGAACAGCGGCATCACCATCTTGGCGACCACCGCGATCAGCAGTCCGGCGGCCGCCGAGGTAATGCCGGACAGAATGCGGCCGAGAACTTCGAGCTCGCCGAACCGCGCATAAAGCATCCCCAGCACGATCACGATGACGAGCGGCGGCCCCATCAGACCGACGAGCGCGAGCGTGGCGCCGACCGGGCCGCCAAAACGCGAACCGAACACCACCGCGAAATTCACCAGGTTCGGCCCCGGCAAAAACTGCGACAGCGCAAAAGCCTCGTTGAACTCCTCGGTGGTCATCCAACGCTTTTGCTCGACTATCATGCGCTGCGCCCATGGCAGCGCGCCGCCAAAGCCGGAGACCGATACGATCAGGAAGGCGCGGAACAGCTCGTAGAGCGATGGATTGACGGTATCGGACGGGAGTTCTGCGGAATCTGACATGAAGAGGGACCACTTGGAATCAGAGGACCGGAATGTGGATTGTGACAACTAGCCTGCCGGCGCGCGGACGACCAGCGGCGCGCTCGCGGTGAGGCAATGCGAAGAAAGCATGGTCGGGCCGCGCCCATCGCCATCGCCGGGAGTACCGGAGCGGCGTGACATCGGGCCGGCGTGGCGGCATAAAGCTGGTCGCGCCGTCTTGACCGGCCGCGCCATCCCACCCATCAAGGATGCCACCCTTCAAAGATTCTGGCGTCCACGCCGGTAACAGGAGCCGCCGTCTTATGGTCGATTTCAACCGGATTATCGAACGCCGCGGCACGCACGCTTCGAAGTGGGACAATATGGCCAAGCTATCCGGCATCACCGCGCCGGATGCGATCCCGATGTGGGTGGCCGACATGGACTTCGCCGCGCCCCCCGGCGTGACGGCGGCTTTGACCGCCGAGGTCGAACGCGCCGTGCATGGCTACTATGCCGATACCGGGACATGGGCGCAGGCGCTCGCCGACTGGATGAAGCGCCGGCATGACCTGACCATCGATCCGGCCTGGGTCAGCCCGACGCCGGGCATCGTCTCGGGCTTAGGTCTGATCCTGCAGGCGGTGACTGAACCGGGCGACGAGGTCGTGCTGTTTCCGCCGGCCTATCACGCCTTCCGCAAGATCATCGTCGCCAATGAGCGGCGCATTCTCGATTGCCAACTGGTCAACAACCAGGGCCGCTATGCGATGGATCTCGACGCGCTGGCCACGCAACTAACGCCGCGCACGAAAATCGTCTTCCTGTGCAGCCCGCACAATCCGGGCGGCACGGTCTGGTCGCCGGACGAACTGCGCGCGCTCGCGACGTTCTGCGCCGAGCGCGACCTTTATCTGGTGTCGGACGAAATCCATTGCGATCTGGTCTATAGCGGCCACAAGCACACCCCGACCCTGGCGGCCGCACCGGAAATCGCCGACCGACTGTTCACCTGCGTCGCCGCCACCAAGACCTTCAATCTCGCCGGCGCCCATGTCGGCGCCTGCGTCACCAGCAATCCGGCGCTGAAAAAGAAACTCGACGCCCGCATCGGCGCCAGCGGGCTTGGCTCGTATAACGGCTTCGGCATGGCCGCGACCGAAGCCGGCTGGCGCACCGGCGAAGCCTGGCTCGACGAATTGCTGGTATACCTTGAAGCCAACCGCGATTTGTTCGACACCTTGATTGAAGACGCCGCGCCCGGCGCACGCTCGATGCGGCTCGACGCCACTTATCTGGCCTGGGTCGATTTTTCCGGCACCGGCCTTGCCTCCACCGACGTCGCCGACCGGGTGGCCAAGCGCGCCCGCATCTTCGCCAGTCCGGGTCAGCAGTTCGGGCCGGGCGGAGACAGTTGGCTGCGTTTCAACCTCGCCACGCCGCGCCCGATTCTAGTGGACGCGTTGGCGCGACTCGAAGACGCCTTTGCCGACCTGCGTAACGGCCAATGAAAGAGTGAAGTGAGAACGATAGGATGAAGCCAACCGTCGTCGGCGTGATCGGGAGCATGCACCTGGTCGAAAATCGGTTCGCCGCCCAGCGCGTTGGCGAACGCAATCTGCGCGCGGTCGCCGATGTGGTCGGCGCCCTGCCCTTGGTGTTTGCCGGCTCGCCGGAAATGACAGACATCGACAAGCTGCTGGCAGTCGTCGACGGCATCGTGCTGACTGGCGCGCGCGCCAATGTGCACCCGACCCGCTTTGGCGCCGAGCCGGACGCCGCCTACGAACCTTACGACGAAGCGCGCGACGCGCTGGCGCTGCCGCTGGTCGAGGCTTGCGTGGCGCGCGGCGTGCCGTTGCTTGGTATCTGCCGCGGGCTCCAGGAAATGGGCGTCGCCTTCGGTTCGACGCTGCATCCGGAAATTCGCGACCTGCCCGGCCGCGAAAACCACCGTATGCCGCGTCTGGCGAATGGCGAGATTCATCCCGACCAGGCCGTGATTTTCAGCGACCGCCACGACGTCCACCTCACACCCGGCGGCGCCTTCGCCAAGATCTTCGGGCGCGACGTCATTCGGGTGAACTCGCTGCACGGCCAGGGCATTATCGAGCCCGGCCCGCGCGTCGTCGTCGAAGGCCTGGCCGACGACGGCACCATCGAGGCGATCCGCATCGCGGACGCGCCCGGCTTTGCGCTCGGCGTGCAATGGCATGCCGAATACGACCCGCAAACCAATCCGATCAACCGGGCGCTGTTTCAGGCGTTCGGCGCGGCGGTGAACAAAGCGAAGAAAGCTTAGCCGCGCCGAATTATTCCCGGCGGGCTGTCGGCTTGCGGTTGCGCGCGAACACATAGGCCAGCAGGCCGACCGCGACGATCCCTGAGATCAGCGCCAGCGCCAGTTTCCAGTTGCCCGATATCATCCGGTCGCCGGCAAAGACCATCAGGAATGTCAGCGGTGCGATGCCAAGGCCGGTGGTCCACAGAAACGTCCACCAGGTCACCGAGGTCAGCCCGGCCGCGTAATTGATCAGATTGAACGACACCACCGGCAGGAACCGGCTGATCAGCAGAACCGGCGCGCCTTTATCGTGCGCCCATTCGTCAATCGCTGCGCTGTACCGCACCGGCATGACGGCGTGAACGAAACGCCGTCCCAGCCAGCGCGCCAGCGCGAAGGCGAGAATGGCGCCGATCATGGCGCCGACCCAGGTCACGATCGTGCCGGCGACAAGGCCGAATACCATGCCGTTGGCGATGGCGATGAATTCGGATGGCAGCGGCACGAAGGAATGCGCCACCATCATCAGGACCGAGCCGACCATCGCCCAGGCGCCCCAGGACCGGATGGTGTCGGCGACCTGCTTGGCCGACAGCTCGACCGGCAGGATCTGGGTCAGGTCGCCCCTGGCGATATAAAGAATGACGCCGCCGCCGATCAGGAGCGTCAGCAGGGCCACGCCGGCGATTACCGGGCGGCGGCGTTTGCCGCCGGCAGGATCGGAACTTGGCCTCACGCGCCCACCTTCTCTTGCCGCCCGCCGGGACATTTCCGGAATTCTTGCCTGAATGGAAGCATTTGGGCCAGCCTCACGGCGTTTTACCCGTCTGAAAAGCGGTTTCGGGCTCTTAACTCGTCAACCATTAGCCCCTATATTCGGTGTGCCGGGGCAACCCGGCTATGGCGATAAACGGACGTCGTAATAAACCTTTCGGACCCGGGGGCAGTACCCGGCGCCTCCACCCAAGCCCTGATTCATGACCGATGGTCAGGTCTTCGGCGGGGGCGAACTAGGATCGACGAGGGCGTAAAGGACGAACTTTTGCTCGGCATGGTTCCGCCGATATCGGGCCAAATTGTAGTTGCAAACGACAACTATGCTCCGGTTGCTCAGGCCGCGTAAGCGGTTTGAAAAACCAAGTCTAAAGTCCTAACGGGTTTAGCTCCGTTAGGCGGGGTTCGGAGGCACCTGGCAACAGAAGCCTCCACTTTCATTTCAGGGTGGCGGCTTTTCGGCGATGACGACGCTTTCGCTGTTCCGATCGCGTGATTTTGCCGTCATTCCGCGCTAGCATTCTCAAAATCGACTCTCTCGACCGCAGGACGCGAATGGCCGACCAAATCCGCTACGATCTCCTCACCCAGCAGGCGCTGCGCGGCGTGGTCCGCAATGTCCTGGCCGACGCGGCCAAGAAGGGCCTGCCGGGCGATCATCATTTCTACATTTCGTTCGACACCCATGCCGACGGCGTCCGGCTGTCGGACCGGCTGCGCACGCAATATCCAGAAGAGATGACCATCATCCTGCAACACCAGTTCTGGGATCTGGCGGTCAGCGAGCAGGGCTTCGAGGTCGGCATGTCGTTTGGCGGCATCCCGGAAAAACTGTTCATCCCGTTCGTGGCGATCCGCGGCTTCTTCGATCCGTCGGTTCAGTTCGGTCTGCAGTTCGAAGAAGTCGCCGAAGGCGAGGCCGCGCCGGCCAAAAGCGGCAAGAAGGCGCAACTGACCTCGGTCGGCACGTCAGACAAGTCCGACGAAGCACTGGCCAAGAAATCGTCGGATGCCAAGCGCGGCGGTTCGACCAAGTCCCCGCTTCTGCCGATGGAGCCGGCACCGACCGCCGTCATCCCGGCAGTTTCGCCGCTGCCGTCGGCGGAGACCGACTCGGAGGAACCGAGCGAGCCGAAACCGGACAAGCCGTCCGGCGGCGGCGAAGTCGTCAGCCTCGACCGCTTCCGCAAGAAATAGCCGCGACTACCGCGCGGCGCTTGTTCTTTCGCGCGCACCGCCTTAACTTTATGGCAGCCTCTTAATTGAACAGCCGCCGGCCCGCGCGGCGTGGGATGCTTCATCATGGCCAAAAAACCCGCCGCCGGAAAAACCGCGACAGCCGCCCGTCAAAAAACACGGGTCGAAAGCGACGCCTTCGGGCCGCTCGACATCCCGGCCGACAAATTGTGGGGCGCGCAGACCGAACGCTCGCTGCATAATTTCCGCATCGGCACCGAGCGCATGCCGCTCGAAATCGTGCACGCGCTCGGCCACATCAAACACGCCGCCGCCGACGTCAACCGCGAGCTCGGCTCGCTCGACGCCCGCCGCGCCAAGGCGATCGCCGCGGTGGCGCAGGACATCGCCGACGGCAAGCTCGACGAACATTTTCCGCTGCTGGTCTGGCAGACCGGCTCCGGCACCCAGACCAACATGAACGTCAACGAGGTGATCGCCAACATCGCCAATCTGGCGCTCGGCGGCGAACTCGGCTCGAAAAAGCCGGTGCACCCGAACGACCACGTCAATATGAGCCAGTCGTCGAACGACTCGATCCCGACGGCGATGCACATCGCGGCCGCGACGCAGATCGCGCAGCATCTGCTGCCGGCGCTCGATGGCTTGCAGCGCGCACTTGATAAAAAAGCCAAGGAATTCGCGAAGTATCGTCAAGATCGGCCGCACCCATACGATGGACGCGACGCCGGTCACGCTCGGCCAGGAGTTTTCCGGCTACGCCGCGCAGGTGAAGTCGTCGATCGCTCGCATCAAGCTGGCGCAGCGCGAACTCTATCCGCTGGCGCAAGGCGGCACCGCCGTCGGCACCGGCCTCAATTCGAAAACCAAATTCGCCAAAGCTTTTGCCAAGCGGGTCGCGCAGCTGACCAAGCTGCCGTTCACCAGCGCGCCGAACAAATTCGAACATATGGCCGGGCACGACGCCTATGTGTTCGCGCATGGCGCAATCAACGCCGCCGCCACCGCGCTGTTCAAGATCGCCAACGACATTCGCCTGCTCGGCTCCGGCCCGCGTTCCGGCTCTGGGCGAACTTATTTTGCCGTCAAACGAACTCGGTTCGTCGATCATGCCGGGCAAGACCAATCCGACCCAGAGCGAGGCGCTGACGATGGTGTGCTGCCAGGTGTTCGGCAACAACACCGCCATCACGGTGGCCGGCAGCCAGGGCCATTTCGAACTCAACGTCTATAAGCCGGTGATGGCCTACGCCATGCTGCAATCGATCCGGCTGCTCGGCGACGCCGCCGCCTCCTTCACCGACAACTGCGTCGTCGGCATCAAGGCCAACGAGCCGCGCATCGCCGAACTGATGGGACGCTCGCTGATGCTGGTGACGGCCCTGGCGCCCACGATCGGCTACGACAAGGCCGCGCAAGTGGCCAAGGCCGCCCACGCCAATGGAACCACGTTGCGCGAGGAAGCCGTGCGGCTGGGGTTTGTCTCCGGCGCCGATTTCGACCGCATCGTCCGTCCGGAAAAAATGACTCATCCACAGTCGTCATAGAATGACTTCTAAAACGCACGCAATGCGCGCGGTCCCACCGCGATATTCTGGTGGGAGGCATTCCAAGCTGACGCAAAGGAACCAATGGTATCGCTGACAATATTCCGCGTTTGCGATGTATTAGCCTGAATATACCAAACGTATCCTGGTACCATTTTACTAACTTTTAATGTCCTTTTGTCTAACGCTTTGCCTTAGTGCGTGGTTTCCCAAGTGTCCAATTCATGACAAACAAAGTAACTTCTGTCGAACATCCAAATATACAGTCCCATTTAGATGCGCTGCATGGCCATTATACATGGAGCAACTCGTTGGTATTCGATGAAAGTCGCGGACGGATCTATTTCGATCAACTAACCGTGTATTGAATTATCGCCGCAACACACATCATTGTGACAAGGGCAATCTTGCAGAATCACCCGCCAAGCGATCAGGCGGTCTATCCGCCAAATCGGTCGACATCATTGGCGGTCATACGCGGGATCCAGGATCAGGATCTGAGGACCATGGATCAGGCTACCAACGAGGCGAGGCATGGCTGAATTGGTCAACCTTCGAACGGCCCGCAAGCAGGCCAGACGGCGGCAGGACGACGAGCGCGCGAACGCCCAACGTCTCGCCCACGGCCAGCCCAAAAGCATGCGCAAGCTCGAAGCTGCCCAACAGGAGAAGGCCAACCGCGACCTCGATGGGCACCGGATCGAACCAGGAGACGGCCGATGAAATCGCCGGTTGTCAAACGCTCCATCGTCATTGCCGGACACAAGACCAGCGTCAGTCTCGAAGAGGCGTTCTGGAAGGGGCTGAAAGATATCGCCATCAGCCGCGAGTTGACGTTGTCCGACCTGGTCGCCTCGATCGACACCGATCGCCACTTCGGCAACCTGTCATCGGCGATCCGTTTATTCGTCCTCGATTATTTCCGCGCGCTGACCGCCGACGAACCCAGCCACCATGACAACGCGCGCGACAGCGCCGGTTCGCGGTTGGCGCCATCAGCGCTGCGGGCTGATTGATCCCACCGGCTGCCCGGCTTGAGCCGGCGCTGACAACGGCTTGATTTCGATTGGCGCCGGCAATGCTGGCGCCAATCGGCGTTTGGGCGCCGGCCGCGGCATGACGACCGCCTCACTTTTTCGAATCGTGTTGGCCGGCGGCTTGAGCGCCGGCGCCGACTCAGGCGCCACCGCGGCCTTCGGCGCGGCACCGGGTTGCGGCGATGGCGCGACCTTGATGGCACGTTGCTGCTCGGCCTCACGCTGTCTCTCAGCCTCGCGTTGCCGCTCGGCTTCACGCTGTCTCTCGGCTTCGCGTTGGCGCTCAAGTTCACGTTGCTGTTCTAGCTCGCGCTGCTTTTCGGCCTCGCGCTGCTTCTCGATCTCGCGCAATTTCTTGGCCTGGTTTTCGACCGCCCGCAGCGTCAGCCATCCGGTCAGCGCCGACACATCGACGCTGTGCGACGGCGCCGCTACCGGCCCTTTCAAGGCCATGAAAATATCCGGCCGGGCGCCGGCCGCCTGTTCGATCCCGACAACACCATGCGCGCGTCAAGCGGAGCCGTCGGTCAGATCGACATTCCCGGTCAGCGACAAATCGGCGTCCTTGCTGTCGACGGTCACATTGGCCAACCGCACCTGGCCGGCGCCGATAGCAAAGTCACCGGCGGCGCGCTTGACCGAAAACTGGCCGCCCGCCAAGGCCTTCCGCACGACATTGGCAATGCCGGCATTGTCGATCGACAGCCCTTGATCGACGGCGCGGGTAACGGCATCGAAGGCGCGCGGATCGAGACCAGCCAATTGCGCATTGCTGCAATCGCGATCTTGCCGCTGCCCTGCAGCGAGCCGACCAGCGCAATCGGACTTAAGCCCGCCCCTTCGACGCTCGGCCGACAGGTCGAGCGATCCGGTCACTGGCGGACGGGCGCCGGATGGCAGCAGCACCGACGCATCGGCACCGGCGAGCGCCAGCTTGGCTTTCGTGCGTCAAACCGGCGTCGGTGTCCTTAAAAGCAATCACTGCCGCCGAGCTTGCCGCCGGCCAATGACGCCGGCCATGTCGTCGACGCCGATTTCGCGCGTTGGCGAACCGCAAGCGTCGAGCGAAATTCGCGCGCGACCAGACTGCGGCGACAAATCGAGCCGGCGCACTTTAAGCGCCACCGCGCCGGCATAGTCGCCGAAGGCGCCGTCACCGAACGGCTCCGACGACCAGACCCAGTTCTTGCCAGCGTCGGTTTTGCCGGCCTCAGTCTTGTCGGCACGCGGCGCGGCCGATGGCATGCCGATCGCGGCGGCGATCAAACCGGCGCCATCGATCCTGTCGGCGTCGATCTCGCCGGTCAGCTTATGCGGCGCCGATGAGGTCACGGCCAACTTGCCGCGCAGACTACTGCCGCCGACATCGGCATTGATATCGGTGACGTTGAGCTCGTCGCCGGCCAACAGCGAACCGCCCCGCAAAACTGGCCGGCAAGGCCGAGCGCATGTCGCCCGCGCCGCGCAAAGGCGCGGCATTGGCGCGCACGATGCGGCGCGCGCAAATCCACCGCCGGTGACGCCGGCGAAAGGCTGCGCGGTGCCGCTGGCTTCGGCCTCCAGCCCATTCGCGATCAATCTGGCATCGACCCGCAACGTGCCGTCGGCCGGCCCGTTCAGGCTGACCGTCATGGCTGCCCGGACCGGCACCGACCGCCAGCGCGTCGATCCATGCCGAGCATGGCCAGCAAGGTTTTGCCGTCGTCCGCCGACAGCTTGCCATCCAGCCGGATAGTACCGGCGCCGGACGAATTCAAATCGGCATTGCCTTGCGCATTAAGCGCAATGCGAACTTTGCCGAGACTGCCGTCAATGCCGAGTTTGGCTTGGCCCAGGCGCCGCGCCGTCGATCGCCAGCCGCGCATGCAACTTGGCCGGCGCCATCGCGGCCGCGCCGTATCGAAGCGTCTTCACGGTCGCCGGCGCAAAGCGCGACATCAACGCCAAGACCGGCGCCATGTCCGGCGCGTCGAGATCGACATTGATGCTGCCTTGCGGCGACGGGGCGGTCGTGACGATGCGGCCGCTGGCCGAAAACGCAGCGCCGCCGAGATCGGCGACCGCGAGCTTGTCGATCTGCAAGCCGTCGGCATCGACTTTCAGCCGGGCGCTGGCGTTGCGCGCGACGAAGCCGCCGACGGTGGCGCGGCCGATATCGGCGGCGATGGTCATGTCGTGCGGCCGCTCGACGGTCGAGCCGGCGAGTAAGGCGCGTGCCGAAGCCGAGCGCGGCGTCGAGATCGAGTTCGGGGCATTGAGCGCGGCGTCGAGTTTGGCCGCCCGCTTGCCGGCGGCGAAAACATAAGCCAGCCGGCCGGACATCGGTCTTGCGGTCGAATTTCGCGGTCAGCCGTTCGACCGCGACTTTTTCGCTGCCGAGCGTGACGTCGCCGCGCAGGCTCAACGGCCGCGACGCCGGCGTTTTCGCGGTCTTCGCCCGCGACGGGCGCGGCCTTCCAGCCAGGCCGCCAACGCCTTGGGATCGTTGGCGTCGACCTCGGCCGGCCCGGTGAAGGCAACGCCATCGGCGCCGACGGCAAGATGGCCGCTCAGCCGGACTTGGGTAAAGCCGGGCGCGCGGAATTCGAAGCGATCGAGATTCCAGCCGCCGGTATCGCGTGCTGATATCGCCGCGCAGATTCTGAACCACGTTGCCGCCGAGCGTGACCTGATCGATGCCGACGCCGATCGAGATCGGAATGGCGGACGAAACGCAGCGCCGCCCAGTTCCACCAGTTCGCGAATGGCGGCGGCCGGCGGCGGATGGCTGCCATCGTTGGCCGACCATCACGCGGTCGAGATCGATCTGCCGCCCCGACAGCACGCCGTCAAAGCGCGGATTCTTGCCGAACTTGAAATCGGCGACGCCGGTCAGCTTGAGCCCCTGCTCGTCCGAGCCGTATTGAAACTCGACCTGCTCCATCAGCGCCGATTCGCGCATCGGCCTTGAGCTTGCCGCTCAAGCGCCAGGGCTGGGTCAACCGCGCCGCCGTTCGCCGCGATCCCGACAGGCTTGGCCAGGCTCAACATTTCCGTCGAAATGCGGCTCGCCGCCGGCCAGCGTCAAGATCGCCGTCGGCCTCGATGCTGAGCGGATGGCTGACCGGATCGACATTGACGTGCAGCTTGATCGCCCGTCGTCGCCTATAGCGCCCGGACGACAGGCGGAACGGATAAAGCTCGCCGCCGATGGTGACCGCGCCCTCGCCCTTGAACGGACCGAGCAACGAACGCGCGTCGCCGTTGAACCAGAGTTTGTCGAACGTCATGCGTCGCACCGCTGGCGGCGTCGGTGAAAATGACCTTGCCGTCCTCAATGCCGAGCCGCTCGACCGTCAGCGCGTCCGGGTTGAAGGAGACCGCGATGGTCGGCGCCTGCACGTGGCCGGCGGCGTCGATCCGAGATTGATCTGCGGCCCGGCGATGTGGAGTTCGGTCGCGCGCCATTCGCCGCGCATCAGCGGCGTCAGCGCGAATTCGATGCCGAGCGAGCGGGCGCGGATTTTCTCCGGCCCACGGCCGACTTCGATGTCGTGCAGCGTCAGGCGCGGCGACGGCAACAGCCGCGCGTCGATCGCGCCGGTGACGCGCACGTCGACGCCGATCAGGTGGCTGGCTTCGGCCTCGAAGATCGAGCGATAGCCACCCCAGTCGATCAGCAGCGGACCAACCAGCGCCGCCACCAGCGCCAGAATGATCGCAATCGCCAATCCGAGCAAAGTCGTTTGCAAACGCCAACTCCAGCGCCAATCCGCAGCCGGCCTGCGTTTGCGCTTAATCAGTCGGAAATATACGCTATTCTTCGCCAGCTTTGGCGGCAAATCTGTGTCGACGGCGCAGTTGTAGCCGGCAACTCAGGCGAATGCGACGATCTTGCCCGGATTGAGGATATTTTGCGGGTCGAGCGCGCGCTTGATCGAGGCCATGACCGCGACAGCGGCAGCGCCGTGCTCGGCCAGCATATATTTCATCTTGCCCTGGCCGACGCCGTGTTCGCCGGTCGAGGTGCCGTCCATCGCCAAGGCGCGCTCGACCAGCCGTTGCGACAGCGCCTTTGGCGCGTGCGACCTCGTCGGCGTCGTCCATGTCGATCAACAGCGTCAGATGGAAATTGCCGTCGCCGACGTGGCCGACGATCGGCGCCATGATGCGGGTCTCCGCGATATCGGCCTGCGTCGCGGTAACGCAATCGGCCAGCCGCGAGATCGGCACGCAAACATCGGTAGCGACGATCGCGGCGCCCGGCCGCAGCTTGAAATTCGCGAACGCCGCGTTGTGGCGAGCCTCCCACAATTTGGTGCGCTCTTCCGGCCTGCGTCGTCCAGACGAACGGGCCGCCGCCCAGTTCCTCGGCGATTTCGCCAAACCGTTCCGACTGTTCGGCAACCGACGCCGCCGATGCCGTGAAATTCCATCAGCAGCAGGGTTGTTTCCGGCAGGCTCGGTGTTTGATGCCAGATTGAGGGCGCGGACCTGCAAGGCATCGAGCAATTCAATGCGCGCCACCGGAATGCCGGCCTGGATGGTCATGATGGCGGCGTTGCAGGCGGCTTCAACCGACGGGAACGGGCAGCGGCCGCCGGAAATCGCTTCCGGAATGCCGGACAGCTTGAGCGTCAATTCGGTGATGATGCCGAGCGTGCCTTCCGAACCGATCATCAGCCGGGTCAGGTCGTAGCCGGCCGAGGTCTTCTTGGCCCGGCGCGCGGTGTCGATTACCTCGCCGTTGGCCAACACGACTTTCAAGCGAGATGACATTGTCCTTCATGGTGCCGTAGCGCACCGCATTGGTGCCGGACGCGCGCGTCGCCGCCATACCGCCGAGCGACGCGTCGGCGCCGGGATCGATCGGAAAGAACAGTCCGCTGTCGCGCAACTGCTCGTTCAGTGTCTTGCGGGTGATGCCGGGCTGCACGACGCAGTCGAGATCCTCGGCATGGACCTTGATGAGCTTGTTCATGTCGCGGAAGTCGATCGACACGCCGCCGGACGGCGCGTTGACGTGGCCCTCCAGCGAGGAGCCGACGCCGAACGGGATGATCGGCATGCCGTGCTCGGCGCAGATCCGCACGATCTGCTGCACCTCCTCGGTGCTTTGCGGATAGACCACCGCGTCCGGCGGCTGATTGGCGAGTCCAGGTGACAGTATTGCCGTGCTGCTGCGCGCACCGCCTGCGAGGTCACCAGACGGTTGCCGAAAGCGGCGGTCAAGTCGCCCGATGGCGGCCGAAATGGCGGCGGATTTGGGCTTCACGAGGGTTTGGAAACGGTCACGGCAGGCGCCCCGGGCTTGGGTTTTGTTGTTGCAGCCGCAACCTGTCGGCCAGCGGCGCTGCCGTCAAGCGCCTGGAGCAAGGGCTAAAATCCTGCCTGAAACCGCCCCGATCAGGAATACATCGATCGAACGGCGGATTCGGTTGCGGGGCAGCCGGACCGCTATTGCCGATATTGATCGCCCACGACACCAACATCACCGCCAGCATCAGCAGAAAGGCGCCACGGGCGACCTTGGCGAACATCGCCCGTTTGGTGGTCCCATTGGCGGCCGCCGGCACGGCGCTGTCCATCGCGCCGTCGATTACCGCCTCATTGCCCAACTCATTGGCCCCGTTCATGGCCCGCCTCCGTTATTTTGGCCAGCATAGCCGAGGGCGGCCGGCGAACGGCCAAATCGTTAATTTTTGGTTAACGTGTGGAGACGCCAGCCGGGCTGGCGTAGGCTGACGCCCTGTTCAACGACGCGGAGCAAGACCAGCCTCATGCTCGACCGCAACGAACCGGCGATGTCGGCGCCTTTTGTCTCTTCCGTGATGCGGATCGAGCCGCAGTGGATCGACTACAACGGCCATCTCAACGTCGCTTATTACAATGTGCTGTTCGACCTCGCGGTCGACGAGGTCTATGAGCCGCTCGGCCTCGGACCGGACTACCTCAAAGCTCACAAGCACTCGACCATGGTGGTCGAAACCCACGTGCGCTATTTGCGCGAGGTGCACCAGGACACGCCGCTGCGGGTGACGGTGCAGCTGCTCGGCTACGACGCCAAGCGCATCCATCTGTTCGAGCAATTGATCCATGCCACCGAAGGCTGGGTGTCGGCGACCTCGGAAAGCATGACGGTCCACGTCGACATGACGGCGAAAAAGGTCGCGCCGTTCCCCGACCACTGTATTGCAGGCGCTTGAGCGCATGAAACGGGCCCATGCCGGCCTGCCCTGGCCGGATGGGGCCGGGCGCAGGATCGCGATGCCGGCCAAAAAATGAGCCGAAAAGGCCGGTAAACGGTGGGGAGATGCCGCCAAACGGCATCATTCGCAGCCCCGACCCTCGAAATTGCCGCCCGCGAGTGCCATCTTGGCCGTGAAGGAATCAATCGACATTATGGCCGAACCGCAAGCGTTTTTCGCCCGCCCCTGCACCCGCGCCCGTCGCCGGGGGAATTGCCGCGCGCGCAATGGCGGGAGTAACGGCGGCTACGGCTTATCTCGCCGACCTGAACCCGGAACAGCGCGAAGCGGTCGAGACCATCGACGGCCCGGTTCTGGTGCTGGCCGGCGCCGGCACCGGCAAAACCCGGGTTCTGACCACCCGCATCGCGCACATCCTCAATCTCGGCCGCGCCCACCCGCGCGAGATCCTGGCCGTCACCTTCACCAACAAGGCGGCGCGCGAGATGAAGGAGCGGGTCGGCAAGATGGTCGGCGCGATCGTCGAGGGCATGCCGTGGCTCGGCACCTTCCACGCCATCGGCGTCAAGATCCTGCGCCGCCACGCCGAACTGGTCGGCCTCAAGAGCGACTTCACCATTCTCGGCGTCGACGACCAGATCCGGCTGATCAAGCAGATCCTGACCGCCGAAAACCTCGACGAAAAGCGCTGGCCGGCGCGCGTGTTCGCGATGATCCTCGACGGCTGGAAAAACCGCGGGCTGAGCCCCGACCAGGTGCCGGCCGGCGAAGCCGCCGCCTTCGCCAACGGCAAGGGCAAGAAGCTTTATCTGGCCTATCAGGAGCGGCTGAAGACGCTCAACGCCGCCGACTTCGGCGACCTGCTGCTGGAATGCATTCGGCTGTTCCGCGAACACCCGGACGTGCTGCGCAAGTATCAGCAGCGCTTCAAGTTCATCCTGGTCGACGAGTATCAGGACACCAACGTGGCGCAGTATTTGTGGCTGCGGCTGCTGGCGCAGAATGTTTCATCCCCCTCACCCGCCTCGCCGCTTCGCGGCTCGGCACCCTCTCCCACCAGGGGAGAGGGAGAAGAGAGTGCACGGCAGTCTCCCTTGCCTTCTCCCCTCGTGGGAGAAGGTGGCGAGCCTGAACAAAGTGAAGGCGAGCCGGATGAGGGGGTGGACCTCGCGCGATACGTTTGATGCTCCCCCCTCACCCGACGCGCTTCGCGCGTCGACCTCTCCCACCAGGGGAGAGGTGAAGGAAGAAAGAAAAAACATCTGCTGCGTCGGCGACGACGACCAGTCGATCTATGGCTGGCGCGGCGCCGAGGTCGACAACATCCTGCGCTTCGATCACGACTTCCCCGGCGCCAAGGTCGTGCGGCTGGAACGCAACTACCGCTCGACCGGCCACATCCTCGCCGCCGCCTCCGCGCTGATCGCGCATAACGAAGGCCGGCTCGGCAAGACCTTGCGCACCGAGGACGTGCCCGGCGAAAAGGTGCAGGTCACCGGCGCCTGGGACAGTGAAGAGGAAGCGCGCGCGATCGGCGAAGAGATCGAGCAGATGCAGCGCGACGCCCGCGACCGCGGCGAAGACCATCCGCTCGACGAGATCGCCATTCTGGTGCGGGCCTCGTTCCAGATGCGCGAATTCGAAGAACGCTTCATCCAGCTCGGCCTGAATTACCGCGTCATCGGCGGGCCCGCGTTTCTACGAGCGCGCCGAAATCCGCGACGCCCTCGCCTATTTGCGCGTGATCGCGCAGCCGGCCGACGATCTCGCCTTCGAGCGCATCGTCAATGTGCCCAAGCGCGGCCTGGGCGACGCCACCGTGCAGATGCTGCACGACTATGCCCGCAAGCAGCGCGTGCCGCTGACCGAAGCCGCCGCCATTCTGTCGGCCACCGACGAGATGAAGCCGAAGCCGCGCGGCACCTTGCGCGCGCTGATGGAGAACTTCGCGCGCTGGCGCAAGCAGCGCGAGACCCTGCCGCACACCGAACTGGCCGAAATCGTGCTCGATGAATCCGGCTACACCGAGATGTGGCAAAAGGACCGCTCGGCCGACGCCGCCGGCCGGCTGGAGAACCTGAAGGAACTGGTGCGCTCGATGCAGGAGTTCGAGAACCTGCAGGGCTTCCTCGAACACATCTCGCTGGTGATGGACGTCGACCGCGGCGACGCCGAACAGGCGGTCAACATCATGACGCTGCATTCCGCCAAGGGGCTGGAATTCGACACCGTGTTCCTGCCCGGCTGGGAGGAAGGCCTGTTTCCGCATCAACGCTCGCTCGACGAAAGCGGCCGCAACGGGCTGGAGGAGGAACGCCGCCTCGCCCATGTCGGCATCACGCGCGCGCGCAAACGCGCCAAGATTTATTTCGCGTCGAACCGGCGCATTCACGGCATGTGGTCGACCAATATTCCGTCGCGCTTTCTCGACGAGCTGCCGGAGGCCGACGTCGAGGTCAAGGAAGCGGCCGGCGGCACCGGCGGCTTCGGCATGTCGGGCTATGGCGCCTCGCGCTTCGACCAGTCGCAATCCTTCGGCTCAAGCTATTCGACGCCGGGCTGGCAGCGCGCGCAAAGCCGCAAGGGATCGGGTGGGTTCTCGGAAGACGGCGAGCCGAAATATGTGCCGGACGGCATTTTCAATCAGGACGACGACTACGACGACGACGCGGCGTTTTCGAAAAGCGCCGGCCGGCCGCGCGGCGCCTCGCCCGTCGGCGCGGCGCGGCCGGCCGCCAAGGCCAAAAAGCCCGTGACCATCGACGGCGAACTGACCGCCAAATCGACCCGCGCGTCCTCGTCCTTCAAGACCGGCGACCGGGTGTTTCACCTGAAATTCGGCAACGGCAATGTCACGGCGGTCGACGGCAACAAGCTGACGATCCGGTTCGACAAGGCGGGCGAAAAGCGGGTGGTGGATAGTTTTGTGGAGAGGGTGTAACTATAGGTTGAATATGCAGTCGTTCGGGCCAGGGGGCCGATTGCAATGATGACTTCTGAGCAGCGTTATTGGTGGGGTGTCGCGCTAGAACTTAAACTTCGGAAAAGCAGCGGCGACGCATTTCAAGATTTCTTTTCGAACGTAATGGCTACCGCCCACGGTACTGACTTTGTTCGTGTTCGCGCGTATGGCGCACTCGGTGATAAAGGATGCGACGGGTACCTTCAATCAGCCGGTCAAGTTTTTCAATGCTACGGATCAATTGGCGCGCAAGAGAGCAAAGCCGCCTACCTAATAAAGAAAATGGGAGACGACTTTGCTACCGCTTTGAAATCCATTCCCAAAATCATGAAGGAATGGCACATGGTGCATAATTTTGTCGATGGCCTACCTACTTCCGCCGTCGAAAAACTCGATCAAATTATTGAAAAGAACAAGGATAAAAAATTGGCTTTTTTGGAATGGAAGGCTTCGAAGAGAAAGTCTTCGCTCTTGAAATCGGAAAAATTGAAAAATTACTCGGTATAATTCCATCCAGCCTAGACGCTCAAAACCTTCAGTCGAAAGAATTGCGCGACCTAATAGGAGAAGTCGCCGCCGCCGCTGACGCGGTAACTTTTGACCTAAAGGCAATTCGCCCTGTTCCACCCGACAAGCTCGAGTTCAACAAGCTACCAAATCACTGGACCGCCTTAATCGCTGGCGGATGGCAGAATGCACACCACGTCAAGAATTACTTAGATCGGCACCATGACCCATTAATTGGCGAGCAAATTGCGCAAGCATTCCGAGTAAAATATAAATATCTAAAAAGCCAAAATCTTTCGCCCGGAACAATTTTAACCTCACTATTCGAAATGGTCGCCGGTAAAGGGCACGTCACGCCGCAAAGACAAGTTGCCGCGCAAGCATTGATCGCCTACCTCTTTGAGGCTTGTGACATTTTCGAAGCAGCCCCCATGGGATCTGTCCAATGATCCTGCCGGGCAAGCACTTAACACACGACCGCGCCCTACTCGGCGTCGGCGCCGAAATATTGTCTCTACTCGACGAGCAGCGAACCGTATCCGAACTTTGGGAAAAACTTAGGTCACGGCGGAGCCTTGTCGCATCTCCACTTTCATTTGATTGGTTTGTCCTTTCTTTGACCTTTCTTTATGCGACTTCTGCCGTAAATTTCGACGGTGTATTCTTAAACCGGGCGTCGAAATGATATTGGAAATCGCAAGCTCAATTCCGACATTCAAGACAGTCCGGCTTCATCGGGGATTAAATGTCCTACTAGCCGATACCGGCCCCAATACATCTGATAAAAAGACACGTAATAGCGCTGGGAAAACAAGTTTTGTCGAGATTGTACATTTTCTGCTTGGGTCTAATTGCGACAAAGCCTCTTTATTTCGTATTCCCGAGTTAATCGCACATTCGTTTCGAGGCACATTTATAATTAAGGATGAACAATTCATCATTGAGAGGTCTGGCTCAGATCCGTCCAAGATTTTTATTCTCGAAGGCGGAAGCTCGAATTCAAAAGCAATTTGTTAAAACAGAAAAATCTAGCGGCAAAAGGTTCATATCGAATTCGAACTGGCGGATTTTTCTTGGGCACGCTTTTTTTGGACTTCCATTGATAGCTGGCAGTTCAAGCTTTGACGAAACCGGCTCCCCTTCGTTTAGATCAATGTTTTCCTACTTTGCACGACGAGAATCGTCTGGAGCATTTCTTCACCCGGAACGGCACTCGGAAATGCAACAGCGCGGGGACTGGCAAGTCCAGCTTTCGTATCTCTTTTCCCTTGATTGGGAAATTCCGCTGGAATTTCGACAATACGAAATCGGGAGTCCACCCTTGCAGAGCTAAAGAAAGCTTCAAAATCTGGAACCTTTGGCGATTTCATTGGAACCGTAGCTGAGCTCCGGCCACAGGTCGCCATAGCCCAAGCGCGAGCGAATAGACTGCGAGAACAGATAGCTAATTTTGAGGTGCTTGAAATCGTACAAAGATTTTTCGCGCAGAGCAGCGCGCGCCAAGACAGAAATGCAGTCTATGGCGCGCGACATGATTGGATTACATGAAACAGCTGAACACCTTCAGCAGGCGCTAGCAGACGAAAAGCCCCCTAGCCAATCAGACTTGTCCCGCCTGTACGCGGCCGCGGGGGTTGAGCTTCCCGGAGTTGCTTTGCGTAGACTGGATGAGGTCAGTGAATTTTATTTGTCTCTCGTCGAAAACAGGCGCGGTCATTTACAGCAAGAAATTTCTGAGATTAACGGGCAAATATCACGACGCGAACAGCGTATAGCAACTTTGGATGGCGAACGTCGCAACATCTTGACGGCACTCGAAGGTAGAGGAGCGCTTGAAGACTTTTTAGCAATGCAGCGAGAGTTGGCTGTTGCAGAAATTTCGCGGCATCGCTTAGCAGCCGGTTCGAATTGGCAGAGATTCTTGAAGGAAAATCAACTCAACTCGAATTGGATAGAGTGAACCTAAAGCGTCGACTTCAAGCCGATTACCAAGAGCGAAAGGAGATTCTGGAAGAGGCTATTTTGTTGATAGCAGGCACAATAAGCGATCTTTATGACGACAGAACAGGCCGCTTTGTCGTTGAAACGACTGAAAATGGCCCGTCTTTTGCCATTTCAATAGAAGGAGACAGAGGCGGTGGAATTTCCAAGATGGAAATCTTTTGCCTTGATTTGACGCTATTTAGATTGACCGCTGGAAGATTTGGCGGCCCTCACTTCCTTATTCACGACAGTCATTTGTTTGATGGAGTTGATGAGCGGCAAGTAGCGCTCGCTTTAGGGCTTGGCCAAAAAGCCACAGACGGCCAAGACGCCCAATATATAGTCACGATGAATTCGGATATTTTCGACCAACTACCACTGAATGATAATGTTGATCGCGAAAAGGTCGTGGTTCCAACTCGATTATCTGACAAATCAGCAACCGGCGGCCTTTTTGGATTTCGTTTTAGTTAGAGGTTGTTTTCGTGACAGCATGAAAGTTTTCGTAATTTTCATGCGCAGCCCTCTCCCTTAATCCCTCCCGCGCCACCCACTATCCCCCGCCGCTCATCACCAGCGCCACGCTGACCTCCGCCGCTGACGAGCCCGCCGCCCGCCGCCTTCCGTCCTGCGTCAAATTCCGCATGTCCCGAGCGGGTTCCCTCACGCGCCAGCTATGCCATAATCGATCCTAAGGGCGGCGGAACGGGAGACATCTGCCGATGCGACATCTAGCGACACGACTCATCCTCACCGGGCTTATTGTCACCGGCGCGCTGGCGCTCGGCGGCGCGGCGCAGGCCAGAGACATGAAATTGCCGAAGACCAGCGCCGACGCGCTGAAAGCCGCCTGCGCCACCGCCGGCGGCAAGTTCTCGACCGGCACCCGGGGCTATGGCTGCGGCACCGACTGCAAAGGCGGGCCCGGCACCGACTGCATCGTGCATTGCGTCGACGGCAAGAAATGCATCGCCCAGGTGATCGGCGGCCGGCGGCCGCACACCGTCGCGCAGGCGCTGACCAAGTCACAGAAGAAGCGGCGCTGAGCGGCTCAGCGCGCAGCCGCTTTGATCTGAAAAATTCCGGACGGACCATGTCGTGGCGGCCGGCAGCAACAGGCTGACGAACCGCTGCGACAGCGCCGCGTGCGCTTCGGCGCGGCGGCGGCCTGTCGGCCGCAACGGCGCCCGCCGGCGGTTCGCCATCGCCGCCACACCGTCGCGTTATTTCTTCAGCTGCGCCGCTCTTTGCTCGGCGGCCGCCTTCCGGCCGGCGGCCTTTTGTTTGAGCTGCGCGATGCGGCCGACGACCTCTTCCGAATTGATCTTGTCGCGCGGCACGTCGAACATGTCGGTCAGATCCCACACGATGGCCGCCTCGCGCTTGAAGCCGTTCATGTCGATGTTGTTCGACGAGTGAACCATGTGCGAGCCGTTCGGCCCGAGAAGCTGCACCGAGCTGTTCTTGACGAAGATGCCGATCACCATCACGTCGTATTTCTTGTTGATGCCGCAAATGTAACCGAGCAGTTCCTCCGGCTTCATCGACATCCAACACCCCCCTCAGCGGCGACGGCGAAGTTTAACATGCTTTGCGGCCGCGCGGGCGGACGGCCCGGCGCCGCGAAAAATTCAATAAATCGCCCATTCCGGTACCTCCGGCGCCGTTTTTACGGCGTTTTTGCCTTGTTGTCGCCACGGTGGGCCGCTTTGTCGGGGGCATCCAACCACATCGACGGAGCTGAGGGCCATGACACGCATGGGCAGAAAGGCAAACATTTCGGCATGAAGCATTTCGGGGCGGCGCTGCTCGTCAGCCTGTTCACCATCGGCGCGGCCAACGCCGGCGGCTGGGCCACGGTTCATAAATACGTCAAGCCGTCCGGCAATTGCGCCGGGCAGGAAGTGCTGGCGAGCTACTACTGGACCGGCAAACGCACCGCGACCGGCGAGCGCTTCGACCCGAACGGCAACACCGCGGCGGCGCGCACCTGGTCGCTCGGCACCACCTTGACCGTGACCAATCCGAAGAACGGCCGCCGCGTGACCGTGCGGATCAACGACACCGGGCCGTGGGGCATCGCCTATCGCAAAGGCGCGCGGCTCGATCTGGCGCGCGGCGCGGCGCATCGCCTCGGCATGACCGGCTCGCAATATCTCTGCGTGTTGTGACGCGGGCCACGTTAAGCATGGCGACGCGCGCGGTTCATGATTAACGCGCCCGATTTTCACCTTACCTTTTAAGCAAGTCTCGATTTCGCAATTGAACGGACCACCCCCGGGTGGCTTTATCGGCCCGCGCACCCGTGGATTGTCGGCCGGGGTGTTTGCCCCCCGACATCTGTTCAGAGTGAGACGTACCGATGGGACGGAGAAAATCCCGTAGCCGTGCGGCCGTCGCAGAAACGGCCAAGCCGCGCGTTAAAACAAACGCCGAGCGTCCGCGCGCCAAGCATGACCGTGCGGCGACGCCGGCAAAGGCCGCGCACGCCGCCAACAGCCGCAAGCCGGTGACGCGGCCGGCGCCCGACGTGACGCGCGACACGTCGATCGATTTGGCGTTCGACATGACGCCCGACGATACGCGCGACATGACGCATGACGTTGCTCCCGACGATGCGCATGAAGTTGCGCATGACGTTGAGCATGACCTTTCACATGACATTTCAGATGACGCGCCGCCGCTTGCGCCATCGAGCCTGCTGCCGCCGGTCGAGTGGTCGGCGCCGCCGGAGGCCGAGCCGGTCGCCGCGCCAAGTGTCGCACCAAGTCTCGCACCAAGTCTCGTGCCGGGTGAGGTACCGGTCACCGAGCCGGACATCGCGCCGTCGCTGCCCGAGCCGCCGCCGCAACCGGCTGCACAACCCCGTCCGCGGTCGCCGCGCGACATCCTGGCCATCGCGCTGACCGTGGTGGCGCTGATGATCGTCTGTGCCGGCTGGCTGGCGGTCTACATCGAGATGGTACCGCCGCCGGTGCCGGTCACGCTGGTCGAACCGGCCGCGCCGCCGCCGCCGCCGTCGAAAGAATTTACCGAACGTCTCGCGCCGCCGGCCTTTGCCGATATCGACATGAACGGCACCATTGCGCCGGCCACGGCAAAGGCCAAGGCCAATACCAAGGCAAAGACCAAGGCGGTCGACAATGCCGCGCCGGCGCCGCCGGTTGTCGTGCTGCCGCGCGTGGCGGAACCGTTGCCGCCGCCGGCCAACTCCAAGACCGCGCGCGCCAAAGCCAAGCGCCGCAAGGCGCGCAACTAGCGCGGCCGGCGGCTATCGCGTCTGGGCGAAGTCGGCGCGCCACCGCGCAACATTAAGCGTCAATGCGCCTTATTCCCGTCCATCGGCGTGCTACACTATATGCGTCCAGGCCAGGGGCCGCGATCGGGCTTGGACACGATGGGACTTGGACACGATGAGGTTTGGAGTTGTGTCTATGCGTATTCGCCGTGTCGCGTGGGCTTTCGCCGCGCTGTCAGTTGCCGCCGCATTCGCCACGCCGGCGCGCGCCGCCCTGCTGATCGACATCGACAAATCCAGCCAGACGATGACCGTCAGCGAGAACGGCGAAACGCTCTACCGGTGGCCGGTGTCGACCGGCATCGCGCGCTACGACACGCCATCGGGCGCGTTCAGGCCGTTCCGCATGGAGAAGGATCACTTCTCGCGCGAATGGGACGACGCGCCGATGCCCTATTCGATCTTCTTCACGATGAAGGGCCACGCCATCCACGGCACCAACCACAAGAGCATTGGCCGGCCGGCCTCGCATGGCTGCGTGCGGCTGTCGGTCGCGCACGCCGCCATTCTGTGGCGGCTGGTCAAGCACGAGAAGATGGCCAATACCCGCGTGGTGCTCAGCGGCGAGATCCCGCAGGGCGCGCCGGCCGTGGCGGGACGCAACGATGAATACTGGCGCTATCATTCGCGTCTTCGCCGCGATCGCGAGCCAGGCCTGTTCGAGTTCCTGTTCGGACAATAGGCCGCAACGCTGCGTCAGTGCCCGACGCCGAGCGCGTCTTCGCCGCGATCAAGAATCAACGGCACGATCAGGTCTTCCTCATCGTCGAGATGGCGTATCAGCCCCTTGATCAACCCGCCGCTTGCCGCCGCATAGGCGTCGCCGCAACGGGTGAGATCGTCGGTGTCGCTCGCCTGCAAGGCGCGCAGCAGCGCATTGGCGGTCTCGGCGGTCTTGCCCATGTCGTCGTGAATGGCGTGGTGATCGCCTTCCAGCACGTCGAAGCCGCGCGCCAGCCGGTCGTCGGCGGCGCGGAAGATCGGGAAGTAGTGCTGGTCCTCGATCTGGTGATGGGTGTTGAGCTGCTCCAGCATGAATTGCAGGCGCGGCACCAACTGGCGCGGAAAATCGGCAGCCGGCAGTTCGCCGCTGCGGAACTGGCTCATGATGACATCGATCATGCCGGCCAGTTCGCGGAACATGGCGTGGCGCGACAGCCAGAACCGCGCCATCGAACCGAGATTGGCGTGGCCGTCCCACTGCTCGCGCGGGTAGCGCGTCACCAGCACCCGCAAATCGTCCGGCCAGCCGCTGCGGCTGGCCAGCCCCAGGTTTTCGATGTCGGACGGGCTTGGCTTCTCAATGCTCATAAAAACGACATAACCGTTGCGAGGCCGATTGCGAAGGGCGAACCTCGCTGTCATGACTGGCACCATGACAGAAACGCCCACCACCGTCGCCCGCCTCATCTGCGACGGCGAAGCCGCCGCCCGCCGGATTTCCGATACCCTCGGCGAAACCCTGGATGCCCAGGACACCGCCTGCGGCTCGTTCGAGGGCGACGACGGCCAATGGCAGGTCGCGCTGCATTTCCGGCTGGCGCCGGACGAAGCCGTGGTGCGTGACCTAGTGGCGCTGGCCGCCGGCGACGCCGCCGGGCAAGCGCTGACCTTCGAGACGGTCGCCGCCAAGGACTGGGTCGCCGAAAGCCTGAGCGGATTGACCCCGGTCCGGGCCGGCCGCTTCATCGTCCACGGCGCGCACGACCGCGTCAGCATCAAACCGAACGACCTCGGCATCGAGATCGAGGCGGCACTCGCCTTCGGCACCGGCCATCACGGCACCACCCGCGGCTGCCTGCTGGCGCTTGCCGATCTCGCCAAGCAGCGACGCTTTTACAATGTGCTCGATCTCGGCACCGGTTCGGGTGTGCTGGCGATCGCGGCGGCCAAGATCTTCCATACCCGCATGCTGGGCACCGATATCGACCGCATCGCGGTGATCGCCGCGCAAAGCAATGCGCGACTTAACCGCGCCGGACCATGGCTGAGCTTCGCCCACGCGACCGGCACCAAAGCACCCGTGATTTCAGCGCGGGCGCCCTACGATCTGATTTTTGCGAATATTCTGCTGGCGCCGTTGTTGCGGCTGGCGGTGCCGCTGTCTGCGCTGGTCGCGCCGAACGGCCGGCTGGTGCTGTCCGGCCTATTGCCGAGCCACACCAACGCGGTGCTGTCGATCTACCGTGCGCAAGGACTGACGCTGGTCAAGCGATCAATCCTCGAGGGCTGGGCGACCTTGGTGCTCAAGCGCGGCGGCGGCTGGAAAACAAAACCACCCCGGGCGGGGAGACCGGGGCGGTTCCGTTCGTGACCGACGCGACTGTTACCAACCACCAACCGGCGTCTTCATATCGGAGTTCAGCACGCGATTGCCATGCTCATCGACGGTGTGCACCATCAATCCGGTATACATGCGGATTTCGCGCTGTGCCTGCTTCATCCGCGCTTCGATCATGGCGTCGAACAAGCGAACGTACCAAGCCTTGCGCGGCGCCGCCGGCGCGGCGGTCTTCGTAATCGGGGCGCTGTCGACGGTGCCGATGCGGGCATCACCATAAGTGAGAGCAACCATTTTGATCTCCTTCTCGAAACCTGTGGGCCAGGACAATTCCGGGCTCAATCGCCTGACTGCTGCAACGCAACATAGTCTATCTCGCACTTGCGAACATCACATGACAATGCATAGAAGCCCCGTAAAACAAGCATGAAACCGTTAATTTCGGTCAAGATCGATGGCCGGATTGTGGCGGAGATATTGCATTGCACAAAATTGAATCAGACGAGTGATTCGTTGCCGGTTCAGCGATCAGGACGACGCAATATTTCCGACGACCTGCCTCAAGCTGCGACAGCGCTGCCCAGACCGGCACAGCACGCATGCCTGCGTTGCCCCATTCAAGAAGATGGCTACAGTGCCGCCCATGTCAGAAACCAAATTTAAAGCTCAATTCCAGACTTTCGACGACGTCAGCGAGCGCGCCCATAGCGCCGCCCGCGTCAAAGCACTGCGCGCCGAACTCAAACGGCACAATCTCGACGGCTTCATCGTGCCGCGTGCCGACCGCCAGCAGAACGAATATCTGCCGGCGAGCGAAGAGCGGCTGGCTTGGCTGACCGGCTTCACCGGGTCGGCAGGCGCCGCCATCGTACTCACCGACAGCGCCGCCTTGTTCGCCGATGGCCGATACACCGTGCAGGCGCGCGAACAAGTCGACGGCGCGATTTTTTCCATTGAGCATCCGGTCGACTGCCCGCCGGACCAATGGCTCGAACGCAACGTCGAAAGCGGCGACACCATCGGCTTCGATCCCTGGCTGCACACCGCCGAGGGCGCCGCGAAATTGAAAGCCGCCTGCGCCAAAGCCGGCGCGGCCTTGACCGCCGTCGAGACCAACCCGATCGACACGCTGTGGACCGACCGCCCCGCCCCACCGGATGGTCCGGTGACGCTGCACGACATCAAATTCGCCGGTGAAACCGCCGCCAACAAATTGCGCCTGATCCGCGCCGAGCTCGCCAAGCAACGCGCCGACGTGCTGGTGGTGTCCGATCCGCAGAATGTCGCCTGGACTTTCAACATTCGCGGCTCCGACGTCGCGCATACGCCGCTGGCTCTAGCGTTTGCGCTAATCCCGCGCGACGGCCAGCCATCGCTTTATGTCGAGCCGGCCAAGATCGATAAGCCCGTGCGCGCGGCGCTTGCCGATCTGGTCACGCTGCGCGCGCCCGGCGATCTCGCTCACGATCTCGCTCCGGCAAGGACAAAAGAGTCCTGCTCGATCCGGCCAGCGCCGCCGACGCGCTGACGCAGATCGTCACCGCCCATGGCGGCAAGCCGATGCGCACCGCCGATCCGATCACGCTGATGAAGGCGGTCAAGAACAATGCCGAGATCGCCGGCAGCCGCGCCGCGCATTTGCGCGACGGCGCCGCGGTGGCGCGGTTTCTCGCCTGGTTCGACCGCGAAGCGCCGTCCGGCAAGCTGACCGAAATCGGCGCGGTCGAGGCGCTCGAAACTTTCCGGCGCGACACCGGCCTGTTGAAAGACGTGTCGTTCCCGACCATTTCCGGCTCCGGCCCGAACGGCGCCATCGTGCATTACCGCGTCACCACCGAAAGCAACCGCATCATCGGCCCGAACGAATTTTCCTGATCGATTCCGGCGCGCAATATGAAGACGGCACCACCGACATCACCCGCACCATCGCGGTCGGCACGCCGATCGACGAGATGCGCGACCGCTTCACCCGCGTGCTCAAAGGTCACATTGCCATCGCCAACGCGGTGTTTCCGAAGGCGCCAGCGGCGCGCAGCTCGATCCGCTGGCGCGGGTCGCGCTATGGCAGGCTGGGCTCGATTTCGATCACGGCACCGGCCACGGCGTCGGCAGCTATTTGTCGGTGCATGAGGGCCCGGCGCGGATTTCCAAGCTCGGCCATGTGCGCTCAAGCCCGGCATGATCCTGTCGAACGAGCCGGGCTATTACAAAACCGACGCCTACGGCATCCGGATCGAAAACCTGGTGCTGGTGACGGCGGCGCCCTCGCCCGACGGCGCCGAGAAACCGCTCAACGCCTTTGAGACGCTGACGCTGGCGCCGATCGACCGCCGGCTGATCGATACCCGCATGCTGACCGGCAAAGAGCGTGTCTGGATCGACAACTATCATGCGCGGGTGCACGACGCGCTGTGGCCGTTGGTCGAACCGTCGGTGCAGGTCTGGCTGGATGCGGCGACCAGACCGCTTTAACTGTCCAGGCCCTTACGCTTACCCTCTCCCAAAGGGGAGGGTAAGAGAGAATGCCGCCCGCCCCACCGCTACGAAATCAGCTTCAGCCACTCATCTTCCGTCAGCACTTGCACGCCGTGCTTCTTGGCCTCGGCCAGCTTCGAGCCGGCGCCGGGACCGGCAACGACATAATCGGTCTTCTTCGACACCGAGCCGGCCGCCTTGGCGCCTAAGCGTTCGGCCTGGCCTTGGCCTCCTCGCGCGTCATCTTTTCGAGCGCGCCGGTGAACACCACCGTCTTGCCGGCGATTTTTGAATCGGTCTTCGGCTTCTCGGCGTCGAGGATGGTCACTTCCTTGGTCAGCCGCTCGACGATGCCCTTGTTGTGGCTCTCGCCGAAATAGGCCGCCACCGCCGCGATCACCGTGTCGCCGATCTGGTCGATCGCATCCATCTCGGCGATAGCCTCCTCGTCGCCTTTGGCGACTTTGAGCGCGGCATCGTGGAAGGCCTTCCAGGAGCCGTAGCCGCGCGCCAAGGCCAGCGCGGTGGTCTCGCCGACCTGACGAATACCGAGCGCAAAGATGAAGCGCTCGAGCGAAATCTTGCGACGCTCGTCGATGGCGTTGAACAGATTGCGCACCGAGGTTTCGCCGTAGCCCTCGACCTCCTCCAATTTGATTTTGGAATTGCGCGCCGACAACGTGAAAATGTCGGCCGGTTCCTTCACCCAGCCCTTCTCGAAGAACAATTCGACCTGCTTCTCGCCAAGACCTTCGATATCGAAGGCGCGGCGCGAGGCGAACAGCATCAGATGCTGGATCTTCTGGAACGGACAGGCGAACTCGCCGGTGCAGCGGTTGCGCGCGCCCTCCTCGCCGGCCGAGGTCGCTTCGCGCACCACGTCGGTGTGCAGATGGCACGGGCACTTCTTCGGGAAGTGATAGGGCTTGGCGTCCTTCGGCCGCTTGTCGAGCACGACGTCGACGACCTGCGGAATGACGTCGCCGGCGCGCTGGATGATGACGGTGTCGCCGATGCGGATATCGCGGCCCTCGCGCAGCGGCGCGCCGTCGCCGCCGATGCCCTTGATGTAATCCTCATTGTGTAACGTGGCGTTCGAGACGATGACGCCGCCGACGCCGACCGGCTCCAGCCGCGCCACCGGCGTCAGCGTGCCGGTGCGGCCGACCTGAATATCGATGCCCTTGAGCTCGGTGATGGCGCGCTCGGCCGGAAACTTGTGCGCGATCGCCCAGCGCGGCGTGCGAGAAATGAACCCGAGGCGCTCCTGCCAATCGAGCCGGTCGACTTTATAGACGACGCCGTCGATGTCGTAGTCGAGCCCGGCGCGCTGCTCTTCGATTTGGCGGTGAAAGGCGATCAGTTGTCGACCGACTTGCAGATCTTGGTCAGCGGGTTGGTCTTGAAGCCGCAATGCTCGAACCACTTGATCATGCCGGACTGGCTATCGGCCGGCATCTCGCTCATCTCGCCCCAGGCGTAAGCGAAAAAGCCGAGCGGCCGCGACGCGGTGACCTTCGGATCTTTCTGGCGCAAGGAACCGGCGGCGGAATTGCGCGGATTGGCAAAGATCTGTTCGCCGGCTTCTTTCTGGCGTTCGTTGAGTTTGAGGAAATCGGCCTTGGTCATATAGACCTCGCCGCGCACCTCGACGACCTTCGGGATGTGCTTGCCCTTGAGCTTGTGCGGCACTTCGCTCGGCTTGAGCGTCTTGATATTGGCGGTGACGTCCTCGCCCTCCTCGCCGTCGCCACGGGTGGCGGCGGTGACGAGTTCGCCGTCGACATAGCGCAGCGACATCGACAGGCCGTCGATCTTGGGCTCGGCGGAAAAGACAATCGGCTCGTCCTCGGTCAAATTGAGAAAGCGCCGGATACGACCGACGAAATCGCGGACGTCGTCCTCGGCAAAGGCGTTGTCGAGCGACAGCATGCGGATGGCGTGGCGGACCTTGGCGAAGCCGCGCGCCGGCGCGGCGCCGACTGTCAGCGACAGCGACTCCAGCGTGCGCAGATCGGGAAAGCGCGCCTCGATGGCGTTGTAGCGCTGGCGCAGCGCATCGTATTCGGCGTCGGTGATGACCGGGGCGTCCTGCTGATAATAGCGCTTGTCGTGCTGCGCGATCTCGCCGGCCAGCCGTGCGTGCTCCGCCTTGGCCTGCCGCGCCGTCATCAGTTCGACCGGGGTCTTGTCGGTTTTAACTTTCGCCATTTTCGCCATGTCGTCTGCCGTCTTGCCTTCTACGGGGACGTCCTGCCCAGTTGCGCCCGCCGCCAAACTACCCGAATGTCGGGGTCACGACCAAGGCCGGACAACAGGCCCCACAGGAAACGTCTCAGGGAACAAGCCCGAAATGTTCATTCACGCGCCCTCGAAAAACCGGCCATTTCATCTTGGGCGGTTCCCGCTGGAAACCCTGCCGACCGACGCTGACATCGCCGCCCGCGAGGCGGCCCGGCCGCCGCTGACCGCGCCGGAACCGCAAGGCCCGCAAGACGGACCGCTGGCGCGCGCCGCCGCGCACTACCAAGACCTCTTCGCCAAATTCGCCGACGGCCCGGTGGCGCCAAAACCGGCGCCGGTTCCCGACGATCTGGCGCAGCGCACCGCCGACATCAAGGGCGCGGCCACCTTCCTCGATTCCGACCAGACCGGCATTTGCGCCATTCCACCGTCGGCGTGGGTTTCCGGCGGCGACCACCCGGCGCATGAATATGCCGTCGTCATTCTGGTCGAACGGCCGCGCGTGCCGGAAGCCGATAATCTCGCCAGCGAATGGGTGCAGCCGGCGCGCGACGCCGTCGCCGACATGCGCGCCGCCGAAATCGCGGTCTGCGTCGCCGGCCATATCCGCACCATGGGCTTTGCCGCCCGTGCCCATATCGAAGGGCTTAGCCTGCTCGACGCCGAGCGGCTGGCGGTGCTGGCGGGCCTCGCCGTGCGTCAAGACGACGGCAGCATCGTCAATCCTTATCTCGGGCGCGACTTCGCGCTGGCCGTTGTGTCGACCGATTATGTGCTGGCCACCGACAAGCCGCTGCACGCCGACGCCCTGAAACCGCGCCGCCTGTCCTACTGGTTCGGCATCAATGGCGCGCAATCCGGCCGCGAGCGCAACCGGCGAGCCAAGCGCGCTTCGCATCTCAGCCGCTACCCGATGGAGACGGTCAAGCGCATTCCGAACGCCCGACCACGCTGATCCTCGACGACGAAGTGCCGCGGGTGCCCAAGCGCGCCGCGTTCTTCCAGCGCGCGCTGCATAACGACCTCGGCGACAAGGCCAAGACCGAGCGCACGCGCTTCGCGTTCAAGACGCCACTGTCGTTTTCGATGTTGCAGGTGATCCGCTCGCTGGTGCCGTTTCAGGGCGGCGATGTCGCGCCGGTCGCCGATCTCGCCAAGTATCGCGATCGCGCGGCCAACGCGCGCGCCATCAAGGCTCTGTCTTACGCGCTCGGCTCCGACCTCACCGGCATTTGTGAGGCGCCGCGTTACGCCTGGTTCTCGCACAAGGAAGACGGAGCTGAGATCAAGCCCTATCACCGCAATGCCGTCGTCATGCTGATCGACCAGGGCTTCGACACCATGGAAGCCGCCAGCGGCGACGACTGGATGTCCGGTGCGCAATCGATGCGCGGCTATCTGCGCGGCGCGGTGATCGCCGGCATCATGGCCGAGATGCTGCGCGAATTCGGTTTCTCGTCGCGGGCGCAGACCAATGCCGATTCGGACGTGCTGCATATTCCGCTGATCCTGTGGGCGGGTCTGGGCGAACTGTCGCGCATCGGCGAACTGGTGCTCAACCCGTTCGTCGGCCCGCGTTTCAAATCGGTTGTTCTCACCACCGACTTTCCGCTCGAGGCGGACCAGCCGATCGATTTCGGCTTACAGACCTTCTGCAGCGGCTGCCTGAAATGCGCGCGCGAATGCCCGTGCGACGCCATCCCGTTCGGCGACAAGGTGATGTTCAACGGCTACGAAATCTGGAAGCCGGATGTCGAGCGCTGCACGCGCTACCGCCTGACCAATGCGCGCGGCTCGGCCTGCGGCCGCTGCATGAAGACCTGCCCGATCAACAAGGTTGTCGATGCCGACGGCGCGCTGCTCACGCGCATCGCCAGTTGGTTCGGCGTCAACGCGTTGTGGCTGAAACCCATCATGGTGCCGTTCGCGGTCTGGTTCGACGATTGGATCGGCAACGGCATGCGCAATCCGATCAAGAAATGGTGGCTCGACTTCGAACTGGTCGGCGGCGTCGCCATCACGCCGAAAAATACCAACGAGCGCGACATCGATCCTTCCCGCAAGGTCGATGCGGCGGCCGCCATGCAAAAGATGGCCTATTACCACGCCAGCATGATGCCGCCGCCGAACGACGCTGCGCCCGTTCCCGCTCGACCGCAAGGCGGCGCTGGCGGCCAAAGAGTTACTGGAAACCGTCGACGGCGCCCGCGCCCGTCACGCCGCAGGCGGCGCAAAGCCCGCGCATTATGTCCCGACGCCGCCGACAGCTGCGGCAGATGCCGAGAAAGCAGCTACGAAAAGTCCGTATAGCTAAATGCGGGTCGAAACGGCTACGACGCTGCCTTGATCAAGCGTTCGGCCGCCGCGCGCGCCTCGTTGGTGATCTCGGCGCCGGCCAGCATGCGGGCGATTTCCTCGCGGCGATGATCTTCCGCCACTTCGGTGACGCGGGTCGCGACCCGCTTGCCCTTGTCGGCGACGTCCTTCGAGATGACGTAATGGCGGTCGGCGCGCGCCGCCACCTGCGGCGCATGCGTCACCGCCAGCACCTGCACGCCGCGCCCGAGGCGGGCAAGCCGCAGACCGATGGCGTCCGCCACCGCGCCGCCGACGCCGGTGTCGATTTCGTCGAACACCAAAGTCGGCGCCGAGCCGCGATCGGCCAGCACCACTTTCAGCGCCAACAGAAAACGCGCCAATTCGCCGCCCGAGGCGATTTTCATCATCGGGCCCGGCTTGGTGCCCGGATTGGTCTGGACCCAGAACTCGACGCGGTCGATGCCGTTCGGACCGGCGGCTTCGGGGTCGCTTTCGATCTCGGTCGAGAATTTGGCGCGCTCCAATTTAAGCGGCGCCAATTCGCCATTGACCGCCTTGTCGAGTTTGGTCGCGGCCTTGATGCGCGCCTTCGACAATGTGTCGGCCGCCGCGACGAAATCCGCTTTGGCCTTGGCCGCGGCGTCGAGCAGAACTTTCAGTTTCTCCTCGCCGGCGTCGATCAGCGCGATGTCGTTATTGTATTTCTGCGCCAGCGCGGCGAGATCGTCGACCTGGACATTGTATTTGCGGGCGGCGGCGCGCAGCGCGAACAGCCGCTCCTCGTTCTGCTCCAGTTCGGCCGGATCGAAATCGGCGGCACGCAAAGCCGCTTCAAGATGGCCGCGGGTTTCGTCCAATGCGTTGAGCGCGGCGTCCAGCGCCTTGGCCGATGGCTCGACCAAGCGACGGCGCTTGCGTGGCGCGCCGCTCCAGCCGGCGGATGATTTGCGCCAGCCCCGGCACCGCCGACTTCGGACCGGCGATGGCGTTGTAGGCGTCGCGCAAATCCTCGGTGACTTTTTCCGATTGCATCATCACGCCGCGGCGGGTCGCAAGCGTGGTTTCCTCACCCGGTTGCGGCGCCAGCTTGCTGAGTTCTTCGACCGCGTGCCGCAGCCATTCGGCTTCGCGCTGGGCGCGTTCAATGTCGGCGCGGTGGGCGTCGGCGGCTTCCTGCGTCGCGCGGCGCGCTTCCCATAACGCCGCGACCTTGTCGGCGTCGGCCTCAAGCCCGCCGAAGGCGTCGAGCAGGCGGCGATGGGTGGCGGCGTCGACCAAGGCCCGGTCGTCGTGCTGGCCGTGGATCTCGACCAGCAGCGAGCCGAGCTGCTTCATCACCTGCACGCTGACCGGCTGGTCGTTGACGAAGGCGCGGGTCCGGCCGTCAGACAATTGCACGCGGCGCAGGATCAGATCGTCCTCGCGCAACGATGTCGTTGGCCTTGAGCAGCGCGCGCGCCGGATGCTTGGGCCCGAGGTCGAACACGGCGGTGACCTGGCCCTGCTCCACGCCCTGGCGCACCAGAGTCTGGTCGCCGCGCGCCGCCGAGCGCCAGCGCGAAGGCGTCGAGCAGGATCGACTTGCCGGCGCCGGTCTCGCCGGTCAGCACGGCCAGATGGCCGGCGAAATCGATGTCGAGCCGGTCGATCAGGACGATGTCGCGGATCGAAAGTTGGGAGAGCATGGAACCTATCCTGACGGCTGGCTTTGGGCGGATCTTTGCGCCGTCATCATGCGAGAATCCGAGCCACCCAGATAACACCGCGCTTGCCGATTCTCACAGAAATCGCGCGGCAAGCGTCTGGATGTAGGGCGTGGCCGGACGCCGGCAAGAGGCCCGCCGAAGCCGCGCTTAACAAGCCATAATTCCATTGTTTTTACAGGACTATCTCGGCCGCTAGCGAAACACCCAGATAATGATCGCCACCAAAACGACGATCAGCGCGGCCTGCCAGCGGAAATCGCTTAAACCGCCGCTCCGGCCCGCCACCAGGCCGCCGGACACGTCGCTGCGCCGCCAAAGTTCGGCCTCGACCTTGGCCGGGTCCGGCTTCGGGCTCATCAGGCTGGCAATGACGGCCACAATGGCGCACAGGCCGGTGGTGATGCCGGCGACGATGGTGAAATGCGGCAGTCCGTCGGCGATGCCCTGCCCTTGCGTCCAGATCTTCCAGGCCAGAATGGCGGCGCCGAGGCCATGGCCGAAGATCAGGCTGGCGATCGCCCCCGCCGTCGTCATGCGCGGCCAGAACATCGCCAGCACGAAGATCGCCGCGATCGGCGGCACCGCGTAGGAGAACACCTGCTGAATGTAATTGAACAGGCCGGGGAAGTCGCGAATGACCAGCGGCCAGAACGCCGCGATTAAAATAAAGAACACCGTCGCCAGGCGGCCGACCGCGACAACACGCTTGGGCTCCCAGCCGCGCTCTTCGACTTTGATAAAATCATACAGCACCAAGGTCGAGGCCGAGTTCAGCGTCGAGTCGATGGTCGACATGATCGCCGCGATCACGCCGGCCAGCACCAGCCCGGTCAAACCGGCCGGCAGGAAATGCACGATCATCGCCGGGAACACCTGATCGCCGTTATCAAGATGCGGCAGCAGCGAATAGGCAAAGGCGCCCGGCAGCGCCATCAGGAACAGCGGCAACAGCTTCAAGGCGGCGGCCAGCATCGCGCCCCAGCGCGCCTCGTCGAGCGAGCGAGCGCCCAAGACCCGTTGCATGATGTATTGATTGGTGCCCCAATAAAAAAACCCGAGCACCGGCAGGCCGATGACAACACCGAGCCAGGGCAGTTGCGGATCGTTGAGCGGACGCACCATCGACAATTTCTCGGCCGGCAGCGAGGCCACCGCCTGCGCCCAGGAGAAGTCGAAGCGCGCGAACACTTCGTAGGCAATCACGCCGGTGCCGACCAGCAACACGATCGCCTGCACCACGTCGGTATAGACCACCGCGCGCAAGCCGCCGGCGGCGGTGTAGATCCCGGCAAACGCGGCGAGCGCGATACAGGCCGGCAGGAACGGCGTGCCCGGCACCAGAATTTGGATCACCAACACGCCAGCATAGACGCTGCCGGCGGTGTCGACAAAGATCGATAAAAAGATCGTCAGCGCCGAGACGTATTTGCAGACGAAGGGCCCGAAGCGCTTTTCGAGATATTCCGGAATGGTGGTGATGCGCACGCGCAGGAACACCGGAATCGTGAACAGCGCCATGAACACCAGGATCAACGACGCCATCAATTCGTAATGCGCGACGCTGATGCCGCTTTTATACGCGGCGCCGGCAACGCCGATGATGGTGGTCGACGAAATGTTGGAGGCAAACAGCGACAGACCGACGGCAACAAAACCCAGACTGCGGCCAGCCAGGAAGAGTTCTTGCCCCGAGGTCACCTTGGACGTCACGGCAGCGCCGATGATGAGAACGACCACCAGATAAACGGCGATCACGGTCCAATCGATTGCATTCAGCGCCACGAAGGCCCCCTTGTCTGTCAATTGCGTGTCAGGCCACGGATTTTTTTGGCCGGATGAATCGCCCGCAATAACAACCCTTCGCGCGGCGATGCTGATTGTCGGGGCCCAAGCGCCCGCTGGTCATCGGGCCTGACGGCCACATTGGAGCAGGCCTAACGGCCTCACAGGATCGAGCCTAACGGCCCACGCGATAACGGGCCCGGCGGACCTCGGAAAATGTCGTCAAATTCGACATCTGACAAAGTATCCAGATTGCGAAGTGTCCAGACGACAAAGTGTAATGAATTAAAAAAGGCGGCTCAACCCGAGCCGCCTTTTAAAATGCCGCCAGCAAGAGCCAACCCACTCTCAGCTAGCCAAGCCCAACCTTCTTGAACGCCCGGCTGATCCAGGAGCCCTTGTTTTCGTTCGGCTCGACGCCACCGCTTTTGACCAACTGGTAAGCGTGCGCGTACCACTTGCTGTCGGGGAAATTGTGCCCGAGCACGGCGGCCGCGGTCTGAGCCTCTCCGACGATGCCGAGCGCCATATAGGCCTCTGTCAGGCGCTCAAGCGCTTCCTCGACGTGGCGCGTGGTCTGATATTGCGTGACCACGACCTTGAAGCGGTTGATCGCGCCGATGTAGTCCTTTTTCTCCAGATAATAACGGCCGATCTGCATTTCCTTGCCGGCGAGCTGGTCGCGCGCGACTTCGATCTTTTGCTTGGCGCTGACGGCGTATTCGCTGGTCGGATATTTGCGCGACACTTCATCAAGCGCGGCCAGCGCCTTTTTGGTGCGGTCCTGGTCGCGGGTAATGTCGGGGATTTCGTCGAAATAAGACGCGCCGATCAGATATTGCGCATAGGCCGCATCCGGGCTGCCGGGATGGAGCGAGATATAGCGCTTGGCCGCGGTGACGCATTCCTCGTAGTCATTGGACGTATAGTAGGCATAAGCCGACATCAGCAGCGACTTGCGCGCCCACTCCGAATAAGGATGCTGGCGGTCGACTTCCTCGAACTTCTTGACCGCCTTTTTCGGGTCGTGCTTGTCGTTGAGGAGGAACAGACCCTCATTGTACAGCCGGTCGGCCGGCTCATCGGGCGGCAGTTTGTCTTTGCCGAACAAGCTTGAGCAGGCGCCCAAATTGGCGGCTAGCAACAACACCGCGACGCCGCGCATGGCGATACGGCCGAGATTCCGGCGGCTTCGGCCGGCGGTGGTGACGGCACTCTTGTTCGGCGCGATCTGCTTCTGCACGATACCCCTTCGCACTCAACCTGAGCGTTCGTGTCCGCTGTGACGAGAAGGGCTGGCCGGGCGCCATCCTTCGAGCCACCGGTGTAAACGAAAAAATGCGGCTTCGCCAAGCGATTAGGCTGACATTCTGCCGGTATTAAGGCGAAGTCAGCCGGGATTAAGGCGCCGCGTTAAAGCAGGGAATAGAGGCAATGCCGCGTTTCAGGACACGTCCGGGCCGAAGGCCGCGGCCGCCAGGCCGGGCGCCATATCGGCATGGCCGCGCACGCGGCGGGCCGGCTCGGCATTGACCTTGGCTTCGACCACCCGCCAGGCCGAGGTGTCGGCCATCAGCGCGGTCAGCACCGAATGATTGAGTCTGTGGCCGCCCCGGACGGTCTTATAGGCGCCGATCAGCGGCAGGCCGGCGAGCGCCAGATCGCCGATGGCGTCGAGCACCTTGTGGCGCACGAACTCATCGGCAAAGCGCAGACCTTCCGGATTGAGGATGCGGTCTTCGCTGATCACTACCGTATTTTCCATCGATGCGCCGAGCGCGAAACCGGCGCTCCACAGCTTCGAGACATCCTTCATGAAGCCGAAGGTCCGGGCGCGCGCGATGTCGCGGCGGAAGCTGTCGGGCTCGATATCGAGCGACAGCGCCTGCTTGCCGATCAGCGGGTGATCGAAATCGATTTCGGCGTCGACCCGGAAACCGTGGTCGTAGGGCCGCAATTCGCCGAGGGACTGACCTTTGCTGACACGGACCGGCTTGAGAACTTCGATATAGCGGCGCGGCAGAGCGCGCGTGGTCAGGCCGGCCTGGTCGAGCGCGTCGACGAAAGCCGCCGCGCTGCCGTCCATGATCGGCACTTCCGGCCCATCGATCTCGACGATGACGTTGTCGACGTTGAGGCCGCGCAGCGCCGCCAGCAGATGCTCGGCGGTCGAGCACAGCGGACCCGAGGCATCGCCCAGAACGGTGGCGAGTTCGGTGGCGGTGACCGCGCGCACGTCGGCGCGGATTTCGCGTTCCATCGCGCCATCGGCGGAAACACGGCGGAAGACAATGCCGGCGTCGTCGGCGGCGGGATTCAAGGTCAGCGTCACGGGACTACCGGAATGGACGCCGACGCCGGAAACGGCGACTTCGTCACGTAGTGTCGTCTGCTGAGCGCCTTTCATCGACCCCGTTCGAACCCCGTTTTCGACAAGACCGCGTCAAGCTAGCGGTCCAATCTCGTGCCCCCCGCGGGGCCATACTTCCGCCTTCAAATCAAACTCGCCTGAAGGTATCGGCGGCACGCGCAGAACCGAAAAGTTCTTTGCACTGGGGGAACTTAGGCTATGGCCGCGTCTTTCTCCAAGACACGGTTTCTTACCGACTGTTACTCTTTTATGCCGCATTTTCCGGAGATTTATCGGATTAAGCTCGCGTTTACCTTACCAGTCGGAACTGACGGACGGGGAACGCGGACGACGGCCCAGTCGGCGGCACGTCCAGCTAAAAAATAATCTATTAAATCAAAGACTTAAATAAAAACCGGCAACCCGGGAACGGTCGCCCGACCCCGTCTCCAGCAAGGAAACGGGGCCGGCCGTATTTCAAGCCGCCTTAATTGGCCTGCCGGCGCAGAAACGCCGGGATGTCGAGTTGATCTTCCTCGCCCGGATTATGCACAGCCGCGGGCCGGCCGTGCGGGTCGAGACCCTGCGGCGCCGGGCGGCGGGCATATTCGGACACTGGATCGACCGGGCGGGCAGCCGGCGCCTGCAATTCGGCGTGGCGGCCTTCCGGGTTGCGGGCGGTCGGGCGAGCCTGCCGCGGGTCGAACTGCGGCATCGGCCGGGCGGCGCGCGGCGCCGCCGGTGCCTCGGCCTCGTCCTTCTTGCCAAGACCGACCGAAGCCAGCCGCTGCATCAGCGACAGACGCTGCTTTTCCGGGTGGTTGTCGGCCATTTCGCCGCGTTGGGCGCGGATTTCGTTCTGCGCCGGCATCGGCAATTCGTCGACGCGCGGCATGCGCGGCTGACGCATCACCGGCTCCGGCATCGGCGGAATGAAAGCCGCCGGCATCGGCGCTTCCGCCTGCGGCGGCGCTTCGGCCGCGGTCGGCTCGAACAATGACGGCTTCACCGCCGGCATCGGCCGCAACGAGACTTCCTCGATCGAATGGCCGGGCAGAATCGCAGCCGCGACCGCCGCATGGGCGGCCGAGTAAGCCGACGGATCGGTCGTCGGAGTGCCGGTCGGTGCCGGCTTGGGCGGCGCAACCCGCTCGACCCGCTCGGAAACGCGCGCCGAATTCGTTGCGCATCTTGCTGGCCAATTCCTTGAGCGCATTCTCCGCCGGCGCCTGCTGACGCATGATGCCGGTATTGTCGATGCCGGTCGCCACCACCGACACGCGGATGATGCCGTCGAGCGATTCGTCGAAGGTCGCGCCGACGATGATGTTGGCGTCCTGGTCGACCTCCTCGCGGATGCGGGTGGCGGCCTCGTCGACTTCGTACAAGGTCAGGTCCTTGCCGCCGGTGATCGAGATCAGCAGGCCGCGCGCGCCCTTCATCGAGGCGTCGTCGATCAGCGGGTTGGCGATCGCGGCTTCGGCCGCGGTCAGCGCCCGCTTTTCGCCGGAGGCTTCGCCGGTGCCCATCATCGCCTTGCCCATCTCGCGCATCACGGCGCGGACGTCGGCGAAGTCGAGGTTGATCAGGCCTTCCTTGACCATCAAATCGGTGATGCAGGCGACGCCCGAATAGAGCACCTGGTCGGCCATCGCGAAGGCGTCGGCGAAGGTGGTCTTTTCGTTGGCGACCCGGAACAGGTTCTGGTTCGGGATGATCAGAAGCGTGTCGACCACCTTCTGCAGCTCGGCAATGCCGGCTTCGGCAAAGCGCATGCGGCGCTGGCCTTCGAAGTGGAACGGCTTGGTGACCACGCCGACGGTGAGAATGCCGAGTTCGCGGGCCACCTTGGCGATGACCGGGGCAGCGCCGGTGCCGGTGCCGCCGCCCATGCCGGCGGTGACGAACACCATGTGAGCGCCGTCCAGATGATCGCGCAGCTCGTCGATCACTTCCTCGGCGGCGGCGCGGCCGACCTCGGGCTGGGACCCGGCGCCGAGGCCTTCGGTGACCTGCGTGCCCATCTGAACGATGCGTTCGGCCTTGGACAGCGTCAGCGCCTGGGCGTCGGTGTTGGCGACGACGAAGTCAACGCCCTGCAAACCGGCCGTGATCATGTTGTTGACCGCATTGCCGCCGGCGCCGCCGACGCCGAATACGGTAATTCGCGGCTTCATTTCGCGAATATCGGGGATCTGCAGATTGATGGTCATGTTTGCCTCTCGATTGCACGGGCAGCTGGTTTGCATTGACGCGTTATGCGTCCACGCCGTTCATTGCCGCCAAATAGTCCCGGTTCGTCACCGGCCGCCTCTTCGTTTCGTCCTAGCCGTTGCATTGGGGTCAGAAACTCTCGCGCAACCATCGTCCGACCCGTGACATGTAACCGCCCGTTCCCGTCATCAATTGCCGCGTTCGCCGCGGTTCGAAGTGTTCGAGGTGCGCCGCCTGTGGATAGACCAGCAAGCCCGCTGCCACGGCGAAGGCCGGCCCCTTGGCCGCCTCCGGCAACCCCGCCAGACCGAGCGGACGCCCGATCCGCACCGGACGACGCAAGATTCGCGCCGCCAGATCAGCCAGACCCGGCAATTGACTGCCGCCGCCTGTTAAAACCACCCGCGCGCGCGGCTCGGCCGCGAACGGCGAAGACGCCAAGCGATCGCGCGCCAATTCGAGGATTTCCTCGACGCGCGGCTTGATGATCCGCACCAATTGCGCACGCGAAATGAACTGCGGCGGCTCGCGATCATCCTCTCCAACCGAAGGCACCGTAATCATGTCACGTTCGTCCGACCCACCGGTCAAAACACTGCCATAAATCGCTTTGATTCGCTCAGCGGCCGAAATCCGGGTGTTGAGACCACGGGCAATGTCCATGGTGATGTGATGCGCGCCAAGCGCAAATCCGTCGGCATGCACAAAACGTCCACTGGAAAAGACCGCGACCGAGGTGGTGCCCGAGCCGAGATCGATGCAGGCCGCGCCCAGATCGGCTTCGTCGTCGGCCAGACAGGCCAGGCCGGCGACATAAGGCGAGGCCACCATCGCCTCGACCTCAAGATGGCTGCGCTCGACGGTGAGCATCAGGTTGCGCACGGTCGCCACGTCGGCGGTGACCATGTGCATATCGACGCCGAACTTATGGCCGAGCATGCCGCGCGGTTCGCGGATGCCCTTGGCGGCATCGAGCGCGTAGCCGATCGGCAACGAATGGAGAACGGCGCGGCCGTCGCGCACCGAATGGCGGCTGGCGGCGGCCAAAACGCGGGCAATGTCGCTGTCAGAGACGGCGCCACCATTGAGTTCGACATCGGCGATGAAGCGCTCGCTGCCGAGCCGGCCGCCCGACAAAGACACCACCACCGATTCAAGCTGGACGCCGGCCATGTGCTCGGCGGTGTCGATCGCCTGGCGGACCACTTCCTCGGCTTCGACCAGATCGACCACCGAGCCGGCTTTGACGCCGCTGGCCGCGGTATGGGCAAAGCCCATGATACGCACGCCGTGGCTGCGGCGGCGCAGCACATCCTGCGGCGCCTGCGGCTCAAGCCGCGCGATCACGCAGACGATCTTGCTGGTGCCGATATCGAGACCGGCCACCACCGCGGCGCGGCGCGGCGACACCGGCTTCATCTTAGGCGTCAGACCGAAGCGCAGCACGGTCATGCTTCGCTCCCTTTTTTCTTCTTTTTGGCCGCTGCGGCCGCCGCTTTCAAAGCTTCGTCGCGGGCCGCCGCCGCCGCATCCGACTGGCGCACGGTGACGCGATCGGGCAGCCGCAGATCGACCAGGACGATGTCGCGCGACAACAACTTCTTGTCGCGGTCGAGGTTGGCCAGGATTCGAAGCGCATGCGCGGGCTGGTATTCCGGCAACAGAATCTCGACGCCATTTTTCAGGTGCAAATTCCAGCGCCGGTCGGCGACCAGCACCGCGGATTCGACTTCACGCGCGATCACTGGATAGCGCGCAAGCATCGACAGCAATTCCGGCGACTCGCGTTCGGCCCCTTTGCCGACGACCAGCGGCAGCTTGGCGAAGCCGACCGGCACGTAAGGTTCAAGAATGGTGCCGTCGGCGGCAATCAATGACGTGAGGGCGTCCTTTTGCCACAAGGCGAAGGCTTTGCGTTCCTTGATCTCAATCCGCAGCCGACCGGGGTAAAGCTTGAGCACGGTCGCCTGCTCGATCCACGGATTGGTCAGAAGACGGGCGCGCGCCTGCGCCGCATCAAGAAACAGCAGCGACGAGCGATCGGTGATACCGGCGGCTTTGAGAATGTCGTCGCGGCTGACTTCATGCTCGCCGGTCAGCGCGACCTCGGAAATGCCAAACCCGGCGGCCTTGGCGGCGGCGTCGCAGAGATCGCCGAGATTGGCCTCGATCACCGGGCCATGGCCGCCTTTGACGACGCCGTAGCAGACGCTTGAGAGCAGCAACAGCGCGGTCGCCGCAGAACCGAGGCCGCGCGGGATATCGCTATCGACCAGCGCGGTGAACCAGCGGCGCGCCTGACGCTGCCAGCGCGAATTCCGCCACGCCCGCAGGTCCGCTGCCGGCCAGGCGCGCGACCGCGGCGCGGCCGATGCCGGCCGGTGGGCTTGAGCTCCTAGCGATTGAGCGAGGTATCCTCGGCGGTCCATCGCAACCAGTTCTTCGCAACGTTAGCCCGAAAGGGCGGCAAGCTCAGGTCCGGCGCGGCAGCGCACGGGCCCAGATGAAACTGCGCCTTTGGCCGGCAACCGCCCTTTCCAAAGACTTTTCGACGCACGGAACGCTGGCACACGCACGGCAATTAGATCGCGATGCGCGCGAAACGCCGTCGATGCCTAGTCTTCGGGCTATTTGGTAAACGATTAGTAAAGTTTTACGGATTGCCGAGAGGTTCCGGTAACTTATACCGACCGTGGCTTTCGCGGCACGGTTCCCGCCGTCACCGGCCGAGCGAGGCGTCCTCGATCATCCAACGGACGAAGTCCTCGAAGGTCATGCCGGCATGGACCGCCAGTTCCGGCACCAACGAGGTTTTCGCCATGCCCGGCTGGGTGTTGACCTCGAGACAGGCCAGCCCTGCCGTGCCGGGCAGGCTGTCATCATAGCGGAAGTCGGCCCGCGACACGCCACGGCAGCCGAGCGCGCGATGCGCTTCCAAGGACAAGCGCTGGCAGGCCTTGTAAACTTCGTCGGACACCGGCGCTGGCAGCAAATGCGTCGAGCCGCCCGGCGTGTATTTGGCTTCGTAATCGTAGAATTTGGTATTGGCGACGATTTCAATGACGCCGAGCGCATGATCGCCCATCACCGCGCAGGTCAGTTCCTTGCCGGGAATGAAAGGCTCGACCAATACCTGATCGCCGAATTTCCAGTCGGCCCGCGTCAATTCCTGCGGCGGATGTTCATGGTCGTCGCGCACGATAAAGACGCCGACGCTGGAGCCTTCCGCCACCGGCTTGATCACGTATGGCGTCGGCAGCAGATGTTTCTTGGCCGCTTCCAGTCGATTCACCACCATGCCGCCCGGCACCGGCACGCCGGCCGCTTTCAACAGCGTCTTGGAGATGTCTTTTTGAATCGCCACCGATGACGCCATCACGCCGGAATGGCTGTAGGGAATGCCGATAACTTCCAACAGCCCCTGCAAGGTCCCGTCCTCACCGGGCCGGCCATGCAGCACATTGAGCGCACAATCGGGTTTGAGGTTGGTCAGGACGGTCGCGATGTCGCGGCCGACATCAACGCGGGTAACGCGATAGCCGCATTTTTCGGCTGCATCCGCGCAGGCCTTGCCGGACCACAGCGACACTTCGCGCTCCGCCGACCATCCGCCCATCAATACCGCGACATGTTTCATCTGCGACCGTTCTCTATCTCGCTATCGTCATGCCCGGTTTTGTCCCGGCCACGACGGAAGAATTAAACCCCTACCCCAATTCTCTTAATTTCCCATTCCAGCGTGATGCCGGAATTGGCCTTGACCCGTTCTCGCACGGTTTCGCCAAGCGTTTCGATATCGCTGGCCGTCGCGTTGCCGAGATTGATCAGAAAATTGCAGTGCAGTTCGGAGACCTGCGCGCCGCCGATGGTGAGCCCTCGGCAACCGGCGTCGTCGATCAGCTTCCAGGCGTTCTGGCCGGGCGGATTCTTGAAGGTCGAGCCGCCGGTGCGATTGCGCGGCTGGCTGGCTTCGCGCTTGGCTTTGATCGTCGGCCATCTCGGCGGCGATTTGGTCGGGATTACCGGCGCGGCCTTGCAGCAGCGCGCCGGTGAAAATCACGTCGTCAGGAATACCGGAATGGCGATAGGAAAATCCCATGTCGGCATTGCTGTAAGTGCGCGCGTTGCCTTGCCGGTCGAGACCATAGGCTTCGATCAGCACGTCCTTGGTTTCTCCGCCATAGGCGCCGGCATTCATACACAACGCGCCGCCGACGGTGCCGGGAATGCCGGACAAAAACGCCAGGCCGGCGATGCTCGCCTTTTGCGCCGCGCGCGCCACCATGACGTCGAGCATGGCCGCGCCCGCCAGCACACGATGATTGTCTTGAATAACCGCTTCGTTGAAGCCGCGTCCCATCCGCACCACCGCGCCCGGCACGCCGCCGTCGCGCACGATCATATTCGAGGCCGCGCCGATCACGGTCAGCGGGATCTCGTTTGGCAAATGCTGAAGGAAATAAGCCAGGTCGCCGGCGTCTTCCGGCACGAACAGCATTTGCGCCGGGCCGCCGACGCGGAACCAGGTGAACGGATCGAGCGTCTGGTTAGCCGCCAACCGCCCGCGCAAGTCGGGCATCTTGGCTTTGAGATCAGGAATGATGTCGGGAAAAGCTGTCATCAGCGCCCGCCGTCGAGCGCCTTCAACTCACCGGGCAGCGCATAGGCCCATTGCGAGATCGAACCGGCGCCAAGGCAAATGACGTAGTCGCCCGGCTTGGCGAGATCCTTGATCACGCTGGCCAATTGTTCGGGACCGTCCAGCGGGATCGCCTGGCGATGACCATGGGCGCGCAGGCCCTGCACCAGCGCATCGCGATCGACGCCTTCGATCGGCTGTTCGCCGGCCGGATAGACCGGCGCCACCACCACCACGTCGGCATCGTTAAAGCATCCGCAAAACTGTTCGAACAGCGACTGCAGCCGGGTATAGCGATGCGGCTGCATCACGGCGATCACCTTGCCTTTGGTACTTTCGCGCGCAGCACGCAGCACGGCGGCAATTTCGACCGGGTGATGGCCATAGTCATCGATAATGGTCGCGCCATTCCATTCGCCGACTCTGGTGAAACGCCGTTTGACCCCGCCGAAGCCGGCGAGCGCCTTGCGGATCATGTCGTCCTTGATGCCAAGTTCATGCGCGACTGCGATCGCGGCGGTGGCATTAAGGGCATTATGCCGGCCCGGCATCGGCATCGTGAGCTTGTCGATGGTGTGCGTGGTCTTGCCTTCACGGTCGCGGAACTGAACCGCGAAATACGACGACCCGTTGTCATGATCGAGATCGACCAGCCGAATATCGGCCTGCGGATTTTCGCCATAAGTGAGAATGCGGCGGTCTTCCAGTTTGCCGACCAGCTTCTGCACCACCGGATGATCGGTGCACATCACCGCGAAACCGTAGAACGGCACGTTCTCGACGAAATCGACAAAGGCCTGCTGCACGGCATCGAAGGTGTGGAAATGATCGAGATGCTCGGGATCGACATTAGTGACGATGGCGATATCGGCCGGCAGCTTCAGGAAGGTGCCGTCGGACTCGTCGGCCTCGACCACCATCCAGTCGCCGCCGCCGAGCCGCGCATTGGTGCCGTAAGCGTTGATGATGCCACCATTGATGACGGTCGGATCGAGGCCGCCGGCATCGAGCAACGCCGCCACCATCGAGGTGGTGGTGGTCTTGCCGTGGGTGCCGCCAATCGCGACACAGGATTTCAGCCGCATCAGTTCGGCCAGCATTTCGGCGCGCCGCACCACCGGCAGGCGCTTGGCGCGGGCGGCGATCAATTCCGGGTTGTCGCGCTTGATCGCGGACGACACCACCACCACGTCGGCGCCGTCGATGTTTTCGGCGCGGTGGCCGATAGAAACCTTGATGCCGAGCTCGCGCAAGCGCTTGACGTTGGCCGAGTCGGCGACGTCGGAGCCGATGACGGTATAGCCGAGATTGACCAGCACTTCGGCAATGCCGCTCATGCCGATACCGCCGATGCCGACGAAGTGCACCGGTCCTATGTCGCGCGGCAATTTCATGGGGTCGCCCTCAGCCTGTCATCCGTGATGGAAGGCTTTTCCCGGCCAGCGCCGGAAATGTCAAATGCTGGCTGTTTTTATGACTAAATCCGCCAGCCGTTCGGCGGCATCGATGGTGCCGGCCGATTTGGCGGCCTTGGCCATGGCGGTTAACCGTGCCGGATCGCCAGCCAGAGCGACAATGTCCGAGGCCAGCCGCTCCGGCGTGAATTCGGCCTGGACCAGCCGGATCGCGCCGCCGGCGTCCTGCAAGACCCCGGCATTGGCGAACTGGTCCTGGTCGAGCGCCCCCGGCAAAGGCACCAGAATGCCGGGCCGGCCGATGGCCGAAAGTTCCGCGACCGTCGAAGCGCCCGAGCGCGACACGATCAGATGCGCCGTAGCCATCAAGTGCGGCAAATCGGCAAAGAACGGTGCGCAATCGGATTGAACGCCGAGCCGCGCATAGGCGACACGCACGGCGTCGAGGTCTTCCGGCCGCGCCTGCTGCGTGACATGCAGCCGCGCCCGCAGATCGGCGCTCAGGCGTTCGACCGCTGACGGCACGATCTCGGACATCACGCGCGCGCCCTGGCTGCCGCCGAACACCAGCAGGCGCAACTGGCCGGCGATGTCGGGGGCAATATACGGCACGCGTGAGGCTTCGATCACGTTCGGCCGCACCGGATTGCCAGTGAAGGTCATTTTGGCGCGGACGCGCTCATCGACATTAGCGAGCACGCGAAAGCCGGTGGCAATCGCGGTCACGCGTTTCGCCAGTGCGCGATTGGCGCGGCCCATGACACCGTTCTGTTCGTGCAGCACGGTCGGCACGCCGCGCCACCAGGCGGCCAATAGCGGCGGCACCGTCGGATAACCACCGAAGCCGACCACGACACGCGGGCGAATCTGACCGATCGCCAGCCAGGCCTTGCCGATACCGGCTGCCAGCATGGTCGCGGTGTATAGCAGCGAGGCCGGATCGCGGCCGCGCAAGGTCGCGCTCGGAATGAGATGAACCGCGCGTGCCGGAAATTTGAAATGCGCAGCGCGGACATCGGTGGCGAGTTCAACGGTCACACCGCGCTTGGCCAACACGACCGCCAGCGCCTCGGCGGGAAACAAATGGCCGCCGGTGCCGCCGGCACAAAGCAGCACTGGCGGCGGCGCGCCACTTGGCATTAAAGCCCGCTCCCGGCCGGCATTGCGACCGGCGGCGTCAGCATGGCGCCGCTTGGCTGTTCGCGCGTCAAGGCCAGCAACATACCCATCGCATAAGCCAGCGAGATCATCGACGAGCCGCCATAGGAAATGAACGGCAGCGTCATGCCTTTGGCCGGTATCAAATGCAGATTGACCGCCATATTGATCGCCGACTGAACGGCAAACAGCATGGTGAGACCGGCGGCGGCAAAGCGCGTAAACGGATCTTCGGTGCGCATGGCGCGCAGCAGCGCGCGAATGACAATGAAGGCGTAAAGCGCGACCAGCGCCAGACACAAGGCAACGCCGAATTCTTCCGCCGCCACCGAGAACACGAAATCGGTATGGCTTTCCGGCAGCAGGCGCTTGACCGTGCCCTCGCCCGGTCCGCGCCCGAACCAGCCGCCGCGCATGAAGCTTTCGGTCGCGATGTCGATATTAAAGGTGTCGCCCGTGTTCGGGTTCATGAAGCGTTGAATGCGGTTGGCGACATGCGGCACGGTATAATAGGCGATCGTCAAGCCAACGCCGGCGGCGCCGGCAATACCGAACATCCAGATCACCCGCATGCCGGCCATGAAGAACAGCGCGCTCCAGACCAGCACGATCAGCATGGTCTGGCCGAAGTCGGGCTGGATCACCAGCAACGTGACCACCGTCAGCAGCAAGATCAGCGATATGGCGTTGGCCGGCATTTCCGGGCGCTTGGCCGATTCACCGAACAGCCAGGCGACCAGGATGACGAAGGACGGTTTCAAGAATTCCGACGGTTGGATATTGACGCCGAAGATCACCAGCCAGCGCTTGGCGCCCTTGATCTCGTGGCCGAACATCGGCGTCACCGCCACCATGATCAGGCTGATGATGAAGATGACCAGCGACAGCCGGCGGATTTGCTGGGGTGTCAGAAACGACACGCCGAGCAGAATGGCGATGGTCGGAAACAGGAAGAAGATGTGGCGGTTGACGAAATAAAACGGATCGAGCCCGAGCCGGCCGGCGACCGGCGGGCTCGCCGCCAGCGACAAAACGATACCGGCCAGCATCAGCGCGCCGATAGCGGCCAGCGTCAGCCGGTCGACCGTCCACCACCATTCGCCGAGCGGCGTGCGTTGTGCGCGTGAAATCATGTGCCTGGGTCCCTATCGGTCCCAAGCTGACGGGTCACGGTTTACGAAGGCTTAATAAACGAACCGGCCGGTAAAATTCGCCTCAGGGCGTGGCGCTGGCGACCCCCGGCAGGGCCTGCACCAGGTCGGTGAAGGCTTTGCCGCGCACTTCGAAGTTCGGATACTGGTCGAACGAGGCGCAGGCCGGCGATAGCAGGATCACCGGGTCTTTCAGGCCAGAGGCTTCGGCGTCGCGGGTGGCGGCATCGACCGCCAGCGACAGCAGGCCGTCGATTTCGTAGGGCACTTTGCCCTCGAGCGTGTTGGCGAAGTCGTCGGCGGCCTCGCCGATCAGGTAGGCGTTGCGGATGCGCGGCCAGAATTCGGCCAGACTTTCGATGCCGCCGGTCTTGGGCTTGCCGCCGGCGATCCAGAAAATGTCGTGGTAGCTCGCCAAGCGCCTTGGCGGCGCTGTCGGCGTTGGTGGCCTTGGAGTCGTTGACGTAGAGGATCGTGCCGCCGGCGATCTGTTTGCGGCCGATCGGCTGCATCCGGTGCGCCAGCCCGGGAAAGCTCACCAGGCCTTTCTGGATGACCGGCAATTCGAGCCCGAGCGCAACACAGGCCGCGACCGCGCAAGCCGCGTTCTGGGCATTGTGCGCACCGCGCAAACTGCCAATGCCGGCCAATTGCGCCGCCGGATAGGCTTTGCCGCCGACGCTACGGACGATACGGCTACCTTGATCGCTGATTTGGGCGTAATAGCCGTCGCGCAACGGCCCGGTCACCGACACCCGCACCACCTTGCGGCCGGCGCGCTCGATCCGGTCGGCGGCCGAGCGGGTGTATTTGTCATCGACGCCGATCACCGCGGTGCCGCCTTGTTCGACCTGCGCCGGCAGCAAGGCTTTCAGCGCGGCGTAATTCTCCATACTGCCGTGACGGTCGAGATGATCCTCCGACACGTTGAGCAGAATGCCGACAGTGGCGCGCAACGACGGCGCCAGATCGATCTGATAGGACGACACTTCCAGCACATAGGACCGGCCGGCGGCGAACGGTTCGAGTTCCAGCACCGGCACGCCGATATTGCCGCCCATCTGAGCATCGCCGCCGGCAGCGTTGATGAGATGCGAGATCAGCGCGGTGGTGGTCGATTTTCCGTTGGTGCCGGTGATCGCGACCAGCGGGCAATCTATGCCCGACGTCTCGCGCGCCGCCGCGCGTTCGCGGCAGAATAATTCAATGTCGCCGATGATTTCGACATCGGCCTTGTGCGCCAGTTGCACGGTCCAGTGCGGCGTCGGATGGGTCAGCGGCACGCCCGGCGCCAGCACCAAGGCGGCGATCTCCGACCAATCGATCTCGCTTAAGTTTTGCGTCGGGATGCCGGCGGCGGCTGCCTGTTCGAGCCTGAGCGGCGCGTCGTCAAAGGCAATGACCTCGGCGCCGCCGGCGATCAGCGCACGCGCCGACAGCAGGCCGGAATGACCAAGGCCGAAAACCGCGACCTTTTGGCCGGCGAAGGTGGTGATCGGGATCATTTTGATTCCATCGCCGCGCTATCGCGCGGACGCCTTGGCCTATCTCAACTTCAACGAGGCCAGACCGGCCAGCGCCAGCACCACCGCGATGATCCAGAACCGGATCACGATTTGCGGCTCGGTCCAGCCCTTCTGCTCGAAATGATGGTGGATCGGCGCCATCTTGAACACGCGTTTGCCGGTGAGCTTGAACGACACCACCTGCACGATCACCGACACGGCTTCCAAGACGAACAGGCCGCCGACGATGGCCAGCACGATCTCATGCTTGATCGCGACAGCGATCGTGCCGAGCATGCCGCCGAGCGCCAGCGAACCGGTATCGCCCATGAAGATCGAGGCCGGCGGCGCGTTGAACCACAGGAAGCCGAGCGAGGCGCCGATCACCGCGCCGCATAGCACCGCCAGTTCGCCGGTGCCGGCGACATAATGGATTTGCAGATAGTCGGCGAACACCAGGTTGCCCGCGACATAAGAGATCAGCCCGAAGCTGCCGGCCGCGATCAGCACCGGCACAATGGCAAGACCGTCGAGACCGTCGGTGAGATTGACCGCGTTGCCGGCGCCGACGATGACGAAAGCGCCGAAGATCGCAAAGGCCCAGCCGAGGTTGACCACCAGTTCCTTGATGAACGGAAACACCAGCGAGGTCGCGATCGGCCCCTTGCCGAGATGCGTCAACGCCAGGCAGGCGACCACCGCGACAAACGTTTCCGCCGCCAACCGGATGCGGCCGGCAAAGCCGGCATTGGTTTGCTTGGTCACCTTCAGATAGTCGTCGTAAAAGCCGATCAGCCCGAAGGACAACGTCACCCCGAGCACGACCCAGACGTAAGGGTTCATCGGGTTGGCCCACAGCAAGGTCGACACCAGAAGCCCCGACAGGATCATCAGGCCGCCCATGGTCGGCGTACCCTTCTTGGCCAGATGCGACTGCGGCCCGTCAGACCGAATCGGCTGGCCGCGGCCTTGTTTCAGCCGCAGCATGTCGATCATCGGGCTGCCGAACAGGAACACGAACACCAGCGCGGTGAAAATGGCGCCACCGGTGCGAAAGGTGATGTAGCGAAAGACGTTAAAGAACGAGACTTTATCGGAAAGCTCGGTCAGCCAATAAAACATCGGGTCAAACCTTGCCGCGTTTTCGAGTTAGACTTGAATTAAGTCACGTTTGGTCGGGCGTCGGTCCGCCCGGAAATTGCCGTTCCAACGCTTTGACAAGGGGACCCATTTTCGAGCCCAGCGAGCCCTTGACCATCACCACGTCGCCGTCTTGGATGGCCGCAAGGACGCTCGACTCTAATTCCGCCGCTGTCACGGCATAGCCGCCCCGGCGGCCGGAGGGAAGAGCCTGCCACAGCGAATGCATCTGCGGTCCAGAACAATATACCAGGTCGATATAGGCCGCCTCGATGACTTGGGCGAGCGCGGCGTGGAGCTGATCGCCCTGATCACCCAGCTCCAGCATATCGCCCAGGACCGCGATCCGGCGGCCATGCCGGCCGACGTCGGCCTGGCCGAGCAGCGCGATGGCGGCGGCCATCGAGGCCGGATTGGCGTTGTAACTTTCGTCGATCAGCAAGGCGCGGCCTTGCGGTAGCTGCAAGGTCTTGCGGGCGCCACGACCGGTCGGGGCGCGCAATTGATCGAGCGCCAGCGCCGCCAGCGCCAGATCGGCCCCGACCAGCTCGACTGCGGCCAAAACGGCGAGCGAATTCAGAATGACGTGCTTGCCGGGCGCACCGAGCTTGTAGGTCACCTCGTGATCGAGAATCAGCGCCTGCACGGTCGAAGTTTCGGGCTGCATCGAATAGCGCAGCAGCCGAACCTCGGCCTGGGCGGCTTCGCCGAAGGTGACAATGCGCGACACCTTGGCGGCCTTGGCGGCGGCCGCAAGCCGGTCAAATTGGTCGTTGTCGATATTCAGCACGGCCGTGCCGCCCGGCTCGATGCCGACAAAGATCTCGGCCTTGGCGTCGGCGATCTTTTCGACCGAGCCGAAATACTCCAGATGCACCGGCGCGACCGTGGTGACGATCGCGACATGCGGCCGAACCAGTTTCGTCAGCGGCGTGATTTCGCCGGCATGGTTCATGCCGATTTCGAACACTGCGTATTTCGCCGAAGCCGGACAGCGCGCCAGCGACAGCGGCACACCCCAATGATTATTGTAGGACGCGGCCGACGCATGGGTTTCGCCATCGGCGCCAAGCGCGATCCGGAGTGCTTCCTTGGTGCCGGTCTTGCCGACCGAGCCGGTGACGGCAACGATCTTGGCGTGTGAGCGCGCCCGCGCGGCGCGCGCCAGATCGCGCAAGGCGTCCAGCACATCGTCAACCAACAACAGCGGCGCGTCGGCCGCGAAGTCGGCGCGTTTAGCCCGCGCGACCACGGCCAGACCCGCGCCGGCTTTGATCGCGCCGTCGACGAAATCATGGCCGTCGCGGTTGTCGCCCTGAATCGCGAAAAAGGCTTCGCCCTTGGCGATGCTGCGGCTGTCGATCGAAATGCCGATGATGCCTTCCGGCAGCGCGCCCGATTTGTCGGCGCGCATCGCGGCGGCCATGTCATCAACAGTCCAGAGCAAACTCATCAAGCCAATTCCCGTAACACCGTCGCGACCGCCTCATGGTCGGAGAAATGTAAAACCTGACCGCCAATAATCTGGCCGGTCTCGTGACCTTTGCCGGCGATCAACAGCACGTCGCCTGACGTCAAATCGGTAATGCCGGCGCGGATCGCTTGCGCGCGATCGCCGACTTCTAGCGCACCCGGCGCCGCCGCCAAAATCTCGGCCCGGATCGCTGAAGGCTTTTCGCTGCGCGGATTGTCGTCGGTAATGATGACCCGGTCGGCATTGTCGTGGGCGATCCGGCCCATAATCGGACGTTTGCCGGTGTCGCGGTCGCCGCCGGCGCCGAACACCACGATCAGCCGGCCGCTGGCGTAAGGCCGCAACGCCGCCAGAGCTTTGGCCAACGCATCGGGCTTGTGCGCATAGTCGATGAAGATCGGCGCACCGCGATAACTGCCGGCGAGTTCCAGCCGGCCCTTGGCGCCGGTGAGATGTTCGAGCGCGGCGAACACCCGCGCCGGCTCCGACCCGGTCGCAATCGCCAGCCCTGCCGCGACTGCGGCGTTCTGCACCTGAAAGCCGCCGACCAGCGGCAGCTTGACATGATAGCTGCGACCGCCATGCGCGAGTTCGACTTTCTGCGCGAAGCCATCGATGGTGCCGCCGACCAGTCTGATACCGTCCGCGTGCTCGCCGACCGTCATGACCTTGAGGCCGCGCTTCTCAGCTGCCGCCACCACCTGTCCGGCATAACAGTCATCGACATTGATGACCGCCGTGCCGCCGGGCGCGATCAGATCGGTGAACAGCCGAAGCTTGGCAGCGAGATAGGCTTCGATGGTCGGATGATAATCGAGATGGTCGCGCGATAGATTGGTATAGGCGCCGGCGGCAATCCGCACACCGTCAAGCCGATGCTGATCGAGCCCATGCGAAGACGCTTCCAGCGCCAGATGGGTGACGCCCTCGCCGGCCAGGGAATCGAGCGTGCGATGCAGTTCGACCGGATCGGGCGTCGTCAGCGAGCCATAGACTTCGCCTTTCGGCGACGACCACACCGACAGTGCCGAGGCTGGCCGCCGGTACCCCGAGCTGCGCCCAGATCTCGCGCGTAAAAGCCGCGACCGAGGTCTTGCCGCTGGTGCCGGTGACGGCCGCAATGGTGGCCGGCTGGCGCGGAAAGAATTTCGCCGCCGCCAAGGCCAGCGCGCGCCGGGCATTGACGACCTGAATGAAAGCGACCTTGTCCGGCAAACCATCGGGACGATGCTCGCCGACGATTGCGGCCGCACCCGCGCTTGCCGCTTGCACGGCAAATTGCGCGCCGTCGGCCTTGGTGCCGGGAATGGCGACGAACACGAAGCCTTTTTGAACCTTGCGGCTGTCGGCGGTCACGCCGGCCACGTCGATGCCGGCAAAGCGGGCATCGATCTCGGCTTCCGGCAGTAATCCGCTCAAGTTCACCGCGTCACCTTATTGCTGACCAGCAACATCTTGTCAGCCGTGGGCAGATTGAAGCGCGGCTCAAGGTCGAGCAGCGGCGCGATCCGCGCGATCACTTTGGCAGCCGTCGGCGCCGAGTTCCAGCCGGCAGTGGCAAAGCCATGCGTTTCCGGCGTCGGCTGCGGCTCGTCGAGCATGATCAGCAGCAGATATTTCGGCTTGTCGGACGGCAGCACGGCCATGAAATCGGTCAACAGCTTATGCTTGGAATAGCGTCCGTTGACGACCTTTTCGGCCGTACCGGTTTTGCCGCCGACATAATAGCCGGCGACATTGGCCTTCTTACCCGAACCGACTTCGGCATTCAGCCGCATCAGATAGCGCATCTCCAGACTGGTCTCAGGTTTAAGAACCCGCTTGGCCAGCGCCTTCGCCTGTTCCGGCGTCCGCTTGAGGAAGGTCGGCGGAATCAGCAGGCCGCCATTGACGGTCGCCGCCACACCCATGACCGCCTGCAACGGCGCCACCGACAAGCCATGGCCGAAGGCGATGGTGACGGTATTGAGCTCGCCCCAGTGCTTGGGAATGATCGGTTCGGCGCTTTCCGGCAGCTCGGTGCGCAGCCGGTCAAGCTGCCCCATCTTCTTGAGGAAGGCCTTATGGCCGTCGACGCCGACCGCCAGCGCCATGCGCGCCGCGCCGATGTTTGACGAATAGGTGAAGATCTCCGGCACCGTCAGGAAACGATGCACCGGTTCGTAATCGTGGATCGCGAAGCGGCCATAGTGCAGCGGATGGGTGGTGTCGAAGGTCGACGACAGAGTCGCCTTGCCTTCGTCGAGCGCCATCGCAAGGGTGAGCGCCTTGAAAGTCGACCCCATCTCGTAGACGCCGGTGGTCATGCGGTTGATGCGGGTTGGGTCGTTGGCCTCGCGCGGATTGTTCGGGTCGTAATCCGGCTCCGACACCATAGCGACGATCTCGCCGGTGTTGACGTTAAGCACCACGCCGGACGATGCCTTGGCCTTGAATTTCTCACGGGCTTTTACAAGCTCATCGCGCAGCGCGAATTGCACGCGCAGATCGAGCGCTAGATTGACCGGCCGTTGCAGGCGGTCGGTCGCCAAGCCTGCCATATGCAGCGCCGCCAGCCCCTGCCCGTCGAGCCACTTCTCGATGCCGGCAATGCCCTGGTTGTCGACGTTGACGTGACCGATCTCGTGGCTGACCACCGGGCCGTTCGGATAGACGCGTTTGTTCTCGGTCAGAAAGCCGACGCCGGGAATGCCGAGCCGGTGAATTTCCAATTGCTGCTTCGGTGTGATTTCGCGCTTGAGCCAGACAAAGCCGCGGTTCGACGACAGCCGCTCGCGCACTTCCTTGCTGTCGAGGTCGGGCATGACGGCGGTGAGCATTTCCTCGGCCTCATCGACATCGATCAGTTTGCGCGGCTCGGCAAACAGCGATGGCGTCTTGACGTCGGTGGCGATGATCATGCCGTTGCGATCGAGAATGTCGGGTCGCGAGGTAGCGACCGCGTCCTGGGCGACGCTGCGGTGCGTGCCGTGGGCATCGCTCGCGATCGCGAACATCACCAGCCGCGACGCGATAATGCCGTAAATCGCAACGAAGGCGACAATGGCCAGGCCCAGCCGCGCCTTGGCCTTGACGTCGCGATCGACGCCATTGCCATAGAGCATCGAGCGCAAGACGCGCTGCCAGCGGGTTTCGCCCGGTTTCGGCGATGCGGTCGTGGGCGAAAAACTCATCGCACAGCCTCCGGTATGCTGCCGGTCGTTTCCGGCGCTGCCGGCGTCAGCAATTCGGCAATCGGGTCTTCGGCCGGCTGCGTCACCTTCGGCGGCCGCGCCGGCAGCGCGTCGAAGGAATCGAATTGCGTCGTCTGCACCGGCTGCAATTTCAGATGGCGCTCGGCCAGGCCCTGGATGCGGCCGGGCGTGTCGAGCTTGGCCCATTCGGCACGCAGACGCGCGACGACGTCGCGCTCGCGGCGCAGTTGACTGTGCAGCTTGGCGACGCGTTCGGCCTGCAAGGTCGAATCGAATTTGATTTTGTAGACGAAGGACGCCGCCAGGATCAGCGCCGCGATCACCAAGATGTTGAGGAGGCGCATCGCTTACCGCCCCTTCATGATGTCGTCGAGCGTCGGCAGCCGCGGCAGCAGATCGCTCACGTCGCTGTCATGCGCCGGCGCGGCGGTACGCTCGGCCGCGCGCAGCTTGGCCGACCTGGCGCGCGGATTGCGCGCGTTCTCGTCGTCGTCGGCTGTGACCGGCCGTTTGGTCAGCGTCACGAAGCTGGCTTGCGGCTGTTCGACTTGCGGCAAATGACGCGAGCCGGCACGCGCCTCGCCACGTGAAATCAGGAACGACTTGACGATGCGGTCTTCGAGCGAATGAAACGACACCACCACCAGGCGGCCGCCGGGTTTGAGAATTCGTTCGCTGGCCGCCAGCGCGGCGGCGAGTTCGCCGAGTTCGTCGTTGACGAAAATGCGCAAGGCCTGGAACGTGCGGGTCGCGGGATGAATATCGTTCGGCTTTGACCGCACCACCGAGCCGACGATCTTGGCGAGCGCGGCGGTGGTGACGATCGGCGCCTCGCCGCGCGCCTTGACGATGGCGCGCGCGACGCCGCGCGAATGGCGCTCTTCGCCCAATTGGAAAATGATGTTGGCGAGATCACGCTCGCCGGCCAGAGCGACGACATCGGCGGCGCTCGGACCGTGCTTGCTCATGCGCATGTCGAGCGGACCGTCGAAGCGGAACGAGAAGCCGCGTTCCGGCTGATCGAGCTGCATCGACGACACGCCGACATCGAGCACCACGCCGTCGACCGCGTCATGGCCGCAGTCGCGGGCGACCTGATCGAGATTAGAGAACTGGTCTTCGACCAAAGTCAGCCGGCCTTGCGCGGCTTCGACCAGATCGGCGCCGCCGGCAATCGCGCTCTGGTCGCGGTCGATGCCGATGACCTGGACATTGGCGGCGGCGAGGATGGCGCGGCTGTAGCCGCCAGCGCCGAAGGTGCCGTCGATATAGACGCCTTCATGACCGATGTTCAGGAAGTCGACAGCGGGACCGCCGAGCACGGGGACGTGTCGGGCCGATCCGCCAGCGACCGCCGCCAAGGCGTCGCCACCGGCCGTCATTCGAGCGCTCCCGGCAAAACGCCGAACGGCAAGCCGGCGGCGCGCGCGGTCGATGCGGCGCGGCTCGGCAGCAAGCCCGGTTCTTGATTCGGTGCGGTGCTCAACTTGGGGCCGGCTCGCAATCCTGAGTGAGAAGGTGTCGGGGACCATGGAATTAAAGGGCGTCAATAATATGAGCCTGCCCCGGCACCCTGCCGAGGCGCCGGCGCGTCGCGCGTCGGCGGCCATTAAGCCACTCTTAAACTTAAGGATTTGTTTCGACGCCGCGGCCTCCTGGCGGACCGGCCACCGCCGGGCGGTGCCCCCGCGCCGTTTCAATCAGAAGAGGTATTATGGTGTGAATTATCGACTGGTATGGCTGCCATCCCGCCGCCGGAAACCGCGCCGGTTGATTTCCGCCGCCGCAAGGCCGAATGATGGGCCACCGCCTTTTGGCTTAACGATCATCGGAAATGGCCCGGCCATGTCTGTCTTCCAGCCGGATTCCTTCATTGTCTCCGAGGTCCAGCCGTCGCCCAATCTGGACGAGCGCAGCGGCGGCCCGCCCGACATGATTCTCCTGCACTACACCGGCATGCGGTCCGGCGAAGCCGCGCTGACCAGGCTGTGCACGCGCGAGAGCAAGGTCTCGGCGCATTACGTTGTGTTCGAGGACGGCCGGATCATACAGTGCGTGCCGGAATCGATGCGTGCCTGGCATGCCGGCGTATCGTCCTGGGCGGGGGAGACGGACATCAACTCAAGGTCGATCGGCGTCGAAATCGTGAACCCCGGTCATGAATTCGGCTACACCGACTTTCCGCTGCGCCAGATCGCCGCGGTGATTTCGCTGTGCAAGTCGATTTACACCCGGCGCGGCCCGATCGCCGCCGACCGCGTGCTCGGCCATTCCGACGTCGCGCCGTCGCGCAAGCAGGACCCGGGCGAGAAGTTCCCCTGGGAGCTGTTGAGCGAATCCGGCATCGGCCATTGGGTGCGCGCCGCCCAGCTCAATCTGGAAGGCACGACCTTGCGCGCCGGCGACAAAGGCGAGCCCGTCACCCGCCTGCAACGCAGCTTGCGCAATTACGGCTACGGCATCGCCGATACCGGCGTTTTCGACGACCAAACCCTCGACGTGGTGGCTGCCTTTCAGCGTCATTTCCGGCCTGCGCGGGTCGACGGCGTCGCCGATCCCTCGACGCTGCTGACCTTGCGGGCGCTGGTCGAAACCCGGCCGGCGCCGTTGGTGGCGACGCGTTAAGGCGCCGGAATTTCCGGCAGGCGCCACGGCGCGTGGCCGAAACGCTCCTGAATAAAGTCGAGAAACACCGCGACCCGCGGCAGCCTGTTCCGCCCGGCCGGATAAATCGCCGACAAAGGAAACGGCTCGACATGGTGCAGGTCCGTCAAAAGCGCGACCAATTCGCCATCGCGCAGCGGCCCGCCGACGATGACGTCGGACAGCCGGATAATGCCGGCGCCTTCGATCGCCAGCCGCAACGCCGCTTCGGCGTCGTCGGTGGTCACGCGCGGGCGCACCTCGACGACATCGATGCCATTGCGACTCTTGAACGGCCAGCGGTTGAGGCCGGTGCCGGCGACCACGATGCAATCGTGCCCTTTGAGATCGGCCGCCACTTTCGGCGTACCGCGCCGAGCGAGGTATGCAGGGGCCGCACAGATCACGCGCTGGAGGTCTGCAACTTTGCGCTGGATAAAGGGGCCTTCCGGGATATGTCCTGAGCGCACAGCTATGTCGGACTGCTCCTCGATCAGATCGACCAAACGGTCGGTAATCGACAATTCGACGTCAATTTCCGGATAACGGGCCAAAAAATCGGCCAAAGCAGGTGCTAACTGGTGCAAACCGAAGGCGGTGCCGGAATTAATGCGCAATTTGCCGCGCGGCGCGCCGCGCACCCGGGCAACTTCCGCCTCGGCTTCCTCGATATCGGCCACGATTCGTCGCGCGCGCGCTAAAAACGTCTCGCCTTCGGGCGTTAGCGCCAAACGACGCGTGCTGCGCTCCAATAACCGGACCCCAAGGCGGTCCTCCAGGCGCGATACCAGCTTTGAGACGGCCGACGGTGTTATCCCTAAGTCATTGGCTGCAAGAGTAAAATTTCCTCGGTCCAAAACCCGGACAAAAACCCGCAGGTCGGAGGTGGCGTCCATGGCGGCCCCATTCGTTCCATTTGCTCACATATGTATCGCTTATATATGGTATTATCATTCTTATGAAAGATAATACTATGCAGTCAACGCATGGGGAACGGCAGAAATCAGACCCTCATTGCTTGGAGATTACCATGACCACCGAAAACATTTGGGCGAACGCCTCCATCACCCCGGCCGGCATCGAAGCCATTGTGCGCCAGGCGCGTGCGGAACGGGCTGAAACTATGCGCGCTGAGCTTGCTGCGCTGCTGGGTGCGCTGAAGCGCTTGGTCGTTTCTTTCCGTCCGACCCGCCAGCGCACGCCGCGGACCAGCGCCTTGGCGTAATTCGGGCCTGAATTGAGCCCGAGAGCTCAATTTCACGCCTGAATATGGGCCAATCCGGGCCCGATCCCAGGTATGAATTTGAGCATGGCTCGGCCCCATTGGAGCCTTAATTGGGGTTCCCTTAGCTGGCTGAGCTTGAGTTTTGGATTTTTACCGGCGTGTCTTCTCCTCCCAGACACGCCTCACTTTGCCCCTCCGAGGCAATGCCCGGACCGGACCTTCGGGACTGGTCCGGGCTTCTTTTTTTGGGTGCCGCCCAGGCGACTAAACGCCGGCGACGCTTGACGCCACCCGCCCCCACCCCCATTGCTATCACTGTCAGTCGGCCGGACGGCCGCCCCGTGCCAATGCCGAAAGGCGGGCGGGGAGGAAAGTCCGGGCTCCATGGACGAACGGTGCCGGATAACGTCCGGCGGGGATGGCTTCATGCAAATGAAGTTGGCCTCAGGGAAAGTGCCACAGAAAACAGACCGCCTTGGCCGCGTTGCGTATTGGCTAAAAGGTAAGGGTGAAACGGTGGGGTAAGAGCCCACCGCGCTTGTCAGCAATGACAGCGGCACGGCAAACCCCACCGGGAGCAAAACCGAATAGGAATGACGTAGAGGTGAAAGCCTTAGGTCCGTCCGGGCCAGTCATTCGGGTAGGTTGCTAGATGCGCCGGGCAACCGGCGTACCAGAGGAATGGCCGTCACGTATGCCTAGGACGGCATGCCATACAAAACCCGGCTTATAGGCCGGCTGATAGTTGTAAGGGGGCTCGGCGGGAAATCGCCGGGCCCCCGCCAATTTTGCGGCATGCCGGACGGCGGTTATCAGCCTGCGCCGTCCTTCGCCAGCGCGTTAATCTTTCCAACCAGACGCGCAATGTCGATCGGCTTGGTATCGAAGTCGTCGCAGCCGGCCGCCCGCGCCTTGGCCTCGTCCTCGGCCATCGCGTGCGCCGTCAGCGCAATGATCGGAATTTTTCCGGTTGCCGGATCGGCCTTGACCTGACGGGTCGCTTCCCAGCCGTCGATGACCGGCAGGCTCATGTCCATTAAAATGATGTCGGGGTGCTCAGATGTGGCCATGGTCACCGCCTGCTGGCCGTCCACCGCCATGACGACCTCGAAGCCGTTGCGCAACAACCGGCGCGACAGCATATCGCGGTTCATTTCATTATCTTCGACCAGCAAAATCTTCACGGGCGTCCCCTCATTCCTCATCGTGTACCGACGCCGCCGCATGACCGCGCTTGGCCAGTGCCGACAGCGCCGCGCCAAGCGATCCGATCGGCTGGCCGCTTTTGCTCAGGACCAGCAAGGTCCGCTCGGCCAAAAACTCACGTTCACGCGCGGTCAGATCCTTGGCGGTCAGCACCACGATCGGCACTTCATCCAGACCTTTCAGGCCGTGGATTTTTTCCAGAAATTCAAAGCCGTCAACTTCCGGCATCATCAAGTCGAGCAAGATGAGCGCCGGCGGCTGATGATGCGCCAGCCAATCGACCGCCAGCCGGCCATTGGCGGCCTCCGCCGAGGTCATGCCGGCGGCCTCGATCGTCGCCTTGACGACCCCGCGCACGTCCGGATCGTCGTCGACAACCAGAATGGTGGCATTCTTCTTGGCCGGCGCAAACTTGCGCAACAATGCCGTCAGCTTGTTGCGGTCGACCGGCTTGGTCATGAATTCCGAAGCGCCGAGCGAAAAGCCGAGATTACGGTCATCGACGATAGTCAGCATGATGACCGGAATGTGATCGAGCGCGGGATCGGACTTCATGATGCCGAGCAACGACCACCCATCGATTTTCGGCATCTGCACGTCGAGCGTCACGACGTCTGGCGGCGTCCGGCGCATGATCTCCATCGCTTCAGCGCCGTCATAGGCATGCAGCAAAATATAGCCCTCTCGGCCGAGCGTCGCCGACAGCACGTCGTGCACGACATTGTCGTCGTCGACGATCAGAACCGTGATCGCCGATGCATCATGCGCCGCGTCCGACGCCTTGCTCCGGCCGGCCCGCGCCGTGTCGGCGGCATCGTCGGCTTGATCCGGCAGCGTGATGGTGAAGGTCGAGCCCTTGCCGGGCGTGCTGGTGACCGTGATCGACCCGCCCATCATGGTGCAGAAATGCCGCGTGATGGTCAGGCCCAATCCGGTGCCGCCGAAATTGCGCGTCGTCGATGAATCGGCCTGGGTGAAGGCCTGGAACAACCGGCTGACCTGCTCGTCGGTCATGCCGATGCCGCTGTCCGATACTTCGAAGCTGATGATATCGCCGCCATCGCCATCGGCGGCGCGCGACAGGCGCAGCGTGACATCGCCGTCCTTGGTGAATTTGGCGGCATTGCTCAACAGATTGATCAGGCACTGCTTGAGCTTGGTGAGATCGGTGCGCAGCGAGCCGATGTCGGCGGGGCAGTCGATCACCAGCCGATTGCCGTTCTTGGCAATCATCGGGTCGACAATGGTTTTGACGTCGCCGATCATATCCGCCAGCTCGACACGCTCGAGATAGAGCTCCATCTTGCCGGCCTCGATCTTGGACAGATCGAGAATTTCGTTGATCAGACCGAGCAGATGCTTGCCAGCGGCGCCGATCTTCTCAAGGTCGGCCAGCGCCATCTTGTCGTCGCGGTCGGCGGCGTCTTCGGCGAGCAATTCGCTGTAGCCGATAATGGCGTTGAGCGGCGTGCGCAGTTCGTGGCTCATATTGGCCAGGAACGCCGATTTAACCTTGCTGGCGGATTCGGCGTCTTCCATCGCCTTGCGCAACGCCAATTCGGCCTTCTTGCGCTCGGTGATGTCGGTATAGATCGCGATGAATCCGCCGCCCGGCACCGGGTCACGCCGTACTTCGAGCACCATGCCGTCAGGACGAACCCGCTCGAACGAGTGCGAGGTCTCCAGCACGGCCAGACGCTTTTTGAGTTCGGTCTCGATGTCGGCGTCGCCAAACTCACCGCGCGCGCCGAGATAACGGATGTAGTCGGAGAAGGTACGATCGGTGCCCAAGAACTCGTCCGGCATGTTGAGATATTGGACAAAGCGTTCGTTCCAGGTGACCAGCTTGTGATCGCCGTCGTACATCGCCACGCCCTGCGACATGTGCTCGAGGGTCGCGCGCAGCAGCGAATGCTCCTGCTCGGTGCTCAACATGTTTTTTTCGATCGCTTTCACGCCTTCACCCCCGACAATCGTGGCACTGACGGTTGGCTCAACTGATCGTGACGACACTGACTATTCTTCCACCAAAAAATAAGTTTCCATCAAGCCTTTGCCTTTGACCTGGATCGTGCCGCGCGGCTCAAGCACAAAACGGCCATTAAGCGCCAACCGGGTCGCGTCGGAGATATGGATGCGGCCGGTGACCGAATGCGATTCCATGCGGCTCGCCGTATTTACACTATCGCCCCAGACATCGTAGGCAAATTTGTGGGTCCCGATAACACCGGCGACGATCGGCCCGGAATGAATACCAATGCGGGCCTGTAGATCCAGGTTGGTCTCCTGGGCAACGTCTTTGACCGCCTGCATCATGCGTGGCGCCAGGCTTGCGATCCGGACGGCATGATCGGGTTGAGGCTCGGGGATGCCAGCCGCCGCCATATAGGCGTCGCCGATGGTCTTGATTTTTTCGACCCCGGCCTCGGCGGCCAGCCGGTCGAAGGTCGTGAAGATCTTGCCGAGAAAATCGACCGTATGCGCCGCCGATAGCCGCCCGCTGAGCGCGGTGAAGCCGACCAGATCGCAAAACAGAATGGTCAATTCGGTCACCATATCCGCGATGACCAGTTCGCCGTTGCGCATGCGGTCGGCAATGACCGGCGGCAGGATGTTCAACAGCAAGGTCTCGGATTTTTGCTTTTCCCGCTCCAACTCGGCGATGAATTGTTTCTCGCGGTCGCGCAGCCATTTCTTTTCCAACGACGAGTCGATACGGGTGCGCAGCAGCACCGGATCGAACGGCTTGGGCAGATAATCTTCCGCGCCGGCCTCGATGCAACGCACGACGCTGTCGAGTTCATCGAGCGCTGAAATCACGATAACCGGGATATGTCTGGTGCGCTCCTCGGCTTTCAGGCGCTGCAACACTTCATAGCCGCCTATTTCCGGCATGATCAGATCGAGCAAAATCAGATCGAAGTCCTGGCGGTGGCAAAGCTCCAGCGCCGCCGCGCCGTCATTGGCGGTCACCACCTCGTGGCCCTCGCGGGTCAAGCGCCGCGCCAGGACATCGCGGTTCGAGGCATTGTCGTCGACGACCAGAACGCGGCTTTGCCGATCCCGCACATAAGGGGCGTCGGCGACCAGCGGCTGGACCGTACGCAAGGCGTCGGCAACCAGACCGACATGGGGCGCAAAATGCTCTTGAACGTCGAGCGGCTTGTCTTCGCTCTGGGTCAAAGCGACCATGGCGTCGATCTGGCCGAGCAGAAAATCGGCGGATTCTTTCAGCTTGGCGAGATCGCCGCGCAGCGGCGCCTCCTCGTCGTCCGCCATGTCCTCGAGCAGCATCTCGCTATAGCCGATCACCGCGTTGAGCGGCGTGCGCAGGTCATGCCGGAGCCGGCGGTTGAAATCCTCGAAGCTCTCGTTCTGCCGCCGGTCGGACGCTGAAATCGGCAATCAACTTGGTCACGAAGGCATTGAGGCGGGCGCTGGCGCTCTGCATCCGGTCGAGATCGCTCAGGACCGGCGCCAGCTGCAACCGGCGAGCATCGGCGATGATGATGTCGAGAAAATCGCCGATCGCGGTCGCCGGCGCCTGGATTTGCTGGCGCAAATAGGCCGTCAGCGCGCGGCTTAAACGCTCATCGGTCTCATTCGTCGCCATTGCAAGGAAGGCCCCGCCCATAAAGGCCCAGCTTATGGGGGACTTTGGCCGATTGCAAAGCCGCGTCAAGCCGACGCCGGCTGCTAGCCGTTGCCGCCTTTGATCCGCATGTCCATCCGCACCAGTTCGGCGAGGTTACGTGCGCCCATCCGCTCCATCATCCAGGAACGGTGAATCTCGACAGTGCGAAAGCTGATGCCAAGCCGCTCGGCGATCTCCTTGTTGGACAGGCCGGCTGCCGCCAACTCCAGCACCTGACGCTGCCGCTCCGACAAGGCCTTGAAACGCGCGCGCAAGTCGACGAGTTCGGCGGACTCCGGGGGCGCTTGCGGCCGGGCGTCGGCGGCTTTGCGGATCGACTCAAGTAAACGCCGCTCATCAAAGGGCTTTTCGATGAAATCGAAGGCGCCGAGCTTGATGGCGGCGACCGCCATGTCGATATCGCCATGACCGGTGATCAGAATGACCGGCGTGTCCCGGCCTTCATCGGCGCATAGGCGGGTCAAATCGAGGCCACTTAAACCCGGCATCCGCACGTCCGCCACCACGCAATCGAGCCCGGCGCCAGCATCGCCGGCGGCAAGGAACGCATCGGCCGACGGATAACACACGACCGCGACGCCCTGGCGTTCGAAAAATAGCTTGAGCGAATCGAGTACCGCCGCGTCGTCGTCGATCAAGGCTATTCGCATGATGGCCGGCTGTTGGTTTGAGGTCATGACACGGCCACCGGCAAGGTAAAGCGAACGGTGGCGCCTTCGCGCCCGCCACCGGCGGTCAAACGGCCGCCATGCGCCTCGACGATCGACCGGCACAGCGCCAACCCGACGCCAAGGCCTTCGGTTTTGGTCGAGGTCAGCGGCGGATGGCCGCTGGCGGCGAATTCCGGCGGAAAGCCGGGGCCACTGTCTTTAACGTCGACGGCAACTTCATCCGCGCCATGGCGCGACGCGTTGATGACGATCGTGCCGCCATGGCCTTCCGACTGAATGGCCTCGGCGGCGTTGCGGATCAGGTTGAGCAACACCTGCTCGACCTGCAGCAGATCGGCCGTAACCGCCGGCAGGTTATTATCGAGCGCCACCCGCACCAGCACCGCGTTGCGATCGAGTTCCGGCCGGCACAGCGCCAGCGTCTCGCGCACGATGCGATCGACACCGACCGGCGCGCGGCCGCTTTGATCGAGCCGGATCAAGGCGCGCAACTGACGCACGACGTCGGCCGCACGCTGCACCTGCGCCGCCGCCTTTTCCGCCGAGTCGGCCGCGTCGCCGTGGCCACCCGGCGACCGCAACGTGTCGGCGACCAGTCGGGTATAGGTGCCCGCCGCCATCAAAGGCTGGTTGATCTCATGCGCGATCATGGCGGCGAATTCGCCGATGCTGCCGAGCCGCGCCACCCGCGCCAGCGAATCCTGATGCAGGCGCAATTGAAACTCGGTGCGCCGATGCTCGGTCACGACCGCGCCGGCCGCCAATCCGGTGAGCGCCAGCACGAGCATCAACGCCTGGAAAGTCGTAACGTCCTGTTCGGCGCCTGGCAGCAGATGCACGCTGATAATCAGACCGATCTGGGTAATCAGGATTCCGCCGGTGACCAGTTCCAGACCGCCGCGCACCGCCATCCAGATAATCGGCAAAAACAGAATATAGAAATATTCGAAATGGCGCGTCTCGGCGAACAGCAGAACGACCGCCAACGCTAACAGCACCGATAAAATCTGCACGATGATTTCGCGTGTCAGCGCCAGCGACCGGCCGCGCGTCAGCAGGATCAAAGCGAACGGCGCGACAATCGCAACGCCGATGATGTCGCCAATCCAGAACTGCAACGCGGCTTGGACGAAGTCATCGGCCGGCAGCGCCTGCGACCACACCAGAATGCCGACATAGCTCGCCGCGGCAAAGGCGCCGCTGATGGCGGCGACCCCGATCAACAAAATCAAGTCGCGCATCGAGGTCAGAGCCGGGTTGAACCGGGTCGCCGGCCGCAGCAACAGCAGCAGACCGATCGCGTAGATGCCGCCGATCGTGACGCTGGTGGCGATTTCCACACCCCACGACAGCGGCAATTGACGCACCAGCAGATCGGCGACCAAAGGCGCGATAAACAACAGCGGGATGAAGCGCTGGCCGAACAGCAGAACCAGAATGAAGCTCAGACCGGTCGGCGGATTCCACGGCGTAATGCCAAACGGCGCGAACGGCTGAATGAAGCTGACCCAGTCGAGCAGCACGTAACCGGCGAGAAAACCCAGCGCCAGGACAGATTGCGGCAACGTGAATACACGCGGAAATGCCATCGCAAAGGGTCGACGCTCCGTGCTGGTGCCAATCATTGTTGTCTATCGCCGTTTTCACCGCCCGGCAGCTACGGGTGGATACCTAGGTGCCGCTACCCAAGTGTATCGGCCTAGGGCCGCGTCCTGAATTGTAAAAGTGTCGCATGACGGCGACCATTCCCGCCATGAACGCACCCAACACACACAGCACCAATCGCCAGGCCGCCGCCCCGATCGGCGCGCTCGGCACCATCGTCATTCTGTGCGCGGAAGAAGAAGTCCGCGACGTCATGGCCTATTGGCTCGCCGGCACCGCCGCGCGCGCGATTGTGGCAGAGGACGGCTATCATGCCGCCAAATTAGTGGAGAACGGCTGCGACTGGCTGGTCACCGACCGGGTGCTGCCGCCATGGCCCGGCCTCGACACCCTCCTCTCCTTGCGCAACCGCCATTCGCAATTGCGGGTCGCTTTCGTCGAAAGCGGCAATATTCATGACGGGATCTTGGCGCGCGTGACCGGCGCCAACGTGTTGTTGCAACGCCCGCTCACCCGGCACGGCGTCACGGAAGCGTTAGCGCGCTTCGATAGCTAAGCCATGAGCGCCGAGCTTGTGAGCGAAAGCGGGCCCAGCACGGTCCAATTGGTCGCGACCATCCTGTTTGGCTGTGCGATTCTGCACACCTTCCTCACGCGCCACTTCCAGCATCTCGCCCATATTCACCCCAACCATGCCGGCCTCTGGCATCTGTTGGGCGAAGTGGAGACCGTGTTCGGTGTCTGGGCGCTGGCGCTGATCGCGTTCATGGCCATTTACGCGACGCCGCAGGACGCGCTGCACTATCTCGAAGGCCGCGTCTTTACCGAACCGGCCTTCATTTTCGTCATCATGGTCATCGCGGCCAGCCGGCCGATTCTGGAATTCGGCGGCGCCTTACTGCGCCGTCTCGCGTCGATGCTGCCGCTGGAGCAGCCGAAGGCCTATTACCTTACCGTCATGGCAGCCGCTCCGCTGCTCGGTTCGTTTATCACCGAGCCCGCCGCCATGACGCTGGCGGCGCTGTTGCTGCGCGAGCGTTTCTTCAGCCCACAGGCGCCCAACGCCTTCAAGTACGGAACGCTTGGCGTGTTGTTCGTGAATATATCGATCGGCGGCACCTTGACGCCGTTCGCGGCGCCGCCGGTCTTGATGGTGGCCGAGCGCTGGGGCTGGGATTTCGGCTTCATGCTTCAGACCTTCGGCTGGCGGGCCATCCTGGCGGTCGCGACCAATGCGATAGCGGCGACCTATCTGTTCCGCTTCTATCTTGCCCAGTTACCGACGGTGTCGGCAGCACACGGCCGCGTCGGCGTGCCGTGGACCGTGATCGGCGTGCATCTGGCATTTCTTATCGGCGTCGTGATCTCGAGCCACTACGTCGTGGTGTTCGGCGGGCTGTTTTTGTTTTTTCTCGGCTTCACCGAAGCCTATAGCCGACATCAGGATCGGCTGATCCTGCGCGAGGGTTTGCTGGTCGGCTTGTTTCTCGGCGGTCTGGTGGTCTTGGGCGGCATGCAGGACTGGTGGCTGGGGCCGGTGATATCCCAGATGAGCGCGACGGCGCTGTATTACGGCGCGACCGGGCTGACCGCGTTTACGGACAACGCGGCGTTGACCTATCTCGGGTCGCTGGTCGATGGCCTGTCGCCGGAAGCGAAATATTCGCTGGTGGCCGGCGCGGTCAGTGGCGGCGGCATGACGGTGATCGCCAATGCACCGAACCCGGCCGGCTTTGCCATTCTCAAAGGCACCTTCGACGATGGCGCCATCAGTCCTTTATGGTTGGCGGTGTCGGCCGCGCCGCCGACCTTAATGGCGGTGGCCGCTTTTCAACTCTTGCCGGGCTAAAGCTGAGTGGAAAGATGTCGGCAACCGCGTTACCCGGGCTAATTGCGTTAAAACCTGTGGCTAAGCCGCGGAACATGTGACGGTCGCCAAGACCGACGACACTTTTTCGCCTTAAGTCGTTCAGCCACAGTTCAGGCCGGAACTTTCAACTTACGTAAACGTTGCCTCGAGATCGCATGAATGGGACGCGCGTCCAGCGCACCCGCGCGCCGGTCCCGATCACGAACGGCGATCATTTCTTTTTCCTACATTTCTCGGAGTATTTAAAAGATGGCATCCACGAAATCGCTCTTGCTGGCGTGCACGGCCTTGGCCGCCGTCGTATCGGCCGCGCCGATGGCTTCTGCCGCGCCGCAGCAGACCTTCACCGTGGCGCAGGCTGGCGCGCCAGCGCCCAAGCCGCTGACACCCGAAGAAAAAAAGAAGCTGGAAGAACAAAAGAAAAAAGGACCGCCGCCGGCGGCCAAGCGTGCCGCGCCGCCGCGCCCGCCGGCTGCTGCCCGGCCAGCCGCACCGCCGCGTCCGCCGGCTGCCGCCAAACCGTCGCGCCACGTCCGCCGGCCGCAACATAGGCCCGCCCCGCCCCCGCCACCCGCCGTGCAGCGCAAACCACCAGCCGCGCCGCCTCCGGCAGTGCGGGTCAAACCGGTTGCGCCACCGCCGGCCGCCGTTCAGCGCAAGCCGCCGGTCGCCCCGCATCCGGCCGTTCAGGCCAAGCCGGTCGCCCCGCCGCCGCCACCGGCCGCGCAGATCAAACCGGCTCCTGTGCCGACCGTGCGCGACAACAAAGATGGCCGCGTTCGCCCTAACACCCAAGACCGCAGGCCCGTCATAAAGCCCAGCGCCCGGCGCGACGCCGCCAGCCCCGCCACCGGCTGCCGCGCAGAAACCCGCCGCTCCCGCACCGGCACCAACCGCCGCCGCGCCAAAGCCAGCCGCTCCGGCGCCGACAATCGCGCGGACGCCGCAGCTTGCCGTTCCGGCCGCAGCGGCACCGCCGCCGCCAACCAAGACTCAAAGCGCCAACCAGTTCATTCAGCGCAAAGGGCAAAAGCCGAGCTGCCGGCCTCGCGGCCGTACGCACCGAGCGGCGCACGACCACCGTCGGCAATCGGACCATCATTCAGGAAGGCAACCGCACCATCGTGCGTGACGGCAATCGCAGCACCATCCACCACAACGAAGCCGACCGCTTCGCGGTCGGTGCCCGAAAAGTCACGGTCGAAAACAAAAATAACGAGATCATCAGCATCATATTGCGCGCAGCCGGCATCAGCATCATCTCGACCACCGACCGCGACGGGCGTCTGCTCCGCCGGGTGCGGCGCGACCGCGATGGCCGCGAAGTCGTCATCATCGACAATAGCTTCGCCGGTGCTCGGCGCGGCGACTACTTAGTCGACATGGCACCGCCGCGCTATAGCGGACCGCGCGACCGCTACATCGTCGATGCCCGCCACGCCAACCGTGACCGCATCTATGAGACTTTTGCGCGAGCCGCCGATCGAGCGTCTCGATCGCCGCTATACGCTCGATCAGGTGCGTCTATAGTCGAGCCGTTGCGTCAATATATGCCGCGGGTCGATCTCGATATTAATTTCGCCTCGGGCTCCTGGCAGCTGTCGCCCAGCCAGGTCGACGAACTCGCGTGATCGCAGATGGCATCAACCGCGCCATTGCCAATAAACCCACGCGAGGTCTTCCTGATCGAAGGCCACACCGACGCGGTCGGTTCGAGCGAGGACAACCTCTCACTGTCAGACCGCCGCGCCGAAGCAGTCGCGGTCGTGCTGACCGAGGAGTTCGGCGTGCCGCCGGAAAATCTGGTGACGCAAGGCTACGGCGAGGAATATCTCAAAGTGCCAACCGACGGACCGTCGCGCGAAAACCGCCGTGTCGCCGTGCGCCGCATCACGCCGCTGATCGACCAGACGGCGGCACGCTAAGTGCTTAACGTCCGCAACCAAATAAAAGCCCCCGGATTCATCCGGGGGCTTTTTTGTATGAAAAGGTCAAATACCTCATTTTGTGGTTGGCGACGCCGCCTGCGCGCGAATGGAACTTTATCGCAACGGTTCCGTTAACAAGCGCGTCGGCAATGACGGCGAGGCAACACAGCATGGCGGGCGACCAACGTCGCCGTCCATCGCTTACCGCAGGGAGACTGGGACTATGTCTATTGGCACCATCATTCTTATCGTTTTGGTCATCGCCCTGCTCGGCGGCTTCAGCGGTATTGGCGGCGGCCCCTTCTACGGCACCGGCTATTACGGCGGCGGCGGCTTGGGTCTGGTCGTGATCGTGCTGCTGATATTGATTTTGATGGGCAAGCTCTGACCCAGAACCACGAACCGTCAAACAAACCGAATTAAGCTGACAGTCGAAAAGAGCGCGCCGACGCATGGGGTATCCCACGCGTCGGCGTATTTTATGAGCATCTTGCTTTAAAATGAGACCGCCGGCTGGCAATTGCCCGCCGCAGGCACTAGCTTGCGCCCGCGCCCGCCGTCCGATCATTTTCAATTGATCGTCTTTTCCAATGATCAAACCGAAAATGATCGTTTCCGAATGAACCCTTCATGACGATCAATGCCAGACAGAAACTCGGCATCGCGCTCGGCGTTCTCGGAGTCTTCCTGTTCGGCGGCACATTGCCGGCGACAAGGCTCGCCGTCGGTTCGATCGATCCGCTATTTCTGACCGCCGCGCGCTGGACCATCGCCGGCAGCACTGGTCTGGCGCTGCTGTTGGTGACGCGCTGCACGCCACCGCCACGGGCGCTCTGGGGCGAACTCGCGGTCACCGCGTTTTGCACCATCGTCGCCTTCCCGGTGCTGATGGCGCTCGCCATGGTGACCGTGCCGGCGGCGCATGGCGGGGTGGTGCTCGGCATCATGCCTCTGGCGACGGTGGCCGCCTCCACCCTTGTCGCCGACGAGCGGCCGAGCTTCGGCTTCTGGCTGGCGAGCTTCGCCGGCGCCTGTATCGTGATCGTGTTTGTCCTCAGTAACAGCGAAGCGCGCACGATCAGTATCGGCGACCTTTATCTGCTCGGCACCGTGGTGGTCGGCGGCTTCGGCTATGCGCTGTCGGGTCGGCTGAGCATGAGAATGCCGGGCTGGCAGGTAATCTCGTGGCAGGTCGCGGGGTTCCTGCCGATTGCCGTCATTATCACCGTCTGGCTCTGGCCCACAGCTCTGGCCGACGTGCCGTGGCAGGGCTGGGCCGGGCTCGCTTATGTCAGCCTGATCAGCCAGTTTTCGGCGTTTTTCGCGCTAAACGCCGCCATGGTCTTGAGCGGCGTTGCCCGCATCGGACAATTGATGCTGCTGCAGCCGTTCGTGATTGTGGCCTTGGCCGCGCCGGTCAACGGCGAACCGATCGAACTCACGACCATCGCCTATGCAACCGCCGTGGTGGCGACCGTCATCGTCGGCCAGCGCATGCGGGTCAAGCGCCGCTAACGCGATGCATTCGGATTAATCGAATGCCGGTCCCACTTTTCGGATCGGCCCTAATGCGCGTCCAGCATGGTCGACGGCAGCCACAGCGCCAGCTCCGGGAACATCGCGACCAGACACCACCGCCGTGCACCATCAACAAGAACAGCGGCAGCGTATAGGCGCCGACGGTGAAAATGTTGCGGCCGGTCATGCCCTGCAGAACGTAGAGATTAAATCCGACCGGCGGCGTGATCTGCGCCATCTCGACCACCAGTACGATATAGATGCCGAACCAGATCAGATCGAAGCCGGACTTTCTCCACCAGCGGAATGATGATCGAGGTGGTCAGCACCACCATCGAGATGCCGTCGAGGAAACAACCGAGCATGATGTAGAACAGCGTCAGCGCGCGTGAGCAGCGCCCAGGGCGGCAGATTGAAGCCGCCGATCCATTCGGCCAGCGCCATCGGAATGCCGGTAAAACCCATCGCGGCGGTGAGATAGGCCGCGCCCGCCAGGATGAAGGCGATCATGCAGCTCGTGCGCGTCGCCGCCAGCAGCGCCTCGCGGAAAGCTCTCTTGGTTGAGCGTGCCCGACCACCACGAAAACGCAAGCGACAGAAAAACGCCGACCACGGCGGCTTCGGTCGCCGACGCCAGGCCGCCATAGATCGAGCCGATGACGCCGAGGATCAACAGCATCACCGGGATCAGCCGGCGCGACGCTACGAGCCGCTCGCGGAACGGCATCGCCGGTTCGGGCGGCGGCATGCGATCCTTGTTGAGGAGCGCCCACACCATGATGAAGCCCATGAACAGGCCGGCCAGCATGATGCCGGGGATCACGCCGGCGATGAAAAGCCGCGCGATCGATTGCTCGGTGACGGTGGCGTAAATGATCAGGATGATCGACGGCGGGATCAAAAGACCGAGCGTGCCGGAGCCGGCAAGCGTGCCGATCGCCATCTTCTCGTCATAGCCGCGCTTCAACAGTTCAGGCATCGCGATGCGGCCGATGGTGGCGCAGGTGGCGGCCGACGAACCGGACACCGCGGCAAAGATCGCGCAGCCGACGACGTTCACATGCAGCAGGCGCCCGGGCAGCTTCTGCATCCAGGGCGCCAGACCCGTGAACATGTCATCGGGCAATTTGGTGCGATAGAGAATTTCGCCCATCCAGATGAACATCGGCAGCGCGGTGAGATCCCAGGAACTCGACGCCGCCCAGATCGAGGTCGCCAGCACCTGGCCGGGCGGCGTCGACACCGTGGTCATGATCGCGACAAAGCCGACGATCGCCAGCGCCATGGCGATCCAGACGCCGGACGCCAGAATCGCAAACAGCAGCAGCAGCAGAAACGAGCGAAAGCTCGACCACCGGACATGCGCTAGTCCTTCCTTGCCGACGGTAATGGCTTCTTCAGCGGCGCGGAAACTCGGGCGGCCGCGCATTGCGACCATGACCAATTCGTCGACCAGCGCGATGGTCAGCACCGCGCGCCGAGCGCCATGACGGCCTGCGGATAGCCCAGCGGCACCTCGCACCACGCCGGGCGAGACTTCATCGAATCGCCACGACACGTAAGCGAATCTGGCGAGCTGCCAGGTCATGTAGCCGGCGCCGACCGCGGCCAGCGCGAAGGCCCAGATTTCGACGAGCGGCGCAGCGCGTGCCCAACACATTGAGTGCCATGGTGACGCGAATATGCGCGCCGGCCTTCAACGTCGGCGCCAGCGCCAGGAAACTCGCGGCCGGCAAGCAGATAGCCGCAAATTTCGGCAAGCGAGAGAATAACGAAATCGGTGCGCGGCAAATGCAGCAGCGCCAACGTGCCGTCGAGAATCGGCCGGCCAATTGCGCGCCGACCATCAGGCCGATGGTCGCCAGACATAGCGCCGAGGCCCACAGCGAGACGTGATAGAGTTTGTCGAGAATGCGGCGCATGAAATTTGCTTCCATGCGGCAGCGCAGCCTGTTTGGGGGCAAGACCCTCTCCCCGACGGACCCTCTCCCGGGGGAGAGGGTCTGGTTTCAGAGGCTCGGGTCGATTACTTGCGGAAAGCCGCCAGCATGGCCGCGCCGTCGGGACCGGCTTTCTTTTCCCACTCGGCGGCGATAGTTGCGCCGACTTTGCAAAGCCGGCCTTGAGTTCCGGGCTCGGCGCATCACTTTGACGCCGGCGGCCTTGAGCGCCGCGGTCTTGATCGTCCATTTCCTCGATCGAGGCTTTCCAGCCGCGCACTTCCGCCACCTTGGCGGCGTCGAGCACGGCCTTCTTCTCGGTGGCCGACAGCTTGTCGAAGGCCGCCTTGTTCACGAACACGATGTTGCGCGGCTGCCAGGCTTGCATATCGATGTAGTCCGTCAGGTAGTCCTGCGCCTTGGTGTTCACGCCGGTCGAAGCCGAGGTGATCATGACGTCGACGCGGCCGGTGGCGAATGCGGTCGGCAGATCCGGCACCTCGATCTGGGTCGGGATCGCGCCGGCCAGCGCCGCGATGCGGCCGATCATGGCGTTATAGGTGCGGAACTTCAGGCCCTTGAGTTGCTCGATCTTGGTGATCGTCTTTCTTGGCATAGAGCCCCTGCGGCGGCCACGGCACCGAATACAAGAGCATCAGGCCTTCCTTGGCGAGCTGCTTTTCGAGATAGGGCTTCTGCGCCGCGTAAAGCTTCTTGGCCGAGTCGTAGCCCGTCGGTCAGGAACGGCACCGAGTTGAGGCCGTAGATCGGCGACTTCGTTCGAGGCCAGCGATTCGAGAATTTCGCCGATCGGCGCGGTGCCCTGACGGACGGCGCGCTTGATCTCGCGGATGCTTGAAAAGAGAGCCGGCCGAATGGATGACGATCTTGAGCGAACCGCCCGTCGCCTTCTCGACATCGGCGGCGAACGCGATGTCATTCTTGGTGTGGAAGTTGCCGTCCGGATAAGGCGTCGGCATGTCCCATTTGGTTTGCGCCGACGCGGCGGTGACCATCCCCGCGGCCAACAAAACACCCGCCAAACTACGCAATAAGACTTTCATTTCATTCTCTCCATCGCGGACGAAGCGATCCGCATTTGTTGCTAAACCGAACCCTAACAGTCGTCGCATGCGCATCGGTGACGAAACTTTCGGCACGCGCTGCACAACTTCCCCTTCACACGTTTCTTCATAGGCTCGCCGCCGCGCGCGCGGCCTGGTCGTAATGACCCGACAACGCACGCATCAAGGCGGCAATCTCCGACAACCGCTTTTCATCCATGCCGGCGCTCTTGACCGATTTCACCAGCAAGGACTTCGCGGACTTTCCGGTATCTTTGCACGACCTCGTCGCCTTTGGCCGTCAAGGCAACGGTCTTTTCACTGCCGCGCCGGCCGCTGTTCAACAGTTTATGCGCGTCGAGTTTTTTCAACGAATAGGTGACGAGATGTGTGTCCTCGATATTAAGCACGAGACAAATGTCAGCAACGCGTTTGGCGCGACCGCGATGCGCAACGGTATGCAGAACCAAGACGTCGAGTGGCGATAAATCGGGCACCCCGGCCGCCGCCATGCAGCGGACCATCCAACGCTCGAAGGCATGGTCGAGCAGTATCATGCCGAACTCGAGTTCGGACAAGGCCGGCATCGCGCCCGACGCCAGATGCGCCGATGACACGATCGGTCCGAGCGTGATTTCCAAACGCGGCTTGCCAGCCATCCAAGCCCCTTGCCGCTTCTTGCATATCCCGACACCGGCCCCACGTCGGCGTCTCACGTCCGAGAACGCCATCGAAGTTTAGACACCGTGATAAATTGTCAACGATTTGTTGACGATTTTTTTGCAGCCTGCTCTAAGTGAGGCTTCGACGGAGATTTGACAATGGCGACGGCAAAGCGTCGGTTCATCGCGTGGCTTGTGGGATTTCTGGATCGACCGCGGCGGCACCTTCACCGACGTGGTCGGGCGCGCACCGGACGGCAAGCTGACCGCGCACAAGCTGTTGTCGGAAAATCCGGAGGCCTATGCCGACGCCGCCGTGCAGGGCATTCGCGATCTGCTGGGGCTCAAGGCCGGCGAACCGATCCCGCCGTCGATGGTCGGCGCGGTCAAGATGGGCACCACGGTTGCCACCAACGCGCTGCTGGAGCGCAAGGGCGACCGCACGCTGCTGCTGATCGACCAAAGGTTTCCGCGACGCGCTCAAGATCGGCTATCAGGCGCGGCCGAAAATTTTCGCACAAGCACATCATCAAGCCCGAATTGCTCTATGAACGCGTCGCCGAAGTCGACGAACGCGTTCGCGCCGACGGCACGGTCGAGCATGAGCCCGATCTCGATGCCGTGCGCGCGCGATCTTGCAGGCCGCCAAAGCACGACGGCATCGATGCCGTCGCCATCGTGTTCATGCACGCCTATCGCTTTCCCGACGCACGAAAAGCGCGTCGCCGCGCTCGCGCGCGACATGGGCTTTGCGCAAGTCTCGGTCAGCCACGAAGTCTCGCCGCTGATCAAGCTGGTCGGGCGCGGCGACACCACCGTGGTCGACGCTTATCTGTCGCCGATCCTGCGGCGCTATGTGGCGCACGTCGCAAACGAAATGCAGGGCGGCGCAGCGACGCTGATCCGCTGACGACAAAATCCGCCTGATGTTCATGATGTCGTCGGGCGGATTGACGGCGGCTGAATTGTTTCAAGGCAAGGACGCCATCCTGTCCGGCCCGGCCGGCGGCGTGGTCGGCATGGCGGAAACCGGCAAGCAGGCCGGCTTCGACCGCCTGATCGGCTTCGACATGGGCGGCACCTCGACCGACGTGTCGCATTTCGATGGCGAATACGAACGCGCCTTCGAAACCGAGGTCGCCGGCGTGCGCATGCGCGCGCCGATGATGCTCATTCACACGGTCGCGGCCGGCGGCGGCTCGATCCTGCAATATGACGGCGCGCGTTTTCGCGTCGGCCCCGATTCGGCCGGCGCCAATCCAGGCCCGACATGTTACCGGCGCGGCGGGCCCGCTCGCCGTCACCGACGCCAATGTGATGACCGGCAAGCTGTTGCCGGACTTCTTCCCGAAAATCTTCGGCCACCATCAAGACGAACCGCTCGACGCCGGCGCGGTACAGCAGGCCTTCGCCGATATGGCGCAAAGAGGTCGGCAACAAGGCGCCGGAAGAAATCGCCGACGGCTTCATCAAGATCGCGGTCGAGAACATGGCCAATGCGATCAAGAAGATTTCGGTGCAGCGCGGCTATGACGTGACGCGCTATGCGCTCAACTGTTTCGGCGGCGCCGGCGGGCAACATGCCTGCCTGGTCGCCGACGCGCTCGGCATGACCAAGGTGCTGATCCATCCGTTCTCGTCGCTGCTGTCGGCCTACGGCATGGGGCTTGCCGACATCCGCGCCACCCGCGAACAGGCGATCGAACTGCCTTGGGGCGCCAAGGCTCTGGCCGCGATCAAGAAGACCGGTACCGCGCTCGGCAAGGACGTGAAAAATGAGGTCGCCGGCCAAGGCGTGCCGGCGGCCAAGATCAAGGTGATCCAGCGCGCGCATATTCGCTATGCCGGCACCGACACCGCGCTGGTGGTGCAAGCCGGTCCCCTGCCCGCGATGCAGCGCGCCTTTGAAAAAGCGCACAAGGCCCGCTTCGGCTTTATCGACCGCAACAAGCAACTGGTCGTCGAAGCCGTGTCGGTCGAAGCCATCGGCGGCGGCGCCAAGTTCTCGGAAAAAGCCGCGCGGCGCTCAGTCGCCAAATTGCCGAAGCCGGCCAAGCGCACGCAGTTCTATTCCGCCGGCGAATGGCACAAGGCCAATGTCTATACCCGCGATCAGTTGAAGATCGGCGCCAAGGTCAAGGGCGCGGCCATCATCATCGAGCCGCACCAGACCATCGTGGTCGAACCGGGCTGGCAGGCCGAACTGACGCCGAAAAACCATCTCGTGCTGTCGCGCATCAAGGTGCTCAAGCGCACTTACGCCATCGGCACCCATGCCGATCCGGTGATGCTGGAAGTGTTCAACAACCTGTTCATGTCGATCGCCGAGCAAATGGGCGTGTCGCTGCAGAACACCGCCTATTCGGTCAACATCAAGGAGCGGCTCGACTTCTCCTGCGCGGTGTTCGCCCATGACGGCACCTTGGTCGCCAATGCGCCGCATATGCCGGTGCATCTCGGCTCGATGGACCGTTCGGTCGAAACCATCATCCGCGACAACAAGGGCAAAATCGCGCCCGGCGACGTCTACGCCATCAACGCGCCCTATAACGGCGGCACGCATCTGCCGGACATCACCGTCTGCACGCCGGTGTTCGACGACAAGAAGAAGACAATCCTGTTCTGGGTCGCCTCGCGCGGCCACCACGCCGATGTCGGCGGCATCTCGCCCGGCTCGATGTCGCCGAACGCCACCACCATCGAGCAGGAAGGCGTCTATATCGACAACTTCAAGCTGGTCGACCGCGGCCGCTTCCGCGAAAAGGAACTCAACGATCTGCTGACCGGCGCGAAATATCCGGCGCGCAATCCGGTGCAGAACGTCAACGACCTGAAGGCGCAGATCGCCGCCAACGAAAAAGGCGTCGCCGAGCTGCGCAAGATGGTGGCGCAGTTCACCCTGCCCGTCGTCAAAGCCTATATGGGCCACGTCCAGGACAACGCCGCCGAAAGCGTGCGCCGCGTCATCGACCGGCTGCATGACTCGGAATTCGACCTTGAGATGGACCAAGGCACGCACATCAAGGTCAAGATCACGGTCGACAAGAAGAAGCGCGAAGCGACCGTCGACTTCACCGGCACCAGCCCGCAGCAGCCGACCAACTTCAACGCGCCCGAGCCGGTGACGCGGGCCGCCGTGCTCTACGTGTTCCGCATGATGGTCGCCGACGACATTCCGATGAATGCCGGCTGCCTGCGGCCGATCAACATCGTGGTGCCGCCGAAATCGATGCTGACGCCGGAATATCCGGCCGCCGTCGTCGCCGGCAATGTCGAGACCTCGCAAGCCGTGACCAATTGCCTGTTTGGCGCGCTAGGTGCGCTTGGCTTGTGCGCAGGGAACGATGAACAATCTCAACTTCGGCAACGCCAAGTATCAATATTACGAGACGATCTGTTCCGGCTCGCCGGCCGGTCCCGGCTTCAACGGCACCGACGCCGTCCACACCCACATGACCAACACGCGGCTGACCGACCCGGAAATTCTGGAATTCCGCTATCCGGTTCTGTTGGAAGATTTCCACATTCGCAAAGGCTCCGGCGGCAAAGGCAAATGGCACGCCGGCGACGGCATTCGCCGCACCATTCGCTTCCTGGAAAAGATGGAATGCACTTTGTTGTCCGGCCACCGCCGCGTGCCGCCCTTCGGCTTGGAAGGCGGCGAACCTGGCCAAGTCGGCCAGAACTGGGCCCGTCGCAAGGACGGCCATCTGGAAAAGCTCGAAGGCTGCGATGATACCGTGATCGACGCCGGCGAGGCGGTTATCATTCAGACCCCGACGGCGGGCGGATACGGCAAGGCGGAATAGCGGCTAAGACATTGGGAAAGAGTGAGGGATCGACGGGGGCTGGTTGCCGATCCCTCACCTACCGCTCCAGAGTTGGAACGGGTAGCTCTATAGCCGCTAATGCCCGGCCGCGCCGGGCGCGAGCGCTGCCGGCTTCTTCATGATGATGCCCAGCACGGCGAGCGCGACAAACAACACCGTCAGCACCCAGAACACATCGGCAAAACTCATCACCACCGCCTGCCGGTGCGCCATCGAGCGACATTTGCTTGAGCGCCTTCAACTGACCATCGGCGCCGCCGCCGAACTTCTGCGTCAATTGCGCCAGCCGCTCGGTCGCCGCCACGCTGGCCCAGTTCACCGCCTCATGCAGGCGCTCGATGTGCAGGTCGGTGCGGTTATTGAGCACGGTATTGATGACGGCAAGCCCGATGGCGCCGCCGAGGTTGCGGGTCAGGTTGAACAGGCCGGAGGCATTCTTCATCCGGTCGGGCGCCAGCGTGCCGAGCGCGGTATTGGTCACCGGCACGATCGCCGCCATCAGGCCGACGCCACGGAAGATCTGCGGCCACAGCAACTCGTAGAAATCCCAATCCTGGGTGATATGGGTCATCTGCCAGGTGCCGAGCGCGAAGAACAGAAACCCGCCGATCAGCACGAAACGCGGGTCAAAGCGTTGCGCGAGTTGACCGACAATCGGCGCGCTCATGAACATTGCGACACCGGAGATGAACATGGTGTCGCCGATCATCATGGAGTTATAGCCGCGCACCTGCGCCAGATAGACCGGATAGAGATAGGTCAAACCATAAAGCCCGATGCCGAGCACGAAGGAGAACAGGCTGCCGAGCGCGAAATTGCGGTTCGAGAACGCCCGCAGATCGACAATCGGGTTATCGGTGGTCAGAGAACGGGCGAAAAACACCACGGCCGACACGACCGAGACAATCGCCAATACGATGATGGCACTGTCGTCGAACCAATCCTTGCGCGGCCCCTCCTCCAGCACATATTCGAGCGCGCCGAGAAAGCCGGCCATCGACAGCAGACCCCACCAGTCGAAACGGTCGAGCAGCGAATAGTCCGGCTTGTCGAAATCGATCAGCGACCAAGCCGAGATCGAGACGATGATGCCGGGGATAAGGTTGATAAAAAACAGCCAATGCCACGACAAAGCTTCAGTGACGTAACCACCGACAGTCGGGCCGATCGTGGGGGCAAGGGTTGCGATCAGCCCGACTACCGGTGCCACCAGCTTCTGCTGGGGACCTGGGAAAATGATATAAGCAGCGGCGAACACCGTCGGCACCATGCCGCCGCCGATGAAGCCTTGAACGGCGCGCCACACGATCATGCTATTGATCGAGGACGACAGGCCGCACATCACGCTGGCGAAGGTGAAGCCGGCGGCCGCGATCGAGAACAACATACGGGTGCCGAGCGCGCGCGACAGATAGCCCGACAGCGGTATAGCGATCACTTCGGCGATTAAATACGAGGTCTGCACCCACGGGATTTCGTCGGCCGAGGCCGACAGGCCGGCCTGAATCTCATTCAGCGACGCCGACACGATCTGGATGTCGAGGATCGCCATGAACATGCCGAAGCACATCACGATGAAGGCGGCGAGCTTGCGGGGGGAAAGTCCGTCCGCGCTTCCGGCACCGCTCGTCGGGGAACGGGCGGAAACCGAAAGCGCGTCCGGGGTCGTAGCGATGGCCATGACGCGGAACCTACTTGGCCATTTCGGTATCGAGGTTGGCGGTCTTCAGCTTACTGTCGCGCGCGGCAAGCGCGGTCGGCTTGGTGTTGACGTCGACCACCACCGACATGCCCGGTCGCAGCAGACGCTGCGCGGTCAGGCTCGCCGGCACATGAATGCGCACGGCAATGCGCTGCACGATCTTGGTGAAGTTGCCGGTCGCATTGTCGGGCGGCAGCAGCGAGAAGGTCGAGCCCGAGGCTGGCGACACGCTGGTCACCTCGCCTTCGATCTCATGGCCCGGCAGCGCATCGACGCTGACCGACACCGGCTGGCCGGGCTTCAGGCTTGCCACCTGAGTCTCCTTGAAATTGGCGTCGATATAAACATCCTTGAGCGGCACCAGGCTGGCGAGCCGCTGGCCGACCTGCATGAAATCGCCGATCTGGATCGCGCGATTACCGATGACGCCGTCGATCGGCGCGCGAACTTTCGTAAACGACAAATCGCGTTCGGCCTTGGCCTGCGCTGTTTTCAATTCCTGCAATTGCCGTTCGGCTTCCTGTTGTTGTGCTTCGAGCACGCCGACATTGGCAATCGCCGTGGCAATGGTCGCGCGCGCGCTTTGCACGCCGGCGATCGCCTGGTCGCGGCTGCTCAGCGCCTGTTCAAGCGTTTGCTTGCTGGCGAACTCCGCGAAGCCAGCGACTGCTGACGCTTGAGTTCGGATTCGGTGCGGGTCTCGACCGCTTGCGCGGAGGCAAGTTGCGCATTGGCCTGCGCCACCGTCGCCTGCTGCGCCACGATCTGTTGGCCGATACGGCCGACGGTCGCCTCTTGCGTCGCGACCTTGCCGCGCGCGGCCTCGACCGCCAGGCGATAATCACCATCGTCGATGGTGGCGATCACGTCGCCGGCATGGACCAACTGGTTGTCTTTGACGTCGATAGCCGACACATAGCCCGACACCTTGGCGGCCAAGGTGGTGGCGTCGGCGCGGACATAGGCATCGTCGGTCGAGACCATAAAGCGGCCCGCGGTGGCGTAGTCGTAGCCGTAATAGCCCGCCGCCGCGAGCAGCAGCCCGGCCACGCCCATCAAAATGCGCTTACGGTTGGCTCGCAGCACACCGCCAAGTCCGGATTTCGGACCGGCCTTTTGGTCAGCCGGCGCCTTGGCCTCTTCTTTGGCCGTCTCTTGAGCCGGCGCATCGCCGGCAGGCAGCTGCGGCCCGCGGGCCTCCGCACCAGCCTGCGGCGCGGATTCGGCGCGGTCGCCTTCCACGGCGGTCGGGACAACGCTGAGGCGCGAAGTCTCTAGGGTATTGGTGCGTTGCAGCATAAATCGCTCTCCAGTTGACCGAACGGTTCGGTCATGGACGGTAATTACGCCGCCACCGGAGCACCTGTCAAGATTGACCGAACGGTTCGGTCATTGATTTTTTTGATGGGAAGGATCATATAGACGTTAGGCTAAGGCGTGGATTCGCGGGAAATGCCGACAAAACCCGGAGAAGCCAGGCCAAAATGGCCGCCTGAGGAGGTCTGAAATGTCAGAAACCCTGGTCGTGCCGAGCCGCCGCCGATTGCGCCGAAGATAGCGCCAAGCGGCGTCAGATCATCGAGGGCGCCCGCACGGTGTTTCTGGCGCGCGGTTTCGATGCCGCCAGCATGGGCGACATCGCCAAGGCGGCCGGTGTCTCCAAGGGCACGCTCTACGTCTATTTCAAGGATAAGGACGAGCTGTTTGCCGCCATCGTCAGCGGCGAATGTGTGATGCAGGCGGACAACGTCTTCGAGTTCGACCACGCCGATCACGATGTCGAGGCCGTGCTGCTTCGGCACGGCAAAGCTTTCGTCAAAAGATTTGGCGATCCTGGCCGTATGTCGACATGGCGCACCGTTATCGCCATCGCCGAACGCATGCCGGACCTCGGCCGCAAGGTCTATGAAACCGGCCCCGCCGTCGGCGTCGCCAAGCTTTCCGCTTATCTTAACGCGCAAGTCGAGGCCGGCGTGCTGGCGATTGACGATTGCGAAGTCGCGGCCGCCCAATTCATCGAGACCTGCCACGCCACCATGTTCAAGCCAATGCTGTTTAATTTCGCGCCGCCGCCGACGGACGAACGTATCGCCCATGTGGTCGGCATCGCGGTGCGCACCTTCCTCGCCGCCTATCGCAAATCCTGAGCCACGCCGTCAGCTTGTGGAGCATATGGGATAAAATGTGCGGAACCTGTGGATAGGCTTGTCGATATTCTGTCGCCGATCGCGGCTAATCACTCAGTTCCATTACGGAATTCGGCCGAGAACTCGTTTCAAAGTCCCGCGCTGTGAAGTACGGGGATTAACGATAGCCGGTGGATTAGGCCGGCCAAGCCCCGCCCTAAGCTGCCGGACGACAGTGAAGTGGTAAAATACTCGCCATGAAAACTTCATTCGCGACAATCGGACCTACCTTCGCCTGCTGCTTGCTGGCCTTTGGCCTTGTGGCTGCACCGGCGTTAGCCGACCCCTATCCGGTCTCCGGCAAATGGGGCGTCAGCGCCAGCACCAAGAAGGGCCCGATCGACTGCGGCAAGCTGCGGGTGATTTCGTTCAACGGCGAACAGCGCACCGACAGCGGCGGCAGCGTGCCGGCGTTTCGCAACCGCTCGATCACGCGAGACGGTGCCGACCGCTATCAGGTCGTCGATCTCTTCACCAACGGCATGATCAAGAACGCGCAACGTCAATTATACGCTGCATCTGGTCGATGCCGATCATCTCGAATTGAATATGCAGAAGGGCGGCTTGCTGAAGCTGCGCAAGTGTAAATAAGTGCAAATAAGCGTGCAGCCGGGCGTTTAATTGCGCGCGATGATCTCGCGCTCGCCGTGATGCACTGGCGTCGTGTCGGTGATCTTGCCGGCTTTGCGGCGCAACGCCATGGCCGGACGACGACGCTTGAGCACGCTGTGCCGGCGGCGGCGCGGACGCACCTGATCAATACGAACGCCGCCCAGCCGCGCGAACGGTTCGCGCCAGCCGCCTTCGTCATCATCTATCAACTGCGGCAGGCCGAGCACCTGGCTCCAACTCCGCCATTCGGCCATCACGTCGTCGGCTGTCGGTCGAGACATAAAGCGACATCGCCAGGCCGGGATCTTTGTGTTCAAGCACGACCGAGACGGTCGGCGGCGCGCCATCGGCGCCCGGCGCCATGCGCAGCGAGACGCCGGCAAAAGCCGACACCGGCATGTTGAGCGCCATGCGCATGCCGGCGACCGAACGCCGAACCACCACGCGCTTATGAAACAGTTCTACCTGCCGCACCCGACCGTCAGCCGCGGCATCGCTCGCCGCGAAACTCAACGGTAGGGCGAACGGGTCGAGCCGCATGGCTCGGCTCGACCCGGCGGGACATCCGCCACTTCGCATTTGACGCCTCAAACTCTCCCACGCCAGGCTTATGCCCAGTCGTTACGGGAGAGCTTGACGCAAGGCCGTCGGAATCCGCTTAAAGTTCGCGGTTAATCGGCGTTAGCAAAAGCGGCTTTACGCGGCATGATTGACGGGGCGTTGCCAACCATGATTGACGAGGTGTTGATAAAGCCCGGCAAAATGTCGGTTTATGCGGTTGCGCCGGCCCCGCTAAAACGCCATTTAGTAAGCTGTCGGCTCGCTCCGGGGCCCTTTGGCGTGCGGCACGCCACCTCCCGGAAAGGCCCTTAAACCGCTATCAACGAAAGCCCCATCATGCTCGCACCCGCCGACTCCCTGTTCGACCAGACCGCCCTCACCGACCGCGCCGAGCGGCTGGTCAAGGCGGCGCTGGCGGCCGGCGCCGATACCGCCGACGCGGTCGCGGTGCGCGGGCTGTCGCAGTCGATCGAGGTGCGCGACGGCCAGGTCGAGGAGAGCGAAAGCTCGGAAGGCGACGATCTCGGCTTGCGCGTGCTGGTCGGCCGCCGCCAGGCGGTGGTCTCGACCAACGACGTGTCGGGCGACGGCACCAAGGCGCTGGCCGAGCGCGCGGTGGCGATGGCGCGCGTCGCGCCGGAAGACAAATATGCCGGGCTCGCCGACGAAGCGCAGCTGGCGCAAGACCTTTCCCGATCTCGATCTGATCGACCGCGAACTGCCGAGCGTGCAGCAACTCGAAGCGATGGCGCGGCAGCCGAACAAGCCGGCGCTCGCGGTCAAGGGCGTAACCAAGTCGGGCGGCGCATCGGCCTCGGCCGGCATCGGCGGCATGGTGCTGGTCACCAGCCACGGTTTTCGCGGCGCCTATCTCGGTTCGCAGCCATGGCGTCTCGATGATGGCGATTGCCGGCGAAGGCACCGGCATGGAGCGCGACTACGATTATTCGTCGGCGCTGCACGCGGCCGATCATGGAAAGCCCGGAAAAAATCGGCCGCAGTGCCGGTGAGCGCGCCATCGAACGGCTCAATCCGCGCAAGGTCTCGACCCGCAAGGTGCCGGTGGTGTTCGATCCGCGTGTCGCCAGTTCGCTGGTGTCGCATCTGGCCAGCGCGGTCAACGGCGCTTCGATCGCGCGCAAGACCAGTTTCCTGCGCGACAAGATGGGCGCCGAAATTATTCGCCGACGGCATTCGCATCATCGACGATCCGTTGCGCGAGCGCGGCCTGCGCTCGCATCCGTTCGACGGCGAAGGCGTCGCCGGCAAGAAACTCGCGCTGATCGATGACGGCGTGTTGATGTCTTGGCTGCTCGATTGCGGCACCGCGCGCGAACTGGGCCTGACCACCACCGGCCATGCCCAGCGCGGCGTCTCGTCGTCGCCGTCACCCGGCGCGTCCAATCTGCACCTTGAAGCCCGGCACCGCCACGCCGACCGAACTGATCGCCGACATCAAGGATGGCTTCTACGTCACCGACCTGATCGGCTCAGGCGCCAGCATGGTGACCGGCGATTACAGCCGCGGCGCGTCCGGCTTCTGGATCGAGAACGGCGAGCGCACTTACGCGGTCAGCGAAGTCACCATCGCCGGCCATTTGCTCGACATCTTCCGCTCGATGACGCCGGCCAACGATCTCGTCTTCAAGTACGGCACCAATGCCCCGACCGTGCGGCTAGAGGGCCTGACCGTTGCCGGACAATAATATCGCTGCGCTGCGCGACGACCTTGAACTCACCATGCGCGAGGCCGGCGAACTGGCGCGCGTGACCTCGCGCGGCGAGTTCAAACGCTGGACCAAGGGCCCGACAATTCGCCGGTCAGCGAAGGCGACATTGCGGTCAATAATTTCCTGCGCGCGCGGCTCGCAGCCCTTGCCCCCGACGCCGGCTGGCTGTCGGAGGAAACCGAGGACAAGCCAAGCTTGCGCGCGCCATGCCGACCGCCTGGATCGTCGACCCGATCGACGGCACCCGCGCCTATATCGCCGGCCTTCCGGACTGGACCATTTCGGTGGCGCTGGTCGAACGATGGCCGCCCCGGCTGGCCGCGCTCTATGCGCCGGTCACCGAGGAAATGTTCCTGGCGGTCGCCGGCCGGCGGCGCGACGCTCAACGGCGCACCGATTACCGCCAATGGCGGCGCCGGGCTTTCGGGCGCCAAAATGGCCGGTCCGAAGCGCTATCTCGACCGCATGGCCGGCCTTGTCACCGACGCCCTGCCGCAGCCGAAAATCCATTCGCTCGCGCTGCGGCTGACCCGCGTCGCCCATGGCGCGCTCGATCTGGCGTTCGCGACCCCCGGCAGCCACGACTGGGACCTTGCGGCGGCGGACCTTTTGGTGCACGAAGCCGGTGGCGTCATGACCGACCTGACCGGACAGTCATTGCGCTATAATCAACCCCATACCGTTCATGGCGCGCTGATTGCCGCGGGCGGTGCCCGCCATGCTAACCTCATCGATCTGGTGCGCGACCGCCTGCCGGAATTCGCCTAGACTGAAACGCCCCGTCCAACCTCGTCTGAGTCCAGTGCCGGGCTTCTTCGAAGGAACAAATGATGTCCGACCAACAGCCTGCCAAACAGCTGCTCCATCTTGTCATCGGCGGTGAACTCGCCGATCTGACCGGCACCGAATTCAAGGATCTGGACAAGGTCGAGCTGGTCGGCGTCTTCCCGAATTATGCCACCGCCTATAACGCCTGGAAGGCGAAGGCGCACCAGACCGTCGATAACGCTCATATGCGCTATTTCATCGTCCATCTGCATCGCCTGCTCGACCCCGACGCCGGCAAATAGCCAAAATAAAGCCGGCCTGGTCCGCAACGATAGACCGGGCGCCGGACAAGACCTTGTCCGAGACGACCGTCCGCTCCGATCCGGCGCATAATATAACGGTTCAACAGCAGGTGCCGATGTCCATCACGAAGCGGATCTTCGCAACGTCTGCCTTCCAATCGGCCGTTGGATCGGTGGCGGCGTGGTATCTGCGGCTGGTCTGGTATACGAACCGCGTGGTCCTGGAGCCGGCGGACATCTACGAGACCGTGCAGATGCCGATGATCCTGGCGATGTGGCACGGCCAGCATTTCCTCACGCCGTTCGTCAGGCAAGCCAACAATCCCACGCATCGCGCCAAGGTCCTGATCTCGCGCCACCGCGATGGCGAGCTCAACGCCCGCGCCGCCGAGAAGCTCGGCATCGGCACCATTCGCGGTTCCGGCGCGCATGGCGGCGACTTCCACCGCAAAGGCGGCGCCACCGCTTTCACCCAGATGCTCGAGGCGCTGGAGCAGGATTACAATGTCGCGCTGACCGCCGACGTGCCGAAGATTTCCCGCATCGCCGGCCTCGGCATCGTCAAGCTGGCGCAGCATTCCGGTAAGCCGATTTATCCGGTGGCGATCGCCAGCAGCCGGCGCATCGAATTGAAAAACTGGGACCGCACCGCGATCAACCTGCCGTTCGGCCGGATCGCGCTGGTGGCGACCGGACCGATTTTTGTCGCGCCCGACGCCGATGCGGCCAGCCTCGAAGACACCCGCAAGCTGGTCGAGAGCGAATTGAACCGGATCACAGCGCGCGCTTATGCGATCGTCGACCGGACCGGGAGCGCGCCGTCATGAGCGCCGACTTCACCGGACCCAAAAGCAGCGGAATCAAGCTTACCGCGGTGTTGCGGACCTACCGGTTGTTGTCATCGCTGGCGACGCCGTTGGCGCCGCTGCTGCTGGCGCGCCGGCTCAAGCGCGGCAAGGAAAACCGCGAACGCATCGCCGAGCGGCGCGGCAGCAGTCGCGATGTCCGGCCGGACGGCGCGTTGATCTGGCTGCATGCGGCCAGCGTCGGCGAACTGGTCAGCGCGCTGCCCTTGCTCGAGCGGATCGCGCGCCATGACGTCAATGTGCTGGTCACCTCCGGCACCGTCACCTCGAGCGAACTGGCCGGACAACGGCTGCCGCCCGGCATCGTCCATCAGTTTGTGCCGCTCGACGCGCCGCGTTTCATGCGCCGCTTCCTCGACCGCTGGCAACCGGACCTGGCGCTGTTCGTCGAATCCGATCTGTGGCCGAACATGTTGATCGAGACCTCGCGGCGCGGCGTGCCGATGATCCTGATCAACGGCCGGCTATCGGAAAATTCATTCCGGCGCTGGCGCAAGCTGCCCAAGACCATCGCCAATCTGCTCACCCGCTTTGATCTCTGTCTGGCCCGCACGCCGGCCGATGCCGAACGCCTCAGTGAATTGGGCGCGCCGCGCGTCGTCACCACCGGTAATCTCAAGCTCGACGTGCCGCCGCCGCCGGCCGACGCCGCGAAGCTGAAAGCGCTTCGGACGCGATCGGCGACCGGCCGGTGGTCGCCGCCGCCTCCACCCATACTGGTGAGGACGCGCTGGTGATCGAGGCCCATGCCCGGCTGCGCGAGAATTACCCCGGCCTGCTGACGCTGATCGCGCCGCGCCATCCCGAGCGCGGCCAGGGCATTGTCGAGATCGCGCGAAGCGCCGGCCTGACGGCGGCGTTGCGCTCGCGCGGCGAACTGCCGAACGCCAAGACCGATATCTATATCGCCGACACCATGGGCGAACTCGGCCTCACCTACCGGGTCGCCCACGCCGTCTTCATGGGCGGCTCGCTGGTGCAAGCACGGCGGACAAAACCCGATCGAACCGGCCAAGCTCGGCGCCGCCATTCTGCACGGGCCGCATGTCTGGAACTTCGCCGAGATCTACGAGGCGCTCGACAACGCGCATGGCGCCGAACCGGTCGCCGATGCCGACCGTCTGACCGCCGGACTGGCCGCCCTGCTCACCGATCCGCGCGCCTGCGAGCGGGTCGCCACGGCCGCGCGCACAATTGTGGATGCGCAAAGCGGCGCGCTTGAACGCACCTTGCAATCGCTCGATCCTTATCTGATGCATCTGATGTTGCGCGAACGGAGCGGCCATCCATGATTACGATGCGTGAGCGTGATGCGTGAACCTGGCTTCTGGTGGCGGAAAGCGGGGCTCCTGTCGGGCCTGCTGACGCCATTGGCCAGAGCCTATGGCGCCGTTGCCGCGCAGCGCATGGCCAAGCGCGGCACCCTCGCCGGCGTGCCGGTGATTTGCGTCGGCAATTTCACGCTCGGCGGTGCCGGCAAGACACCGACCGCGATCATGCTGGTCACGCTTCTGCGTGAGGCCGGCGAAACACCGTTCTGCCTGACGCGTGGCTATGGCGGCAGCAACACGATGCCGAGACGCGTCGACGCCCACGCCGATCCGGCCAGCTTGGTCGGCGACGAAGCCTTGCTGCTGGCGCATGTGGCGCCGACCGTCGTTGCCCGTAACCGCGTCGCCGGCGCCGCCCTAGCAAAGGCGCAAGGTGCGACCGTCGTGGTGATGGATGATGGCTTGCAGAACGCGTCGCTCGCCAAGAACTGGACCGTCGCCGTGGTCGACGGCCGGCGCGGCATCGGCAATGGTTGCGTGTTTCCAGCTGGGCCGTTACGCGCGCCGCTGGCCGCGCAGATGAAACGCACAGACGCCCTGCTGGCGATCGGCGACAATGCCGAAGCGCAAGCCAGGATGATGCAAGACCTGCTCGACAAAGCCGGCGCGCGGCCGGTGTTTCATGGCCGGTTGATTCCGGACCCCAAGGCCGTCACCGCGCTGCGGCCGCGCCATGTCCTGGCTTTTGCCGGCATCGGCAATCCGGACAAGTTCTTCGCCACCGTCGAACAAGCCGGCATCACGATCGGCCTGCGCAAAGCCTTTGCCGACCACCACCGCTACAGCGCCGAAGACGCCGCCGAGCTGGTAATGCTGGCCGAGCAAAACGGCTACACCTTGCTCACCACCGAGAAAGACCATGCCCGCATGGTCGGCGAGCCGGTGCTGGCGGCCTTGGCCGCGAAGGCGCAGGTTCTCCCGGTCACGCTGGCGATCGATGAAGCCGACGCGTTACGCGAGACCGTGCTGGGGATCGTGAAGCGTTAGTTACTTGACGCGTTCAGGCGCCAGCCGCTGCAGCACCGCTTCGGGCGAGACATAGGCTTCCTGACGCTCGACGCTCCAGTATTTCAATTCATCAAGCGGGATCGGCTCGCCGGTCACGGCGCAACGCACGTAGCCGCCAGGACGCACCACGCGAAAATCGCCGTCGAGATATTTCACCTCGGCCTCGCCATTCGGCGGCAGGGTGTGATCGAAGCGATTGAGCAAAGGCGGTCTCCGTATCCGGCGGGCATCTCAAGGTGATGGCTCAATGTAGTCGCTGGCAGCGGGGCGCGAAACCCTTCCGGGCGCCGTTGTCGCGGCTTTTTTGCCCTGTTTTACTCGTTCCCGAACAGGCTGCCCTGGCCGCCAGCATTGTCGTCGCCACCGCGGGAACGCGGCTTTGCCGCCGGTTTGGGCCTTGTTGCAGGCTCAACCGGCGCGGTGGCGACGCGCGCCGACGGTCCACGGCTAGGCGGCGAACCGCCGCCGTCGGCGGTGGCAGCGACGCGGCCGTCGGCAAATTCAATCTCCAGGCCCATGCCACCGGTAACGGCCGCGGCCGAGCGCAACGGATGGCCGTCGCCATCGCGCACCAGCGCAAAGCCGCGTTCCAGCACGCCGCGGTATGAAAATGCCGACAGCAATTTGCCGGCGCGTTCGACCCGCGCTTCATGCTGCTTGAGCAAAGCGAGCGTGGCGCGTTGCGCCCGCTCGCCGAAAGCCGCGACGCGCTCGCTGCCGCGTTCCACGCGAACGCGATGGGCCTGCGCATTGGCGACCAGGCTCGCTTTCAGCCGCTGGTTCAAACTGTTGTAACGCTCGCGCCGGCGCTCGATGGTGTTGAGCAAAAGTTGCGGCGCCAGCCGGGTCGCGACGCGCGAATATTGCGTCTGATGAACCTGCGCATTGGCGCGCAAGGCGCGCGGCAAACGTTCGGCCAAAGCGTCGAGTTGTTGGCGCGGCTCGGCCAGAATGTCTTTCGGCAGACCGCGCGCCAGCATGGTGAGTTCGCGCTGGTGCCGTTCGAGACTGCGCTGCCAGCTGGCATATTTTCGCTGACCGAGCGCGGTCAGGTTGGCCAGCAATTCCGAGCGCACCGGCACCGCCATTTCGGCCGCCGCCGTCGGCGTCGGCGCGCGCCGGTCGGATGCGAAATCGATCAGTGTAATATCGGTCTCGTGGCCGACCGCCGAAATCAGCGGGATCATGCTGGCAGCTGCCGCGCGCACCACGATCTCTTCGTTGAACGACCACAGGTCTTCGAGCGAACCGCCGCCGCGCGCCACGATGATGAGATCCGGACGTGGTAAAGGCCCACCTTCCGGCAACGCGTTGAAACCTTCGATGGCGTTGGCCACTTCGCCGGCGGAGGCCTCACCTTGCACCCGCACCGGCCAGACCAGCACCCGGCGCGGAAAGCGGTCGGCGAGCCGATGCAGAATGTCGCGGATCACCGCGCCGGTCGGCGAGGTCACGACGCCGATCACTTCGGGCAAAAACGGAATGAGCTGCTTGCGCGCCTCGTCGAACAGACCTTCGGCGCCGAGCTTCTTCTTGCGCTCCTCCAAGAGCTTCATCAGCGCGCCGACGCCGGCGGGCTCCAGGCTGTCGATGACGATCTGGTATTTCGACGAGCCCGGGAAAGTGGTGAGCTTGCCCGACACAATGACGTCGAGGCCCTCTTCCGGCTTGACCCGCATGCGTCCGAAGACGCCCTTCCAGATCACGCCTTCCAGCACCGCCCGGTCGTCCTTGAGCCGGAAATAACAGTGCCCGGACGGCGACGGCCCGCGATAGCCGGAGATCTCGCCGCGCACCCGCACGAAGCCGTAGGCGTCCTCAACCGTGCGCTTGAGCGCCGCCGACAGCTCGGAGACCGACCATTCCGGAAGGTTAACGCGAGGTTGGCCGGAATCGGGTCCGGCCTCGTTTTCCGCTGTGATTCTGCTGCGTGCCATGCGGCTATCGTATACGACCTGCGCCCCAGGCGGGGAACCTCCCTGCCCCGGATCAACGGCTCATCAACCCTTTTGGCTCACCCTTCAACCATTGGAGGCGACAGCCATGACCAATCCACACGAGCAAGAAGTTGAAAATATGCAGGTCCGGGTGCGCTGCCCGGATTGCCGCATCACCTTCCACGAGCGGTTGCACCGGGTCGTCCACGGCGACGCCGTGACCTGCCCGGCCTGCCGCGAGCACCTGCATTTTACCGGCATCGGGCATATCCACGACCACGACACGGTGGCGGACTATATCCACCACGTCGAAGAGCGCACCGCCCACCCGCATTTCTAGCCGGGTGACGGGCTTTACGCCTGTCGACAAGCCAGCCAAGCCCCCTTGTTCTCGTCCGGCCCGCCCGCTAACCCCTCAAGCGGTAGGGAGCGGGCGAAGCCATGAACATTCTCATTCTCGGTTCCGGCGGACGCGAACACGCGCTGGCCTGGAAAATCGCCAGCAGCCCGCTGGTCGACAAGCTCTATTGCGCGCCGGGCAATGCCGGCATCGCCCGCGAGGCCGAATGCGTGGCACTCGATATCGCCGACCACGCCGCCGTGATCGCATTCTGCCGGAAAAGTAATATCGATCTGGTGGTGGTCGGACCCGAAGTGCCGCTGTGCGCCGGTATTGTCGACGATCTGGAAAAAGCCGGCATCAAGGCCTTCGGCCCGACCCGGCTCGCGGCCCAGCTGGAAGGCTCCAAGGGCTTCACCAAGGACCTGTGCAAGGCCAACAATATTCCGACCGCCGCCTACGAGCGCTTCGACAACGCCGCCGCCGCCAAAACTTATGTCCGCCAGCAAGGCGCCCCGATCGTGGTCAAGGCCGATGGCCTGGCCGCCGGCAAGGGCGTGGTCGTCGCCACGACCGTCGAAGAAGCCGAAGCCGCCATCGACATGATGTTTGCCGGCGACAAAGACAGTCCATTGGGCCAGCCGGCCTCGGAGATCGTGGTCGAAGATTGCATGGTCGGCGAAGAGGCGTCGTTCTTCGCCTTGTGCGATGGCAAAACCGCGATTCCCCTGGCGTCGGCGCAGGACCACAAGCGCGTCGGGGACGGCGACACCGGCCCCAATACCGGCGGCATGGGCGCCTATACGCCGGCGCCGATCATGACGCCGGAGATGAACCAGCGCGTCATGGATGAGATCATCATTCCGACTGTCGACGCACTGAAGAAGGCCGGCACACCGTTCAAGGGCGTGCTGTTCGCCGGGCTGATGATCACCAAAGATGGTCCGCAATTGATCGAATACAATGTCCGCTTCGGCGACCCGGAAACGCAAGTGATCATGCTGCGGCTGATGTCGGATCTGGTGCCGGCGTTGATCGCGTCGCGCGACGGCCAGTTGAAGAATTTTAATCTCCGCCTGTATCCCGACGCGGCGCTCACCGTGGTGATGGCGGCGAAAGGTTATCCGGGCAGTTACACCAAGGGTACCGTCATCGAAGGCCTCGATGAAGCGGCGCAAATGGACGGCGTTGAAATATTCCACGCCGGTACCAAGGCGGAGAATAATTCCATTCTCGCCAATGGCGGACGCGTGCTCAATGTTTGCGCGCTGGGCAAAAATGTGGCGGAAGCGCAGCAACGCGCTTATGCCGCGGTCGACAAAATAAAATGGCCGGATGGTTTCTGCCGCCGCGACATCGGCTGGCAGGCGATTGCGCGCGAGCAAGCTTAGCTTTCATTACATTGTTGTTATTATTCGAAGCCCGTAAATTTAGAACATCATTCGGCCTGACTTCACGTGCGCTGGTTCGGCCTGGCTTCACATGAGCGTGAACGGATATTCGTTTACGCCGCCGTTACACCGATGGAAACATTGTGGCATCGACAGCGCGGCTTCGTTTTCAAGTCCGCTTAGACTAAATGCCAAGCGATTTCCGGCATGGGTTCCATGCAACGGCCAACCATGGCGCAACAACGAGACGTCCCTATGTGTTGCGCAAGGGCAAGCTATTAGGAGATCGATACCATGTTGAAACTTTCCATCGGAACGTCGTTGGCCTTGGCAACTCTCGCGGCCACGCTGGTTGCGACGCCGAGCTTCGCGGCCACACGTCATGTGCGGGCCAACACCGCCACCGCGGATCAGGCTTACGCTGCCGCGCCGAGCGCTTATTATGCCGGCTCGCATGTCGTCGTGGTTGACGGCAAGGTGGTTGGCGCCGACCCGGACGCCAATGTTCGTCTGCAGCTGCGCAAGAACGCCGCCGACACGAACTACTAAGCGCAAAGCGCTCCTATCTTGATGCGGCAAAGCCCGGCCTTCGTGCCGGGCTTTGTTTTGCGCCAACACCAGCCACGCTGTCGCAGTGCGCCAGATGAATTATGTCGACGCCATGGCAAACAAGATCCGCGCAATAACATTTGAATCACGATTAGTTTAGGCCGCCAAACCGAACGATCGCGGCCATTAGCCGTTATCGCCATGAAGGGGCGGCAGCGAGATTAAGGAGATACCGATGAAGAAAATCATGACAGGTTTGGCTGTCGCAAGCTTGGCACTGACTGCGATGGCGACAACCCCGGCGTTGGCGCAATACGCGCACCGCAGTCCGAACGGCAGTCAATTCGGCATGCACCAATCCAACGCCGCGATGAAATCCGACCGGGCCTACGACGCCTATGCCTACGCGCCGGACTCCGACTACGGCATGAGCGGGATCCGGCAGACGATGCAGCGCTACCCGGACTCGGTCGTTGTCAATGGCCATGTCGTCGGCGCCGACCCGGACCAGGCGATCCGGACTCAGCTGCGCCGTGACGCGGCCAACCGCTCACTCTATTGATCACTGACTGGCGCTTTCGGCCACTTGGCCGTCATCAACGCGGAACGCAAAGCCCGGGCCCCCAGCCCGGGCTTTGCACTTTTACGCCGCTGTTATCCCGCGCCGAGAACAGGCATAATAACCGCCAATCAAGGACGGCGGCCGGGGCTGCCGCGTCAAAGACAAGGCAGGAGACCCGACCCGATGCATCCCGTGCTACGGCTCTACGAAGACGCCCTTTCCAGTGCTGAAAACGTCGAATTCCGGCTGGCGCCGGCGCCGCGCTTCATTTTCGTGGTTCATGGCTCCGCCTCCATCGACGGCCAGGAATTGAACGAAGGCGATTCCTGGCAGGGTTCGGGCGCGACCACGGTCAAGCCGGGCGCCGGCGGCGTCACCTGCTGGCGCTGGGAACTGGCGCGCGGCGACCAGGGTTCGCCGGCCGCCTGCGGTCCCGGCATGCAGACCCATGAAAAAATGTCGGCCTACCTCGAAACCATGCCGAAGGGCGATCTGCTGTTGCGCGGCGACAGCGTCGCCTTTCCGCCCGGCGGCTGCGCTTACCTGCACTGCCATCAGGGCCCGGGCATCCGCTGCTTGATCGAGGGCGGCATCCGCATCGACACCCACGGCCGCTCGACCTCCTACGGCCCAGGCGGCGCCTGGTACGAGAGCGGGCCCGACTCCGTGTTTGCGCAAGGTGCGCAGGACAAGGCCAGCCGTTTCATCCGGGTGATGATCCTGCCGCGCGAACTGATCGGCAAGAGCTCGATCCAATATATCAACGACGAAGACAAGGCCAAGCCGAAGTCGCAAACCTATCAGATTTACGCTGACGCCCCGATTGAGTTCGAGGGCAAGCGGTGACGGCGGCGTCATGACGTCCATCGACCGCCAGCAGGCTTTCTCCGGCACCAAAGATGCCGCGCCCGCGTTGCGTCTCGATGTGGCACGGCTGGAAACATATTTGTCCGCGCACATTGCCGGCTTTGCCGGCCCGCTGACGGTGCAGCAGTTCAAGGGCGGCCAGTCGAACCCGACCTATCTGCTGACGACGCCGGACCGGCGCTACGTGTTGCGGCGCAAGCCGCCGGGCAAGCTGTTGCCGTCGGCGCACGCCGTCGATCGCGAATATCGCGTCATCGGCGCGCTGCACGCGCAGCACTTTCCGGTCGCCGAGCCGCTGTGTTTCTGCGCTGCCGACGACGTCGCCGGCACGGCGTTTTACGTCATGAGCTTCGCCGACGGCCGCGTGTTCTGGGAACCGCAAATGCCGGGGTCGAACCCGGCTGAACGCACCGCCGTCTATGACGCGATGAACACAACCATCGCCCAGTTGCACAGCTACGATCCAGCGGCGATCGGCTTGAGCGATTTCGGCCGCGGCGAAAACTATGTGGCGCGCCAGGTCGACCGCTGGTCGAAACAATACCGCGCCTCGCAGACCGAAACCATCGACGAGATGGAGCGGTTGATCGACTGGCTGCCGTCACATATTCCGCCGTCGGGCCCGGCCCGGCTGGTGCATGGCGACTACCGCATCGACAATCTGATTGTCGCCAAAGACAAGCCGCTGATCCTGGCCGTACTCGATTGGGAACTATCGACGCTCGGCGATCCGCTGGCCGATTTCACCTATCACCTGATGGCGTGGCACATGCCGCCGACCGAGAGTGCTGCCGGCACCGCGACGTTGCAGGGCCACGACCTCAAAGCGCTCGGCATTCCGGCGATGGCCGATTATGTCGACGCTTATGTCGCGCGCACCGGGCTCGATCCGCGCCCGCATTTGCCGGTCTATCTCGCCTATAATTTTTTCCGGATCGCCGCGATCCTGCAAGGCATCATCGGCCGCGTGCGCGACGGCACCGCAACCAGCGACTTTGCGCCGGCCAAGGCCGCGATGATCCGCCCGCTTGCCGACAAGGCATGGGGCTTTGCGCGGCAAGCCGGCGCGCGCTGACCGTTACGGTCAACAAATCCTTACCCCGCACCCCTGGATTTCACAGCTTCAAGTTGCAGTTGATTGATATCCGCCAGCTAAGCTGACGCATCATGAGGAAAAACTCATCCATGAGCGTCGGTAGTATCGGCATACAAACCATTATGCCAAGGACGGGCACGCCGCAGCAGTCGCAGCAGCAGCCTCCCGCCAATGAGAACGATCACGACCACGACACCCAAGACAGCGCAGCGGCCATTGCCGCCCAGCAGGCACCGCCACCGGCCGGCATGGGCAAGCTGATCGACAAATCGGCCTAGCTATATGATCTAACGCCGCGCCTGGAAGAAATCTTTCAGCAGCGCCGCACTCTCGCTTTCGCCGATGCCGCCATAGACTTCGGGTTTATGGTGGCAGCTTGTGCTGGTGAAAAACCTCACACCATTGTCCACCGCCCCGCCTTTCGGATCAGACGCGCCGAAGTACAGCCGGCGCAGCCGCGCGAAGGCAATTGCGCCAGCGCACATCGCGCAAGGCTCCAAGGTCACATAGAGATCGCAGTCGGTGAGCCGCTCCGAACCGAGCGCTTGAGCCGCCGCGCGAATGGCGATCAGTTCGGCGTGTCCGGTCGGGTCCTTGTCGGCGACCGTCCGATTACCGGCGCGCGCGATCACCTCGCCGTCCCGCACCACGACGCAGCCGACCGGCACCTCGCCGCGGCCGGCGGCGGCCTTGGCCTCCTCGACGGCCATTTGCATGAAACTGGGTGCGGGCATCGGCTCTCCACGCCTGTCTTGACGCCATTTTGGGCGCTGCGCAGCGCGCGGGACACGAGGCATCAGGTCTGCTATCAGGCGGCCATCATGTCCGACAAGACCCAAAACGACAAACCCGGTGAGCGCATCGCCAAGGTCATGGCCCGCGCCGGCCTGGCCTCCCGCCGCGAGGCCGAGGCCTGGATCGAGCAAGGCCGAGTGACCGTCAATGGCGCGGTGATTTCCTCGCCGGCGCTCAATGTCACCGGCGCCGACCGCATCGTGATCGACGGCACGCCGATGCCGCGGCGCTGAGCGCACCCGGCTATTCCTGTACCACAAGCCGCGCGGGCTGGTGACCACCCACTCCGACCCGGAAGGCCGGCCGACGATCTTCGGCGCGCTGCCGAAGAACCTGCCGCGCCTGATCAGCGTCGGCCGGCTCGACATCAATACCGAGGGCCTGCTGCTGCTGACCAATGACGGCGGGCTGGCGCGCGTGCTGGAATTGCCGGCGACCGCCTGGCTGCGGCGCTATCGCGTGCGCGCCAATGGCCGCGTCGACCAGGAAGCAGCTCGACGGACTGCGCAAGGGCGTTACCGTCGAAGGTGTGCATTACGGCCCGATCGAAGCCACGCTCGAGCGCGCGCAAGGCGCCAACTCCTGGCTGATGTTCGCGATCCGCGAGGGCAAGAACCGCGAAGTCAAAAAAGTCCTGGAGTCGCTCGACCTGCGCGTCAACCGTTTGATCCGCGTCGCCTTCGGACCGTTCATGCTCGGCGACCTCGACGAAGGCATGACCAAGGAAGTCGACACCGAAGCGCTGCGCGCCGAACTCGGCGAGAAGATCGTCGCCGAATCCGGCGCCGACTTCGACGCGCCTTTGGTCAGCGACGACGAGCGCGCATTGAAGCGCAAGCCCAACGCCAAACGCATGCGCGAACATGGGCCCGCCCGGTCGCGGCGCACGCCCCGGCTTGAAGTCTGGCGCCCAAGCCGAAGCGCATCAGCGCAACGACAATGAAAAAATCGGCGGCGCCCGCTCGCCCAAGAAAAAGAAAACACGCCGCGACCGCTCCAAGAGCGGCCCGCGTCCGAAATATCCGAGACAAAAAGAATGAGGGTCGTCGGCGGCCGTTTGCGCGCGCGCCCGATCGCCGGGCCGAAAGCGGAGGGATTACGCCCGACCGCCGATCGCTTGCGCGAAGCGCTGTTCAATATCCTGGCGCATGGCTACGGCAATCCGGTGGTCGACGCCCGCGTGCTCGACCTGTTTGCCGGCACCGGCGCGCTTGGCATCGAAGCGCTGTCGCGTGGCGCAGCTTATGTGCTGTTCGTCGATGACGGCATCGAGGCGCGCTCGCTGTTGCGCAACAACACCGAGGCGCTTGGCCTCGGCGGCACCAGCCGGATTTTCCGGCGCGACGCCACCAAACTGGGTCCGGTCCACCCGCTCGAACCGTTCACGCTCGCATTCCTCGATCCGCCTTATCGCAAGGGTCTTGCCGAGAAAGCTCTGGTTGCCGCGCGCGACGGCAATTGGCTCACCAAAGATGCACTGGTGGTGGTCGAAGAAGCCACCGACGCCCGGTTCGTTACGCCGGAAGGCTATGAGGAACTGGAGCGGCGCAAATACGACGACACCGAATTCGTGTTTTTGCGAAAGCTCTAGCGGTCACTTCCTCCCGAACAACCGCTCGACATCGGCCAGCTTCAACTCGACATAAGTCGGCCGGCCGTGATTGCACTGGCCGGAATTCGGCACCTCTTCCATCTCGCGCAACAGCGCGTTCATCTCTTCCGGCTTCAGCCGTCGCCCTGCCCGCACCGAACCGTGGCAGGCCATGGTCGCCGAGACATGCAGCAGCCGGCGTTCCAGCGGCAACTCGTCGTCCCATTCCGCCATGTGCTCAGCGAGGTCGACAAACTAACCCCCGCACATCGACATCGCCTAGCATTGACTGGCGTTTCGCGCACCGCCACCGCGCCCGGCCCGAAGGCTTCGACGACCAGCCCGAAACGCGCCAGATCGTCGGCGCGCGCGACAAGCCGCGCGGCATCGGCCTCATCCAGTTCGACGATCTCCGGGATCAACAAGATCTGCCGCGCCACGCCGGTCTTTTCGACCGCCGCCTTCATGCGCTCATAGACGATACGCTCATGCGCCGCGTGCTGATCGACGATGATCAGGCCATCGCGGGTTTGCGTCACGATGTAGGTCTCATGAATTTGCGCGCGCGCCGCGCCGAGCGGCCGCTCGACCAGATCGGAAGCCGGCTCGAAACTTTCGACCCGCGCGTCGGCCGACGGCGCGCCGACATCAAAAGCGGCTTGCTCGGCTTCCGCCAAACCGAAGGCCGCGTTGCCGTAGGACGGCATCGGCACTGGCCGGGCCGGCGAATTGCGCCAATCGTAAGCGCTACGCCGCGTCACCGGCCGGAACGCCGCGATGGTGGCGCCGCCGCCGGTCGAGGCGGCGCGCTGGCCTTCGCGCATCAGCGCCTCTTTCAACGCGCGCACGATCAGCCCGCGCACCATGCCGGCATCGCGGAAGCGCACTTCGGTCTTGGCCGGGTGCACGTTGACGTCAACCTCGCGCGCCTCGAGCGTGACGAACAGCGCCAGCAGCGGATGACGGTCGCGCGGCAAATAATCGGCGTAGGCGCCACGCACCGCGCCGATCAGCAATTTGTCGCGCACCGGGCGACCGTTGACGAACATGTATTGGCCGAGCGTATTGGCACGCGACAAGGTCGGCAGTCCGGCAAAGCCGGTGACACGCACGCCGTCGCGCTCGGCCTCGATCGCAATCGCGTTGGCGCGGAAATCCGCACCCAGCACGTCGCCAAGCCGCGCCAGCGGATCGTCGAACGGCGCCGCGCCCCAAGTCACCGGCTTGCGTTCCTCGCCCGCGAGCGTGAAGGCGACATCAGGCCGGCTCATCGCCAGGCGCCGGACCACGTCGCGCACCGCTTCCGCTTCGCTGCGGTCGGTCTTCAAGAACTTCAGCCGCGCCGGGGTGGCGTAAAACAGATCGCGGACTTCGATGGTCGTACCGAGGCTCAGCGCCGCCGGTTTGATCTCGGACTTCTCGCCAGCGTCGAGCTGCAAGGTCCAGGCGTGCGGCTCCGAGGCATGACGCGTGGTGATGATCAGGCGCGCCACCGCGCCGATCGAGGGCAAGGCCTCGCCCCTGAACCCAAGCGTATCAATCGCCAGCAGGTCGTCGCCATCGAGCTTGGAGGTGGCATGACGTTCGACGCACAGATTGAGATCGGCGCGCGTCATGCCCGAACCGTCATCGGTGATCCGGATCAGCCGGCGGCCACCGCCGTCGGTCAGCACGTCGATGCGCTTGGCGCCGGCGTCGAGCGCGTTCTCGACCAGTTCCTTGACCACGCTCGCCGGGCGCTCGACCACCTCGCCGGCGGCGATGCGGTTGACGGTAGCCTCGGAGAGTTGGCGGACGGGCATCGGAAAATCAGGCCTGATTCGGGGTTGGCCTCGACTTTAGCGGCGCAAAACGGCGGCGACGAGGCTGCGGCCCGGTCTGCCCCCGCTATTCTCGCCCGCCGCCCTGGCTGCGCGGAGACGACATCTGAGGGCTAATCCAACCCCGCTTTGCCGCCGCGCATCGCCTTGATCTGGCTGCGGTGCTTCTTGCCTTCGACCCGCTTCTTTTTTTGCGATTTCGGCACTTTGGTGGCGCGCCGCACGGTCGGCTTGACCGCCGCCTCGCGGATCAGGTCGAACAGGCGCTCGCGGGCGTCGGCGCGGTTGCGGGTCTGGTCGCGGTATTGCTGCGCGACAATGACGATGACGCCATCCTTGGTCAGCCGCGTGCCGGCCAGCTTCATCAGCCGGATCGCGACATCGTTCGGCAGCGCCTTCGAGCGCCGCGCGTCGAAGCGCAATTGCACCGCCGACGACACCTTGTTGACGTTCTGCCCGCCCGGCCCTGAGGACCGCACGAAGGCCTCATCCAGTTCGTCGTCGTCGATGGAAATGGTGTCGGTGACGCGGTGCATGTTTGTCTTGTCGAGGGCGAGCCCCAAACTCCGTTCATTCCCGCGCAAGCGGGAATCCAGCTCTTAAAGCAACAATAGCAAATTTTGGAAGCACTGGGTCCCCGCTTTCGCGGGGACGAACGGAGAGGCCCTAGCCTGCCAAATACGACTTCGCCAGCACCTTGCCCTCTTCCACCGCCGGCTGATCGAAGGCGTCGACGCCGATGAGTTGCGCGGCGATGATGGTTTCCAGCATGAAATGCATCAGCAGTTCGCCGAGGTTTTCCTCGTCGATGCGCGGCACGTGCAGCGTGCGCACCGGGCAACCGTTCTTGGCCAAAGTCTCGGCGGTAGCGCGGCCTTGCGCGGCGACGAGATCGCCGATGGTTTTACCGCCAAGCCCCGGTTCTCCGGCAAGCTTGGCCAGTTCTGGATCGATGCGCGGGCCCTGGCCCGCGCGATCGGTAGTGATGACCGTGAACAATTTGTCGCGCGGCCCGGCGATGAACAATTGCAACTGGCTGTGCTGATCGACCGGGCCCGAGCGCCGCGATCGGCGTCGTGCCCTTGCCGTCCTTGCCGAGGCTCTCGGCCCACAGTTGCACATACCAGCGCGTGAAGCGCTCGAGCCGGTCGGCATAGGCCATCAACACATTGATGCTTTTGCCTTTGGTTTCAGCGAGCGCGACCGACAAGGCCGCACCGAGCGCTGCCGGAATTTGCGCCGCCGGTTGCTTCGCCAGCACCGGCTTGAGCGCCAAGCCCGCGCCTTCGCGGATCGCCGCGACATCGAGGCCGAGCATCGCCGCCGGCAGCAGGCCGACATTGGTCAGCACCGAGAAGCGTCCGCCGACGCCGGTGTCGTGATCGAGCATCGGCACATGATATTTGCCGAGCAGATCGCGCAGGCCGTTGCGCTTGCCGTCCTTGGCCGGCTCGGTCAGACCAAGAAAAATATCGGGAATGCGCGGACCGAGACTGGCGGCTTCCAGCGCCGAGATCGCGGCGATGGTCTGCATCAGCGTCTCGCCGGTGCCGCCGGATTTCGAAATCGCGACAAAGCGCGACGTCGCCAGCGGCAGCCGCTCCAGCAGCGTGCCGAACGATTGCGGATCGAGATTGTCCATGAAATGCAGGCGCGGGCCGCTGCGCAAGGCGTCGACGCCGGCGATGCCGTGACCGGCCAGCTGCGCCAAGCGTCTGGCCGCCCAGACTGGAGCCGCCAGTGCCGAGCAACACGATGTCGGTGGCGCGGTCGGCCAGCCGCTGCGCGGTATCGCGGGTCGCGGCGATATCCTCGATCGCGACCGGCAGATGCAGCAGCGGCAAGCCGTTCATCAACCATTGCGCCCGCACCCAGGTGAGCGCTTCCTCGGCGCGCGCCAGCGTCGCGTTCAGGGCTTCAGCGGATACGCCGTGTTCGCCGATATTGGCTTCAAGCGCGCTGTCGATTGATTGGATCAGGGGCATGGGACAATCTCTCCGTTGTCATGCCCGCGCTTGGCGCGGGCATCCCGCTTAGGGACGCACGGCCTCGCCTTTCCTAAGCGAGATGGCCGGGACAAGCCCGGCCATGACAGGCCAAATTCACAGCGTTCCTTTTGCCCTTAACCCCGGCGCCGCGCAACCGCGTCACTCGCCCGTCGAGGTCAGGCCCTTGGGCCGGCCGGCGACCGTCACCAGCATGCCGCCGCTATAAAGGCGCTTGGCCGCCCGCTTGGCGTCGGCGATGGTGACCGCGTCGATCATCGCGCCGCGCCGTTGAATATAATCGATGCCGAGATTGTCGAGCTGGATCTGCGTCAGCTGGGCGGCGATCTTGGACGAGGAGTCGAGCGACAGCGCGTAAGCGCCTTTCAGGTAGGATTTGGCCGCCGCCATTTCGTCCGGCGTCGGGCCGTTCTCCGCCATCCGCTTGGTTTCGGATTCGATGATCTTGAGCGCGTCGCCGGTGCGGTCGGCGCGGGTCGCGGTGCCGCCGATCACGATCGCCGCGCGCTTGAACCAGACCAGGCTTTCGGAGACGCCATAGGCCAGGCCGCGCTTCTCGCGCACTTCCTTGTAGAGCCGCGACGAAAAGCTGCCGCCGCCGAGGATGTGGTTGACGATATAGCCGGCCATGAAATCGGGATCGTTACGCTCCAGCCCCTTGCCGCCGAAGGTAACCACCGCCTGCGGCACGTCGACCGGCACGACGATCAGGCGGCCCAGCCCGGCCGGGCTCGCTTTGCGCGACCGGCCGCAAATCGTTCTTGGCCGGCAGTTTGGCGAAGGCGCGGTCGATCAGTTCGCCGGCGGTCTTGGCGTCGATATCGCCGACGATCGAGATTGTCAGTTCATTGCGCGCGAAGACGCGGCGGACATAGTCGCGCAAATCGTCAGGCGTGATTTTCGGCACCGTATCGAGTGTGCCTTTGGTCTCGCGGCCGTAAGGGTGATCCGGAAACGCGGTCTGCCACCAGCGCCGGCTCGAAATATTGTCCGGATTGGTGGTCTCGCGCCGCAAGCCGGACAGTTCCTGTCCACGCACGCGCTCGACCGCATCGGCGGAGAAACGGGGCGCAGTCAGCGCCAGCCGCAACAAATCGAAGGCTTCGTCGCGATGTTCGTTGAGCGAGCGCAGCGAGCCGCGGAATTCATCGCGGCCGACCCGGAAGCTCAGTTCGATGGCGTGGTTTTCCAACCGCTCATGATAGGTCGGGCCATCGAGATCGCCAGCGCCTTCGTCGAGCGTATCGGCGACCAGATTGCCGGTGCCGCTTTTTTCCGGCACGGTCCTGGCTGGAGCCGCCATGGAAGGCGTAATTCAGCGTCACCAGCGGCACCGCGTTCTCACGCACCAGCCAGGCCGGGATGCCGGACGGGCTGACGATCTTTTCGATCTTCATGGCCGACGCCGACGGCGCCGTCGCGATCAGGGCCAAGGCCGCGACAGCGAGCAAGCCGAGAAAACGCCTCATGACTTCTTCTCCGTCTTGGCCACAGGGCCGGCGCTTTCGAGCTTGTCGGTCTTGGGAGTGGCGGCCTTGATGAGATAACCGGTGACCGAACGCTTCTTGTCGAGCCACTTGCGGGCGGCGTCCTGCACGTCAGCGGCGGTGACGGCGCGAATGCGGCTCGGCCACAATTTGACGTCTTCGACGGTGGCGCCGGTCATCAGCGCCGCGCCGTACCAGCGCGCCATGCTGGCCTGGTTGTCCTGGGCATAGATCGCGTCGGCGATCAGCCGCGATTTGGCGCGGTCGAGTTCCTTTTCGGTGACGCCTTTGGCGATCAGCTCGGCGATTACCGCGTCGGTCGCCGCTTCAAGCTTGCGGCAGCGAAACGCCCGGCCGCGGCACGCCGTAGACGGTGAACTTCGCCATGTCGAGCGCCGAACTGTCGTAATAGGCGCCGGCGCTGACGGCGACGCGCTTGTCGACCACCAGTTCGCGATAAAGCCGGCTGTTGGAGCCGGTGCCGAGGATATGCGCCGAGCACTTCGAGCGCTTCGGATTCGCCGGGCTTTTTATGGGCCTTGGCGGTGGCGAAAGACGGCACCAGATAAGCGCGCTGCAGCATCGGCTGTTCGACGCGCGGGTCGGCGAGCGTCAGCGAGCGCACCGCCGCCGGCGGCGGCTCCTGCGGCCGGTGGCGCGGCGGCAGGTCGGTGCGGCGCTTGATCTTGCCGTAGGTCTCTTCCGCCAGCTTGAGCGCCGCTTCCGGCTTGATATCGCCGGCGATCACCACCACGGCGTCGTTCGGCCCGTAGAAGCGGCGGTAAAAGCCGATGGCGTCGTCGCGCGTCAGGCCTTCCATCTCGTGGCGCCAGCCGATCACCGGCTTGCCGTAAGGCGAATTGAGAAACAGCGCGGCGTCGATCTGCTCGCCGAGTCGCGCGCGCGGATTGTTCTCGATGCGCTGATTGCGTTCTTCGAGGATGACCTGCAGCTCGGGCTTGACCACCGCGTCGGTCAGCACCAGGCCGGTCATGCGGTCGGCTTCGAATTCCATCACGGTCTTGAGCTGTTCGCTCGGCACGCGCTGGTAATAGCCGGTGTAATCGTTGCGAGGTGAAGGCGTTCTCCTGGCCGCCGATGCGCGCCACCACGGTCGAGAACTGACCGGCCGGATGCTTGGCGGTGCCCTTGAACATCAGATGTTCGAGGAAATGCGCCAGCCCCGACTTGCCGGGCGTCTCGTCGGCGGCGCCGACCTTGTACCAGATCATATGGGTGACGACCGGCGCGCGGTGGTCGGGAATGACCACCAGTTCCAGCCCGTTCGCCAGCTTGAAGTCGGCGATTTTCGGGCCGGACGGTTCGGCAGCGACATGGCTTGGATGACCGCGACAACACCAAGCGTCGCCGAGCGCCACGGCAGATCGACCGCCGCGCCCGGTAAGAAAGACATTTTGTCTGAATTTCACGTGTGAAACCTTGCAGGCTTGCGTTGATGCGCCCCGCTTGCGCGCTTACGCTATCGACGCACGAAAAACCGGGCCAGTATGCCGGCCTCCGCGCGCAGGCTGACTCAATGTCGGTAGTTCGGTGCCGTGTTCAGTGCAATAGTCGGTCGCCTTCGGCGCCGTGGTCTTTCCGGCTCAGACCGTAGGGCTGATCGCGGCGACGGCGTCTGATAGCCGGGCGGCGGTTCGGCCAGCGAAGTCCGCGGCGGCTCGCCGGTGAACTTGCGCGACATCGTCGTTCCTGCCGTGCCGAACATGTTGCTGAACAGCCCGCCTTTGTAGCCCAGCTCCGTCGGACGACAAGCTTGATTGCCGTATCGCCCATCGCTGCTCGAGCCGGCCTCGCCGCCGGATCGGCGCGCACCGCGGCGTCGGTCGCCACGCCGCAGGCCGGGCGTCATTTCCGCCTCGGACAGCACGCGCTCTCTGCCGGCGAATTTGCTCATCGGCCGACCTGGGCGTGCTGCGTTCGAGCGCGGCTTCTTCCTTGGCGCGCTGCACATCCGGATCTTTCGGCCAGGCCGGATTCTTGGCGATCACCGCGTCGGATTTTTCCGGCGGCGGCAAAGTGCGGTTGGGCGGAATCACCAGCGGCGCGCGTTCTTGATAATTGATCGCTTCGCCATCTTTGCGCAGGCCGATGGCTTCCAGCAGGCCGCGCAGGATTTTGCTGTCGAGCGGCGCATCGTCGTCGGCGGCGCGCGCCGGCGCCGACGCCGGCCAACAGGGCAGCGGCCAGCACCACGCTCACAGCGGCGACGGCGCGGGATGAGACGGTCAGGCGCGTCGGTCGAAGAGCGATCATGCGAAACGGACCCTTAGCTCTCGAATTCTCAACAAATCAGCCAAATCTCAATCTGAGGGTCACGAGACCTGGCACACGAGGTCTGGCCACTGCCACAGCCGGACTTATTGCCCTGGATCAGGGCGCTTTTGCGGCACCCGGCCCGATCAGGGATTCATACAGCAGGCCAATGACCCCGGCAACGATGGCCACGTCCGCGAGGTTAAAAACGTACCAATTGAAGTGCCAATTTGCCCCGGAAACGTGAAAAAACACGAAATCGGCCACCCAACCATAGGCAAGCCGGTCGATGGCGTTGCCGACCGCCCCGCCGATAATCAGGCCCAGCGACAGCGCCGTCAGGCGATCCTGGGCCCGCGCCAGCCAGCCCCAGAGCAGCGCCACGGCGGCCGCCTTGAAGCCGAGCAGCACCCATTGCCCGAGCGCGCCTTGGGTCTGGAACAGGCCGTAGCTGATGCCGGTATTGCGGGTCAGCACGAAGTCGAAAAACGGCCCGAGCCGGGTCGGGTTGGCCGGCGAGGTCGTGGACGAACAGGAGGTAGAGCTTGCTGGCCTGATCGAGCACGCAGGCGACCGCCGCGACGGCAAGGCCGAAGCGGGTGAGCGGGCCGAAGAGGAAGTGGCGCTTCATCGATTCGCGGCCTTCGCCTCTCCCTTGTGGGAGAGGGTGGCGCGTGAGCTGAGCGAAGCGTGAGCCGGGTGAGGGGTGGTCCAAGCGAGGTCGGCCCCTCACCCGGTTCCTCGCTTGCTCGGACACCCTCTCCACGGAGGGTTCATTTTTACTCCGCCGCCTTGCGCATGGTTTCCCATTCGCGCAAGCGCCTGGGCGTCGCGCGGGCTGACATCCGGATATTCCGGATCGGCGCCGATGGTGTTGAGAATTTTCCACGAGCGCGCGCATTTGGTGCCTTCGGCCAGACCGGGCACGACCGCGACGCCGGCGATATCGGGCGTCCGGAAGGCATTCGCCGGGCCTTCGTCATTCACCAAAGTCGCCGCCGAGGTGATGCAGATTTCGGCGAGGTCGACGTCGAGCACCGCCTCGAACAATTCCTCGTTCGACACATGCACGATCGGATGCGCCTCGAGCGACGAGCCGATGCGCTTGCCGCGCGCGTTCGAGTTCGAGCGCGCCGGTGACGGCGCGGCGCACGGTGCGCACCTTGCGCCATTTCTCGGCGAGCTTGTCGTCGCGCCAGGCCGCCGGCACCTCGGGGAAGGTTTCCAGATGCACCGACTTGGCGTCGGCGCCATAGCGCGACAGCCCAGGTCTCTTCCGCCGTGAAGCACAGCATCGGCGCCAGCCACGTCGACCGTACAGCGGAACAGCTGATCGATCACGGTCAGCGACGCCTTGCGCGTCAGTCGACGAATAAGGATCGCAATAGAGCGCGTCCTTGCGGATGTCGAAATAAAACGCCGACAGGTCCGACGTCATGAAGGCCGACAGCGCGGCGAAGATGCGCTTGTAGTCGAAATCGGCGTAGGCCTTGCGCACCACCTCGTCGAGTTCGACCAGCCGATGCAGCATCAGCCGCTCGAGCTCCGGCATCGCGTCATGCTTGACGCGCTCGTCTTCGTGGAAATGCGCCAGCGAGCCGAGCATCCAGCGCATGGTGTTGCGCAGCTTGCGATAGGTGTCGGCGGTGGACTTGAGGATCTCCTTGCCGATGCGCAGATCGTCGGCATAGTCGGAGGCGCAGACCCACATGCGCAGGATGTCGGCGCCGGACTGCTTGATGACGTCCTGCGGCGCGGTGACGTTGCCGGTCGACTTCGACATCTTGCGGCCCTGCTCGTCGAGCACGAAGCCGTGCGTCAGCACGACGTCGAACGGCGCACGGCCGCGCGTGCCGCAACTTTCCAGCAGCGAGGAATGAAACCAGCCGCGATGCTGGTCGGAGCCTTCCAGATACATCACGGTGTCTTCGCCGCCGTCGACCTTGCGCTTGATGCCGGCAAGCTGCGGGAAATGCACCGGGTCTTCCAGCACGAAAGCATGCGTCGAGCCGGAGTCGAACCAGACATCGCAGATGTCGTCGACTTTTTTCCAGTCATCGTTGGCGAGCTTCGGCCCCAGGAAGCGTTCGCGCGCGCCCGGCGCATACCAGGCGTCGGCGCCTTCTTTCTCAAAGGCCTCGACGATGCGCAGTTCGACTTCCGGGTCTTGCAGGATCTCGACCGAGCCGTCGGCGTTCTCCTTGATGAAGACCGCGATCGGCACGCCCCAGGCGCGCTGGCGCGAGATCACCCAGTCCGGGCGGCCCTGATCATGCCGTGATGCGGTTCTCGCCGGCGGCCGGCACCCAGCGTGTGACTTCGATGGCATCGAGCGCGCGCTCGCGCAGTGTGCGCTGATCGTTCGGCGCGACGCCGGTCATCGCCGCCGCACTCGATCCACCGGACATCATCGAGCCGGAGATGCTCTTGTCCATCGCGATGAACCATTGCGGCGTGTTGCGGAAGATGATCGGCTTCTTCGAGCGCCAGGAATGCGGATATTGATGCTTGAGGCGGCCGCGCGCGATGATGTTGCCGGCTTCCGCCAGCGCCGCGATCACCGCGTTGTTGGCGTCGCCCTTCTCGCCTTTGTCGTTGATGACGCGCTTGCCCTCGAAGCCGGGGGCATGCGCGGTCAGCGCGCCGTTCTCATCGACGGTATAGGGAATGGCCGAACTGATGCCGCGCGCTTCAAGCTGCGGCCTTGTTGTCCATCCAGACTTCGAAGTCCTCGCGGCCGTGGCCGGGCGCGGTGTGGACGAAGCCGGTGCCGGTGTCGTCGGTGACGTGGTCGCCTTCGAGCAGCGGCACGTCGAAGTCATAGCCTTTGCCGGCAAGCGGATGCTGGCAGACCATGCCGGCCAGCGTCTCGGCGGAAACGTCGGCGATCTTGTCGTAGGCCGTGACCTTCGCCTGCTTGAAAACGTCACCGGCGAGATTGTCTGCCAAGATGAAGAGGTCGCCAAACTTCGCCCAGTTCTCCGGCGCGGCATCGGTGACCTTGAAGAGTGCATATTTGATTTTCGGCGAGAACGAGATCGCGCGGTTGCCCGGCAGCGTCCAAGGCGTCGTCGTCCAGATGACGACCGAGGCGTTCGCAAGCTCGGCGCTCGGGATTCTTGACCGGAAACTTCACCCACACCGTATCGCTGGTGTAATCCTCGTACTCGATCTCGGCTTCCGCCAGCGCGGTCTTTTCGACCACCGACCACATCACCGGCTTCGAGCCGCGATACAGCAGACCGTTGGCGGCGAACTTCATCAGCTCGCGCGCGATCTGCGCCTCGGCCGGAAAGCTCATCGTCGTATAAGGATGATCCCAGTCGCCTTCGACGCCGAGGCGCTTGAATTCCTCGCGCTGCACGTCGAGCCACTTCTGCGCATAGGCGCGGCATTCCTGCCGGAACGCGACCATCGCCGCCGGGTCGGAGAAATTCGGCTTCTGCTTGTTCTTGGAGCGGTAGTTCTCTTCCTCGATCTTCCATTCGATCGGCAGGCCGTGGCAGTCCCAGCCCGGCACGTAGTTCGAATCGTAGCCGAGCATCTGCTGCGAGCGCGTCACCACGTCCTTGAGGATCTTGTTGAGCGCGTGGCCGATATGGATGTTGCCGTTGGCGTAAGGCGGGCCGTCGTGCAGCACGAATTTCTCGCGGCCCTTGGACGCCGCGCGCAGCTGGCCATAGAGATCGCTCTCCTCCCAGCGCTTGAGGATTTCGGGTTCCTTTTGCGGCAGGCCGGCCCGCATCGGGAAATCGGTCTGCGGCAGGAACAGGGTCTCGGAGTAGTCGCGTTCGGGTGTGCTCATTTTCTCTTCGCTCATGGCGCGCTATGTAGCAGGCCGATTCCGCGACGGAAAGGCCGCAAAATCCGTCTTTTGCCGCCTAAACCGGCCCCAACACCGGGAACGCCTTGCCGGCGCGCTTGAGCGCGTCGCGCGCCTGCGCCACGTCGGCCATCATGTGGCGCTTGAGGTCGTCGATCGAGCCAAATTTCTGCTCGTGGCGGACCCAGCCGATCAGGGCAACATCGATGGTCCGGCCATAGAGATCGCCGTCGAAATCGAACAGGAACACCTCCAGCAGCGGCGCGCCGTGGTCGAACATCGGCCGCACGCCGAAACTGGCGACGCCGTCATGGCGCTTGCCGCCGATATCGGCGCGCACCGCATAAATGCCGTGTTTGAGGCCACAGGCCGGATCGAGCCGGATATTGGCGGTCGGAAAACCAAGCTCGCGGCCGCGCTTCTCGCCGTGGATGACCTCGCCCGACACGAACCACGGCGCGCCCAGCAGTTCGGCCGCCTCGACCACCTTGCCGTCACCGAGCGCCGCGCGCACCGCGCCCGACGACACCGGCCGGCCCTCGTCCTCGAGCTTCGGCACGATATCGACCGGAAAGCCGAGCCGCAGGCCCTGCTCGGCCAGATATTCCGGCGAGCCCTGGCGCTTCTGGCCGAAATGAAAATCGAAGCCGATGACCGCCCCGCCAATGCCGAAGCGGCCGATCAGAATGCGCTCGATGAAATCCTGCGCCGAGGTCGCGGCCAATTCGGCGTTGAACGGCATGACGATGGCGCCATCGAGCCCGGTCGCCGCCAGCAACCGCAGCTTGTTGCGCTCGCTCGACAGGTTGAACAGCGGCACCTCGGGCCGGAAAAACTGGCGCGGATGCGGCGTGAAGGTCAAAGCCGCCGCCTTGCGGCCGAGCGCGGCGGCGCGCGACAACGCGGTGCCGATCACCGCGCGATGACCGCGATGAACGCCGTCGAAATTGCCGATCGCCACCACCGCGCCGTAGAGCGCGGACGGATCGCCGTCGCGAACGACGGAAAACGGCGTGGGTGGGATCGGTTTGGTGGGTGGGATCACTTTATTCATCGACGTTACGTGGGATTTAACCGGAATTTCCCGGAAAACAAGCGTGCTCATCGCCAAGGCATCGCGGCGTTTGCACGGCATTAAGGCAATTACGCCTTTTTGCCAGTGGAAATGGTTAGCGCGCCGTTAACAAACTTTCAAATTAACCGGTTATTCAAGCGCCGACGGTACAGTTTGACATCTCTAAGGAGCGCCCTTGCTGGGCGATGCGCCATGGCTATCGACCATACGATGCCGGTTTTGATCGTGGACGATTACAACACGATGATCCGGATCATTCGCAACCTGCTGAAGCAGCTCGGCTTCGTCGAGATCGACGACGCGACCGACGGCTCGGCGGCCTTGGCCAAGATGCGGACCCGCAAATATGGCCTGGTCATTTCCGATTGGAACATGGAGCCGATGACCGGCTACGACCTGTTGCAGCAGGTGCGCGGCGATGCCGGCCTGTCGAAGACCCCTTCATCATGGTCACCGCCGAATCCAAGACCGAGAACGTGATCGCCGCCCAGAAGGCCGGCGTCTCGAATTACATCGTCAAGCCGTTCAACGCGCAGACGCTCAAGAGCAAGATCGAGGCGGTGTTCCCGGATACGGCCGAGGCCGCAGCGCCGGCGGCCTGACGCGAAGTTACCAAGCCAAATGCGGCATTGCCGCCACCGGCGCATGGCCGGCGGCGTCAAACATCGTTTTCAGCACCGCCGGGTCGGGTTCGCCGCGGCCGCCGAGTTCCTCGGCGTGAATGCCGGCCGTCATGAACAGACAATCGACGCCGAAGGCGGCAGCCCCTTTCAGATCGGTGCGGATCGAGTCGCCGATCGCCAGCACACGCTTGAGATCGGCCGTGCGGCCGGACACGGCTTGCGCCTTTTGCAAGGCCAGTTCGTAAATCGGCCGATAGGGCTTGCCGGCGTAGAGCACCTCGCCGCCCATATTGCCGTAGAGTTCCGCGATCGAACCGGCGCAATAGACCAGCCGGTCGCCGCGCTCGACCACCAGATCGGGATTGCCGCACACCATGAACAGCTTGCGCTTGAGCATGATCTCAAGCCGTTCGCGGAAATCCTCCGGCGTCTGGTTGTCGTCGTCCTCGAGCCCGGAGCAGACGACATAATCGGCGCTTTCGAGCGGCGCGAACGTCACGTCGAGTCCGGCAAAGATGCCATGGTCGCGCTCGGGGCCGAGGTGACACAGGCTCTGGCCCCTGCGGCTCTCGATCACGCCGCGGGTGACGTCGCCGGACGAAACAATGTCGTCGCAGGTCGCGCGCGGCACATGCAAGCCGTCGAGCTGGCGCATCACCGCCTCACCCGGACGCGGCGCATTGGTGATGAAGACCACCGTCTTGCCGGCGGCGCGCGCTTGCACCAGCGCATCGCAGGCCGCCGGAAACGAGACTTCACCGTTATGCACGACGCCCCAGACATCGCACAGCAACACGTCGTAGTTCGGCGCAAGCGCCGAAAAATGCGGGATCATTTTTGTCAAAGGCTGTGACCAGTCTAAAAAGTGGGCGTGCTTGAGGCGAGATATTCGCTCAGCGTCGGCATCCTCGCCGGCTTGCTGGGCTCGGTGGTGGCGGCACCGCCCTGCAAAGCTTCGGCGCGCACCGGCCGCGGCGCCGAGAACAAGAACCCCTGACCGAAGCGCACATCGTAATCGAGCAGATCGACCACCATGTTTTCGCTTTCGATCCGTTCGCCGATCATGTCGATGCCGTTGCGCGCCAACAGGTCGGCGAGATCCTCGGCGTGGATGTCGCTTTGCGCGTTGGCGGCGCGGTTGAGCAGCAAGGTCGCCGGCACTTTCAGGAAACGGAACGAACGGTCGGCCAGGTCCTTCGGCTCCATGCTCAGGTCGGTGATGTGATCCATCGAGAAGCGGAAGCCGCGCTGGGCCAGCGCCGCCATGCTTTCATATTCGATCGGTCCAAAGTCGCGATAGGCGGCTTGCGTGAATTCGAAAGTCAGCGAGCCGGCCAGCGCGCGATTGGCTTCCATGAAATCGAGCAATTGCTTGAAATAGATCGGGTCGTTCAAAGACGCCGGCGCTGAGATTGCAGAACAGGCCGACGTCACGGCTCTTGAGTTGCAGACGGCGCACCACCTGGACGCAGCGGAACACCAGAAGATTGTCGATCTTCGGCATCAGCCCGACTTTTTCGGCGATGTCGATGAAGTCGGCGGCCGGGATGATGTCGCCGGCCTCGGTGCGCAGCCGCGACAGCGCCTCGTAGAAGCGCACCTTGCGCTGCGGCAGCGTGACGATCGGCTGCAGATAAAGATCGATGCGGTTGCTGTCGGCGGCGCGCGCGATCAGCGCGCCGATGTCTTCGCGGCTCAGGCCCTGAAAACGCTGGGTGCCGGTCACGGTATCGGTTTCGGTCAGCGTCAGCGGAACGTCGGCGGGGGCCGGGGCGGGCGGCTCGGCAGCCACAGCGACCGGAGGCTCGGCGTTCTGCACCGGCGCGGTGGCGCCGCCGCGCGGCGGCATCGCGCCGTTATTGCGGAAAATTCGTTCGTGACCGGCGACCGTCTCAGCCAATTGGCGCACCAGCCCGCCCAATTCGCCGATCTCGGCGGCCAGCGGATCGACCGCCCCGCGCGCGCGGTTGGCGGTGGTCTCGACCCGGGCTTCGACGGCGGCGATCCGGCGCGACATTTCGGCCATCTGGCGCGACAGGTCGGCGGTGCCGCGCGACAGATCGGCGATCTGATCGCCGACCGCGCTGCGGTCGCGCAGCCGGGTGCTGATGGTATTGTAGAGCGCCATGCCCACCAGCAAGGCCAAAGCCAACAGGCCGGCGCTGCGCGGATCGATCCGGAAGCCGAGATAGAGCACCGCGCCGACGGAGCCGGCGATGAGCACCATGCAGACCGCGATGAAAATGGCGCCGAAACGAAGCATTAAACCAATCCTGGGAGGTCTGGACCCGCGAGATTTAGCCAGCCACAAGTGATTCGCGCGCCCCGCAAGCAATGTCCATGAGGCGATGCGCCCGCGCAACCGGGAATTCCTGATATGGTAACGACGCCGCACCCGCCCCTCACACGAGCCTCAAGCGCCGTTACCGGCCGTCCTGGTTCCAATCCCGCCACATCCCGAGCCTGAATTAATGACCGCCTCCCGTCTTTCATCGTTTTTGGCCGCCGTCACCGCCTCGCCGGGGCGGGCTTTTGCGGCCATTTTGGCCCTGCATGCCGTGGTCTGGACCGTCCTGCCGACCCTGCTCTACCCCAATTTGCCGCTCGATCTGATCGAGGCGCTGATGTACGGCCGCGAGTGGCAGCTCGGCTACGACAAGCTGCCGCCGCTGCCGTGGTGGCTTGTGGATATCGCCTACCGGATCGCCGGCCACGACTATGCCTACTACCTGCTGGCGCAACTGGCCGTGGTGTCGGCGCTGGCGCTGGTCTACCGGACCGCCAAGCCGCTGACCGGCGCGCTCGGCGCCCTGGTCGCGGTGCTGATCGTCGACGGCCTGCACTACCTCAATTACACCGCCGCCAAATTCAACCACGACGTCGTCCAACTGCCGTTCTGGGCGCTGGCCGGCTTCGCCCTGCACCGCGCGCTGCGCGGCGGCTGGCTCGGTCACTGGATCCTGCTCGGCCTGGCGATCGGGATTTCGCTGTGGGCGAAATATTTCGTCGTCGTGCTGGTGGCGCCGATGATCGTGTTCGCGCTGGTCGACGCCGAAGCGCGCCAATGCCTCAAGACGCCCGGCCCCTATGTCGCCGCGGCGATCGCGCTCGCGATCACCGCGCCGCATCTGATCTGGCTGGTGCAAAACGATTTCCTGCCCTTTGCCTATGCCGAGCACCGCGCCGTGTTGTCGCGCGGCTGGTACGACCACCTCTGGCATCCGCTTCGAATTCGCCATCAGCCAATTGTTCTTCTCTGATTCCGTCGCTGCTGATCGCAGCACCCTTGTTCATTCCGCGCCGCACCGCCAGCGAACCGGTGGTGGCGTCGCAGGCCGACGCCTACGACCGGCGCATCGTCACCTGGCTCGCCTTCGGACCGTTCGCCGCCGTGCTGGCGCTCGGTCTCGTCACCGGACGCGGCGCGGTCGCGATGTGGGGCTATCCGCTGTGGCTGTTCACCGGCCTGTGGCTGGTGCTGGTGGCGCGGCGCGCGTTCGAGCCGGGACGGCTCGGCCGCATCTTGTTGACCTGGGCGATCGTGTTCGTCTGTCTGGCGACCGCATTCTACGTCAATTACGACGTGCTGCCGCGCTTCGACCACCGCTATCGCGCGGTGTTCTTTCCCGGCCAAAGTCTCGCGACCACGATCTCGCAGCGCTATCGCGCCATCACCGGCCACCCGCCGGTTTATGTCGTCGGCAGCATGTGGGACGGCGGCAACATCTCGCACTATGCGCCGAGTCATCCGCGCGTCTTGATCGACGGCGAGCCGGAGCGCGCGCCCTGGATCGACCTCAAGGATTTGCGCGCGCGCGGCGCCGTGGTGGTGTGGACCGACGGCGACCGCCACGCGATTCCGATCCAGTATCGCAATCTCGTCGGCGAGGCCGCGGTGCAGCCGCCGTTCAAACTGAATTACCGGCGCGGCCCCGGTCAGGTTGAAGTCGGCTGGGCGATTTTGTTGCCGAAGCCGAGTTACGCATCGCGCTGATTGGCAGGAAGCCGCCACCGCTCTTGTAGGGTGGGCTAAGCGAAGCGAGCCCACCGTCTGACTCAAAATGTCCGGATGCCGATCGTGGTGGGCACGGCGCGTGTCCGCCTTCGCGCTCATGCGCTTCGGCGGCCAAGCCGCGCCTTTGCCCACCCTACAGATGACGCCGATTTAAATTTTCAAACAGCCCATTCTTTTTTGAACATGCGGGATCGCCCCTGTTGTTTGTCGAGGCCCGGGCAAGGCCTGTCTTTGCTTGTTCTTTCTTGCCCCCTCAAACACGAGGGGATGGCGCGCCACGCGGCGCAACCTTTAGTCTTTGGCGCACCTTCATCGCAGACAAGTTTACGCCGTCTGCGTAAACCGAATGCGGCAAGGTGCGGCGCCGCCTGGCGCGCCACCGCGATGTCTTTGCCGGCGTCCGGGCCGCGCTTCTAGCCAGGGGTTTCCCCCACGCTATCAGCCAGCTCCTGGCGGGAGATCATAGTGTCCGCCGGGCGGAGCCCCGGCGCCGCCCGAGCGCTGAGGGTGCGTAATCCCTCAGCCCGCGGGCATCGCATCCCGCTCCACCGTCACGACGCCTCATGAAAGCGCCCTCGTTCAAGCGGGAATAGAAGGACTATAGTCCAGAAATGGAGATGGGTCAATAGTCCTAGGAAAATAATTGACGAATATCGCACTTTACAAATCCAGGCCGACTCAGCGGCATCGTGGCGGCCGCAGCAGAATTAAAAGGCTACCGAATCGTAGCCGGGATATAGTCGTTAGTGCCGACTCGGAGCCGACGTTTCAATGGACTGGGTCATACGAGCTGATCATGTGCTGACTTTGAGTCGCCTATCATTGATTTCGGTGCGACGCAAGGCCGAGATGCCGCCTGCAGCAGTGCCAACAGATCAGGCCGAACGTCGTCAACGGCTTGGCGCGGAATATGCCGCTCAGGCGATAGCAGCGAAGAGTGATTGGCCGTGGCGAAGAACGCAGTGTTATGCTCGCCGTTGCTAGAATGTCGAGTTCAATTAGTTCACTGACAATGTCTCGGAACGGAAGAGCGTTCGGCTGCTGCGGCTCGACTTCTGCCGACAAGGTATCTCGAATCCGGTCGCCCGAGATGCTGTATCGCAGCTGCGTTCTAGAAGCGGACAGACGCGGCACATACGCGGGCTCAGGTATCGAATATATAGCGAACATCGATCTCGTTGCGCTGGCACGGCTGACGCCAACCATAAGATGAATGCCGACACGTTCTGCTCGGTGCAACTGCGAGGATTTGCTGAGTTGCGGCAGATAGGCCACCGTTGGGCTCGATCAATTGTCTGCCGTAATTTACGCCAGCGATGACTCGGCAACATCATCGTCTCGCATTTCGTCGGCATGGTCCGTTCACTTGTGTAAGCGATCCGACAGCCGATCGCGACATCTCATCGGATCGAACTTATGAATTAGGAGCTTCGCTTCTGTCATTCGTGGCTGTTCCAAACTCGTGGCATTCAAGAACAGGGCACCGGTCTTGATTCCGGCTGGAGCACCAACGAGGCCGATCTCATTGACAATTCGTCGAAGCGCTCATCTGCCGCCAATTACCGCTCGCCTAACATCGGCGCAGAAATTCATTTGCTTTCTGACAAGCTCGCCGCAGGCATTGTTCTCGGACCGAACTCCGAAATGTCCATTATCCAATGGAGCTTATCCCGGCAGTCCCGATAAATCGGGCACTTCGGCGTGTCATCTTTAGTCGAGGCTATCACGAAGTCGGGCTTGCCAGGCTTCGGCGCAGTGTACTGCCTACGAAGTCGGGCCTCCAAACCCCAGCCCTCTCCCGGGACAAGCCCGGTGACGACAGGTTCGAATCGACGACGCCAGCGCCGCTTACGCCGCCACCTGCTTAATAATCTTCGCGACCTTGTCGAAGATCTCGCCGATCTGGCTTTCGGTCACGATCAGCGGCGGGCTCATGGCGATGGCGTCGCCGGCGGTGCGGAACATGATGTTGTGGTCATGGAAGCCGGTCGCCAGCGCCTCCATGCCGCGCTTGCCGGGCGCGCCCGGTTCGCCGGCGAAATCGATGCCCGCCATCAAGCCGACGGTGCGGATATCGAGCACGCCCGGCAGGCCTTTCAAGCCCATCGCCGCCTGCGCCCAGACCGGCTCCATCTTCTTGGCGCGCGCGAACAGATCCTCGTCGCGATAAAGATCGAGCGCGGCCAGACCGGCGGCGCAAGCCAGCGGATGCGCCGAGTAGGTGTAGCCGTGGAACAGCTCGATGACGTGCTCGGGGCCTTTCATGAAGGCGTCGTAGATGCCCTTGCGCGCGACCACGCCGCCCATCGGCACCGAGCCCGAGGTGATGCCCTTGGCAAAGGTAATCATGTCCGGCACGACGCCGTAGCGTTCGGCGGCAAAGGCGTGGCCGAGACGGCCATAGCCGGTGATGACCTCGTCGAAGATCAGCAGGATGCCGTGCTTGTCGCAGATCTCGCGCAGGCGCTTGAGATAACCCTGCGGCGGCGGCAGCACGGCGGTCGATCCCGCCACCGGCTCGACGATCACCGCGGCGATGGTCGAGGCGTCGTGCAGCGCCACCAGACGTTCGAGTTCGTCGGCCAGATGCGCGCCCCACTCCGGCTCGCCGACCGAGAACGCCTGCTCGGCGCGGTTATAGGTCGCCGGCAGATGATCGACGCCCGCCAGCAGCGAGCCGAACTGCTTGCGGTTGGCGACCATGCCGCCGACCGCGGTGCCGCCGAAGCCGACGCCGTGATAGCCGCGCTCGCGGCCGATCATGCGCACGCGCGAGGCGTTGCCGCGGACGTTGTGATAGGCGAGCGCGATCTTGAGCGCGGTGTCGGCCGCCTCCGAGCCCGAGTTGCAGAAGAACACGTGATCGAGATCGCCGGGCGCCAGCGCGGCGATGCGGCTGGCCAGTTCGAAGGCCTTGGGATGGCCGAATTGGAAGGTCGGCGAGAAGTCGAGTTCGGCCGCCTGCTTCTGGATCGCGGCGACGATGCTGTCGCGGTTATGGCCGGCGTTGGTGCACCACAGGCCGGCGGAGGCGTCGATGATCTGGCGGCCGTCCGGGGTGACGTAATGCATGTCCTTGGCGCCGGCGATCAGGCGCGGCCGCGCCTTGAAGGCGCGATTGGCGGTAAACGGCATCCAGAACGGTTCGAGGTCGTTCGGGACGCTGGTGGACGATTTTTCGGGGCTCAAGGACATGGTCTTCTCCAAACACCGCCGTGAGGGCGGGCACTCCATTCGTCGCCGGCAGGTGCCGGCATAATCGGTCGCCGGCACACTAGTGTCCAGAATCCGAAGTTCGTCAAATTATTCAGCTTGCTCAATACGAACTTCGGATTCGAAAGGACACTAGCAACTTTATGATTCTAGTGCGGTTTTGGATTTGAAGTTCGTTCGCGGACTCGCTGCAAATGATCTGACGAACTTCAAATCCACCGCACTAGCAACGAACCGGGCCGGCTTGAAATCATCCTGTCTTAACCGAGAACCGACGATTTCGGGCTGGGTACAATGTTACATACGTTACACAACCCGAATTTCATATTCTAGCGAGCCGGATCAGGACACCTCGTCCCGCGCGATCAATCGGGGCCCGAGCAATTGACATTGATCGGCCGCCGCCATGAGCCGGCGGCCAACATCCGCCCGCGGGAGCCACCCCGCCGCTACCTCTGCCATTTGGCAGCGAGCATCGGGACTGGCGCATCGAGACGGAGCCGTCAGCGCCGCATCTCAAGACGGCGCTTGAACAAGGACGCAAACGAATGACAAAAAAAGAATTGAACGGCGCGTTCGACCCCGATGCTTTTCTCGCCAAAGTCGGGGCCGGACGAACGAACCTGAAGATGCCGGCCGGATCGCCGATCTACGCGCAAGGCGACAACGCCGACGCGATCTACTTCGTGCAAGACGGCAAGGTCAAAGTCACCGTCACCAACACCACCGGCAAAGAAGCGGTGCTGGCGATCCACGACCCGGGCGATTTTTTCGGCGAAGGCTGCCTCAACGGCCAAAAGCAGCGGATGGCGTCCGTGACCGCCCTGACCGACAGTTCGATCATGCGGATCGAGAAATCGGCGATGGTGGCGGCGCTGCATCAGGAACCGAAATTCTCCGAAATGTTCATTGCCCACCTGCTGCACCGGAATAGCCGCGTCGAGGAAGACCTGGTCGATCAATTGTTCAATTCGAGCGAAAAGCGTCTGGCCCGCACGCTGCTGCTGCTGGCGAACTTCGGCAAGGAAGGCAAACCGGAACCGCTGATCGCCAACATCAGTCAGGAAACCCTGGCCGAGATGATCGGCACCACGCGCTCGCGCGTCAGCTTCTTCATGAACAAATTCCGCCGCATGGGGTTCATCGATTACAACGGCCACATCGAAGTCCACAGCTCGCTGTTGAACGTGGTCCTCAACGACGGCGATTCACATAATCGAGGGTAGAAATTTACGCAGGCGGTCTGTGTCCAATTTTGACCAGAACAACCACGGATTGAGTGTTACAGATTTGTGAGTTGCGGACACTTTGGCGTTTAACCGTAAGATCTTCCGAACGCACTGATTGTAACATGCGTCGCGATCGGATGTTCTCAGCAGGCGGCCTTGGCACCATGCATGGCATTCATAGCGACTTCAGCGTCCGTCCCGATGAAGCGGCCATCCGCGCGGCCGTCGGCCGCATTGTCGCCAGTCCCGGCCTGAAAAAATCGGCGCAGCTTGCCAATTTCCTGACCTTCGTCGTCGACGAAACGCTGGCCGGCCGCGCCGACCGCATCAAGGCTTACAACATCGCCGCCGACGCGCTCGGGCGCGACGAAAGTTTCGATCCGCAGAACGATCCGATCGTGCGCGTCGAGGCCGGCCGGCTGCGGCGCGCGCTGGACCACTATTACGCCAATGGCGGCGCCGGCGATCCGGTCGTCATCGAACTGCCGCGCGGCCATTATGTGCCGCTGTTCCGGCGCAAAAGACCGCAAAGCCAGGCCACCGCGCGTTTGACCGAACTGCGGCGTCACGTCGCCGGCACGCTGCGCGGCAACGGCTGGCTGGTGCTCGTCACCGTCGTCATCGCCGTTGCCGCCAGCTTCGCGCTGGATCTGGTCTGGATGGCGTTGGGCCTCAAGGGATGATCCGCGGTCCCGTCCCTCGGGATTGAGCGCGGGGCCCGCGCGCCTGCCCTGCTTGCCGCCTGCCGCCACCGCTGCTACCAACCGGCCACACCCGCAACCGCCGAATCCGCGAGCGACGATGGCCGATAAACCCAACAAAAAAGCCCAGAAACTGAAAGCCCGCCTGCCGCGCGGGCTGGCCGACCGGGGCCCGGCCGAGATCGCCGCCACCCGCGCGATGGTCGAGACCATCCGCCTCCAGTTCGAGCGCTACGGCTTCGACCCGATCGAGACCCCGGCTTTTGAGTACACCGACGCGCTCGGCAAATTCCTGCCCGATCAGGACCGCCCGAACGAAGGCGTGTTCTCGTTCCTGGACGACGACGAGCAATGGGTCAGCTTGCGCTACGACCTGACCGCGCCGCTGGCGCGCCACGTCGCGGAGAACTACGGCACCGACCGGCTGGTGCTGCCCTATCGCAGCTATCGTAACGGCTACGTCTACCGCAACGAGAAGCCCGGCCCCGGCCGCTTCCGCCAGTTCATGCAGTTCGACGCCGACACGGTCGGTTCGGCGTCAATGGCCGCCGATGCCGAGATGTGCATGCTGGCCGCCGACACCATGGAAGCGCTCGGCATCAAGCGCGGCGACTATGTGGTGAAGGTGAATAACCGGAAGGTGCTGGATGGCGTGATGGAAGCCATCGGACATTGGCGGCGACGAGAACGCCGGTAAGCGGCTCACCGTGCTGCGCGCGATCGATAAATTTGACCGACTCGGCATCGACGGCGTGACGCAATCTGCTTGGCGAAGGACGCAAAGACGAGAGCGGCGACTTTACAAAAGGCGCCGGTCTCGAAGCGATCGTCAGATCGAAGTTGTATTGGCAATGTCGAACTCGAAATCGACGTGAGCGAGGAACGATTGCACCGCTTGTCGAATATGCAAGCTGACGCTCGATTGCACAATGCCGAGATCTTGATCGAGCATGGAGTTGCCGAACTCGATGAGATTCGCTAATCTGGTTGCGCCGTCAGGCTACGGCACGACCGCATCCGCATCGACCCCTCCGTCGTCCGCGGTCTCGAATATTACACCGGCCCGGTCTACGAAGTGGAACTCACCTTCGAGATCGAACGACGACAAAGGCCGGCCGATCCGCTTCGGCTCGGTCGGCGGCGGCGGGCGCTATGACGGACTGGTGTCGCGCTTCATGGGTCAGCCGGTGCCGGCGACCGGCTTCTCGATCGGCGTCTCGCGGCTGCAAGCCGCACTCACCGCGCTCGGCAAGCTCGCCGACAAACAGGCCCCCGGCCCCGTCGTCGTCACCGTGTTCGACCGCGACCGCGTCGCCGATTATCAGCGCATGGTGTCGAGCCTTGCGCGCGGCCGGCATCCGCGCCGAACTTTATCTCGGCAACCCGAAGAACATGGGCAACCAGCTCAAATACGCCGACCGCCGCGCCTCGCCTTGCGTCATCATGCAGGGCTCGGACGAAAAAGCGCGCAACGAAGTCACCATCAAGGACCTGATCCTCGGCGCCGAAATTGCCGGCCAGGACGAGCGAGCGCGACGACTACCTGAAAAAACAGGCCGAAGCGCAATTCGCGGTACCCGAGGACGGGCTGGTCGAGGCGGTGCGCGCGCTTTTGACGCGCCACGGGCTCAGCTTGATCTCTGATCGTTTACGGCATCGTCACATCCAGGCTGTATTTCCCTGACATCTGTCAGTTGGACATCGGAACCAACGCGCCCGCCGCGCGTTTTTCCTTTGCGACCCAACAAGCAGAACAAGGGGGACGCCGATGGAAGACCGCTGGCCCTATCCAGTATCGCAGACCATGCAGCGCCAGACCGGCCGCGGCCACAAGCCGGCGCGACCGGCACCGGCCGACACCGCGCCGGAGCCGGATGCGCCCGAAGCCAAGGCCAAGCCCGCCGTCCGGGGCGCCGATCAAGCGCCGTCCGAGACCAATTCCGCGTCATAAAGCGTTTTGGCGGGGAACGGAGCGCATTTGCGCACGAAGCGGCGGTTGAGGCGGCTTGTTTAGCCGCCGATGGCTGATTAGGTATCTCTAGGCAAGCCGCACCAGGCGGCTACTTGCCGTGCGCTTGCTGCTGTGCCCTTGCTAAATCAAACGCCAGCCTCAAGACTCGTCGTCCACCCGCCACAACCGGTCGCGTCGCATGAAATACCTGACGGTTCGCCACGCGACCCGCTATCGCTACGCCCAGCCCGCGACCTTCGGGGTGCATCGGCTGATGCTGCGGCCGCGTGACAGCCACGACATGCGGCTGGTCGACGCCGAACTGACTTTGTCGCCGCCGGGCGAGATCCACTGGTCGCATGACGTGTTCGGCAATTCGATCGCGCAGGTCGAATTCGCGCAGGGCGGCACCGAACTTCTGATCGACTCGACCTTGCATCTGGAACGCTACGCCGTTGTGCGGCCGCGCTTTGCCATCGATCGAGTCGGCGCAGAACTATCCGTTCGTCTATTCGGCCAGCGACCGCAGCGACCTCGGCCGCCTGCTCGACCGCCATTATCCCGACCCGCACGGCATCGTCGATAAATGGGCGAAAGGGTTCGTGACCGAAAGCCCGATGCCGACGCTCGAGCTGTTGCGCTCGCTCAACGCCGCGTTCACGACCGACTTCACCTACAATGTCCGCTACGAGGAAGGCACGCAGTCGCCGACCGAGACGCTGGAAAAGCGAACCGGCACCTGCCGCGACTATGCGCTGCTGTTCATGGAGGCGGTGCGCAGCCTCGGCTTCGGCGCCCGCTTCATCACCGGCTATCTGTACGACCCGGCGCTCGACGGCGGCGAAGCCATGCAAGGCGCCGGCGCGACCCACGCCTGGGCCGATGTCTATCTGCCCGGCGCCGGCTGGGTCGAATACGATCCGACCAACGGCATCATTGCCGGCGTCAATCTCATTCGCGTCGCGGTGACGCGCGACCCGTCGCAGGCGTTGCCGATCTCCGGTTCGTTCACCGCCAAGCCGTCGGATTTTCTCGGCATGACGGTCGAGGTCACGGTCAGCGCGCGCAACCCGGAACAACAGGAAATGGACGCGCAAGCGCCGGTCACGCAAAACCTCGCCGCGGCAAACGCCGCCACGCCCGATCTCCCGGCACCCAACACAGCGCCGGACGCGGCGCCAAGCGACAAGCCGGAACAGGCCGAGAGCCGCAGCCAGCCGGTGGCGCAGAGCCAGTATCAAGTGCAAACGCAATACACCGTGCCGCGGCCGGATCCGGATGAAGCGCAAGACCCGCTAGACCAGAGCCAACAGGCGCAAAACCAATAGCCAGAAGGTTACAGAACGGCCGCTGCTGTTAGAGACCTAACGCTGTGGCCGACCTGACAGGCGCTGTAGGTCGAGCACGTTCATTTTCATGCCGTTGGCCATGATGACGTCGCCGGGCTTTTGACCGGCCGCGCACGGCCCGAGCCATTTACCGGCAATCGTCATGTGGCTGGCAGCGCCCGGCGCCACACCCGGCAGCGGACGGCCGCCTGAGCGCGTCGACGTGACGTCGACTTTATAGGCGCTGTCGAAACTGCCGCTGACGACCGCGTGCGAGGTGGTGGTCGCGTCGCCGAACTTGCAAACCGAATCGACGGTGATGGCGCCGCCGTTCATGCTCACGTCATTCTTCGAACAGGCTTTCTCGTTCGAACCGCCGAAATTCAGGTTCATCATCTTGTCGGTAGCAGCGTCGGTGCATTGCCGCATGACCTGCGCCGGCAGATTGCGGCCGGCGAATTCCATCCTGAGTTCCCACAGGCCGGCTTTGCGCGCCGGCAAATCGAGCGCGGCCGCGGGCGGTATCGCGCTTACGACAGCGACGGTCATTGTCATAACAAAGGGAATAGCAAATCCGGCAAGACGGCGGCTCATGGCAGATCCTCCATCGCGAAACGCTGACGAATGATACCACAACCGGCGCCGGTGGAATATCGCCGGCCGGTCAGATCGCGACCAGGCCGCCGGCATCGCTGATGATCGGCAAATCGGCCGGATCGGCGCCGTGCTCGTCACCGACATCGAGCGGATGGCCGAGCATCTGCTCGGCCGCGTCGAAGCTATCTAGCAATGACAGGTATTCGATGATCTTGTTGTCACGGATGCGAATGAATTGCGCCAGCCGGTAGCTAATAGGCCGGTCATCGGTGCGGCGACGGGCCGTAAACCGATTGAGGATGGCGACCCGGTCGCCCTCCACCACCATTGATTCCCGATTCAAGACGAAGCCGCTGAACAGGCTCGGCAGCACCCGCTTGGTCAGATCGACCACGGCCGCCTTGCCGCGATGGGTGCCGCAGTAACTGATGACGTCGATCGGCCCGCTGATGGTCCACACCACGTCGTCGTGCAGGAATGACTCGATCCGCCCGGATTCGCCGCTGGCATAGGCTAGGCAGAAGGCTTCCATCAGCTCGCGAATATGGGAATCGCTCATTGGCGTACTCCTGACCATGCCCAGTCAACGCCGGTTGTATTGAGACTTTATTACCAGCCTGGCGCGCTCAAACCGCGACCATGCCCCCGGCATCGCTGATGCTCGGCAAATCGATCAGATCGGCGCCGTGCTCGTCACCGACGTCGAGCGGATGGCCGAGCACCTGCTCGGCCGCGTCGAAGCTGTCGAGCAAGGACCGGTATTCGATGATCTTGTCGTCACGGATGCGAATGAACTGCGCCAGCCGGTAGGTAATCGGCCGGCCGTCCGCGCGTCCGCGTGCCGTCAACCGATTGAGAATGGCGACCCGGTCCCCGTCCACCACGATCGATTCCCCGTTCAAGACCACGTCGCGGAAAAAGCTCGGCAGCACCCGCGTGGCCAGATCGATCACGGCCGCCCTGCCGCGATGGGTCCCGCAGAAACCGATGGCATCGATCGGCCCGCTAATGGTCCATACCACGTCGTCGTGCAGAAACGGCTCGATGCGGCCCGGTTCGCAGCTGGCATACGCGACGCTGAAGGCTTCCATCAGCTCGCGAATATGGGAATCGCTCATTGGCGTACTCCTGACCATGCCCAGTCAACGCCGGTTGTATTGAGACTTTATTACCAGCCTGGCGCGCTCAGACCGCGACCATGCCCCCGGCATCGCTGATGATCGGCAAATCGATCAGATCGGCGCCGTGCTCGTCACCGACGTCGAGCCGGTGACCGAGCATCTGCTCGGCGGCGTCGAAGCTGTCGATCAGCGAGATATTCTCAATCACCTTGCCATCGCGAAAACGCAGGAAGTGCGCCAGCCGGTAGCTGATCATCCGGCCATCGTCGCAGCGGCGGCCCAACATACGATTGAGCGTTGCCGCCCGGTCACCGTCGACCACGAGAGATTCACGGGTAAGGTCGACGACCCGGTACAGGCTCGGAACCACCCGGCTGGCCAGATCGATTACGGCCGCTTTGCCACGATAGCGGCCGCAGAAGGCCAAAACGTCGACCGGACCACTGATGACCCATTCGACGTCGTCGTGCAGTACCGCCGAGAGTTTCTCGGCATCCTGGCTCGCATAGGCCGCGTAAAAAGCGTCCACCAGCTCGCGGGAATTGGAATCGCTCATCACCGCACTCCTGATCAGGCCCAGTTAACGCCGGTTCCGTTGAAATTTTGTTACCCGCCAACGCCTCCAGCCGGGCGAATTTATCTTGCGGTGCAATACACTTAACGTCTGCCGACCGATTGTCCGGAAAGCATTAACGGTGCTGACGATTTGCCGCCTCGCCGGGCTAAGCCAGGGTGGCATTGGGCGTCGAAACCTTAAACCTGACGTGCTAAAGCCCCGCCTGAGACGCTGGGAAAAGACGGGTTTGGGACGGATATGGACGCAAAATTGACCAGGCAGGATCGGCAGCCGGACGCCCGGGCGGAGGCGCTGGTCGCCTCCTATGAAGGCGCCGGCTATGCCCGCGTCGCCCCGGCCATCCTGCAGCCGGCCGAGCCGTTCCTGGATCTGTCCGGCGAGGACATCCGCAAGCGGATGTTTCTGACGACCGCGCCCGGCGGCGCCGAATTCTGCCTGCGGCCCGACCTGACCATTCCGGTGTCGCGCGATTATCTGGCCTCGCCGCAGGCCGGTCAGGCCGCCGGCTTTTGCTATCTCGGTCCGGTCTTCCGGCACCGCAGCGACGGCAACGCCGAATTCATTCAGGCCGGCATCGAAAGTTTCGGCCGCGCCGACCGCGCCGCCGCCGACGCCGAAATGCTGGCGCTCGGCCTGGAGGCGACCGCCGGCTACGGCCTGGCCAAGCCCGACATCCGCACCGGCGACGTCGCTCTGTTTGCAGCCCTGGTCGCCGGTCTCGATCTGGCGCCGGCCTGGAAGCGGCGGCTGGTGAAGGATTTCAACCGCAAGACCAATCTGGCGCAGGACCTCGACCGGCTGGTGCTCGGCGGCACCAATGCGCGGCCGGAATATCAGGGCGTGCTGGCGGCCTTGGCCGGCTCCGACCCGAAAGGCGCGCATGCGCTGGTCACCGACCTGTTGTCGATTGCCGGCATCAACGCCGTCGGCGGCCGCTCGGTCGCTGAAATCGCCGATCGCTTTCTTGAGCAGTCGGCGCTCGGCGCCTCGACCAAATTGCCGAGCGACGTGCGCGGGCTGATCGAACGCTTTCTCGCCATCGGCGGCGACCCCGATGAATCCGCCGCCGAACTGCGCACGCTCGCCGCCGACGCCAACATGGCCGAGACGATGGCGCCGGCGCTCGATCTGTTCGAAAGCCGCAACGGTTTTCTCGCCGCGCGCGACATCGATCCCAAGCGCGTGTCGTTCTCGACCGCCTTCGGCCGCGGCTTCGATTACTACACCGGCTTCGTGTTCGAACTGACCGATCCGTCGCGCACCGGCGATCCGCTGGTCGCGGGCGGACGCTATGACGGCCTGCTGACGCGGCTCGGCGCGCCCGAGCCGATCGCGGCGATTGGCCTGGCGGTCTGGATCGAACGGCTGGCAACCTACGGAGCCGCGTCATGAGTTCGCCTCTGGTTCTCGCGGTCCCGGCCAAAGGCCGCCTGCAGGAAAACGCCGAAGCCTTTTTCGCGCGCTCCGGTCTGCAACTGGTCAAGCCGCGCGGCGCGCGCGATTATCGCGGCACCGTCGTCGGCCTCGACGGCATCGAAGTCGCTTATCTGTCGGCCTCCGAAATCACCGCGCATCTCGCCGCCGGCTCCGTCCATCTCGGCGTCACCGGCGAAGACCTGGTGCGCGAACAGATGCCGGATGCCGACAGCCGCGTGGTGCTGATCGAAGCGCTCGGCTTCGGCTTGGCCACCGTCGTGGTGGCGGTGCCGCAAGCCTGGATCGACGTGCGCACCATGGCCGACATCGACGACGTCGCCACCGCCTTCCGCCACACCCACGGCCGCCGGATGCGGGTGGCGACCAAATACATCAATCTGACGCGCGAGTTCTTTGCCGCGCACGGCGTCATCGACTATCGCATCGTCGAGAGCGCCGGCGCGACCGAAGGCGCGCCGGCCGCCGGCACCGCCGAACTGATCGTCGACATCACCACCACCGGCGCGACGCTTGGTCGCCAACGGGCTGAAGATCGTCGACGACGGCATCATCCTGCAGTCGCAGGCCAACCTGGTGGCGGCGCGCACCGCCGCCTGGGACGCGAGCACGCGCGAGACCGCGCGCGTCATTCTCGACCGCATCGCCGCCCAAGCGCGGGCCACGCGCCTTTCGCGAAGTGCGCGCGCGCTTTGCCGCTTGCGATGACAAGCTGGTCGATAGCGCCAAGGCGAAATTCGGCGTCGAGACGCCGTTCGGCGGGCCGACCTCGTCCGGCATGCTGACGCTGCACTGCCCGCCGGCGCAGGTCTATGCGCTGACCAGCTTCCTGCGCGATCATGGCGCGGAGGCGGTGGCGGTCGCCGATCTGGATTACGTGTTCTCGCGCGACAATCCGCTTTATGCCAAGCTGGAAGCCGGGCTATAGCGCCGCGTAGTCGATCGGCTGATGCCGGTCGAGCTTGCGTTCGATTTTCGGCAGCGGATATTTCAAGCCGCTGGCGCAATTGAACAGCACAACCCGATCGGTCCGCGAAACCCGGCCGTCGGCGAGGCTCTGCTTATAGGCGGCGTAAGTCGCGGCGCCCTTCCGGACATTGCAGGAAACCTTCCTCGCGCGCCATCTCGTCGAGCGCCGCTGTGATAGCATCGTCATCGACCGCAATAGCGAAGCCGCCGCTCTCGCGCACCGCGCGCAGAATGAGAAAATCGCCGACCGCCTGCGGCACGCGGATGCCGGACGCGATGGTATGCGCGTTCTCCCAACGCGGCGCGTGTTCCTCGCCCGCTTCAAACGCCTTGACCATCGGCGCGCAGCCTGACGCCTGCACCGCGATCATGCGCGGGCGCTTGCTGCCGATGAAGCCGATCGCCTCCAGTTCGGCGAACGCCTTCCACATGCCGATCAGCCCGGTGCCGCCGCCGGTCGGATAGAAGATCGCGTCCGGCACCTGCCAGCCGAGTTGTTCGGCCAGTTCCAGACCCATCGTCTTCTTGCCTTCGATCCGGTACGGCTCTTTCAAGGTCGAGGTATCGAACCAGCCGAGCTTTGGCTTTGCCTTCGCCGACGATCTTGCCGCAATCGTCGATCAAGCCGTTGACGCGATAAACCGCTGCGCCTTGCAGCGCGATCTCGCTGACATTCACCTCCGGCGTATCCTCGGGACAGAAGATCGTCGCCTTGATGCCGGCTCTCGTCGCATAGGCCGCGAGCGCCGCGCCGGCATTGCCGTTGGTCGGCATCGCCATGTGCGTGATGCCGAGCGCCTTCGCCATCGACACCGCCATCACCAGGCCGCGCGCCTTGAACGACCCGGTCGGCAAGCGGCCTTCGTCCTTGACCAGAATCTCGCCGCCGCCGAGTTTTGCCGACAAGCGCGGCATCCGCACGATCGGCGTCATCGTCTCGCCAAGACTGACGATGTCGGCGGCCTCGCGCACCGGCAGCAATTCGCGATAGCGCCACAGGTCCGGCGGGCGTTGCGCCAGCATTTCCTTGCTCAGCGCCTTCGCCACGCCGGCCAGATCGTAACGCACCAGGAGTGGTTTCCCGGCGCGCGACAGATTGTGGATTTGATCGGCCGGGTAATGTTCTCCGGTCATCGCGCATTCGAGATGGGTGACGAAATTGGGCGTTCGGCCGTCAAATTGTCGTTATCGTACATGGATCGAAACTCACGTTGCTATTCGGCGCCCGGCTTCACGCTTCCTGAACACCACGAAGTGCGACAGCGAAAAATTGACCACGAAGCTGACCAGGATCGCGACCAGCTTGCCGGCCCAAGCCGGCATATGAGCCAGTTCGACCATGCACCACACCGTCGCGGTATTGGCCAGAAAGCCGGCGAACTGCGAGGCGGCGAAACCGAAATAACGTTTGATCGCAAGTTCGCGGCCGGATTCGGCGGCGAAGGTGATGGTCGAATTCATCACATAGGAGCCGGTTACCGCGACAACCCATGCCAGGGTGTTGGCGACGATGATCGGCAAGCCGAGATAGTAATAGGCGAGCGAAAAAACCGCGAAGTCGACCGCCGAGTTGACGATGCCGACCAGCCCAAAGGTTAGCGCCTTGAGCGCGATGGCCCGATCGTGCCAAGCCTTTTTGATACGGGTCAGCATGTTCCGGAGGGCCCCTTGAGTTCATCGCCCTCCATAACACCTCAAGCGCGCGGGTTCCCACCCCCAAAAACCGCCTCCCCGCCGGCCCTGTGGAGCGCGCCGGTGGACGCGACAGGCCGCCGCTCATGCGGTATAGATCGCGTTCAAAGCGGAGCCACCTTGAGTTGACGAAAATGCCGGCCAAAACCACCAAAACCGGCGCCCGGGCGGGCAAAGCCGCCGCTGGGCACGGGTCTGTCGATCGTCGTGCCGGTCTTTAATGAGGCAAAAGGCCTCAACGGCTGCACGAGCGCATCGCCGAGGTGGCGCGCTTTCTGCAAAGCAAACACGATCTGGCGGTCGAGGTCATCTATGTCGACGACGGCAGCGCCGACGACACCAGCCACGTCGCCCGGACCTTGCCGGCCCTGCCGCTCGATATGCAGGTCGTCACGCTGTCGCGCAATTTCGGCAAGGAAGCCGCCCTGCTCGCCGGGCTCGATCATGCCCGGCTCGGCGCCGTGCTGTTCATGGATGGCGACGGCCAGCATCCGCCGAGCCTGATCGAAACGCTGGTGTCGCGCTGGCTCGATGACGGCTACGACGTGGTCTATCACCGCCAAGGCGCATCGCGAGAACGAATCCTGGGCTGCGCCGCACCATGGTGCACTGGGTTCTACTGGCTGTTGAACTGGCGCGCGCGCCTGAAAATTCCGGAAGACGCCGGCGACTTCCGCCTGCTGTCGCCGCGCGCGGCCGACGGCGCTGCGGCAGATGCCGGAGCGCAACCGTTTCTTCAAAGGCCTGTCGAGTTGGATCGGCTTTCGCCAAGTGCGCGTCGATTACGAACCGGCCGAGCGCGAACACGGCGTCACCACCTGGAACGTCTGGTCGCTGATCGGCTTGTCGATCGAAGGCCTGACCTCGTTCTCGGTCGCGCCGCTGCGCGTCGCCAGCATGCTGGGCGTCATCATCGCGGCCTCGGCGCTGGTGTTCGGCATCTGGACCATGGTTGAAACCCTGCTGTTCGGCGAGACGTGCCGGGCTATCCGTCGCTGGTGGTCGGCATCATGGTGCTGGGCGGCGTGCAGCTCATGATGATCGGCGTGCTCGGCGAATATATCGGCAAGCTGTTGTCGGAGATCAAAGGCCGCCCGGTCTATTTCGTCGCCGAACACAGCGTGAAGCAACGCCAGTGAGACCGGTGAGGCCAAGCCGTCAGCTACGCGCGCGGCGGAGTGAAGGCGGCTTTGCGTAAACCACCGCGCCACATCTGGCTGTGCGCCGACGATTACGGCATGGCGCCCGGCGTCAATGACGCCATCCGCCAACTGATCGCCAAGAAGCGCATCAATGCGACCTCGGTGATGATGGCGGCGCGTATCTCGGCGGCGACGAGGTCGAGGCGCTGACCGCGCTCAATGACGGCGAACAACGCGCCGCGCTCGGCCTGCATGTCACGCTGACCGCGCCGTTCAAGCCGATGAGCGGAGGGTTTTGCACCGCTGCGCGACGGCCACTTCCTGCCGCTCAACGAGCTGATGCGCGCCGCCATGACGCGCCGCCTCAATCCGGAACTGCTGACGATCGAAATCGCCACGCAGGTCGAAGCCTTTGTCGCGACCTTCGGCCGCCTGCCCGATTTCCTCGACGGCCATCAGCATGTGCAATTGCTGCCGCAGGTGCGCGACGCTTTTCTCAAAGTGGTCATCGAGACCGCGCCGAATGCCTGGGTGCGGCAATGCGGCCGGGCGCGCGCCGGCCGCGTGCTGCACGACCGCAAAAGCCTGGTGCTCGATATTCTCAGCATGGGCTTTCGCGGCAACGCGGCGCGGCTCGGCATTACCACCAATCCGGCCTTTGCCGGCGCCTATTCGTTCACGGCCAAGGCCAATTTCGCCAAGATCTTTCCGCGCTTTCTCAAAGGCCTGCCGGACGGCGGCCTGATCATGTGTCATCCGGGCTTTGTCGATGACGCGCTCAAAAGCCTCGATCCGCTGACGAATTTGCGCGAGCACGAATTCGCCTTTTTCAACTCCGATGCTTTCTCCCGGGTGCTGGCCGACCACGCGGTCGAATTGGTCGCACCCCCTGGCGATGGCGGCCAAGCCGCTTAGATATCGTCAGGTTTTATCGACGGTCACGGGAGAGCCAGAATGACTCCGCAGGAACGCCAGCGCGTCAGCGACTTGTTTGACCGGCTGGCACCGCTTGAAGCAACGCCGCGCGATCCGGACGCCGAGCGGCTGATCGCCGACGGTTTGGCCCGCGCCCCCAACGCGGCCTACGCGCTGGTGCAAACCGTGCTGGTGCAGGACGAAGCGCTCAAGCACGCCGAGGCCCGCATTCGCGAACTGACCGGCGAAGACGCGAGCCCGGCGACCGGCGGCTTTCTCGATTCCGCACGCAACGCACTCGGCGGACTATCGAGCGGTCGATCTGGCGCGACCTCGGTGCCGAGCGTGCGTCCGGCCGCGCCGAGTGAGCCCGATCCGCGCTGGAACAGCGGCGCCGCTTTGCAAGACAACGCCGCGCCCAATAACGCCAACCCACAAGCCGGCCAACCGGCGCAACCGACTCCGGCCGCGCCCGGCGGATCGTTCCTCGGCACCGCCGCGGCGACCGCAGCCGGCGTCATCGGCGGCTCCCTGTTGTTTAATTCGCTCGGCTCGCTGTTTGGCCAGCACAACAGCGGCAGCGCGCTGGCCGGCACGCCGCCCGACGCCTCACCTTGGGGCAGCAGTGCTGCCGGCAGCGATTTGGCGCGCGACGCCGGCCTCAATGATATCGGCAATGCAAATCTTAGCGATGCAAGTGGCGGCGATAGCCACAGCGCTGGTCTGTTCGACGCCGGCAGCGACGATTTCGATGTGTCCGATGGCGGCGACTTCGGCGGTGATCTGGGCGACAGCGTATAGCCTAGATCACATCACCACGACCTTGGCGCCGACTTTGACGCGGCCATAGAGGTCGATGACGTCGGCGTTGCGCAGACGGATGCAGCCGGACGACACGTTGTGCCCGATCGTCCACGGCTCGTTCGAACCGTGGATGCGGTACAGCGTCGAGCCGATATAAAGCGCGCGCGCGCCGAGCGGATTGTTCGGGCCGCCGGCCATGAAATGCGGCAGGCCGGGCTGGCGCTGCAGCATCTCTTTCGGCGGCGTCCAATCCGGCCATTCTTTTTTCGCCGTGACCTTGTGGACGCCGGACCAGGTAAAGCCCGGCCGGCCGACGCCGATGCCATAGCGCATCGCCTTGCCGTCGGGCTCGACCAGATAGAGAAACTTGTTCGGCGTATCGATGACGATCGTGCCGGGCGCTTCCGGGCCGTCATAGCCGACTTCCTGGCGCATATAGCGCGGATCGATCGGATAGCCCTGCGGCTCGCGGCACGATCGGATCGACGATCGGACCGGTATTGACGTAAAGCGGCTGCGGCACCTGCTGCGGCGCCATCATCGGCGGCGGCGGCACATATTGGGGCGGCGCGACATAAGGCGGCGGCGCCGCCGCCGCGTATTGCGGCTGCTGGTCTTGCCGCCGAACAAAAATTCGATAAAGCCGCCGCCGAGATCGGATTGCATGCGCTGCGGCTGCGCCACCACCACCATCGGCGGCGTCATCGGCGGCCATACTGCTGCGCCGACGGCCGCGCCCGGCGCACAGAACCGCGGCAAGACCAATGATAATGGAACGCTGCATGACTCTACTCACAACACTTATGACGTCGCACCCACTACACGGCCAAACAAACACCGATTGGTAAACCATGCCGCCATGCCGGCGACATTGCCGCCCGCACCGGCGCGGTTCGTCGCCTTAGAGTTTATTTTGCGTAAAATGCGCGGCATCGTGGTTAATGCTATCGTTGCCGCCTGACCTTTTCGGCAAGCCATCGCGGCGTCCGCAACCCAGCGTTAATTCGCACTGCGATAAAACCCGCGAGGGATCGAGTGGGGAGCGACGCGTGCAGCGTAAAGTATTTCGGATCGAGCAGATGATGGCGGGCGCGCGCCCGGCGTCGCCGTTCGCCAGCGCCGCCGAACATCGCCGCATGAGCGACGAGACTCAAATCGCTGCGGGCGCAGCTCGCCGGTCAACCGCGCGACCCAGGCGTCGCCGACGCGCAAAGCCTGCGTGACGAACTGGCGCAGATCCGCGACGCCATCAGCCGCAACGTCCGCGACCTCAAAGGCCTGATCGGCAACGGCCAGCAGCGCCGCATGGCGCGCGCCGCCGACGAACTGGGCGCGGCCGTCGACGGCATGGAAACCGCGACGCAGACAATCCTGAAATCGGCCGAGGTCATCGACGACAGCGCGCGGGCGCTGACCGCCTCGCTGCAGGACGATTTCAAACGCGGCGTCGCCCAGGATATTCAGGACCACGTCATCCATATTTTCGAGGCCTGCAATTTCCAGGACCTCGCCGGACAACGCATCGGCAAGGTGATCGCGACGCTCGCCATGATCGAAGAACAGGTGACGGCGATGCTGACGCGTTGCGATAGCCTGACCGTGCCTACGCCCGCGGCAAATGCGCCGCGCGGCGATAAGTTGCTCAACGGCCCCAGGCTTGACGGCGATAGCGGCCACGCCAGCCAGCACGACATCGACCAGATGTTCGGCCTGCCCTGATCAAGCCGGCCGCTTGATCACGATAAAGCAAACCAGCGCGACCGCGGCGAAAGCCGCCGCCAGCGCCAGCGCGGCGAAATCCGACGCACGGTCGATCACGAAAGCCATGACCAAAGGCGCCGCCGCCTGCACAGCAGAAACGGGCCGGCCAGCCGTCCCATCAACCGGCCGTAACCGGAGGGCCGAACAGCGCCAGCGGCACCGCGCCGCGCGTGATGGTCACCAGCCCGTTGGCGCCGCCGAACATCAACGCAAAGGCCGCCGCCACCGGCACCGACACGCCGAACACCGCCAGCATCACAAAGGCGCACAGCAACGCGCCGAGCGCGAACGCGCACCACCCAGAGCGGATGCAGGTCGCGGCCGAAGGCGAATTCGATCAGCCGCGCGCCGACCTGCGCCGGTCCGAACAACGCGCCGATCCAGACCACCGTGCCGCTATCGATTCCGCTGCGGGCGAAAGATCGCCAACAGATGCGCCGACAGCCCCGACGGCACGAAGGCATAAGCCGCGAAGGCCGACGCCACCAGAATGAACGGCAGCCGCGCGACGGCAGAACCTTGTCCGGCCACTTGCGCGTCGCCCGGCTTCGGCACCACGATTTCGGCGCGGCTGCGCGGCAACAGAAACGCATGCAGCGGCGCCGAGATCAAAGCGAGCAGCGCGGCATAGACGAGATAAGTGCCGCGCCAGCCGACCGCTTCGATCAGAAAATGCGTCGCCGGCCAGCTCACGGTCGAGGCAAAACCGCCGGCCAGAGTCAGCGCGGTGATCGGCCGGCGCGCGGCCGCGCCGAAAATGCGGCCGAGCGAGCCGAAGGCGGAGTCATACAGGTTCGCCGACATCGCCAGCCCGAGCACGATCCAGACCGCCAAGATAGGCCGCCCGGCTTTCGGCATGAGTGATCAGCACCAGGCCGAGCGCGCCGGTCAGCGAGCCGACCGTCATCACGACATGGCCGCCGAACCGGTCGATGGCGCGGCCGACATAAGGCGCGCTCAAGCCGGCGGCCAGCAGCGCGACCGAAAAGCCGCCCATGGCAAAGGCCATCGACCAGCCGTGCTCGCCGGCGATCAGCGGCACGATCAGCACCGGCGTGTAATAGATCGAGCCCCACGACAGAATTTGCGTGACGCCGAGCACCGGCACCGCGCGCCAGGGTCCTGGATAAAGTCGCGGGAGACAGTCATGACGGCCCGGCAAAGAAAACGAGGCGCAGCCTAACACGGCGCCTCGTTAAATCTTATGCGTGCAGCGCCCGGCAGCCGGTCGCTGAGGATTAAGCCGTACTGCCGCTGGATCGGCGGCTGCACCGGCTTCGGCTTGGAGACCGGCTTGGTCGACCTTGCGCTTGACCGCGGCTTTGGGCTTGGCCCGCGCGTATGCCGCTTGCTGCCTTGCGGCGCACAACGGACATAGACCATCGTGCCGTAGCGGCCCTGCACTTCCGGGTCCATCCAGCGCAGGATCAGCACGCGGCCGTCGAAATGCTCGACCTCGCGATCCTGCATGCTGCCGGGCGGGTCGCCTGCGGGACCGATATAGGTCTTGTTGCCGGGCGCGCCCTTCAGGCGCAGTTCGGACGGCGTCGCCTGGTCGGCGAGATGCATCATCACCCCACCGGTCGGCCCGAGCGTGATGACGTAAGGCTGTCGGCACTGATTGACCGCGGCCTTCTCGGTGCGCTCACGGTCTTCCGGCTTGTGATAGGCGGCCAGCCCCCAGCTTCCGACCAGGTCCTGCGGCGGGAAGGCCGGCGGCAGCGTCGGCACGACTTCGGGCGCCGCCGGCGGTGGCGGCGGTTGCGGCGAGGTCGTGGCGCAGCCGGCAAGCCCGAACGACAGCAGGCCCAGAACCAAGGCAGCCATCAGGCCAGGACGTGGTATTGGCGCGTGAGGCGATGGGCCGACAGGCCGTTGCGGAGAGAGGTGCGCATTCGGGCTCCTAAGACGCGTTTCCAAGGGGACATTGCGGGGCAAAGGGGTGCAGTGCAAGCGAAAGCCTGCTGTCCCTAACCGGCTGGGCCAAAAGGCGTTCCGGGGCCTTCTAGCCTATTGCGCCACGCTTGACACCCTGGCGTTAACGCAATATCTCCCCGCACCATTGGCACTCTCCTGTGATGAGTGCTAAGAGACTGGATTATCGACAGTTTCAGTCACAAGCGCGGACAGAAAGTTGGCGCCTGATCTGTCTCCCGAAACCGGTTCCCGCTGATCGGGATCTTGCGACTAACAGCACGAGGAAGCCTATGGCCAAAACCAAGTTCCGTCCCCTGCACGACCGCGTTGTCGTGCGCCGTATCACCGCCCAGGAAAAGACCAAGGGCGGCATCATCATTCCCGACAGCGCCCAGGAAAAGCCGTCGGAAGGCGAAGTCATCGCCGTCGGCCCCGGCGGCCGCGACGAAGACGGCAAGCTCACCCCGATCGACATCAAGACCGGCGACCGCGTCCTGTTCGGCAAGTGGTCGGGCACCGAGGTCAAGCTCGACGGTGAAGATCTCCTGATCATGAAGGAGAGCGACATCATGGGCGTCGTCGGCTAACGCCGCGCTCACCATCAATTCCAACGGAGTAAATCTCAATGTCTGCCAAAGACGTCAAATTTGCCGGCGACGCGCGCGACCGCATGTTGCGCGGCGTCGATATCCTCGCCAACGCGGTGAAGGTCACGCTCGGCCCCAAGGGCCGCAACGTCGTGCTCGACAAGAGCCTACGGCGCCCCGCGCATCACCAAGGACGGCGTCACCGTCGCCAAGGAAATCGAGCTTGAAGACAAGTTCGAGAACATGGGCGCGCAGATGGTCCGCGAAGTCGCATCCCGCACCAACGATCTGGCCGGCGACGGCACCACCACCGCCACCGTGCTGGCGCAGGCGATCGTGCGCGAAGGCGCCAAGTCGGTTGCCGCCGGCATGAACCCGATGGACCTCAAGCGCGGCATCGATCTGGCCGTGCTCGCCGTCGTCAAGGACATCGAAAAGCGCGCCAAGCCGGTTTCGGTCCTCGGCCGAAGTCGCCCAGGTCGGCACCATCTCGGCGAACGGCGACGCCGCCATCGGCAGCATGATCGCCAAGGCGATGCAGAAGGTCGGCAACGAAGGCGTCATCACCGTCGAAGAAGCCAAGGCGATGGAGACCGAGGTCGAGATCGTCGAAGGCATGCAGTTCGACCGCGGTTACATCTCGCCCTACTTCGTCACCAACGCCGACAAGATGCTGGCCGAGACTGGAAGACGCCTACATCCTGCTGTACGAAAAGAAGCTGTCCGGCCTGCAGTCGATGCTGCCGTTGCTGGAAGCCGTCGTGCAGTCCGGCAAGCCGCTCGTCATCATCGCCGAAGACGTCGAAGGCGAAGCCATCGCGACGCTGGTCGTCAACAAGCTGCGCGGCGGCCTCAAGATCGCGGCCGTCAAGGCGCCGGGCTTCGGCGATCGCCGCAAGGCGATGCTGGAAGACATCGCCATCCTGACCGGCGGTCAGCTGATCTCCGACGATCTCGGCATCAAGCTCGAGAACGTCACCATCGACATGCTCGGCCGCGCCAAGAAGCTGGTGATCGAGAAGGAAAAGACCACGATCGTCAACGGCGCCGGCAAGAAGGCCGACATCGAAGCGCGCGTGCAGCCAGATCAAGGCGCAGATCGAGGAAACCACCTCGGACTACGACAAGGAAAAGCTGCAGGAACGTCTGGCCAAGCTGGCCGGCGGCGTTGCGGTCATCCGCGTCGGCGGCGCGACCGAGATGGAAGTGAAAGAAAAGAAGGACCGCGTCGAAGACGCGCTCAACGCCACCCGCGCCGCGGTCGCAGGAAGGCATCGTGCCGGGCGGCGGCGTCGCTCTGCTGCGCGCCAAGAAGGCGGTCGGCCGTCTGACCAACGACAACTCCGACGTCCAGGCCGGCATCAACATCGTGCTCAAGGCGCTGGAAGCTCCGATCCGTCAGATCGCGGAGAACGCCGGTGTCGAAGGCTCGATCGTGGTCGGCAAGGTGCTCGACAACAAGTCGGAGACCTACGGCTTCGACGCGCAGAACGAAGAGTATGTCGACATGGTCGCCAAGGGCATCATCGACCCGGCCAAGGTCGTGCGCACCGCGCTGCAGGACGCCGGCTCGATCGCCGGTCTGTTGGTGACCACCGAAGCCATGGTCGCCGAACTGCCGAAGGACGCGGCCCCGGCGATGCCGGGCGGCTGGGCGGCATGGGTGGTATGGGCGGCATGATGTAAGGCGCCCAAGCCTGCAAATACGCCTTCAACGAAATGAGACGAAAAGGCCGCCGCGAGGCGGCCTTTTTGCTTGTCTAACGTATTGAACTAAGCGCCGTTTCCGTGCGTTGATCCTGAATGTCCGCTTCAAATTCAAAAACCGTCGTCTATGCCGCCGCCGCCGGCAATCTGCTGGTCGCGGCTGACCAAATTCATCGCCGCCTACTGGACCGGATCGTCGGCGATGTTGAGTGAAGCGATCCATTCGGTCGTCGATACCGGCAATCAATTGCTGCTGCTTTACGGCATGCACCGCGCGGCAAAACCGCCGGACGCGGCGCAACCGCTCGGCTATGGCCGCGAATTGTATTTCTGGAGCTTTATCGTCGCGCTGCTGCTGTTCACGCTCGGCGCCGGCGTCGCCTTCTACGAAGGCATCATCCACATCTTGAACCCGAAGCGAGATCGTCAACGCGCGCGTCAGCTATATCGTCTACGCCTTGGCCTTTGTATTCGAAGGCGCGAGTTGGTTCATTGCCCTGCGCGAATTCGGCAAAGCCAAAGGCGACGTCGGCTATTTTGAGGCCGTCCACCGCAGCAAGGACCCGCCGGCCTTCATCGTGCTGTTCGAGGATACAGCCGCGCTGATCGGCCTGCTGATCGCCGCGCTCGGCACCTATTGCGCCGACACATTCGCCATGCCGGTGCTCGACGGCGTCGCCTCGATCGGCATTGGCTGCGTATTGGCGACGATCGCAATCGTGCTCGCGCGTGAAAGCAAGGGCCTGTTGATCGGCGAACCGGCAAGCCGCGCCCTGCGCGACGGCATCCTGCGCATCGCGCGCGGCATCGACGGCATCGAAAACGCGCAAATCGTGTCCACGGTGCACATGGCGCCCGACCAGGTGATTGCCGCGCTCAGCCTCGAATTCCGCGACAGCCTGGAAACGCCCGAGATCGAGGCGGCCATCGACGCACTCGAACACGCGGTGCACGAACACCACCCGGAAGTCATCGCGATTTTCGTCAAGCCGCAAGCCGCCGCCACCGCATCGGGCCTGATCGGGCGGTTTCCGGGCGGCGCCAAAAAGGTCAGTGGCTCGACGGCCGGAACCGCATCGGCTTAGGGTCGTTGGGCCCATTGAGCACGACGCCGTCGCCGCGCCGTTGCCATTGCGTCACCTGCGCCAGCGCCGCCAGCATATCGGCGTCGGCCTGCACGCGGCGCTCGCTGCATTGGCCGGCGCTCATGTATTGCGGCAGGGCCTCGGGCAAAGGCGCGGTTTCGATCCGGATCGCGCTGTCGGCCACCTGCACGCGGGCCGGCACCGAACGGCACCACAGGTCGACTTTGGCGCGGCCGTCTTCCGACACGGTCAGAACCGGCATGCGCTTGGCCGGGCGCATCGGCGCGGCATCAAGCACCAGTTCCTGATCGAACGGAAAGCTGTCGGCAGCGTGGATCGGCGCGACGGCGCCGATCGCCAACCCAACGGCCAAAATGCCGCAGGCGCAGCGCACGATGGCGCTGGCCAGGGTCCGCGAAAAAACGCCAAATACCGGCCGGCCCGCGACCGGGCGTAGCACATTCATCGGGATCTCCGAGTCGGCGGTCGCGGTTGCGATGCCTTGAGGGCGCCTTGAAGTGTGTCTGAAATGCCGACTTGAGGCCCTGCCGTCAAGCCGGTTTTGGCAATAACACGGTCGCGGCGGGGTTGGTCGTTTGGGCGCAACGCAAGCGCGTATGGAACCGGTGGAGACGCTTCATGGGTTACGATTTGGATCAGCGCGTTATCGAGCTTTACGACAATTTCACGCACGGCGTCATCGACCGCCGCACCTTCCTCGACCGGCTGACCGGCATTGCCGGCTCGACCGCCGCCGCGCTGGCGATGCTGCCGCTGTTACAAAACGACTACGCCCGCGCCGCGATGGTTCCGGACGACGATGCCCGGCTGGCGATCGACACCGTCACTTATGACGCCGCCGGCACGCCGATCAAAGGCTATCTGGCGCGGCTCAAGGACAAGACCAAGCGTCCGGCAGTCATCGTCATCCATGAAAACCGTGGGCTTAATCCGCACATCAAGGACATCGCACGCCGGATCGCGCTCGAAGGCTTCCTGACGCTGGCCGTCGACATGCTGTCGCCGCTCGGCGGCACACCCGCCGACGAGGACAAAGGCCGCGACATGATCGCAACCTTGAAGCCCGATGAAACCGCGCAGCGCATCGCCGCCGCCGTGCCCTATCTGGAGAAACATCCGGAATCGACCGGCAAGGTCGGCGCGGTCGGTTTTTGCTGGGGCGGCAGCATGGTCAACCGCATCGCCGTCCTGTCACCCGACCTGAAGGCGGCGGTGGCTTATTACGGCGCGCAGCCGCCGGCCGCCGAGGTGCCCTCGATCCATGCGGCCCTGCTGCTGCATTATGCCGGGCTCGACAAGCGCATCGGCGCCGGCATCGCGGCTTATGAGGCCGCGCTCAAGGCGGCGCACAAACAGTTCACGATCTACATCTATCCGAACGTCAACCACGCCTTCAACAACGACACCTCAAGCCGCTATGATAAATCGGCGGCCGATCTGGCCTGGAGCCGCACCATCGCGTTCCTGCACCAACATCTCGGCTAACGAGTTCCCCTGACCGGCGCACCGCAGCGCACAATCAGCCGATCGAGTGTGTTGTTCTTCCCCTCTCCCGCACGCGCGCATTGCGGCGCGGCCGGCTGCGTGCTTTAATTTATTTGTTGATGGCCGCGTCGGCGGCCGGGACGAGGTGCAAGAGCCATGACCGATTTGATTGCCAATACGATTGGCGCCTTGGGCAGCATTACCTTTGTCGGCTTCCTGGCGTACCGAATCAACGCGCTGCCGCTCTCGATCATCGTCGTGGCAACGCTGTGCCTGATGGTCTATTCGTTCTACGATGACATGCGCAAAGAGCGCGCCGCCGCCAACAGCAACGGCTAAACACGACCAAGCCATCGGCCCGCCACGCGCAACGCCTCAAGCGGCGTCCGCGATCGTCTCCCATAACCAACGCGCCGTGCGCAGCAGGCGAGCATCGTTGCCATGCTGGCCGACCAGCTGCACGCCGATCGGCATGCCGTTGTTGCCGGCAAGCAGCGGCAGATTGACCGCCGGCATCCCGAGCAGCGTCCAGGTCGTGCAGAAAATCGGGTTGCCGGTGGTGTCGAAGCCAACCGGCGCTTCGCCGGGCGCCGCCGGGGTCAAGAACGCATCGTAGTGGTCGAAATATTTGTTCAGGCTGTCGCGCAGCAGCGGAATGCGGGCAACGGCGCGGATGTAATCGCCGGCGGCGGTCTGCTGGCCGTGCTCGATAACCTCGCGCAGCTGGGGGCTGAGCTGATCGCGGCCTTTCTCATATTCCGGCGCGTAATTCACCGCCGCTTCGGTGTCCTGGATGGTGCGGTGGATCTCGACCGCCTGGTCGAACATCGCCGGCAGTTCGACCTCCTCGGCGCTGTCGCCGAGCACTTCCATCAGTTCGGCGAAGGCTTCCTTGGTGTCGTCCTCGGCGTAATCCCAGACCGGCGTCTTGGCGAAGGCCAGCTTCGGCGGCAGCGGCGGCTCCTGCATCATCGTCTCACGCAAAGCCGGGCGCGCCTGTGGCCGCATCGCATCGTCGTTGGGATCGTAAGCCATCAGCACTTCGGCCAGCAGCGCGGCGTCGTCGAGGCTGCCGGCGAACACGCCGACCTGGTCGAGGGTCGATGACAATGTCAGCACGCCCTTGCGCGAAATCAAACCGCGGCTCGGCTTGAAGCCGACCACGCCGCAAAACGACGCCGGGCGGATCGTCGAACCGTTGGTCTGCGAGCCGATCGCCAGTGGCACCATGCCAGACGCCACCGCCGCCGCCGAGCCGCTCGACGAGCCGCCGGGTGTGCGCGTGTGGTCATGCGGATTGCGCGTCTTACCGGGCGCGAACAAAGCAAGCTCTGTGGTCACGGTCTTGCCCATGATGATCGCCCCGGCTTCGCGCAACAGCGCGACCACGGTGCTGTCGCGATCGGGACGGCGGCCAGCGTGCAGCACGGTGCCGTCTTCGGTCGGCATGTCGTCGGTGTCGAAGATGTCCTTCACGGCGATCGGCAGGCCGTGCAGCGGCCCCATCGGCGTGCCCTCGGAACGAGCCTGGTCGATCGCGCGCGCCTGCGCCCGTGCATAGTCGGGATCGAGAAAGGCCCAGGCCTGCACGTCGCCATCGACTTCCGCGATGCGGGCCAGGCAGGACTTAACCACCTGCTCGGCGCTGATTGTCCCGTCACGCAGCGCGGCGATCGTCTCCGCCAGAGTCCCTTGTTCGGCCATACCCAGTCCCTTCCGTTACGCGACACCAAGGCCTGACGCAAAGCGGCGTCCGGACCGTGATCCGGGCGCCCGCTTCGGCGTTCGCGGCCTATCGACCGCCGTCATCTCCCATAGAATTGATGCGGCAGCCAGAGCGCAAGTCCGGGGAAGATATAGAGCAGCGCCATGGTGATGAACACCATGAACACGAATGGCAGCGCACCGCTGAAAATATCGGCCAGACGCACCTGTGGTGGTGCCACGCCCTTTAGATAATAGGCGGCCATCGCCATCGGTGGGGTGTTGAACGAGGTCTGGATGTTCAGCGCCACCAGAATGCCGAACAAGATCGGGTCGACGTTGAAGAACTTCAACAGCGGCAGGAAGATCGGCACAAAGATGATGATGATTTCGGTCCATTCCAACGGCCAGCCGAGCAGGAAGATGATGACCTGGGTCAACAACAGGAACTCGACCCGGTTCATGTTGAGGCCCTTGATCAGTTCCTCGACCACGCCTTGGCCGCCGAGATAGGCGAACACCGAGGCGAAGGTCCAGGAGCCGATGAAGAGATAGGTCACCATCGCCGTCGTACGGGCGGTCAGGTAGACGGCCTCTTTCAGCCGCGTGAAGTCGAGTTCACGATAGCCCGCGGCCAGCAGCAGCGCGCCAAAGCAGCCGATGGCGGCCGCTTCCGTCGGCGTCGCCAGTCCCAGCAGGATGGCGCCGAGCACCGACATGATCAGCACCGCCAGCGGGAAGAATGACGTCAACAGCGCCCAGAACACCTCGATCGGCGGAATCCGGCCTTCATCGTCCGGCAGTTTCGGCGCCAGCTTCGGATTGATGATGGCGCGGGCGATCACGTAAAGGATGTAGAGGCCAGCCAGCAGGAATCCCGGAATGAACGCACCGGCGTAGAGCTTGACCACGGATTCGCCGGCGGTCGCCGCATACAGAATTAGCAGAATGCTGGGCGGGATCATGATGCCGAGGCATCCGCCGGCGCAAATGACGCCGGCCGCCAACTTGGTGTCGTAGCCGGCCTTGAGCATGGCCGGCAACGCCAACAGGCCCATCAAGGTCACCACCGCGCCGATGATGCCGGTCGCGGTCGCAAACAGCGCGCAGGTGATCAACGTCGCCACCGCCAGCGAGCCGGGAACCTTCCGCGCCGCCACCTGGATCGAATAGAACAGCCGATCCAGGATGTTGGCGCGTTCGACCACATAGCCCATGAAGAGGAATAACGGCACCGCGGTCAGCGTATCGTTGCTGAGAATACTGAACGTATTCTGGACCAGCAGATCGAAGATCCTGTTGTCGAGGATATGGTGGATCTGATCGGGCGTGGCATAGGCGTAGTAGCCGAAGCTCACGCCCATGCCCATGAGCGTAAATACGATTGGGAAACCGAGAAGAACCGTCAGAATAAACAGAGTGAGCATCAGCAGCCCGACTTCACCGCCACTCATGACTGCTTCTCCTGCGCGGCGGAATCGCCCGGTGCGATCTCCCCTCCATGGTGGGCGGCGAATTCGCGTTCGTGCAGAATCGCGGTCTCGAGCTCTTCGACGTCGTCGATGCGCGGCGGCCATTGCGCGGTGCGCAAACAGATGATGCAACGGAAAATCTCGGCAATGCCCTGCAGCAACAGCGTCGCGCCGGCCACCGGAATCAGCGTCTTGAGCGGATAAATCGGAATATCGGTCGGACTGTAAACGCTGACCTCGTGGTAGCGCCAGGAATCGCCGGCATAGTGGTAGCCCGCGAAGGTCAGCGCCAACACGCCCGGCAGAAAGAACAAGAAGTACAGCGCCAGATCGACTCCGGCCTGCACCCGCGTCGGCCACAGCCGGTAGATCACGTCGCCTCGCACATGCGCGTTGCGCGACAAGGTGTAGGCGCCGGCCATGATGAACAGCGCGCCGTACATGTTGTAGGAGATATCGTAGGCCCAGGTGGTCGGGTCATCGAGCACATAACGAACGAATACCTCATAGGAGGTACCGAAGGTCATGATCAGGATGAACCAGCCAAAGGCCTTGCCAATCGCCGTGCTGATGCGATCGACGACACTGATATAGGTGTGCATCAAGAACCACCACTGCTGTGCGCAATTACAGTTGCGAACGGGGGACGGCGGCGATGCGCCGTCCCCTTTGCGCCCCGGCTCGCGTCCGGAGACGCCGCTTCTAATTTAGAGTTCGAGCGGGTGATCTTTACCGTAGTAGTGCGAATAGGCCTGCGCGAGGTCATTGGCCATCATGATGCTGCAGTAGGCCTTGTCCTGCGCCCAGGCCTTCTGGTTTTCGACGACCTTCATGAAGAAGGGATCCTTGCCGTACTGGGCGACGACTTTGTCCCAAGCCTTAAGCTGCGCGTCGAGGATAGACTGCGGCGTGCGCTTCACCTTGACGCCAGCCTTCTTGATCTTCTGCAGGTATTCGCCATAGCTCGAATAGGCCAGCCACAGGTTGGTCGAGTTGGCCGCCTGGATGCCATGTTCGACGATGGCCTTCTGCTCTTTGGCCAGCGACTCCCACTTGGTCTTGTTGATCTCGACCTCCAAGCATTCGCTGGACTGGTGATAGGAGCTGAGCATGTAGATCTTGGCCACGTCGGGCGCGCCGAAGCGGAAGTCAGAGGTCGGGTTCGAATATTCGAACGCGTCGATAACGCCCTTTTCCATGGCCGGCACGATTTCGCCGCCCGGCAGCTGGGTGACCTTGCAGCCCAGTTCCTGCATGACGTTGGCGGCCAGACCGACCGTGCGGTACTTCAGGTTCTTCATGTCGGCCGGCGACTTCGGCTCCTTGTTGAACCAGCCGAGCGGTTGCGCAGATTGCGGCATCACGAACCAGCCGACGATGTTGAGGCCGAGGATCTTCTGAGTGAGTTCCTCGTAGAGCGCCTTGCCGGGGCCGCGGGTCCAGGCGATCACGCCATGGGTGTCCCAACCGAAGCACGGGCCGGTGCCGAACAGTGAGGCAGCACGGTTCTTACCGTACCAATAGGCCGGCACCAGATGGCCGGCGTCGAGCACGCCTTTACTGACGGCGTCCTGGACCTGGAAGGTCTTCACCACCGCGCCGGCTTTGAGGTAATCGATCTTGAGCCGACCGCCGCCCAATTCGTTGACGATGTCGACCAGCTGCTGTGCGTAATCGTTGAAAATATCGCCGGCGCCCCAGGCACCCTGCATCTTCAGGGTGATCGTCTGCGCACGCGACACCTGCGGCATCGCGATCGTCGCAGCACCGGCAATCGCGGCACCGCCGAGGAATTTACGACGAGTCGCAACCGTAGCCTGTTTGGTTTTCGCCATTTGACTTCCCTCCCATGTTTGTTTTCTTCGAAACATTTTTTTTGCAGGTCTTATGCTCCGCTCCCCGCTCTGACGGCCGGGATTCGGTGACCCTTTCGTGCAATCGTAAGGCGTAGTTTAGCGGGAAGCAACAATGGGCGACGGTTGGGGGACGACATTGTTACGAATAATTTAGCTATGCAGTTCGGCAAATTGCCGTGGAAATGCCGCGCCGATGGCCCTTAGTCGGTAATCAGTTCTATATCCTACCATTTTTCCCGACAGGAGCCGCCCGTGAGAGGCATCATTTCGACACTCGCCACCGTCTGGCGAATTGCCAGCCCCTATTTTCGCTCGGAAGACCGCTGGCGGGGCGGTCTGCTGTTAGCGGCCGTGATTGCCATCGAGTTATCGATCGTCGGCATCACGGTCCTGCTCAACAGCTGGAACGCCAAATTTTATAATGCACTGCAAGATAAAAACTGGAACGCCTTCGTCTATCAGCTCGGTTATTTCTGCGTGTTGGCGGCCGTGTTTATTCTCCTCGCAGTCTATCAGCTCTATCTCAACCAATGGCTCCAGATCCGCTGGCGGCGCTGGCTGACCGCGGCCTACCTCGACCATTGGCTGGCCGGCTCCAATCACTACCGCATGCAGCTTCTCGGTGACGCCGCCGACAACCCGGACCAGCGCATTTCCGAGGACATCCGCTCCTTCATCTCTCTGACGCTCAACATCGGCCTCCAGCTGCTCAACTCCACCGTCACTTTGTTATCTTTCATGGTCATCTTGTGGGGGCTGTCGGCATCGGCGCCGCTGCATTTGTTCGGCATGAACTTCGCGATACCGGGTTACCTGTTATGGGCGGCGTTGATCTACGCCATGATCGGCACTGGGCTGACCCATTTGATCGGTCGCGGCCTGATCGCGCTGAATTTCCAGCAGCAGCGCTACGAAGCCGACTTCCGCTTCGGCTTGATGCGGGTGCGCGAGAATGCCGAACAGATCGCCCTGCTGTCGGGCGAACAGGCCGAACGGGATCGCCTGCTGTCGCGCTTCGGCAACGTGGTCGCCAACTGGATGGCAATCATGTCACGGCAAAAGAAGCTGACCTTCTTCACCGCCGGCTATGGCCAAGCTTCGGCGGTGTTTCCGTTCATCATGGTCAGCCCTGCTTATTTCGCCGGCGCCATTCAACTCGGTGGCCTGATGCAAACCGCCAATGCGTTCGGCCAGGTGCAAGGCGCCTTGTCGGTCTTCATCAACATCTACAGCAGCTTGGCGGAATGGCGCGCGGTGATCGAACGCCTGAATGGTTTTGACCAGTCGGTCGCCGCCGGCCGCGCCGTGGCTGCGGCGCAAAGCGCGATCGTGGTTGCGCCGGGCGGCGCCGCCGCCGTCACCTTCAAGGACCTCGCAGTCCGCCTGCCCAACGGTGTGCCGCTGGTCAACGCCGCCGATATCACGATCGCCGCCGGCGACAAGGTGTTGGTCAACGGTCCGTCCGGCGCCGGCAAGTCGACTTTGTTCCGCGCGCTCGCCGGCATCTGGCCGTTCGGATCAGGGACTGTCACCGTGCCGAAAGACGCCAAGGTGATGATGCTGCCGCAGCGGCCGTATTTTCCGATCGCGCCTCTGGCCGCCGCCGTCGCTTATCCGGCCGAGCCCGGCACCTTCGACAACGCCAAGGTCGCGGAATTGATCGCGGCGGTCGGCTTGCCGGCGCTTGCGTCACGCATCGATGAGGAAGCCCATTGGAACCGGATGCTGTCGCTGGGCGAACAGCAACGGCTTGGCATTGCGCGCGCGATCCTGCTGGCGCCGGATTATCTGTTCCTCGACGAGGCCACTGCCTCGCTCGACGAAGCGGCTGAAGCCAATGTCTACCGGTTGCTGGCGGAGCGCCTGCCGAAGACGACCGTGGTCTCGATTGGCCATCGCTCGACGCTCGCCGCGTTCCACCACCGCCGCCTGACGGTTGAGCGCGAAGGCGACCGGGCCTGGCTGCGCGATGGCGGCGCGGCCGCAGGCGGCGGAGTAGCGAGCCATCAAACGCAATCGGGCGGCGGTCCCTTTTGGGAACCGCCGCCCGCTGCAGCCGAAGAGGCAGAAATCGGCTTAGACGTTTCGACTACTTGAGCGACGAGAACGTGGTGTCGAACTTGAGGGTCGCGACGAAGGTCTGCTGACAGGCATTCGCAACACCACCCGCGATGGTCGAGCAGTTCGGTGTCGCTCAGATCGGTGTCCCAATAACGGAGATCCAGGGTCATCGCCTTGTAGTTGAAGGCGATACCGGCGTTCCAGGTCGTGTAATCGGTGTTGCCAGTGGCAGTAAGCGTAGGTCTGGCGACCGACCGCACCCGAGATCGTGGAACCGATACCCATCGGCAGGAACTGCGGCAAGGTCACCGCCGCATTGCCTGCGTAGTACCAGGCGCTGTTGCCGCCGCCCGCGAAGTCGCTGCCGCCAATGAGCTGACCACCGATGGTCAGCCAATCGGTGAGCTTGAACGATGGCTTGGCGTAGAATTCGCCGTAGCTGGCTCGTGCCTTATTGCCGCGGATAAGCATAGTACACGTAGCCGAGATCGAGGCCGAACTTGCCGTAAGATAAAGCGGCCGCCGCCCGAGAAATCCGCACTCGCGAATCGGTCGCCAGGCTCGAGGCCCACATGCCGCCATACAGCGTCAACCACGGGGCCACCGTGTAGTCGAGTTCGGAATAGCCCTGCACGGCCGGCAAATGGTTGCTACTGGGTGATGCCGCGCAGTATCGTAATCGGTGGTGAACGCGGTGCCGAAGGCGATATCCCACGGCGACGGCGCCGGCGCCGGGGCCATCATCTTCGCTTTAACCGGCATATCCGCCGCGAAGGCAGGCACAGCGGCGGTAACCGCGAGCGCTGCAACAACAGACAACACAACTTTCTTCATAGGACCCTGCCCCTTTTTCATTTCGTTCGGCTTAGTGCCGACACCCAAAAATAGCTCGTCTCTTTTGCGTACTTAGATTTCCAACCCGGCCTTGGCTGCGATCGACCCAGTACGCAAAAGGGCTCGCATTAGGATTAGATTTACAACTGTGCCCCCCATTTCCAGCAAGGCGAAAACATTTGCAGTTGCTGCCTTTTTAGGCGTTTGCGGGTCTTGTCGACAGAATGCAACGTACTGTTGCGTCAATGTCACAATTTTTGGGTATGGTTTGGTAACTATACGCCGCCGGTTGGGGATAATCCGCCCCCGACTATCGTTTGTACGCATAGCTCAACACCGTGTTGCGGCGGCCTCCGGTACCGCTGTCCCGACACCGTTTATCGATTCTGTGACCGTACCGGCGGCTGGAACTGCTTACCGCCCGGCCGCGACAGCCCGCGCGATGAGCACGGCGCGAAAAACGGCAAAGGGGCCCCGAGCGGGGCCCCTTGCGCGTTTGCAGCCAAATTGTTCCACCGCAAAACCGCGGCGGACAAGCCTCAGGCCGCGGCCTTTTTGCGGTTGGCGGCCAGCATCTCGTCGACCAGCGCGACGCCGGCGTCGATCACCGGGTGGCTCAGGCCCTTCTGCTTGGCAATCAACTGCACCAGCTTGTCGGCGCGTTCGATGTTGGGCGCGCCGTTATAGAGCGCCCGCGCGGCCGAAGCCGGACGCGACAGGCTCTCGGCGGCGGCGGCGTATTTCTCGAACGGCACCAGATCGGACGGCGCGGCGCCGAGCTTCACGCACAGGTCGAACACGAAGTTATAGACCGACTTCGATTCTTCGATGTTGGTGTGGACCGCTTCCTTGGCGGTGCGCATGCCGTCCTTGGTGATGCAGCGGTAGTTGCCGGCCAGCAGCATCGACCACTTGGCCAGCGGCACGAAGATCGAATCGTAGATCTTCAGCTTGACCGGCAGTTCGATCTTGCCTTCCGGCGTATCGAAGCGGGCGGCGTCGACGTCCTTCTCAAGCTGTCTGAGGATCGCGGTGTCGGCGTCGCTGTCGAAACGGGCGCATTTGAAATTGGTCGGCAGCGTGACCAAAAGTTCATTTGCCTTGCCGTCCGGCGGACGGATCGCCTGCGGGTCCGGACTGTTGAGCGTGATCTTCTTGGGATCGAAGGAATCCCAAACCGTCGCGTCGGTGTAAGCCGCTTTCAACGCCTCGTAGTCGAGGCCGGGGATGCGCTTGATGTAAGGCAGCGGCGGCATGTTCATGATCGACATGCAGGGCACCTTGGATTTGCCGACGGCGTCGAGCAGTTCGCGCACGCCGGGCGAGCGGTATTGCGGCTCCTGCATACACAGGCCGATCAGATCGTAATCCTTCGGGTTAACGCCCGTCGCCGGACCGGCGGTCACCTTGCCAGGCAGCTTGCTCGATTCCAGCAACACCGGGTCTTTGCGGCCGCGCACCGGCAGCGTCACCTTGAAGCCTTCGGCGTTGATCAGATCGGCTTCGGCCGGGAGGCAGACCAGATGGATCGAATGGCCGCCGAACAAAAGTTTCGAGGCCAGCAACGACCCGTAGGACGCGCCCATCAATAGAATTTTCTGTGCCGGCATGGCTGATTACTCCCTGTCGCTTAAGTCACGGAAATTTGGTTGAGTTCCGGCCCGAATGGGCATCGCGCCGATATGCTAGGCGTCTGAGCCAAGCGATGCAATCGGGGGGCCGACGCCAGGGAACCGTCGCTAGAAAGCATGAGCGGGCAAGCCACGCGCCGCCGACGCATGCAGCTCAACGAATAACTTTCCACGTGATCATTTGCACATGATCAAAGTACGCCCGCCCCGGCCTAGATCGCAGCGCGACATTTTGGTTCGCCGGTTACCGGTCGGCACGCGAAAGCGGCGGCAACGGCCCGGCCTCGCCAAGACCTTCCAAGGGCCCCGCAAAGCTCGCACCGCTGCCGCCGCTTAATCGCGCGACTCGCTCTACGAACTAGTCTTCGGTCTTACCGCCACCACCGAACAGGCTACCGAAACTCGGCGTCACCGAGCCCGACCCCATCGGCGGCGGGACCGGCGCAGGCATCACCACAGGTTTGGGCGCGGGCGCGGCCATCGGCGCCGGCTTGGCCGCCGGTTTCCGCTTAGGTGCGGACTTCTTCGCCGCCGGCTTTTTCTTGGCTGTCACCGCCGGCTTCGATTTCTTGACCGTTTTTTTCGCGGCCTTCTTCGTCTTCTTGGCAACCTTCTTCTTGGCCGCCTTCTTGGTTTTCTTCAGCCCCTTCTTCTTCGCCGGAGCTGACTTTTTCGCTTTCTTGGATTTCTTAGTCTTTGCCGCCTTCTTCCGCTTCTTCGCCATGATCGACCTCCCGATCGGTTCGGAAAAAATTTCCCATCAAGGCTGCGGATCCGCTCCGCAGTCTTGCGACGCACGAGGTTTACTTAGCCGGCGAGCAGCTCGCTGTTGTCGGCGAGGCCATCCGGCACCGGGCCGCCGGTCGCCCAGTCGATCAGTTCGACCGTATGGACCACCGGGATAGCTGTTCCGGACGCGATCTGTGTCATGCAGCCGATATTGCCGGCAGCAATCACGTCCGGCGTGAGCCGTTCGATGTTAGCGACCTTGCGGTCTCGCAGCCGGTTCGCGATCGCCGGCTGAAGAATGTTGTAGGTGCCCGCCGAGCCGCAACACAAATGACTCTCGGCAACATCTTTGACGACAAAGCCCAGCTTGCAAAGCAAATCTTTCGGCGCATGCACTACCTTCTGTCCATGTTGCAGCGAACAGGCAGCGTGATAGGCGACCGTCAGGCCGGGCGGCTTGTCGTTTGCGCGCAAATCGAGCGTCGCCAGATATTCGGTGACGTCCTTGGCCAGGCTTGAGACCCGCTTGGCCTTGTCGGCATAGGCCGGGTCGCCGCGCAGCATGAAGCCATAGTCCTTGATCGTGGTGCCACAGCCGGACACCGTGACCAGGATGGCATCGACGCCGGCACCGTCGATCTCGCGAGTCCAGGCATCTATGGTGTTTTTCGCCTGGGCCAGCGCCTGTTCCTCGCGGCCCATGTGATGGACCAGCGAGCCGCAGCAGGCTTCGCCCTCGGCCACCACCACCTCGATGCCATGCCGGTTGAGCAGCCGTATCGTGGCCTCGTTGGTCGACGACCGCAGCACCGGCCCGATGCAGCCGGCCAAGAGCGCGACCCGGCCGCGCTTTTGGCCGAGCGCCGGATAGACCTTGCCGCGGCGGTCGGACGGCGGCGCCGGCTTGCTGCGCGGCGTCAATTGCAACATCGCCGCCATTCGGGTGAGACCCACCGCGCGCAGCACCGGCGCCAAAGGCCGCGCCAGCTTGCCGGCCACCACTGCCAGCCGGAAAAGCGCCGGATCGGTTAGAACGTGCGCCAACAGGCCGCGGATCGCGCGGTCGGCGATCGGCCGCTTATAGGTCTTCTCGATGTGGTCGCGGGCGTGGTCGACCAGATGCATGTAGTGCACGCCGGACGGACAGGTGGTCATGCACGACAGGCACGACAGGCAGCGGTCGATGTGTTTGACCACCTCCTTGTCGGCCGGCCGGTCGTTCTCCAGCATTTCCTTGATCAGATAGATCCGGCCGCGCGGGCTATCGAGTTCGTCGCCGAGCAGCGCGTAAGTCGGGCAAGTCGCGGTGCAAAATCCGCAATGCACGCAGGCGCGCAGAATCTTTTCCGATTCCGCGATCTGCGGGTCCATGAGCTGGGCAAGCGTGAAGGTGGTCTGCATGGTTGCTCTTTAAACTCCCGCCCACATCCGGCCGGGATTGAGCACGCCCTTGGGATCGAAGCCGTCCTTGACCCGCTTTGAGAGCGCGGCCAACCCGGCGCCCTGTGGCTCGAACACCTCGACCGAGGCCCGCAGCGCCACCGGCGCCCGCACCAACGTGGCGTGGCCACCGAGTTCGGCGACCGCGCGCCGGATCGAGCCGGCATCGGCTTCGTCCTCGAACGGCATCGCCACCCAGATCAGCCCGCCGCCCCAGTCGTAGAACATCTGCGCCGCCGGTGTGATCAGGTCGACCAGCCGGTGCGCCTGACGCGGCGCCGTCGAAATCCGCCACAGCGGCCGGGCTCGTGCGCTGTCGGCGGCAAACGGCGCGACATGCCGCACGCTCTTCCACAGTGCCCGCAATTCCTTTTCGTTCAGCATGGCGATCGGCCCGAACGGCTTCAGCAAGGCGGCAAGCGCCTGCTTGCGGTGCTCGACTGACGGCTCGACCCCCTCCAGCCGCAGCACGGTCGCCGCTTCAGGGCGCGGCAGGCCGTCGAAATACGACGCAACATGATCGGGCAAATGCGCCGCGCCCGAGACGTCGCAGGACGAGCCCATCGCGGCGGCCATCGCCGCGCAGGCGGCCGCGTCGTCGAGACCTTCGACCACGACCGTGGCTTGCGTCTCCGGCTTTGGCAGCACCTTGATCGTGACATCGGTCATGGCGGCGAGCGTGCCCCAGGACCCGGCCAGCACTTTACACATGTCGTAGCCGGTGACGTTCTTGACCACCCGGCCGCCGGATTTGATGGTTTCGGCCCGGCCGGTCACGGCGGTGACGCCGAGGAAATGATCGCGCGCCGCACCCGCCTTGATCCGGCGCGGGCCGGACAAGTTCGACGCGATCACGCCGCCGATGGTGCCCTGCCCCGCGGCCTGGCCAAATAACGGGCCGTAATCCATCGGCTCGAAATCAAGCTGCTGATGGTGCTTGTCGAGCAGCGCCTCGATCTCGGCCATCGGCGTGCCGGCTTTGGCCGACAGCACCAGTTCGGCCGGCTCGTACAGCGTCACGCCGTCAAGCGCCGACAGATCGAGCGTGATGTCGGTCTGGCTCGGCCGCCCGATGGCACGCTTGGAGCCTTGGCCAATCAGTTCGAGCGCCTTGTCATTCGACAACGCCCAACGCACGGCGTCCTCGACCTCTTTGGCATCGCGCGGTTTGAGAATGTCGGTCATTGAACAGGCTTACTTCTAAAACGCGTCAAACCAAAATCCGTCACGATCTAAAACCTCGGAATATCCGGGAACGGTAGCTTGCCGCCGGAAATATGCATGCGGCCCAGTTCGGCGCAGCGGTGCAGCACCGGGAACACCTTGCCGGGATTGAGCAGGCCTTTGGCGTCGAAAGCGCATTTGACCCGCTGTTGCGCGGCCAGATCGATCTCGGAGAACATCGTCGGCATCAGATCGCGCTTCTCGACGCCGACGCCATGTTCGCCGGTCAAGACGCCGCCGACCTCGACGCACAGCCGCAAGATATCGGAGCCGAAGGATTCGGCGCGGTCGAGTTCGCCCGGCTTGTTGGAGTCGTACAGAATTAGCGGATGCAAGTTGCCGTCGCCGGCGTGAAACACATTGGCGACGCCCAACTGATACTTCTCCGACAGTTCCTTCATGCGCTTAAGCACCAAAGGCAGCTTGGCGCGCGGAATGGTGCCGTCCATGCAGTAATAGTCCGGCGAGATTCGCCCGACCGCCGGAAACGCCGCCTTGCGGCCGGCCCAGAACAGCAGCCGCTGTTGTTCCGAACTTGAGACCTGGACCGACTGCGCGCGGCAATCGCGGGCGATTTTTTCGACGCGCTCGATCAGGTGATCGACTTCGGCCGCCGGCCCGTCGAGTTCGACGATCAACAGCGCTTCGACGTCGAGCGGATAACCGGCATGGACGAATTCCTCCGCCGCCTTGATCGCCAGCCCGTCCATCATCTCCATGCCGCCGGGGATAATGCCGGCGCCGATGATCGCCGAAACGCATTCGCCGGCATCTTCCGAACTGGGAAACCCGATCATCACCGCGCGCGCGGTCTCCGGCTTTTTCAACAGCCGCACCGTCACCTCGGTGACGACGCCGAGCAGGCCTTCCGAGCCGACGATCAGCCCGAGCAGGTCGAAGCCTTCGCTGTCGAGATGCTTGCCGCCGATACGCAAGACCTCGCCGGTGATCAGCACAATCTCGCAGCCCAGCACATTGTTGGTGGTCATGCCGTATTTCAGGCAGTGCACGCCGCCGGAGTTTTCCGCGACATTGCCGCCGATGGTGCAGGCGATCTGCGACGACGGATCGGGCGCGTAATAAAAGCCGTCGGAAGCGACCGCGACGCTGACCGCCAGATTGGTGACGCCCGGTTCGACCACCGCCACCCGGTTTTCGAGGTCGATCTCCTTGACCCGGTTGAACTTGGCCATGCCGAGCAGAACGCCGTCCTCGAGCGGCAGCGCGCCGCCCGACAGCGAGGTGCCGGCGCCGCGCGGCACCACCTTGATGCCCTCGGCGTGGCAATAGCGCAGCACCTGGGCCACCTGCTCGGTGGTTTCCGGCAGCACCACCACCAAGCGGCAGCTGGTGATAGGCGGTCAGCCCGTCGGTCTCGAACGGCTTCATTTCCCGTGTCGTGGCGATCACGCCCTCGCCCGGAACCATGGTGCGCAGCGCCTTGACGATGGCCTCGCGCCTGGCCAGCACCGCGCCATCCGCCTCCGGCATCCGAACCGACATTGAAGAAATCTCCCGATCATTGTCATATGGGACATTATCAGCCATTTGGGTGTTGACACAGATGGCGCGCCGAAGCATTCAGAAATCGGAATATATGGCCTCAGGCCGGTAGAATAACGAAAAGGGAGTGACGTAATGAAACTAGCTTTCGTTTTGGCGGTAGCTTTGGCAGCCGTGGCGACGCAGACCGTCCACGCGCAAGACGTCGAGGCCGGCAAAAACACCTTCAGGAAGTGCATGGCCTGCCATTCGATCGGCGAAGGCGCCAAGAACAAGGTCGGCCCCGAACTGAACGGCATCAACGGCCGCCATTCCGGCACGGCCCCCGGCTATCATTATTCCGAGGCCAACATTAAGTCCGGCATCACCTGGAACGAAAAGGAATTCCTTGAATACATCAAGGACCCGCGGGCCAAGATCAAAGGCACCAAGATGATCTTCGCCGGCATCAAGAACGAGAAGGAAGCCAAGAATCTGTGGGCTTATCTGTCGCAGTTCGGGCTCGACGGCAAAAAGAAGTAAGCGGCCAAAATCCGGCGATCAAAGCCGGCGGATAACATTTTCGACAAAATGATACGATGGGCGCCCTCGGCGCCCATCGGCGGACTTGCACCCCGTGGCGCATTTGACTTTAGTCAAGGTTGACGGTCGCGTTGACGGGCATCTTCTCGCTTGCCGGGCGCGTTCGACCCGAGTGGGAGGTTCTACAGCATGATTAAAGATATTATCGTCAATCTCGGTTTGAATGGTGCCGACGGCGCACACGATCCGGCCAGCGACTACGCCATTTCGTTGGCGGAAAGCTTCCAAGCGCATGTTCTCGGATTGGCCTTTGCCTACGAGCCGATCATTCCCGGCGCCGTGATGGGCGGCATTCCGCCGGAATTCATCGAATCGCAGCGCGCCGAAACCAACAAAAAAGCCAATGCGGCGATCACCCGCTTCGAGACCGCCGCCAAGCTCGCCGGCGTGTCGGCGCGAAAGCCGCACGCTGAGCGCCAGCGTCTCCGGCGCCAGCGACATGCTCGGCCGGCTCGGCCGCCGCTTCGATCTGGTGGTGGTCGGACAGCCGGACCGCGAATTGGGCACCCCCGACGACGTCATCGACGAAGCCGCCTTGTTCGAATCCGGCCGGCCGGTGGTGTTCGTACCTTTCATTCACAAAGGCGGGGTCAAGCTCGACCGCGTCATGGTGTGCTGGGACGGCAGCCGCGCCGCCACCCGCGCCATTGCCGACAGCCTGCCGTTTCTGAAAAAGGCCAAACAAGTGGAAATCGTCATGGTCGCCAGCAAGGCGTCCAAGGGCGACGAGATTGCCGGCGTCGATCTCGGCCAGCATCTCGCCCGCCACGGTCTGACGGTCGACGTCAAACGCATCACCTCGCCGGATATCGACGTCGCCTCGACCATTTTGTCGCATGCGGCCGATTCTGGCGCCGATATGATCGTCATGGGCGGCTATGGCCATTCGCGCCTGCGCGAGTTCATTCTCGGCGGCGTGACCAAGACCATCCTCGAGACCATGACAGTGCCGGTTTTGATGTCGCACTGATCTGCCAATCCGGTCCGCCGCCGGTGCGGCGGACCGGAATTCAGCGACCTTATTCAGCCCGTCAGTTTCTGGACTGCGAGTCCCGGCCCTCTTGATCGGCATGAGCCGATCGGAAAACTCTCAATGCCGCACTCGGGTGAAGCTAGCCGCGGCGACCGGCCCGCAATGACCGGAGAATTTGCATGCTCGAGCGCCACATCACTTTGCTGGATGGCGAGAAGGTCTTTCTGCGGCCGCTGACAGTCGCCGACGCCGCGCTTTATGGCGGGTTTCTCGAGGACGTGACGCACGAAGATCTGCGGCTGCGCTTTTTCGCCGCCATGCGCGAATTATCGCCCGAAATGATCGACAAGCTGGTCCATTACGATCCGGCCCATGCAATGGCCTTTATCGCCATCACCGAGTCCGACGGCGCCATGCTCGGCGTCGTGCGCCTGCATGACGACCCCACCGGCCAGGTCGGCGAGTTCGCGATCCTGCTGCGCTCGCACCTGAAAGGTCACGGGCTCGGCTGGCTGATGATGAAACACATGATCGCCTACGCCAAGGAACATGGGCTGAAAACCGTCAGCGGCCAGGTGCTGGCCGAGAACACCACCATGCTGCAAATGTGTGGCGAACTCGGCTTTCACTCCATCGACGATCCCGACGAGCGCGGTGTCAAGCTGGTCGAATTGCCGCTCGACGAAGTGCCCGCCGAGGCGGTGCACTGACCGATTACGGCAGCACGACCTGCGCCACCAGACCGCGGGCGCGGGCGTCGAAAATGCCGAGCGCGCGCAACGCCAGCAACGTCACGGTCTGCACCGCTTCGCGCGCTTGACCGGCGTCGTCGTAGGTCGGCGCCAGCGGGCTGAGCAGCCCTTCCATCAAGGCGCCAACCAGAGCCGGCGCGCTGATGCGGGCATCCTGATCGGGCAAATGGCGGCCCTGGATCGCGATCTCGATGCGGCCTTCCAGTTCGGCGGCAAGCGACTGGCGGAAGTCGATCCGCATGGCGTCGACATCGGCGTCGACCGGCTCGCCGATCACCGCCCAGGCCAGTTGGCGCTCATTGAGCGCGCGCGCGGCGAAGGTGGCGATGCAGGACGCCAGTGCCGACATCGGGCCGGGCGCGGCATCTCCGGCCGCCTTCATGGCCTCGAGTTCGCCACCAGCTACCGCGGCGACCAGTTCGGCAATCAGATCGGTCTTGGACGGGAAGTAGCGATAGACCGTGCCGGCGGCGATTCCGGCCCGCTTGGCGACCGCGGAGATCTGCACCGCCGCCATGCCGCCCTCGGCGGCCAGCGCGGTGGCGGCCTTCAGGATGGTCAGCTCGCGCGCGGCCAGTCGGCGGACAACATTTTCGGTGCGGCGATACGGCATGACAACCAGTGAATGACGATTTAGGGGAAAGAAGCAAGCGCCGTCCTGTCACCCCCCACGCCAGTGCTGGGCGTCGGAACGACAGCGGAAGCCCCTCAGCTGCGATGCGTGCCGCTATTTCTCGCCGCCACCGGCCAGCGACTTCTCGCGAATGCCGGTCAAGGTCGCGCCCGGCGAAATCGCTTCCGGATCGACCTTGAGATGGATGATCGACGGCAGGCCGGATTTCTGCGCCGCTGCGAAGGCTGCCGGGAAATCCCCGGTCTTTTCCACCAACACGCCGAAGCCACCGAAGGCCTTCGCATAAGCGACGAAGTCGGGATTGACGAGGTCGGTCGCCACCACGCGGCCGGGATACTCGCGCTCCTGATGCATCCGGATGGTGCCGTACAGCCCGTTGTCGGCCAGCACCACGATCACCGGCAGTTTGTATTGCACGGCGGTGATGAAATCCTGCCCCGTCATCAGGAAGTCGCCGTCACCGGCGACGCACACCACCGCGCGCTCGGGATACAACGTCTTCATCGCCAGCGCCGCCGGAAAGCCGTAGCCCATCGAGCCCGAGGTCGGGCCGATATGGGTGGCGTATTGCCGGAAGCGGTAGAAGCGGTGAATCCAGGCCGAGAAGTTTCCGGCGCCGTTGGTGATGATGTCTTCCGGCGCCAACTGGCCGCGCAGCCAGACCATGATCTCGCCGAGATTGACGTTGCCGGGCAACGGCGTCGCCTTCTCGGTCCAGGCCAGACAGTCGGCATGGGCGATTTCTGTTTCGCCCTTCCACGGAATCTCGTTCGGCGGCTGCAGGCCTTCGAGCGACGCGCAGAACGCGGTCGGCGAGGCATTGATCGCCAAGGCCGGATGATAGACCCGGCCGAGTTCGTCGGCGCCGGGATGGACGTGCACCAGCTTCATCTGCGGCTCGGGAATATCGAGCAAGGTGTAGCTCTGCGACGTCATCTCGCTCATGCGGTCGCCGATCAGCAGCACCAGGTCGGCGCCCTTCACACGCGCCAGCAGTTTCGGATTGGGACCGATGCCGAAGTCGCCGGCATAACAGGGATGCAGCGCGTCGAAGAGATGACCGCGCCGGAACGTGGTCGCGACCGGCAACGCGAAACGTTCGGCAAAGCGCGCCATTGCAGCCCAAGCCGCTTCCGACCAGCGGCTGCCGCCGATCAGCGCGACCGGCCGCTTGGCCGCCCACAGCATTTTCTGCAAGCGGCTCATGTCGGTCAGACCGGGCCAGGTTTCGACCGGCTCGGCCGCGGTCGCGTTCGGCGCCAACGCGCGCTCGCTCAACATGTCTTCCGGCAGCGCGATCACCACCGGACCCGGCCGGCCGTTGCAGGCGGTGTGGAAAGCGCGCGACACGAATTCCGGAATGCGCGCAGGGTCGTCGATCTCGGTCGCCCATTTGGCCAGGCCGCCGAACACGTCGCGGTAATCCAGTTCCTGAAACGCCTCGCGCTCGCGCATATGGCGGCCGACCTGGCCGACGAACATGATCATCGGCGTCGAATCCTGGCGCGCGATATGAATGCCGGCCGAGGCATTGGTGGCGCCCGGCCCGCGCGTCACGAAACAAATGCCGGGCTTGCCCGTCGCCTTGCCGACCGCTTCGGCGGCCATTGCCGCCGCGCTCTCATGGCGGCAGACGGTCAGCTTGATATCGGAGTCATGAAAGGCATCGAGCGCGGCGAGATAGCTTTCGCCCGGCACGCAAAAAACATGGCGCACGCCCTGGATCTTCAACTGATCGACGAGGATTTCACCGCCGGTGCGGGTGCCGTCATTTGAACGCATGTCGCCTCTTATCATTTCCTTGATACGGTCGAATATCTCTCCTCGTCATGCCCGACTTTATGCCGGGCATGACGAGGAACAGGACTACTTGTGAATCTTCGGCATCGGAATCGGCGGAGAAAACGCCGTCGGGGTCATCAGGCAATTTTTCTGCGCGATGATATGGCCGGCTTTGGCGTTCTCGGCGAGATAGACCTTCCAGTCCGGGTCGGCCGCCATCTTGGCGCGCTTTTGCTCGCGGTCGGCGGCACTTTCATAGACCCAGACATGGGTGAAGGTGTTCAGCTCGCCGGCTTTCGGCCACCGCATAGCACAGCGGCTCGCCCATATAGCGCAGCTGCACCGGGTAGCCATATTTCTGGTAAAGCTCAAGCTGCGCCGGGACGCGGCCGGGCAGCGTTGTGTAGGTCCGAACGTCGAGCAGCACGGAAAAGCCCTCCCCCTGATTGGCCGCTTTTCAGGCGCGGCGACGGGGGCACTCTCCGGGGCCGGGCCGTGGCGGTCAATAGTAATGGGCTCAGGGCTGCTATTTTCTCCCTGCATGTACTCCCGGTGGAAACCGGCGGTTACACCGCCGGTTCGACCGAAACCACCAGGAAGGTATGCATCTCGCCGTCATCGTCGCGGATCGAGACATATTCGCCCGGCTTGAAGGCATGCGAGCCGAAGCGATAGCCGCTCTCGTCATCGTCCTCGGCGGTCTGGTCGTAGTCGAACACCCATCGGGCGTGCTCGGGACCGCCAGCCTTGTGCACCACGAAACCGACCTCCTCCTCACCGGCCCAAAACCGGCGCACCTTGCAATTGGCGCGATGGTCGCGCCACTGCGCGGCATCGATATGGCCGCTGTCGTCGAGCGGCGCGACGAATTCGTAACCATGCCGCTCGGACCCTTCCGGAAACTCTTTCGAGCGGGCGAGGTTGAGTCTGATACGCTTGAAGCTATGCGGCAGAGTGGTCACGGAAACGTCTCCTCGGTCGGCAAAATCGAAACTTGGAACCCCAATTGGCCGTATCCGGCCGATCCGCGTATTGATCTGGATCAGCCCGGCGGCGAATTTGCGCCGGCAAGGATGACGCCATCAGGCGCACCAAGGATGAATGAAGCATGAGCCCGGCCGAAAGCCCGCAGCAGGCGGCGATCGACTTCCTCCAGAATCCCGCCCATCACAGCGGGCGCGCGGTGACGCGGATCGACACTCATGCCGCGATGGTGTTCCTGGACCGCGACCGAGCGCTCAAGATCAAGCGCCAGGTGCGCTTTCCCTTTCTCGATTATTCGACCCTGGCCAAACGCAAACAAGCCTGCGACGCCGAAATCGAGGTCAACCAACCGTTCGCGCCGACGATCTATCGCGGCGTGGTCGCGATCACGCGTCAAGCGGACGGCACGCTTGCGCTCGGCGGTGACGGCGAACCGATCGAATACGCGGTCGACATGAACCGCTTCGATGAAAACCAGACGCTCGATCATTTGGCCGACTCCGGCAGGATCGACGAGCGCGCTCGCCGACCGGCTCGGACGCGCGGTCGCGGCGGCGCATGACAAGGCGCCGGTCGTCGAAGACGCCAAATTCGCCGATACGCTGGCCGAGATCGTCGAACAGAACGACGGCGAATTGCGCGGCCATCCCGATCTGTTCGCGCCCGATCAAATCGATGCGCTGAGCGAAGCGACCCGCGCCGCGCTCCATCGTCTGCGTCCGCTATTCGATGCGCGGTTACGCGACGGCAGCGTGCGGCGCTGCCACGGCGATCTGCATCTCGGCAACATCGTGCTGATCGACGGCGCACCGGTGCTGTTCGACGCCATCGAGTTCAACCCGGCCTTCACCATCGTCGATACGTTTTACGATCTCGCCTTTCTGATGATGGACCTGATCGAGCGCGGGCTGACGAGCGCCGCCAATATCGTGCTCAACCGCTACCTCGATCGAAACCGGCAACGACGGCGATCTCGACGCGCTGGCTTTGCTGCCATTGTTTCTGTCGGTGCGCGCCGCGATCCGCGCCAAGGTCACCGCCGCGCGGCCGCAGCGTGACGCAGCCATCGAGCAGAAGCGCGCGCGATTATTTCGCGCTGGCGCAAAAGCTGATCGCGCCGCCACCGCCGCAATTGATCGCGGTCGGCGGCCTGTCAGGCACCGGCAAGTCGCTGCTGGCGCGCGCGCTCGCCGCCGACCTCGCGCCGCTGCCCGGCGCCATCGTGCTGCGCAGCGACGTAACGCGCAAAACCCTGTTCGGTGTCGCGGAGACCGACCGCCTGCCGGCCGACGCCTATACGAAAGACGTCACGGCAAAAGTTTACGCAACACTCGGCGCCAAGGCGGCCCGTGTGCTGGCCGCCGGCCATTCGGCGATTGTCGACGCGGTGTTTGCCAAAGCCGACGAACGCGAAGCGGTCGCGGCGCTGGCGCCCGAACGCTTTCACGGCCTGTTTCTGACCGCCGATCTGGCCACCCGCGTCGCCCGCGTCGGCAGCCGCACCGGCGACGCCTCCGACGCCGATGCCACCATCGCCCACGCCCAGGAACACTACGATCTCGGCCCGCTCGCCTGGCAGGAAGTCGATGCCGCCGGCACGCCGGACGACACATTGCAACGCAGCAAGGCCGCGCTCGGGCTCTGACGCACAAGCTATGCGCTGAGCGGTCAACGGCTCCTCCGCCGTCGCCCTTGGCGTTCGGGGGCAAAACCATGCATAGCTTGCTGTCTGGTTTTCCTGTTCGCCCCGCCGGGTCCCCGCGATGAATGCTGTGAAGTCGTCGAATTTTTCAGCGCGCCAATTGGCGGTCGGGCTGGCGGGCTATTGTACCTTCATCAACCTCTATTCGCCGCAGGCGATCCTGCCGCTGCTGTCGACCGAGTTCGGCGCCGGCGCCGCCGAAATTTCCACCATCATGACGGCGAGCACGCTGGCGGTTGCGCTGACCGCGCCGTTCACCGGCACCGTCGCAGATGTGCTCGGCCGCAAGCGCGTCATTGTCACCGCGATGCTGCTGCTCGGCATCCCGACGGTAATGTGCGCCTTGGCGCCGACTTTGCACGCGCTGATCTTCTGGCGCTTCATGCAAGGCTTGGTGATGCCGCCGATTTTTGCCGTCACCATCGCCTATATCGGCGACGAATGGCCAGCGCATGAGGCGACCGCCGCCGCCGGCGTCTATACCTCCGGCGCCAGTCTCGGCGGCTTCAGTGGCCGCTTTATTACCGGCATCTTGTCCGACCAGATCGGCTGGCGCGGCGCGCTGGTCACGATCGCGGTCATGACCTTCGTCGGCGGGCTGGCGGTGATGGCGCTGTTGCCGCGCGAGAAAAAATTCGTTCGCTCGGCAGGATTGATCGCCTCCGCCAAGCAGATGCTGCAGCACTTCCGCAATCCTCAGCTGGTTGCGACTTATGCGGTTGGCTTTGGCGTGCTGTTTTCCTTCGTGGCCCTCTTCACCTACATCAACTTCCGTCTCGCCGCCCCGCCCTACAATCTGACGCCGACCTGGCTGGGCGCGATTTTCATCACCTATATGGTCGGCTCGGCGCTGACGCCGCTCGCCGGCTGGGCGGTCGGCCGCTTCGGGCGGCGGCGCTTCATGATTCCGGTCATGATGCTGTGGATTCTCGGCGTTGCGCTGACTTTGTCCGGGCCGCTTTGGCTGATTGTGCGTTGGCCTCACCATCAGCGCCGCCAGCGGTCTGGTCTGCCAGGCGATCTCGACCGGCTATGTCACCATCACCGCCAAGGCCGGCCGCTCGTCGGCGGTCGGACTTTATGTGACCTGCTTTTATACCGGCGGCAGTTTCGGCGCAGCGCTGGGCGGCGTCGCCTGGATCTTCGGCGGCTGGCCGGCCTGCGTCGCGATGATTTGCGCGATGCAACTGATCATGGCCGGCGTCATCTATTTCGCCTGGACGCCGCGGGTGCCGCCGGCGCCAGCGACGACGCCAATCGAACCGCCCTGACCGCTTTTAAGCAGCGCATGATCTTGTCCGAAAACCGGTACCCACTTTTCGGGATCATGCGCACGTCGCCGACGGGTGCCACATCGGCGCATAGCCCTTGGCCAGCACGGCGACAATCGACGGCGGCGTCAGCACATCAACTTCGATCGAAAGTGGACGCAGCTTGGCCTCGCCATAGCCTGACGGCGACCAGCGCAGCAGATGAGCGCCGCGAACGGCGAAAGCCTCGCTATCGAATGCGATCATCGCACCATCCGGCAATCGCATCGAGCCTGCGCCGATGCAGTCGCTTTGATTTTCCGTCGAGCCGCTCGGCATGCAGCACGACATCCATCTCCGGCGCTTTGTGCGAGCCGGGGAACTTCGCGGCAAAAGCCAGCGCATCCTGCCGCCGGCATTCGAAACACGGCCGGTGCCCGGCGGCCAACGCCGTCACCTCGTCGAGAAAGAACAATTCGGTGTAACTGTTGCCCCACACCGTGCGGTGACGGTTCTTGAATTCGAGCCGGCAACAGATCCATTGCTTCGAGGCCCAGCGCCGCGAACCGAGATGCTGATTCGCATCGTGAATGCGGCCGCCGCGATTGCCCATCAGCATTCCGCGCGCCGGATCGGCGGTCAAGTTCACCGTAAGGTGTGACGCGATTGCATAGTGGCATGACGCATCATGATAGCAGACGCCGGGTTCGGCCGGTCTAAAGCCCAAACGCAAAAGCCCCTGCCGCGACCGCGACACCGGCCAGCACGGCGGCGAAATCGTTGCGCAACACCACCATGGTCGCCGCCGCCGCGCCCATCGCCAGCCCGGCGCGCCACCGCCGCCATGCAACAGGATCGGCGCCAGCGCCGAGGCGATGATCGCGCCCGGCAAGGCGTCCAAGCATACGGCGCAGGCGCGGGCCGATGCGAAGCCGCCCGATCAGCCAATAGCCGCCGGCGCGCGACAGATAGACGGTCAAGGTCATCGCCGCGAGCGCGGCGGCAAAGCCGAGCGGATCGCTGTCAATCATCGATGAAGCCTCCGGCGATGCCGCCGGCCAGCGCGCCGGCGATCAGATACCAGAAGCTGCCGAACATCTGATCGGCGGCGATCGCCACCACGCCGCTCACGGCCCAGGCGATCGCCGGCTTTTTGCCGCGCCACAACGTCACCAGCATCGCGACGAAAAACGCCGGCACGACCAGATCGAGCCCGAAGGCGCGCGGATCGCCGACCGCGGAGCCCAGCCAATAGCCCGGCACCGCCGACAGCACCCAGACGACCCAGATGATCACGCCGCTGCCGAGCAGAAAGGCCGGGTCGCTGCCGCCATTGCTGCGATAGCGCATCGACAGCAGCCAATTCGGCTCGGTCAGGAAAAACAGCGTCGGATAAACTTTCAGCGACGGCGAGGTCTCCAGCCACGGCCGCAAGGTCGCGCCGATCAGCAGGAAGCGCAGATTGACCAAAGCGACGATCGCGACGGCGCCGGCAATGGCGGCGGCGGTCAGATGCTCCGGCCAGTTGTCCATCACGATCATCTGCGCCATGCCGGCAAAAACGCTGCCGGTCATCAACAGCGTGTCGATCAGGGTGAAGCCCTTGCGCGCGGTCACCGTGCCGAACGCCATGCCGAAGGCGGCGAGGCCCGGCAGCAACGGCAGCATCTCCCACACGCCGTGCCGAAAGGCGTCGAGGGTCCAGCGCGGCGGCGGATTGGGTTCGGGCGATGGTCATCTTGGAGGCTAAGCGCTAACGCAGCCGCGCGCGCGGCGAAACCCATAAAAAAGAACGCCCGCCATGCGGCGGGCGTCCTCAGCTCTCATCGAGCCATTATTTACTGCGGCTGCGGCGCGATATCGCCAGCCGGCGTATCGGGGCGCGGCCGCGGCTTGCCGGCCGGCGGCACCGCCGACGAACGCGGCGTGGTCGGCTCGATCACGGTTTCCCGGTTCGGCTTGATGCCGTTGATCAGGTCCTTGATCTCGTCGCCCGACAGCGTCTCGTATTCGAGCAAGCCCCTGGCCAGCACTTCGAGATCGGCGCGCTTTTCGGTCAGGATCTTGGTGGCATCCGCTAGCCCGGTTTCGACCAGCTTTCGTATTTCCGAGTCGATCTTGCGATTGGTTTCTTCCGAGACGTTCTGCTGACGCGACACCTGATAGCCGAGGAACACCTCGTCGCCATTGTCGCCATAGGCCACCGGCCCGAGCGCGTCCGACAGGCCCCAGCGCGTCACCATCATGCGGGCGAGCTTGGTGCCCTGCTCGATGTCGGAGGCCGCGCCCGAGGTCACCTTCTCCTTGCCGAACACCAGTTCTTCGGCGACGCGGCCGGCCATGATGATGGCGAGACGCGAGGTCATCTGCTCAAGCGACATCGACAGCTTGTCGCGTTCCGGCAACTGCATGACCATGCCGAGCGCACGGCCGCGCGGAATGATGGTCGCCTTGTGCACCGGATCGGTCGCCTTGACGCTGAGCGCAACCAGCGCGTGGCCGCCTTCGTGATAGGCGGTCAGCATTTTTTCTTCGTCGGTCATGACCAGCGATTTGCGCTCGGCGCCCATCATGACTTTGTCTTTGGCGTCTTCGAACTCGGCCTGCATGACCATGCGCTTGTTGCGCCGGGCCGCCATCAAGGCCGCTTCGTTGACCAAGTTCGCGAGATCCGCGCCGGAGAAACCGGGCGTGCCGCGCGCGATGGTCTTCAGGTTGACGTCGGGCGCCAGCGGCACCTTCTTGACGTGAACCTTGAGGATGCTTTCGCGGCCGACCACATCCGGATTCGGCACCACCACCTGGCGGTCGAAACGGCCGGGACGCAGCAGCGCCGGATCGAGCACGTCGGGCCGGTTGGTGGCGGCGATCAGGATGATGCCTTCATTGGCCTCGAACCCGTCCATCTCGACCAGCAACTGGTTGAGCGTCTGCTCGCGTTCGTCGTTACCGCCGCCCATGCCGGCGCCACGATGACGGCCGACGGCGTCGATTTCGTCGATGAAGATGATGCAAGGCGCGTTCTTCTTGGCCTGCTCGAACATGTCGCGCACGCGCGACGCGCCGACGCCGACGAACATTTCGACGAAGTCGGAACCGGAGATCGTGAAGAACGGCACATTGGCTTCGCCGGCGACCGCGCGCGCGATCAAGGTCTTACCGGTGCCGGGAGGACCGACCAGCAGCACGCCGCGCGGAATGCGGCCGCCGAGGCGCTGGAACTTGCCCGGGTCGCGCAGGAATTCGACGATCTCGGTAAGATCGCTTTTGGCTTCGTCGACGCCGGCGACGTCATCAAAGGTCACGCGGCCATGCGACTCGGTCAGCAATTTGGCGCGCGATTTGCCGAAGCCCATCGCCTTGCCGGCGCCGCCCTGCATTTGCCGCGACAGGAAGATCCACACGCCGATCAGCGCGATGAACGGCAGCCACGACACCAGCAGCGACACGAACCACGGCACATTGTCCGTCAGCGGCCGCGCGGTGATGGTCACGCCCTTATTATAGAGCTTCGACACCAGGCCCGGATCGTTCGGCGCGTAGGTCTGGAACGCGGTGCCGTTCGCAAAGGTGCCGTGAATCTCCGGCCCCTGGATCAGCACATCGCGGACGTGACCCTGGTCGACTTCCGACAGCAGTTGCGAGAATGAGATGTCCTGGGCCGAGGTGCGCTGGCTCGGATTCTGGAACAGCGTGAACAACGCCAGCAGCAGCAGGACGATAATCACCCAGAGGGCAAAATTGCGCAGATTAGCGTTCATCGGGCGTTCCTACCCGCGCGCGTGACCCACGCCGCGGCCCTGTCTGTTGCGTATTGTCCCGTCCGATGCCGAAACATGCGGGCGATCACGTCCATCCCAAAAGCAATGTAGGCACCGTTAGCCTGCATGGAAAGGGCTCGAATCTCAGATATCTTAGCGTCTATTGCGGGTCTTGGCCCGGCCGGGTCGGCTCTTGGTTAAGGACTTGAGGCCGCCTGCCCGGCGCGGCGGCGCCCGTTCGACGGTGATTTGACCCTTTCCCGGCGTCCGATCAATGACAAATGTCACGATCGCCCCGGCCAAACTGCGCCGGAAGCCGATTGCCGGTATTTTGGGCAGCATCGAGGGCGGCTTTCAGGGCCTCCAGCTTGGCCAATTCGACCGGCCCCTCGTCGCCAGCTTGCGCCACCGCCCGTCCGATCAGGCGCAGACCGATTTCGGCCGGCAGACGGGCAAATCCGGCGGCATCAAACGCCCTACCGCCACGCACCGCAGGCAAACCGAGCTCAGCCATGGCCCGGTCGACCGCCGCCTCAATCGCCAGATCGGCCCGTTTCAGCCGGCGCGCCAAGAGCGCCAGCCGGGAGGCGTCGAGGCCCTCGCGCGCCAGCTGCGGCATCACGCCGCGCAGGCGGGCACGGGTAAATGCCGCGTCCCGGTTGGTCGGGTCGTCGGCGTAGCTGATTTTCGCCGCGGTGAGTGTGGCGATCAGCCGGGCCTTCGGAATGTCGAGCAGAGGGCGGACCAGCTTGCAGCCGCCGGCGCCGTCGCCCGGCACGCCGGAGATCCGCGCCATTGCCGCCAACCCGGTGATGCCGCTGCCGCGCATCATCCGGATCAGGACGGTCTCGGCCTGATCGTCGAGCGTGTGGGCGGTGACAATATGAGCGGCGCCGGCCTTGGCCGCGGCTTGCGCCAGCAGCCGGTAGCGCGCCGCGCGCGCGGCTTGCGGCAGGCCGGTCTTCGGCTTGACGCCGGTCCAGCGCACGGTGCGGTGCGTCAGCCCAAGCTGGCGCGCCAGGCGCGCAACTGCTTGCGCCTCCGATTTCGATTCCTTGCGCAAGCCATGATCGACCGTAACCGCGATCAGCTTCGGCCCGGTCTTGCGCGCGGCGCGCCAGCGCGCCGCCAGCACCATCAGCGCCATCGAGTCGGGGCCGCCCGACACCGCCAGCAGCAAGGCCGGCAACGTCTTGAGATCGTCGAAAAGCTGTCTGGCTTCCGCCAGCGAAACCGCCTCTGCCCTATCAGCAGTGGACACGCTTGATTTCCCGCGCGACGCCGCGCTTCACGCTCGCCGACGCTTTCGGATATTTGCGGCCGACCTCGCTCAAGGTGGCACAGGCCGCTTCCTTCTGCTTGAGCGCGGCCAGCGACTGGCCGAGCCGCAACAGCGCATTCGGCGCCTTGCCGGAATGTTCGAACTTCGTCGAAACCGCCAGGAAGGATTCGGCCGCGTCGCGATAGCGCTGACGTTGGAAAAGGCTTTCGCCCAGCCAGTATTGCGCGTCCGGCACCAGATGTTCTTTCGGATATTTTTTCAGGAAATCGCGGAAGGCCTGTTCGGCCAGCGCGTAGTCCTTGTGCAGCACATAACCGTAAGCGAGATCGTATTCATCCTGCGGCTTGGCCGACGGCGGCAGCGTCGCCAGCCTTGTCGCCGGCGCGGTGGCGTTCTGGATCGGCGGCTGCATGGTTCGTGTTGGCGACGGCACCGGTGCCGACGTCACAGGTTCATTGCTCGAGACCGGCGCTGCCGACTCAGCGACCCCCGGCACCTGCGGCGGAGGATTGGCGGCAAGCGTCGACAGGTCGAGCGGCGCGCCGGGCGCGCGGCCATTCGGCGCCCCGATCGGCGTATCGGGCTCGGACGCGATGGCCGCACCGTTGCCACCGAGCGGACGCGGTACACCCGGCGCGTTGGGATGTTGCGCCGGATCGAACACATCGGAACGGCGGCCGGTTGGCGCGGGCGACGCGGCCGGCGCCGCGGGTCCGGTCGAGGGCGCCGGGCCTTTCGAACCCAATTGCCGCAAGCGATAGTCCGTGTCGTCCTGCAGCCGCTTGAGCTGCATCTCGAGCTGCTGGTTATGGTACTGCAGCTCCTCGACCTTGCCGGTGAGCTGACGCAACGCATTCTCGATGCGGTCGAAGCGCACGCCGGGATCGTTCGGATCGCCGCCCGGCACGGCTTGACTGCTTTGTGCGACCTGACCCTGTTGCGCCGGCGCCGCTTCCTGCTTGCTGCCGGGATTGAACAAATTGTCGAGGAAGTTGCCCGAGCGCTGCTGCGCCTGTGCCGGCGCACCGACGATCAATAGCGCCGCGACCGCAGTCGCGGCCGCCAAAGTGAAACGAAAGCGTGCGGCAGGTGAATTCGCGGAAATGTTTGTCATCGGCTCATTTGTCGGCGCAACCGGCCGCAGTGCGGGCCGGCGATTGGGCCACCCCTGTACCATAGCCAAGGGAGTGCGACCAGATTGTGGCTGGGCGCATGACCCAGAAAAATGGGAACCGGTCTTCCGACAAGATCATGCGCAATCAAAATGTTAGTCAGGCGCGCAAACGCGACCCGGCCGAGCCCCCTACTCGGCCGCCACCGGCTTGGCGTCGGATTTGCCGCGTGACTTCAGCCATTCCTCGAAGCCGCGCACGATCACAAAGAATGACGGCACGAACAGCACCGCCAGACAGGTCGAGGCGAGCATGCCGGTGAACACCGCGATGCCGATCGAGGCCCGCGCGCTGGCGCCGGCGCCGGTCGCCAGCACCAGCGGCAAGACGCCGAGGATGAAGGCAAACGACGTCATCAGGATCGGCCGGAAGCGCGCGCGCGCCGCTTCGACCGCGGCATCGCGCAACGACTGGCCTTCATTGCGCAGTTCGCGGGCGAATTCCACGATCAGAATCGCGTTCTTGGCCGACAGCGCGATCAACAGCACGATGCCGATCTGGGTGTAGAGGTTGTTGTCGATGTTGAGCGCGCTCAACGCCGCGACCGGGCCGATGAGCGAGATCGGCACCGCCAGAATGACGGCCATCGGCAAGTACCAGCTTTCATATTGGCCGCACAGCACCAGGTAGACCAGCAGCAGCGCCATGCCGAACACGAAATACATCTGATTGCCGACCAGCTTCTCCTGGTACGACATTGCCGACCACTCGTAGCCGACGCGCGGCGGGAAGGTTTTGGCCGCGACCTGCTCCATCAGCGCCGCCGCCTGCCCGGTCGAATAGCCGCGCGCCGGGATGCCGACTACGGCCGCCGATGGATGCAGGTTGTACAGACTGACGAGCGACGGTCCGACCGCCGGCTTAATGTCGATCAGCGTACCGAGCGGCACCATGCCGCCGGCATTGTTGCGCACCGACAGATTGCGGATGTCGTCGAGCCGCAGACGCTGGTCGGCGTCGGCCTGGACATAGACCTGGAAGGTGCGTCCGAACTTGGTGAACTGATTGACATAAGTCGAGCCAAGATAGCCGGCGAGCGCGTTGAACACCGTGTCGACGCTGACCTGCAACGACTGCGCCTTCACCCGGTTCACGTCGATGGTGTATTGCGGCACGTCGGCACGAAACGACGACAGCACGATCCGGATGGTGGACTGCGTGGCGGCGCCGGCGACGGTACTGTCGACCACACGCGCCAGCTTGGCGTAATCCGTGCTGTCATCCAGCATCTCGACCTGCATGGTGAAGCCGGCGGCAAAGCCGATGCCCTGAATCGGCGGAGGCGGCAGAACCCGCACGATCGCGTCGTCAACCGGCGCCATCGCCTTGTTGAGACTTTCCAGCATCGGCAACAGGCCGAGTTTCTTGCCGCGCACGGCCCAGTCGTCGAGGATGATGTAGACCGCGCCGCTCGATGACAGCGACGCGTTATTGTCGAGCGGCGAGGTGCCGGCAATGGTCACGACCTTGGCGACGCCGGGTGTCTTGCGCGCGATCTCGCCGACCCGGTCGAGCACTTTCTGGGTGCGGCCGATCGAGGCGCCGTCGGGCAACTGCACCATCGCCAGCATGTAGCCCTGGTCTTCGATCGGGATGAATCCGGTTGGGATTTTCGAGAAGCCGTAGAGCGTCGTGCCGGTGATCAACAAGGCCACGATCGTCATGATGCCGGCGCGACCGACCGTGCGCCGCATCATCCCGGCATAGCCGCGTTCGGCGCGCGCGTAGACGTTGTTGAACGCCCGGAAGGCGATGTTGCGCTTTTCCATCGGCACCGAGGGCCGCAGCCACAGCGCGCATTGCGTGGGTTTCAACGTCACCGCGTTGACCGCGCTGATAAAGGCGGTCGCCGCGATCACCAGCGCGAACTGGGCATACATCTGCCCGGACAGGCCGGGCATGAACGAAGCCGGCAGGAACACCGCCAGCAGCACCAGCGTGATGCCGATGATCGGCCCGAGCAGCAATTGCATGGCGCGGATCGCCGCCTCCGGGCCTTTCATGCCCTTGTCGATATTATGCGCCGCGCCTTCCACCACAATGATGGCATCGTCGACCACGATGCCGATCGCCAGCACGATAGCAAACAGCGTGGCGAAATTGACCGTAAAGCCCATGGCCCACATCGCCGCGAAGGCGCCGACGATCGTGACCGGCACCGTCGTCGCCGGCACCAGCATGGCGCGCCAGTCCTGCAGGAACACCAGGATCACGATCAGCACCAGGATCGCGGCTTCGACCAGTGTCTTGTAGACCTCGTCGATCGAGGCTTTGACGAACACCGTGGTGTCGAACGGAATGTCGTAGGTCAGCCCTTGCGGAAAGCCCTTCGACAGCGCCGTCATGCTCTTCTTGACTTCCGTCGCGACGTCGAGCGCGTTGGCGCCGGGCGCCTGGAAGATGGCGAGACCGGCCGCCGGCTTGCCGTTGTAACTGAAGATCTGACTGTAGGACTGCGCGCCGAGTTCGACCCGGCCGATATCCTTGACACGCGTGATCTGGCCCGACGTGCCGGTCTTGACGATGACATCGCCGAATTGCTTGGCGTCGTCGAGCCTGCCGGCGACGTTGAGCGTATACTGGAACGCGACGCCATCGGGCGCCGGCGGCGTGCCGACTTGGCCCGCGGTCACCTGCTTGTTCTGCGACTGCAACGAGTTGATGACGTCGGTCACGTTCAGGCTGCGCGCCTTCATCTTCTCGGGATCGAGCCAGACCCGCATGGCGTATTGACCGGCGCCGAACACCGAGACACTGCCGACGCCCGGCAGCCGCGCGATCTGGTCTTTCAGGCGCAGCGAGGCGTAGTTCGACAGATACAGGCTGTCATAGCGCGCATCGGGCGACGTCAAAGCGACGATCTGCAAAATCGAGGTCGACTTCTTCTCGACCGTGACGCCCTGCGACTGCACCGCGTCCGGCAGCGACGACAGCACGGTCGCGACCCGGTTCTGCACCAGCACTTGCGCGAAGTTGAGGTCGGTGCCGATCTTGAAGGTCACGGTCAGCGAATAGGAGCCGTCAGCGGCGGCAAACGACTGCATGTAGATCATGCCTTCGACGCCGTTGACCTGCTGCTCGATCGGCAGCGCCACCGTATCGATCACGGTCTTGGCGCTGGCGCCGGGATAGCGCGTGGTGACCGACACGGTCGGCGGCACCACGTTGGGATATTGCGACACCGGCAGCGAGAACACCGCCACCGCGCCGATCACGATCATCAGGATCGCGATGACATTGGCAAGAACCGGGCGCTCGATGAAGAATTTCGAGATCATGGTGCCCTGCCCGTCACTTCTGGCCGGACGCGGGCGCTGCCGTCTGCGGATCGACCTTCTGGCCCGGGATCGCGCGCTGGATGCCGGCCACGATGACGCGGTCGTCGCCTTTCAGCCCCTTCTCGATCACGCGCATCGTGCCTTCGAGCTGGCCGATCGTGACCGGGCGCTCTTCGACCACATTGTCCTTGTTGACCACGAGCAGATAGCGCCCGCTTTGATCGGTGCCGAGCGCGGTGTCGGGCACCAGCAGCGCCGCCTCCGGCGGCCCCAAAGGCACACGCACACGCGCGAAATAGCCGGGCAACATGACGTGCGCCGGATTATCGAGTTCCGCACGGGCGACCAGCGTTCCGGTCGTGGTATCGATCGTCGGCGAGGCGTAATCGAGGTGGCCCTTATGCGGGTAGCCTTCGTCGGTCTGCAGCCCGATGTCGACCGGCACTTTTTTCAGCTCAGCCGGCGTCAGCCCGCGCCGCCGAATTTCGCCGCGGATGCGCAGCACGTCCTGCTCGCTGATATTGAAATTCACATAGATCGGATCGATCGACACGATGCTCGCCAGCACCGTCTGGGTGGTGCCGACATAGGCGCCGACCGACACCTTGCGCGCCGAGACGATGCCGTCGAACGGCGCGGCCACCGTCGTATAGCTGTAGTCGTTTTCAGCCAGCTTGCGGCTGGCGATCGCCTGATCGAGCGAGGCTTTGGCGCTGTCGCGGGTGCCGGTCAGATCGTCGAGCTTAGATTGCGTCGTGCTGCCCGACTTCAACAGCTCGGCCGTCCGGTCATATTCCAGCTGGGACTTTTTCAGGCTGGCCTGCGCGCTTTCCTCAGTCGCCTTGGCCTGCTCGACCTTCAACTCATAGGGCTTCTGCTCGATAATGAAGAGCACGGTGCCCTTCTTCACGAAGTCGCCGTCGTTGTATTTGATCGCTTCGATAAACCCGGTGATGCGCGCCACCAGATCGGCGCTGTTGACGGCCGCGGTATTGCCGGTGGCCTCCAGATAGCGGGTGACGGAGTGCTGGGTCGGCTGCGCGACCGTGACCTTCGGCGGCGGTGGCGCGACATAGGTGTTCTTTTCGCCGCAGCCGGCCAGCAGAACCGTTGCGGCCAGCGCCGATACCGCCCAGCACGGCCGGCTTTTGCCCCAAACCATCGTCGCCCCCAAAGCTTCATGGGGCCGCGACGCCATGGCCGCGACCTTGTCATTCACAAGGATCGCGCTTCCGACCGGCTATTTCAACCTGGAATAATTTGGGTGCAATGGCGCCGGCATTCAAAATGCCGGCGCGAAATTGTCAGATCCGAAGCCCGACGCCGGCGTTACTGAGCGGCGTTGAGCACCGTGACGGCGCGGCGGTTCTGCGACCAGCACGAAATGTCGTTGCAAACCGCGACCGGGCGTTCCTTGCCGTAGGAGATCGTGCGCATCCGGCTGGCGGCGATGCCGCGCGAGATCAGATAGTCGCGCACACCCTGGGCGCGGCGGGCGCCGAGCGCGATGTTGTATTCGCGAGTACCGCGTTCGTCGGCATGGCCTTCGATCGTGAAATTATACTGCGGGTATTTGGAGAGCCACTGCGCCTGCTTGTCGAGGGTGGCGCGCGCCACCGGCGAAAGATCGGTCTGGTCGGTGTCGAAGAACACGCGGTCGCCGACATTGACCACAAAGTCCTGCTGGCTGCCGGGCGTCGCCTGGCCGGCGGCCGTGCCTTGTCCGGCATTCTCGCCGAGTTGATTGGCGCAGGCCGAAACCGCCAGGGCCCCGGCCAAGACGGCCACAAGCCGCGCGCCGCGCAGAAATTTTCTCATCTCGATCATTTCCGTGTCTCCAAAGTCGCGCTCTGAGCCGAGCTGGCGCGACGCATGACCTATCCGAACCGGTTTTCGAAGATCACGCACGAATGACTACGTTTACCAGCGCTTTGGTTAACTGAACCTTCCATCAACCCTGATGGCACCTTGCCAAAATCGATTAAACCCGACCGATTCTGCTAATCCGGTAGCCATGGTTAAGAACTGGTGAATATGGCACAGGTACGACAGACCCCGATATTACGCAGATATTATGATAATAGCGGCGACCAAGCCGGGTCCGAGGCATAGCTCGGGGTCGGTACCTTCAATTCGTTGCGGCCGGTGATGTCGATCGTATAGAGCGACGGCCCCTTGCCCGGGTCGCTGAAGAACATGATGACCCGGCCGTTCGGCGCGAAAGTCGGACCTTCGTTGTGGAAGCCTTGGGTCAAAATGCGCTCGCCCGAGCCATCGGGCTTGAGAATCCCGATCGAGAACTGGCCCTGGAACTGGCCGGTAAAAGCGATGTAATCGCCGCGCGGCGACCAGACCGGCGTCGAATGGTGGCCTTCGCCGAAGCTGATGCGCTGGGCCTGGCCGCCGCCGGCCGGCATCACGTAGATCTGCTGGCTGCCGCCGCGGTCGCTTTCGAAGCAAATGTACTTGCCGTCCGGCGAATAGCACGGGCCGGTGTCGATCGCCGGCGTATCGGTCAGCCGCGTGGTCTGCTTGGAGCGCAGGTCCATCACGAACAGGTTGGCGTTGGCGCCCTGTTGCAGGCTCATGATGACGCGCTGGCCATCGGGCGAGAACCGCGGCGCGAAACTCATGCCGGGGAAATTGCCGACCACTTCGCGCTGACCGGTTTCGATGTTCAACAGATAGACCTTCGGCTGGCCCTGGCCGTAGGACATATAAGTAATTTCCTGGGTCGACGGATTAAACCGTGGCGTCAGCACCAGATCGTCGCCGCGCGTCAGATAGCGTACGCCGGCGCCATCCTGGTCCATGATCGCCAGCCGCTTGATGCGGTGCGTCGCCGGGCCGGTCTCGTCGATGAAGACGATGCGGCTGTCGAAATAGCCCTTCTCGCCGGTCAGACGGGTGTAGATCGCGTCCGAGATGATGTGGGCGATGCGCCGCCAGTTGTCGGGCGTGGTGAAATATTGTTTGCCGTCGAGCTGCTGGCCGGCGAACACGTCCCACAGACGGAATTCGGCCTTCAGCCGGCCGTCCGGTTGTTTGGTGATGCGGCCGGTCACCAGCGCCTGCGCGTTGATGACGCGCCAATCGGCAAAGCGCGGCACCGCGTCGGAATTGGTGATCTTTTCAGTATAGGCCGCCGGATCAATCGGCGCGAACAGGCCGCTGCGCTTGAGATTATTGGCGATGATGGCGGTGACGTTCTTCGCGGTCTCCGTTTCGGTCGGCGCACCGGCGATAAAATCCGGCAAGGCGATCGGCATCGCCTGAACATTGCCTTGCGTGATTTCGAGCCGCAGCACGGCGCCGGCTTTGCGCGGTGCCAACGCCGCCAGGGCGCCCGCGCCGGCACCGAGTAACATGCCGTCGGCGTGACAGCAACGGCAGCGCCGCGAAAAAATTTTGCCGATCATTCATTGAAATAATTTCCGATGTCATTTTGTATCATGCCGCTATCGGTACATGTCGCTTGGCTTGAAACCGATCTCGATGTCTTTCCAACTGTCATAATGTTCCGGCCGCAGCATCGTATAGGGCTGGCATTGCAGAATCGCACGCCGGCCGCTGTCGGCGAATGCCGGTCCGAACGGCGAGGCCGATCCTTCCACCGGATCGGGGCCACGCGCGATCGTGCCGTCGCGCCGGAACATAACCCGGAAAACCACTTTCAAGTCACCGGCATCGGCGGCGCCGGCGGGAATCGTCCAGCATTCGGTAATGCGGCGGCGCAACGCATCGATCTCCGATTGCGACAGGCGCGCGGCGCTACCGGCCGCCGAGCCCAAAGTCGCTTTACTGTTGAGTTCGGAGCCGACCACGGCATGACGGGTCGGGTCGCGCTTATCCAGCAGCGCGGCGATTTTCGTCGGGTCGTATTGCGGCTCTTTGTGTTTCGGCCGCGGCGGCCGCTTGGGCGGCAGACGCGGCGGATGGGCCTGGGCTTGCTTCGGCTTGTCTTGCGGCTTTTCGAGCTTTTCGGCGATCGGATCGGGCTTGGTCACCGGTTCGGGCGGCGGCGTCATGTCCTTGTTGAGTGCGACCTCGTGCTTCTTCTCAACCACCTTGGGCTTGATTTCCTCGATTGGCTTGGGCCGCTCCTCGGCCTTTTTCTCGACCAGCGGCTTGGGCTTGTCGACCGGCTTGGGCGCGTCTTTGACGCCCTTGGTCAATTCCGAGAATTGCTTCTCGGTCACCAAATCGACCGGCAGCGATTCCGCCGGCGTGACCTCGAAGGTGTGACCGGTAAACGACACGGCCGCCCAGCCCAGCACCAGAAGGTGCAGGCCGGTCGAGACCACCGATGCCGTCTTCATCTGCATTATTTTGCTTTCGAGCCCTGCTCGAATTCGGTCACCAAGGCGACACGATGGAACCCAGCCGACGACAGCCGGCCCATGACCTGCATCATGTCGCCGTAATTCGCGTTCTTGTCGCCGCGCACGTAAACTCGCGCATCCTTGCCGCCGCGCGCCTGCGCCACCGCTTCCAGCTTGGCGACCAGATCATCCAGTGAGATCTCTTCGTTTTGCAGGTAGACCTTGCCTTTGTCGTTGACCGACAAGGTCAGCGGATCCTTGTCCTGATCGAGGCTCTTGGCCTGGCTTTGCGGCAGGTCGATCGGCACGCCGACGGTCAGCAATGGCGCCGACACCATGAAGATGATCAGCAGAACCAGCATCACGTCGACCATCGGCGTGACGTTGATCTCGGCCATCACCGGGCGGCGGCTCCGGCGCCGTCTGCCGCTTGTCGGCGCTGCTACATTCATGGCCATGAATTGGTGTCCCTAACGCATCGGCTATTCGCCGCGTTCGTCGATCTGCCGTGACAGAATGGCGGAAAATTCGTCGGCGAAACCTTCCAGCCGCTGCGCCTGTTTATTCACTTCACCAGCAAACTTATTATAGAAAATCGTCGCTGGTATGGCGGCGACAAGGCCCATTGCGGTCGCAAACAGCGCTTCGGCGATACCGGGCGCGACCACCGCCAAAGAGGTGTTTTTCGACGCCGCGATTGACTGGAAACTGGTCATAATGCCGACAACCGTGCCGAACAGGCCGACAAAGGGCCCGGCCGAGCCGACCGTGGCCAGAACCAGCAGCCGGCGTTCCAGCCGTTCGACCTCGCGGGCGATCGAGACCTGCATGACCTTCTCGATCCGCATTTGCAGACCGCCAAACGAGCGGCTGTGGCCCTCGAAACTGCGCTTCCATTCGCGCATCGCGGCGACGAACAGCCCCGGCATCGAGTGAGCCGGTTTGGCCGCCAGCGTGCGGTACAGCTCGTCCAGCGACTGGCCCGACCAGAACGCGGTTTCGAAGCGGTCCATCGCTTTGCGCGAGCGGTTGTAAAGGACGGTCTTGTCGATCGCGATCGCCCAGACCCAGATCGAACAGGCCAGAAGGCCGAACATGACCAGCTGAACGACGAAGCCGGCCTGGCTGACGAGATCGAACAGCGAAAGGCCTGCGTTACTTGGTGCGAGATTCATAAATGGACAGCCTGACGGACGAGTGAAGGTTGCGACGGCACGAGCATGTCCCTTTCCGATAACCCCGCTTCGATCGGCCAAGGCCGGGCGGCGCAGCGAATTTTGCCGTTCGGTCGGAAACGCCGCTGCCCCGGACCGCACCGGCAACGTGCCGATGTCCGGCATGGATCACGCAAACTGGCAAAGGGCCAACGACGGATATGCAAATCCCCATTAAACTTGGCCAAATGAGGGCCAAGCGCATGAGAAGCGTCACCTGGGACTGGCCTTTAGCCTCTAAACAGCGCTGATTATGGTTAAGGACTCGTTAACGAAATTCTGCGCCGCCCTATGCGGGACGGCGAAAAAACGCAAACGGCCGCCCGCCTCGGGGAAGGCGGACGGCCGGTCGCGCAGAATGACAGGCAGGGCAATCAGTTCTGCGGGGGGCTCTGGTACGGAGGCTCTTGCTGCGGGCCTTGCGAGACGTCCTGCGCCGGACGGTTACGGCGCTCGGCCATGAAGGCGTCGAACTCGGTCTTGTCCTTGGCGAAGCGCAGCCGTTCGAGGAAATCCTTGAACTCGCGTTGCTCGTCCTCGAGCCGCTTGAGGGTTTCGCTGCGATAGGCATCGAAGGCGTGGTTGCCGCTCGACGGCGCGCTGTTCCAGCCACCCCAGGGCGAACCGCCCGGCGGCGTGCCGCCGCACATCTTGGCGCGCATCCAGTCCATCTTGCGCTGCATGCGCTCCATCTTGTGCTGCCAGCGGTCGGAACCGCCGTGATATCCGCATCCCATTCGTCCGCTCCATATGGTGAAGGCCAGGATCGCCAGGCCAATCGGCCAGAACGCCATGAACCCGAGGACGATCAGTGCGATCCAGGCGGGCTTGCCGAATTCGTCGAGCTTCGCGGTGATTGGCATTGTCGGCCTCGTGTCAGCTACCGTGTGAATGTAAATAACATTTACATTGATATGGACGGCTGCGGTGAATGTCAACACCCTTCACATAGGAAATCGGTGGCCGGTTGTTAGGAGGCTTTCGGCGCCGCCCCACGCCTGCGGCAAAAAGGCGCTATGGCGCCAAGAAGCCAAGGCCCCTCGGTAATCCCGAGCCCGCGCAAATAAATCAGCACCGCCGCCTCGAGCAGTTCCTCCGGCGGCATCGGCAGCGCACGGCGCGCCGCGTCGCCGCGGCCGAATAGCGACGCGATGCCGTGGGTCATCGACCAGACGTGCAGCGCCACCATCAAGCGCCGGCGGCCGGCCCTTGGCCGGCATCGTCGCCACCAGTTTTTCCGCCGCGGCCCGCAACACCGCGAAGGCGTTTTCGCTCGCCACCCGCAAATTCGGATCGGTGTCGAGCGCCACGCCAGCCTCGAACATCGCCGAGTAATAAGCCGGCTGCAGCCGGGCGAAATCGAGATAGGCCCGCCCGAGCCGGTCGAAGGCCTTCATCAGTTCCGGCCTGCCGTCGTCCCAGGCTTTGGCGAGCGCGTCGGCGAACAGCTCAAAACCGCGCTGCGCGACATTGGCGATCAGCTCGTCGCGGTCGCGGAAATGCCGGTAAGGCGCAGCCGGGCTGACGCCGGCCCAGCGCGCGGCATCGGCAAAGGTGAAACCGGCCGGGCCCTTCTCGGCGATCAGCGCCAGCGCAGCACGCACCAAGGCCTCTTTCAGGTTGCCGTGGTGATAGCCGCGCGGACCGCGCCCGCTTTGCGCGCCATCGGAATCGCCCTTGGTCCATCTCATGTGCGCCAAGCCCTCATGTGAAGGGGCTTTACATGAGTCCGGGCGCCGATAGCGAGCCCGTTCAGGAACGCCTTGGAGCGGCTTCAAGCGGCAGCACGCCGAACAAAGTCGGCCCGCCCGGCTGCGCGCCTTCGATGGTCAACAGCGTCAACTTGGTGACCACGCCACCCGGCGCGGAAAAGCCGCCGCTCTTGCCGCTCGCCGCCAAGACGCGATGGCACGGCATCACGATCGGGCACGGGTTCTGCCCCATCGCCTGCCCGACCGCGCGCGCCAGCGATTTGTCGCCGAGCTTTTCCGCGACCTCGCCATAGGTCAGCGTCTGGCCGGGCGGGATTTGCCGCACGACGGCGTAAACCTTGGCGTTGAAGTCCGGCACGCCGGCGTTGTCGATGACGACATCGGTGAGATCGCGGCGCTCGCCACGCAGCAACGCCATCACGCCGTTGATGGCGTCTTGCACGGGCGGCGGCGGCTTCAACTCATTTGCCGCAGGAAACCGCCGCTGCATGCGCGCCTTGGTCGCCGCCTCGTTCGCCTCCGGCAATTGCACGCCGATCAAGCCGCGTGCGTTCCACGCCACGCGCGCAAGCGCCGATCGCCGTTTCGAACAGTGTGAAGCCTTGGTCCGACATGACGCGACTCTAGCACTCGCCGTCAGGCCGCGCCGCCCGTTTCCTGGTCGGCCTTCATCGCGATCCGCAACGGCTTCGGGATCGGCTTGGCCCGGCCGCCCGAGACGAAGGCGACCTGGACATGCGCCTCGACCAAGAGTTCGTCGCCGCGCATCACCTTCTGATGCAGCGTGATCGACGCGCCCTTGACCTCTTCCGGCGACGTCAAGAATATCGAGCACGTCGTCCATATGCGCCGGCTTTCGAAAATCGATTTTCATCTGCCGCACCACGAAGGCAAAACCCGGCGCTTCTTTCTCGGCCTGCTCGAACATCGCGCGGTGGTCGGCGCCCAACAGCCGCAGATAATTGGTCCGGCCGCGCTCCATGAAGCGCAAGTAACTCGCGTGATAGACCACGCCGGAAAAATCGGTGTCTTCGTAATAGACCCGGACCTGCTGGCGGTGCAGGCCGTCGGTGACGATGCCGTCGAGATGGTTCATGCTGTGTAAGCCTCTCCATCGTCATGCCCGGCTTTATGCCGGGCATCCACGCCCTCCTTCACTGCAAAGTAAAGACGTGGATGGCCGGGACAAGCCCGGCCATGACGGAATGTTACTCGTCCTCGCCCTGCCCAAACAAACCGATCTGGCTGACATCCCGCTGCGGCTCCGCCATCCCGAGATGCTTGAACGCCGCGCCGGTCAGCAAGCGCCCGCGCGGGGTGCGCTGGATGAAGCCTTTTTGGATCAGATAAGGCTCGATGATGTCTTCGAGCGCGTCGCGCGGTTCCGACAGGCCGGCAGCGATGGTCTCGATGCCGACCGGCCCGCCGGCATAATTCTCCGCGATCATGCGCAGGTAACGCCGGTCCATCGCATCGAGCCCGCTGGCGTCGACTTCCAATTGCTGAAGCGCCTTGTCGGCGATGTCGCGGTCGACCGCCTTGTCGCCGTCGACATGGGCGAAGTCGCGCACCCGGCGCAACAGCCTGCCGGCGATGCGCGGCGTGCCGCGCGCGCGGCGGGCGATCTCGTTGGCGCCGTCCGGCGTCATCGCCAGCCCGAGCACCCGCGCGCCACGCGACACGATCAGTTCGAGTTCGGCCTCGGTGTAGAAATTCAGCCGCACCGGAATGCCGAAGCGGTCGCGCAGCGGATTGGTCAGCAGGCCGGCGCGCGTGGTCGCGCCGACCAAAGTGAACGGCGCCAGTTCGATCTTCACCGAACGCGCCGCCGGCCCCTCGCCGATGATGAGATCGAGCTGGAAATCCTCCATCGCCGGATAAAGAATTTCCTCGACCTGCGGGCTGAGCCGATGAATTTCATCGATGAACAACACGTCGCGCGGCTCGAGATTGGTCAAAAGCGCAGCCAAGTCGCCAGCCTTGGCGATCACCGGCCCCGAGGTGGCGCGGAAATTGACGCCCAGTTCGCGCGCCACGATCTGCGCCAGTGTGGTTTTGCCAAGGCCCGGCGGACCGACGAACAGCACATGGTCGAGCGCTTCCTGGCGCGCGCGCGCTGCTTCGATGAACACACGAGAGATTGGCGCGGGCTTTTTCCTGACCGATGAAGTCGGCGAGCTTCTGCGGCCGCAACGAAGCGTCGACGTCGTCGTCGCGTTTGTCGGCGTTTACAAGGCGCGGGTTCAGGCTCACGTCATCCCCCGCCGGTATTTGTTCGGCAGCAACTCGCCGATGGTCGACACCGTCGGGCCCTTGGTGCCATTCGGCACGATCACGCGCGCCTTGGCGTCATAGTCGTGAATGAGCTCGCGGCAGGTGCCGCACGGGCTGACCACCGCGATATCGCCCGGCTCGCCCGGCTTCGGGTGACGCACGGCGACAATGGTCTCGATGCCCTGGTCGCCTTTGGCGGTCAGCGCGGTGCCGATGCAGATCGCCTCGGCACAGACCGCGCCGCGTCCGACATAGGCGTCGAGATTAACGCCGGTAATGACGCGGCCGTCACGCGTGCGCATCGCCGCGCCGACCTCCTGCCAGTCGTTGCGGTAACGCGCCTTGATCGCCTTGGTGGCGGCGGCGATCAGTTCTTGGTCTTTGGCCGTCAGTTTCATTAGCTATGCCGTTGTCTTCTGTACCGATCAATACAAGTACCTTGCGACCATCGTTCTCTCCCCCTTGTGGGGAGAGACAGAGAGGGGGTAATCGCGATATGACGTACCTCGCCATTACCCCCCTCCCCAACCCTCCCCCACAAGGGGGGAGGGAGTAAGAGTCACTTCGCCAGTTCCTTCAGTCCCTGCCGGATCAGCGTCTGCACGTCGGCGCCGTCGCCGGCGTTGCGCGACGCCGCGGCAATCGCGGCGGCCGCCTGCGGCTGGCCATAGCCGAGATTGACCAGCGCGGACACCGCATCGGTCACCGGCTTGGGCGCGCGCTTCTCGTCAAGCGCGCCGGCCAGATGCACCGCGCCGGCATCGATATCGGCAAAGGCCGGCACCTTGTCCTTCAGCTCCGTCACAATGCGCTCGGCCACTTTGGCGCCGACGCCGGGCGACCGCGTCACCGCCGCCTTGTCGCGCATCGCAATCGCATTGGCCAGTTCCGGCACCTTCAAGGTCGACAGCACCGACAGCGCGACTTTGGCGCCGACGCCCTGCACCGTCTGCAACAGCCGGAACCATTCGCGCTCGGCGTCTGAGGCAAAACCGAACAATTTGATCTGGTCTTCGCGCACGTAAGTTTCAATCGACAACGTCGCCGGCTCGCCCGGCGCCGGCAGCATGGTCAGCGTGCGCGCCGAACAATGCACCTGATAGCCGACGCCCTGGACGTCGAGGATCAAGTAATCCTCGCCGTAAGAGTCGACGATGCCTTTGAGCTTGCCGATCATGAAGCGCTCCAACTTTGGCGCTTACAACTCTTGCGTCCTCTCCCCCCTGTGGGGGAGAGACAGAGAGGGGGGTAATCGCGATATGGCGTGCCTCGCCATTACCCCCCTCCCCAACCCTCCCCCACAAGGGGGGAGGGAGCAGACCGAGTTCGCCGCGATGCTTTCCAGACTCAAATGCCGATTTGCATTCAAAACAAATCATGACGCCGCGACCTTCAACACCACACTCATCCGATGATGGGCATGACAAATCGCGATCGCCAGCGCGTCGGCGGCGTCTTCGCTTTGCGGATCGGCCTTCGGCAGCAGCACGCCGATCATCATCCGGATCTGCGCCTTCTCGGCATGCCCTGCGCCGACCACCGTCTTCTTGACCAGATTGGGCGCGTATTCCGCGACGGTCAGCCCCGCCCGCGACGGCACCAGCATGGCGATGCCGCGCGCCTGGCCGAGCTTGAGGGTCGAGGCGCCGTTGCCGTTGACGAAAGTGTTTTCCACCGCCGCCTCGTGCGGCGCGTATTCGTCGATCACCGCGATCAGCCCGTCATGGATTGCGACCAGCCGCGCGCCCAAGGCCGCCTTTTCGCTGGTTTCCACCGAGCCGCAGGCGACGTGAATGAGCCGGTTGCCGTCGCTCTCGATCAGCCCCCAGCCGGTGCGGCGGAGGCCCGGATCGATACCGAGAATGCGAATCGGATGCGCGATGCATAGTCCGTTGATAGCGCCGGGCGGGCGTCGGGGCCAGAACAGATCGTGACCGGAGCGGCCACCCTACCCGTTCGTCCCCGCGAAAGCGGGGACCCAGGAGCCCAAAATTCCGTCTTGGCCGTGGAACGCTGGATTCCCGCTTGCGCGGGAATGAACGGAATATGCGGCGAGCTCTTACTCGCTCATCTTCGCCATCAAGGCGTCCGACAATTCGAAATTGGCGGTGACGTTCTGGACGTCGTCATTGTCGTCGAGCGCCTCGATCAGCTTGAGGATTTTTTCGCCGGACTCGTCGTCGACCGCAATCGTATTCTGCGGCTTCCACATCAGCGCCGATTTGCTCGGCTCGCCGAACTTGGCTTCCAGCGCCTTGCCGACCTCGTTGAGATCGTCGGCGGCGGTGAAAATCTGGTGGCCGTTCTCGTCCGAGACGACATCCTCGGCGCCGGCTTCAATCGCGGCTTCCAGCATGGCGTCGGCGTCGGCCACCTTGGCGTCGTATTCGATCTGGCCGACGCGGTCGAACATGAACGCCACCGAGCCGGTGGTGCCGAGATTGCCGCCGGCCTTGGTGAAGATCGAGCGCACTTCGCCGGCGGTCCGGTTGTGGTTGTCGGTCAAAGCCTCGACGATCACGGCGATGCCGCCGGGCGCGTAGCCCTCATAGCGCATCTCGTCGTAGTTCTCGGTGTCCGAGCCGGAGGCCTTCTTGACCGCACGCTCGATATTGTCCTTCGGCATGTTTTCCGCACGCGCCGCCAGGATGGCCGCCCGCAGGCGCGGGTTAAAGGCCGGGTCGGGCATGCCGAGCTTGGCCGACACGGTGATTTCGCGGGCCAGCTTGGCGAACACCTTGGAGCGGACTTTGTCCTGCTTGCCCTTGCGGTGCATGATGTTTTTGAATTGGGAATGACCGGCCATAGCTCGTCCTTGGCTTATTTTTCGCGGTTTTCGTCGAAGACGGCGGGGTTATAGGCCGGAAGGCCGAGAAAATAAACTGGTGCCCGCGCCGGGAAGCAAACTCCGCTCATCCCCGCGCAAGCGGGAATCCAGGGCCAAAATCTCAAAAGTTGAAAAGACTGGGTCCCCGCCTTCGCGGGGACGAGCGGAAAATTACTGGGCCACCGCGACATTGCGCAGCATGGCCTCGATCCGCTCGGCCATCTTGCCGACATTGCGGTGGACGCGCGCCTTGTAGCGCAGGACCGCGTCGCGATCGACCATGAAGAACTGCTGCTCGGGATAGCTGCGGCCGAAAATGTCGATCAGCATCGAGCGGAACTTGCCGGAGACGATGCCCGGCATGCCGCCGGAAGCCTCCTCGCTAAAGGCAGCGTAGTGCGCCGAGGTCAGCGCGCACAACAGCGGATGCAGCCGCGCCGAGTGAACCTGTTTATGGCGCTGGATCGCCTGGATGGTGCGGTCGAGCGGAATGTCGGCGCCGATCTCGATGCCGATCTGCAACGGCTCGTCGAGCGTCGCTCTCAGCCAGCGGAAACTGGTCGATCAGCCAGTCGCCGAGATGCACGGCATTCGAGCGGCCGCGGCCATACATCATCACGTCGTCTTCGTAAGGCGCGAACCAGGTATCGAGCCGGTCGATGACGCGGTCGATCGCCGGGCGCGGAATCAGTTCGCGGTATTGCGTGCCGAAAATACCGATCGCCGATTTGGCGCGCGACAGAATATCGATGATGCCGTCGCCGATCAGCGGCTGGAACAGGCAGTTGCCGACGCCGATCACGACCAGATCGTATTCGCTCGCGCGCCTGCGCCAAAGTCTTGAACGTCAGGTGATGCACGTTCGGCCTCCCCCGGCAGCACCGCATTGATCATGTGCAGACCGAGCCGGCCGCCGAAGGTGCCGGCATCGCTTTCCGACACCACCGCGATGTTGCAGGCCGCCACCGGCGCCATACGGTCGTTCGGCGTCAGCCGCATCAACATCTGCATGTCGTCGACCGGGCTGGTGCATTCGATGCGAAAGCCGTAGCGGTCGAACAATTGAGCCAGTTCGAGATAGCTCAGATGATTGACAAAGCCGCGCGCGGCGCGGTCGAGCCCGCCCAATGAGGTTCGTCGGGCAATAGCTCAGGATCACGTCCTGTTTGCAGAAGCGCAAATGCGTGAACAGCGCTTCAAGGTCGGCGACCTGCTCGAGCACGCCGAGCATGACGACGATGTCGGATTGCGTCGCCGCATGGGTCGGAAATTCGCTGGCCGGCGAGTCGCCGATCACCGATCCCTTGCCGTGCGCGATGCTGCTCGACGGCCTCATAGCGGCAGCCGAGCGGCATCAGGTCCTGCAACGTCTCGCCGCCACCGGCGCCGAGATCGAGCACGCGCGAACCGGCAGGGAATGAATTGCGCGGCCAGTTGCGCGCGCGGATCGATTTTCGATCGTGCATCCGGGCGCCGGGCGTCGTCCGCCACCGGCTGAAGCGCAAGATTGGCGTTGACGTGCAGAGCCATGATCACCGTGCCGAGACGTAAAGCCGGACGGGAGCACGAACCGGCGACATAAACGACGGCACGCCCTCGCGCGCCTTCGTTTAGAGAACGGCAACCATGGTTAACGACGGGTTAATGGCGGCGCCCGGCCGCGAAAACGCTCCGCGCTATTCCCAGAAGGCGGGCCGCGCTTCTTCCAACAGGCCACCGATCCGCACCGCGCCGACTTTGACCGCCAGGCCGGTCTTGGCGTCGGTCTCAACCGCAACGCCGCACAAAGTCGCCGGCCCTGACGCCGCTTCGAACTTCGAGCCCGGCAGCTTGCGCAAAAAACGATTGAGCGGCTCTTCCTTGTTCATGCCGATCACCGAATCGAAATCGCCGGTCATGCCGGCATCGGTCATGAAGGCGGTGCCGCCGGACAGAATACGATGATCCGAGGTCGGCACATGGGTATGGGTGCCGACCACCAGGCTGGCGCGGCCGTCGCAGAAATAGCCCATCGCCTGTTTTTCGCTGGTCGCCTCGCAATGCATGTCGACGACCACCGCGTCGGCGGCTTCGCCCAAGGGACAGGCCGAGATTTCGCGTTCGACGCCGGCGAACGGATCGTCCATCGCGTCCATGTAAACCCGGCCCATCGCATTGATGACCAGAGCGCGCTGGCCGTTTTTCGTGTCGACCAAGGCCGCGCCGCGGCCGGGCGTGCCTTTCGGATAATTCACCGGCCGGATCAGACGCGGCGCGCGCTCGATGAACACCAAGGCCTCGCGCTGGTCCCAGGAATGATTGCCGAGCGTGACGGCGTCGGCGCCGGCGTCGATCAACTCGTCATAGATCTTTTCGGTAATGCCGAAGCCGCCGGCGGCGTTCTCGCCATTGATGACGACGAGATCGAGTTTCCAGTCGGCGATCAGCCCGGGCAGCCGTTCGTTGACGATGGTGCGGCCGGATCGTCCGATAATATCGCCGATGAAGAGAAGTCGCATTTTTAAAAATCACCTACCGAAAATCGATCACTTCTTTTTCCGTTAGCACAAGATCGAGCCGCTCGTCGTGCTCGGTCGCGGGCACTTTGGCAATTTCCTGCGCGGCAAAAGCAATACCGATGGCGGTAATCTTTTTGCGCGCGCGCAAACCGGCAATCGTCATGTCGTAATAACCGGCGCCATAGCCGATGCGGTGACCGGCGCGGTCGAAACAGGCCAACGGTACGATGAGGATGTCGGGATAAACTTGCGGCGCCTCCGGCACTGGTTCGCGAATGCCCCACTGCCCGGCCTTGAACTCGTCGCCGAATTTCCAGGCCCGCATGATCAGCGGCTTGCCGCGGCCATCAATGCACGGCAGCGCCAATTGCGCGCCGGCGTCGGCGGCCTTGCGCAGCAGCGGCAGCGGATTGATTTCGGTTTTCATCGGCATGAAGGCGGCAACGATCATGCCGGGCTTGACGTCAACCGGTAACCCGCGCGCCGCGACGGTCTCGGCGGCCTGCTGGCGTGTCTGCGGCGGCATCGCATCGCGCTTGGCGAGAGTGGCTTCGCGGAGAAGGGCCTTTTGATCGGAGATATCGTTCTGAAGCAATTCCGTCATCCTGAGGTACGAGCGCGGCGAGCCTCGAAGGATGAACGGCCGCGGCACAACTGAATTAGCCGTCGCCCTTCGAGGCTCGGCCAAAAAGGCCTCGCACCTCAGGGTGACGGATCGAACTCATACGCCGTATGGGAGAAAAAGAAAAAGTGCGGAGCCACAATGGCCGTCAGAGCGTGATCCCGGGAACCTACTGTTGTAGGTGGGCGCCATGTGACCAAGCCCACGAGCCTGGTCAGGGACAGCTCCCGATGGAATCGTAAGGCCCCGGGGAATGTGCAGCCAACGCACCTCGCAGCCCCGCTTGGGCAACATAGTGCTTCGCCGTGAGAAGCGCCATGGGTCCGGCTTACTGGCCAGCTTCCGCGCACAGGCAGCGCTCGGCGGAAACGCCGCCCTGGCCGTCCTCGACAACCAGACGGACGGAACTTCCGGACTGGCGCTGTTGATGCAGGTCCGCGACGGCCAACTGCAACGCCATGTCGCGCGACAAATAAGGCCCGTATTCCCGGCCGCCCGACGCTGCTAACCCAGCCGTCGCTCACGGACGGCTTGACCACGTAACATGTGCATTTTTCATTGCCGAACGGGCAGATCATCGCAGTCCTCAACGCTTTTGGCAGGAGGCGATGCTAGATTCGAAGCGGTAAACAAGTCTTACCCGATTTTGCAACCCAAAGGCTGCCCGGGCCGCCAATTCACCCGATCGCCACGCCGGTGCCGCTCGGCATTGACTGGTTGAGCTTGCGGGTAATGCCCTCCAGCCGTTCGGCGGCAGAATTAAAGGCACCAACCACCGCGTCGGATGCGGCCTTGGCGCGGTCGGCCGACACCACGCGGGCGTCCTGCAAGGCCGCCACGTCCTCTTCCAGCCGCCGCATCTTGTGGGTGGCTTCGGTCAATTCATCGGCCACCATCAGCGCGGCCATCACCGTCAGCCGGGTGTCGCCGATCTCGCCGAAACGCTGGCGCAGCTCGATAATACGCTGGTCGATATCGGCGGCCAGCGCCTGCAAATGGTCCTCCTGGCCGTCTTCGCAGGCGAGACGGAACTGGCGGCCGGCAATAGTGGCGTTGACCTGAGCCATCACCTCGCTCCTTTGCGCATGATCTCGTCCGAAAACCGGTGCCCACTTTTCGGGATCATTCGCCGTCCCCTTCCAGCACCGACTGGATCGAGGCAATCGGCGCTATCGAGCCGTTCGGCGATGTCGCGGTTGGTCGATTCCAGCTGGCGCGAGCGCGCGGTCTCGCTGTCGAGCGCGGCGGCCAGCCGGGCGCGGTCGAGCCCAAGGTCTGCACCTGCGCGGCGAAAGTATCCTCGTTGCGGTCGCCCTCGCGCCGGCGCTCGACGGCGGCGTCGAGGGCGTCCAGCGCCATGGCCAATCGTTTCACGGCGGTATCGATGGCGCTCTGCTCACTCATGTTCGGTTTCGCGGACGTATTCACGGATGCCGGCGTGGCCGTCTGTGCGGCCATTTTGGCGGGCGTTGGATATTTGCTATGAGCCATAACCCGTTACCTGAAAAAAATCCTGCGGCGGCAACTGTTTAGGGCCAGAACTTTACGTGCTACGCGATTGGCCCGTCAACGCTTGCCGGCCGATATGCCCGATTGTTTTCAGCGCCCTGTGCATGGTGCATGGCTAGCCACGCCGTCACATTGGACTCAAGGGCCCGCCATGCTATGCGAACCCCACAAAAACAGGCCTTTTCCATGACCGCAAATGCTTCACTCGACCGCAGCCGTGACGCCTTCGCGCGCCCGGGTCATCCGCCGTCGCATCCAAAGACGATGGCCAACGCCATCCGCGCGCTGGCGATGGATGCGGTCGAAAAGGCCAAATCCGGCCATCCCGGCCTGCCGATGGGCGCCGCCGACGTGGCGACCGTGCTGTTCACCCAGTTCCTGAAATTCGATCCGGCCGACCCGAACTGGCCCGACCGCGACCGCTTCGTGCTGTCGGCCGGCCACGGCTCGATGCTGATCTACGCGCTGCTCTATCTGACCGGCTACCAGGCCATGACGATCGACCAGATCAAGCGCTTCCGCCAGCTCGGCTCGATCACCGCCGGCCATCCCGAATATGGCCACGCCCCCGGCGTCGAGACCACCACCGGCCCGCTCGGCCAGGGCATCGCCACCGCCGTCGGCATGGCGATGGCGGAACGGCACATGGCCGCCGAGTTCGGCGACGCGTCGTCGACCACCAGACCTACGTGCTCGCCTCCGACGGCGACCTGATGGAAGGCATTTCAGCAGGAAGCGATCGCGCTTGCCGGGCATCTCAAGCTCAACAAGCTGATCGTGCTGTTCGACGATAACGGCATCTCGATCGACGGCGCGCTGTCGCTGTCGGACTCGACCGACCAGGTGAAGCGCTTCGAGGCCTCCGGCTGGAACGCCGTGCGCGTCGACGGCCACGATCCAGAGGCCATCGCCGCCGCGCTCGACCAAGGCGCAGACGTCCGACAAGCCGACGCTGATCGCCTGCAAGACCACCATCGGCTTCGGCGCGCCGAACAAGGCCGGCAAGTCGTCGTCGCATGGCTCGCCGCTCGGCGCCGACGAAATCAAGGGCGCGCGCGAGGCGCTCGGCTGGACTTCACGCGCCGTTCGAGATTCCCGACGACATTCTGCGGCCTGGCGCGAGGCCGGCGAGCGTCGCAAGCGCCGCGCATGCCGACTGGGACAAGACGCTTCGCCGCGCTCGACGCCGGCCAAGCGCGCCGAATTCACCCGCCGCATGCAAGGCGACCTGCCGGCGCAAGCCTTGGCGCGATGCCGTCATGGCGGTGAAGGCAGAGCTCGCCGCGACGCCGAAAGAAATCGCGACGCGCAAGGCTTGCGAATTCGCGCTCGAGCAGTTGATCCCGGCGCTGCCGGAGATGATCGGCGGCTCGGCCGATCTCACCGGCTCCAACAACACCCGCACCAAGTCGATGACGGCGATCACGCCGACCGACTTCTCCGGCCGCTACATCCACTACGGCATTCGCGAACACGGCATGGCCGCCGCCATGAACGGCATGACGCTGCATGGCGGCATCATTCCGTTCTCCGGCACCTTCCTGGTCTTCTCCGATTACTGCCGGCCGGCGATCCGCCTCGCCGCGCTGATGGGCATCCGCGTCATTCACGTCATGACCCATGACTCCATCGGCCTCGGCGAAGACGGCCCGACCCATCAGCCGGTCGAGCATCTGGCGGCGCTGCGCGCGATGCCCAACCTGCTGGTGTTCCGCCCCTGCGACGCGGTCGAGACCGTCGAGTGCTGGCAGCTCGCGCTGGAGAACAAGGACCGCCCGAGCGTGCTGGCGCTGACGCGCCAGAACCTGCCGCAACTGTCGCGAACTTCCTCGACACCGAACCGCTGCGCCGCCGGCGCCTACGAGCTCGTGCCGGCCAACGGCAAGGCGCAGGTGTCGATCTTCGCCTCCGGCTCGGAAGTCTCGATCGCCGCCGAAGGCGCCGAAACTGCTGGCCGCCAAGGGCATCGCCGCCCGCGTCGTCTCGGTGCCCTGCGTTCGAACTGTTCTGTCGAGCAGCCGGAGGCCGACCGCCAGCGCCGATCATCGGCGACGCCGCCGTCAAGATCGGCGTCGAGGCCGGCGTGCGCCAGGGCTGGGACGCGATCATCGGCTCCGACGGCGCTTTCGTCGGCATGACCACGTTCGGCGCCAGCGCGCCCGTACAAGGAACTTTACAAGCACTTCGGCATCACCGCGGAGGCCGTGGCCGAGGCGGCGATGAAGAAGCTGAGTGCGAAGTAGACTACCGACTTGGTATCATGACCGCGCTCAGCGAGTAATTCGAGCGTGAAATCGCCGGTCATATCTGGCACGATCCGCCGCGAATGCCGACAGATGACCGGGAGCGAAATCCATGGCTATCCGCGTCGCCATTAACGGGTTTGGCCGCATCGGCCGCAACGTCCTGCGCGCCATCGCCGAATCGGGCCGCACGGACATCGAAGTGGTCGGCATCAACGATCTCGGGCCGGTCGAGACCAACGCGCATCTGCTGCGCTTCGACAGCGTGCATGGCCGCTTCCCCGGCGACCGTCACCGTCAAGGGCGACACCATCTCGCGTCGGCAACGGCGCGATCAAGGTGACCGCCATAACGCGATCCCGTCGAAGCTGCCGTGGAAGGACCTCGGCGTCGACATCGCGCTGGAATGCACCGGCATCTTCACCGCCAAGGACAAGGCCTCGGCGCATCTGACCGCCGGCGCCAAGCGCGTGCTGGTCTCGGCGCCCGCCGACGGCGCCGACCTCACCGTCGTCTACGGCGTCAACCACGACAAGCTGACCAAGGACCACCTGGTCGTCTCCAACGCGCTCCTGCACCACCAACTGCCTCGCGCCGGTCGCCAAGGTGCTCAACGATGCCGTCGGCATCGAGACGCGGCTTCATGACCACGATCCACTCCTATACCGGCGACCAGCCGACGCTCGACACGCTGCACAAGGATCTCTACCGCGGCCGCGCCGCGGCGATGTCGATGATCCCGACCACCACCGGCGCCGCCAAGGCCGTCGGCCTGGTGCTGCCGGAACTCAACGGCAAGCTCGACGGCGTCTCGATCCGCGTGCCGACGCCGAACGTCTCGGTGATCGATTTCAAGTTCGTCGCCAAGCGCGCGACCACGCAAGGACGAGATCAACGACGCGATCAAGCGCGCCGCCGAGCAGCAGCTGAAGGGCATCCTCGGCTACACCGACGCGCCGAACGTCTCGATCGACTTCAACCACGATCCGCACTCGTCGACCTTCCACATGGACCAGACCAAGGTCATGGACGGCACGCTTCGTGCGCGTGATGTCGTGGTACGACAACGAATGGGGCTTCTCCAACCGCATGGCCGACACCGCCGTCGCGATGGGCAAGCTGATTTAAGTAACGTCGCCGCCTCGTCCTTCGAGACGGCGGCTGCGCCGCCTCCTCAGGATGCAGGCTTCAAGCTCGAGCCCTCATCCTGTAGGAGCATCGCGCTAGCGATGTGTCTCGAAGGTGCGGAGCGACGGGACAGAAGCGCTCGATGACCAACACCTTCCGCACCCTCGACCACGCCGACGTCAAAGGCAAGCGCGTGCTGATGCGCGTCGACCTCAACGTGCCGATGGAAAACGGCGTCGTCATCCGACGCCACCCGGCATCGAGCGCGCCGCGCCGTCGATCACCGAACTCGCCGACAAGGGCGCCAAAGTCATCCTGCTCGTCGCATTTCGGCCGCCCGAAGGGCCCGCAACGCCGAAGGACTCGCTGAAGCCGGTCGCCGCGCGAAGTCGCCCACACCATCAAGCGGCCGATCACATTCGCCGACGACTGCATCGGCGACGTCGCCGAGAAGGCGGTCGCCGCCATGAAGCCCGGCGACATCCTCTGCCTTGAGAACACGCGCTTCCACGCCGGCGAAGAAAAGAACGATCCGGACTTCGTCAAGGCGCTCGCCAAGCTCGGCGATCTCTACGTCAACGACGCCTTCTCGGTGCGCGCACCGCGCGCACGCCTCGACCGAAGGCCTGAGCCACCTGCTGCCGGCCTATCGCCGGCCGCACCTTGCAGGCCGAACTCGAAGCCTTCGAGAAGGTGCTCGACAAGCCGGAGCGGCCGGTCGCGGCCATCGTCGGCGGCGCGAAGATCTCCACCAAGCTCGACCTGCTCGGCAATCTCGCTGGAGCAAGCGTCGATGTGCTGATCATCGGCGGCGCCATGGCCAACACCTTCCTGATGGCGCAAGGCAAGCCGGTCGGCAAGTCGCTGGTCGAACACGATCTCGATCGACACCGCGCAGAAGATCATGGACCAGGCCAAAGCCGACAAGCGCGAGATCGTGCTGCCGGTCGACGCCGTGGTCGCGGAGAAATTCGAGGCCAATGCGCCGTCGCGCGTCGGTCGACGTCGACGCCGTCGGCGCCGACGACATGATCCTCGATATCGGCCCGAAAAGCGTCGAGCAGCGTGGTCTCGGTGCTGGCGCGCGCCAAGACGCTGGTCTGGAACGGCCCGTTCGGCGCCTTCGAGATGGAGCCGTTCGACAACGGCACCGTCGAAGTGGCGGAAGCCGCCGCCGAACTGACCGCAGCTCGGCAAGCTGGTCACGGTCGCCGGCGGCGGCGACACCGTCGCGGCGCTCAATGTCGCGGGCGTGGTCGACCGTTTCACCTATGTTTCCACCGCCGGCGGCGCCTTCCTGGAATGGCTGGAAGGCAAGCCGCTGCCGGGGGTCGAAGTGCTGCGGCAGAAATAGAAATAGTGTTTTATGATGCGACCCGCGGGGTCGGACGCGAGGGAGAATGGGCGATGAATCTCGACGATCTGAACAAAGTGGCCGTCGCCATGACCGCGCCCGGCAAGGGCATTCTGGCGGCCGACGAATCCACCGGCACGATCGGCAAGCGCTTCGACGCGATCAAGACCGAGAACACGGAAGACAATCGCCGCGATTATCGCGAGATGATGTTCCGCACCGCCGAAGCGATGAAGAACAACATCTCCGGCGTCATCCTCTATGACGAGACCATCTGGCAAAAAGCCAAGGACGGCACGCCGCTGGTCGACATCATCAAGGCGTCCGGCGCCCTTCCCGGCATCAAGGTCGACGAAGGCGTCAAGCCGCTGCCGAACTGCCCGGGCGAAGTCGTCACCTATCGGCCTCGACGGCCTGCCGACCCGGCTGCCGAAATATTACGAGCAAGGCGCGCGCTTTGCGAAATGGCGGGCGGTGATCGATATCGGCGCCGGCATTCCGAGCTATGCCTGCATCCACGCCAATGCACATGCGCTGGCGCGTTACGCCGCGCTCTGCCAGGCCGCGCAGATCGTGCCGATCGTCGAGCCGGAAGTGCTGATGGACGGCGACCACGACATCGAGCACTGCGACGAGGTCACGACCTGGGTGCTGAAGGAAACCTTCCAGGAATTGTTCTACAACCGCGTCGCGCTCGAAGGCATGGTGCTCAAGCCGAATATGATCGTGCCGGGCAAGAAGTCCGCGAAGCAGGCCTCGATCGAAGAAGTCGCCGAGACGCACCGTCAAGATGCTGAAGAATTGCGTGCCGGGCGCGGTGCCGGGCATCGCCTTCCTGTCCGGCGGCCAGTCGGACGAGGACGCCACCGCCCATCTCGACGCCATGAACAAGATCGGCAACCTGCCCTGGTCGCTGACCTTCTCTTACGGCCGCGCGCTGCAAGCCGCGCCGCAGAAGGCCTGGGCCGGCAAGGCGGAAAACGTCGCCGCCGCGCAACGCGGCTTTCATCCATCGCGCCAAGATGAACGGCCTGGCCGCGCTCGGCCAGTGGAAGGCCGATCTCGAAAAGAAAGCGGCCTGAACCGCATAGGCCGGCGCGATCTGCCACATTCGCGACTTAGCGCCGGCGGTAGTAAGACGATGGCGACCGGGGGCGGCACCATGCGGAGCGGGACGCAGTCGGCGTCCCGCCGTAAATTTAGCGTTTCCACCCTTGGCCCAGATCGACATCTCACGCACACCGTGCCGCGCGAGCCCTGCCGACAACGGCCGTCGACCAAGGCCGACTTGGTTCGTCTAGTGCCGTCGATCGCCATCGCCGTCGCCGTCGCGCTGTGGTGGCTCTGCCCGCGCACATGCCGCGCTGCTGCCGGTCTGGGCGCCGTGGGAATTCTCCTTCGTCGAATTCCTCACCGCCTGGCTGTCGGTGTGGTGGTACGTCGCGCGGCGTCGCGCTAAGCCCGCCGGACGAGCGGCCGTCCTGGCTCCGCCATGTCGCGTTCTGGCTCGGCGTGCTGTCGGTCTACGTGGTGCTGGAAACCCGCTTCGAATATCTCGCCGAGCACCAGTTCTTCTTCAACCGCATCCAGCACGTCGTGCTGCACCACCTCGGGCCGCTGCTGATCGCGCTGGCCTGGCCGGGCGCGGCACTGATGCGCGGCATGCCGGCCTGGCTGCGCCGCGTTGTCGAATCCGCGTGCTCACCGGCATCGTCTATGTCCTGCAACAACCGGTGCTGGCGGCCGCTGCTGTTTTCCGGCTCGTTCTTCTTCTGGCTGATCCCGGCGATCCATTTCCACGCCATGATCGATCCGCGCCTCTACGCGCTGATGAACTGGACCATGCTGGCCGACGGCATTCTGTTCTGGTGCCTGGTGCTCGATCCGCGGCCGTCGCCGCCGGCGCGGGTTTCGTTCGGCGGCGCGCGCCGCGATCGCGATGGTGGTGATGTTCCCGCAGATCATCGGCGGCGCCATGATCACCTTCAATCCGCACGACCTCTACAGCTTCTACGATCTGTGCGGCCGCATTTATCCGGACCTGGGCGCGCTCTACGACCAGACCGTCGGCGGCCTCATTGTCTGGATCCCGCCGTCGATGATGAGCGTGATCGCTTGCTGCTGGTTTTGAACGCGCTGCGGCGCGCCGAAGAGAGGAAAGCGAAAGATGCCCCCGACGATGAAAACGACACCCGGCCGATCCTCGACGCCAGCCATGGACCGGCTAAGTCCAGCTCGTTAAGTCCAGGTTCGCGCTGACCGCGGCGCTTGTCTGCTGCGTCTGATGCTGGCGGCCACCGGCATCGCCGCCGCCGCCGGCCTCACGATCGAAAAGCCGTGGATGCGGCTTATCATCAAGGCGCGCCCGGCCGCCGGTTATTTCACGCTGTCAAGAACGACACCGACAAGCCGGTCGACCTGACCGGCGCATCGTCGCCGGCCTGCGGCATGGTGATGCTGCACCAGAGCAAAGAAGTAAACGGCGTCGGCAAGATGCTGATGGTCAAGAGCGTCAAGGTGCCGGCGCATGGCCAGCTCAGCTTCGCGCCCGGCGGCTATCACCTGATGTGCATGCAGCCAAAGCAGCATGGCGGTCGGCAAGAGCGTACCGTGACGCTCAAATTCGCCGGCGGCATTGCGCTGACGGCGCACGTTCCCGGTCAAAGGCGCGGGCGGCAAATAGCCGATCTTAAAACCAGCTCATCAACCGCCGCCACCAACTGTCGCTGCCGGCGCCGGCGACCATCGCCTTCAAATCGTCGGTGGTGCCGTCGAGCTTGCCGTTGCCGCGTCGTCAGCCCGGTGAACAGCAGCTTGATGTCGCCCGTCGCGGTTGAAGGCATAGACCGCCGAACCGTGCGTGACTTCGTAATCCTTGCCCTTGGAAGCCGGTGTCACCGAATAGGCGACGCGGTAGCGCTTGGCGACCGCGCGCCAATTGATTGGCGCGTGCCGCGCAGGCCGACGACCTGCGGCGCGAAGGCGCCGGTAAACTCCTTCAGCGCCGCCAGCGTGTCGCGGTTGGGATCGACGGTCACGAACAGCACGCGGACATCGTCGGCATCCTTGCCCAACGACTTTGAGCATGTCGGCGATGTTCATCAAAGTCGCCGGGCAGACATCCGGGCAGAAGGTATAGCCGAAGTACAACAGCGTGATCTTGCCCTTGTAGTCGGCGGCGGTGACGGTCTTGCCGTCGGTGGCGCGCGTCAGGGTGAAGTCGAGCGGCGGCAGCGCGCCGGTCATGTCGGTGGAGTGCCAGGCCTTGGCCGGCGCCGCCGCCAGCAACAAGACAGCGGCCAAAACCACCGTCGCGGCGGTGAAACGTGAAACCAGGCTAAGCATTATTCGGCTCTTGATCCCGTCAGCCGCCCCGCGAACAGTAGGTATCTCTAGCATTTTTACTGTGGTCATTGTGAGACCCCCAGCGCTGTTTTTTTCACATGGCCGAAGCGGCCAGCGAGCACCCAACAAGGGCATCAAAAATCGCGTGTCATGATCGGCTCCGGCGCGGCCCACCGCTGGCGATGGCCGGCTGATGTGCTAGTGGAATGCTCTGTCCGTCTGCGGGCGAGGATATATCGCCTTTTTTCGAACTGAAGGATTTCAACCGTGATCGATCTCTACACCTGGACCACGCCGAACGGCCGCAAGGCCTCCATCGCGCTGGAAGAATTCGGCCTGCCGTACAAAGTGCACGCCATCGACATTTCAAAGGACGAGCAGTTCGCGCCCGAGCTTTCTCAAGATCGCGCCGAACAACCGCATCCCCGCCATTACCGACAGCGACACCGGCATCTCGCTGATGGAGTCGGGCGCGATCCTGATCTATCTCGCCGACAAGACCGGCAAGCTGATGCCGAAGTCGGGCAACGAGCGTTACAAGGTGATCGAGTGGCTGATGTGGCAGATGGGCGGACCTGGCCCGATGCTCGGCCAGGTCCATCACTTCGTGAAATACAATCCCGGCAAGGCGCCTTACGCCGAAGAGCGCTACCTGAAAGAAGGCAACCGGCTTTACAAGGTGCTCAACACCCAGCTCGAAGGCAAAGAATTCATCTGCGGCGACTACTCGATCGCCGACATCGCGACCTGGCCGTGGATCTCGCGCTTCGAGTGGCAGACCATCGACCTCAACGAGTATCCCAACGTCAAGCGCTGGTACATCGACATCGCCGCGCGTCCGGCGGTGCAGAAGGGCTACGCGGTGCCGAAGGACATGGGCCCGATTCCCATGCCAGCGTGAGCTGGCGAAACTAAAATGCCAGCGTAAGCTGGCACTGTTAAAAATAAAAAAAGCCCCGGCGCGCGCCGGGGCTTTTTCAGTTATGTCGAGCCTACGCTTTATGGGCAGAACCAGAGCGGTCCGACCATGATGCAGCCGCGGCGATTCCAGTCGCGCGGACGCCGGTCGATAACGGCGCCAGCCATGCGGCGCGGAACGGTAGTGGTGGCCGGCCCGGTAGCGCGGGCGGTCGCGACGGTCATCGCCACGGTAATATTGCGCCAGATCCAGTTGAAGTCCGGACGGGACGGCCTGGCTTTCCATCGGGGCGGCCGGCGCGGCGGCGGCCGGCACGGCGGCATAAGGCAAATCCGGACAGCAGCAATGCGGCGGCGAGATAAATCGCTCTCATGGAGTGATCCTTGATTAAGGGTGATAAAAGCGCCGACCAATGAACCAGCATAACAACGGTTCCGGCGCTTCCGGGGACGCAAGGCTCGCAACGATCAGGAGCCTGTCATTCATTTAACGCGCGCCGACGGGAAAACCTGTGATCGCCTCGAAACGGGCCCGTTTGGCGCTCCCGAGCCAAAATGCTAGGCAAACGCCGGCGCGCGGCCCAGCCCGCGAAACGAACGTCAATTTTCCGCCCGATTGGGCTAGCATTGGGACACCATGGCCACCCGACCGAAAAATCCCGAGCCGCGTCCCGAACCGCGCCTTTATCTGATGACGCCGCCAGTCGACGGACGCCGCCGCTTTTGCCGGCCACGCTGACACTGGCGCTCGGCGCCGCCGATGTCGCCGCCGTGTTGCTGCGGCTGACTGAGGCCGACGAGCGCAGCCAGATCAACCGCATCAAGGCGCTCGCCAGACCGGTCCAGGACGCGGGCGCGGCCTTGCTGATCGACGGTCATCGCGAGCTGGTGGCGCGTTCCGGCGCCGACGGCGCGCATCATGACCGGCATCGAAGACTTCACCGAGGCGCTCGAGCCGCTCAAGCCGGACTGGATCGTCGGCTGCCGGCGGTCTGGCGATCCGCCATGACGCCATGGCGGCGGCCGAGGCCGGCGCCGATTATGTGATGTTCGGCGAGCCCGACGCCGACGGCGTGCGGCCGAGCTTCGACGCCATCTCGAACGCGTCGCCTGGTGGGCGGAAGTGTTCGAAGCGCCCTGCGTCGCCTTATGCCGCCAGCCTCGATGAAATCGCGCCGCTGGTCGAAGCCGGCGCCGATTTCATCGCGCTCGGCGCCGCCGCGATTGTTCTGGCGCGACCCCGACAAAATCGCGGCGACGCTTGCCGCCTGCGGCCCGCATCTCAAGCTGCCGGAAGTGACGCGGCGTGACGCGGCCCGCGCGCGCAATATTCTGATTGCGTGTCTGGCGCTGGCTTTGGGCGCCCCGGCGCTGGCGCAACCGGCGGCCAAAAAATCGACGCCTTTGCCGCAGCCCGCGCCGACCGCCCGTCCCGGCGATGCAAATGCCGGCAGCGGCGACGACGGCAAGATCGATGTCGCCTACGGCGCTTATCAGCGCGGCTTTTATTTGACCGCGTTCAACGAAGCGACCAAGCGCGCCGAGGCAAAACGATCCGGCCGCCATGACGCTGCTCGGCGAACTTTACGCCAACGGCCAGGGCGTCGGCCGCGACGATGCCAAGGCGGCGCAATGGTACAAGCTCGCCGCCGGCCATGGCGATCGCGACGCGATGTTCGCACTGGCGATGTTCGCCTTCGAAGGCCGCGCCGGCCCGCGCGATCCGGACGAAGGCGCGCGCCTGTTGGCGCAAGCCGCCAAGCTCGGCCACCCGGCGGCCAATTACGATCTCGGCCTGTTGTACCTGCAGGGCCAGCAGTTCGATCAGGACTTCAAACACGCCGCCGATTTGTTCCAGACTCGCCGCCGACGCCGGCAATCCGGAAGCGCAATACGCGCTCGCCACCATGTACAAGGAAGGCCGCGGCGTGCCGAAGGATATCAAGCAGGCGGCTCAGCTGCTGCAGCAGGCGTCGATCGCCGGCAATCTCGACGCCATGGTCGAATTCGCCATCGCCGAGTTCAACGGCGAGGGCACCGCCAAGGACGAAAGCGCCGCCGCCCGGCTGTTCCTGGCCGCCGCCCGGCGCGGCAGCCCGATCGCGCAGAACCGGCTGGCGCGCATTCTGATGGCCGGCCGCGGCATGCCGGCCGACCCGACCCAGGCGATCCGCTGGCACATCATCGCCAAGGCGGCCGGCGCCGGCGACCCCGAACTCGACCTGTTCGCCTCCAAACAGCCGCAGGCGGTCCGCGACGCCGCCGAAAAGGCCGCCAAGAAGTGGCAGTCGACCCTGGTGGCGCTCAAGCCCAATTAACGGCCTTTACCGCCGGCCGGGCCCGCCATCTTGACGGCAAGCCGAGGGGCGGGCAGACCCCCTGCTCCGGCCTTTTCAGCAGTCACCACCGTCACCGAGATCGATCCGCGGCCCATGCACCATTCCGCCCTGCTCAATGTCATGATCGCCGCCGCGCGCAAGGCCGCGCGCGCGCTCAAGCGCGATTTCGGCGAAGTCGAGAATTTGCAGGTCTCGCTGAAAGGTCCGGCCAATTTCGTCACCGCCGCCGACCGCCGCGCCGAGGAAACGCTTTACGCCGAACTGTCGAAGGCGCGGCCCGGCTACGGCTTTCTCGGCGAGGAAGGCGGCGAGCGCGAAGGCGCCGACAAGTCGCACCGCTGGATCGTCGATCCGCTCGACGGCACCACGAATTTCCTGCACGGCATTCCGCATTTCGCCATTTCGATCGCGCTCGAGCGCGAAGGCGTGATCGTCGCCGGCCTGATCTACAATCCGGTCAGCGAAGACCTGTTCATCGCCGAAAAAGGCAAAGGCGCCTTTCTGAACGACCACCGCATCCGCGTCGCCGGCCGCAAGCATCTCGCCGACGCCGTCATCGCCTGCGGCCTGCCGCATCCCGGCCGCGGCGACCTCGCGCTCGCCCGCAAGGAGACCGCCGCTGATGCAGGATCAGGTCGCGGGCTTGCGCCGCTTCGGCGCCGCCGCGCTCGATCTGGCCTGGGTCGCCGCCGGACGGCTCGACGGCTATTGGGAGCGCCAGATCAAGCCGTGGGATATGGCGGCCGGCTTGATCCTGGTCCGCGAGGCCGGCGGCTACGTCAGCGATTGCGAGGGCGGCGACGACATGCTCGCCAAGGCAGCGTCTTGCCGGCAACGAGACCATGCAGAAGGAGCTGCTGCGGGTGCTGAAGGCGGCCGCGCAAGCTCTGAGGTCCCCCTCCCTGCGGGAGCGCTCGCGCGTGGTGGGAAGGGTCAAGAACACCCCAATTTGAACTCAATCCACGTTTTATTCTGTAATTCTGCCGTGTAATTTTTCCTTGTCGTCACTCTGTGTCATATTGCGTGGCAGAATCCGGGCCGATTTGAACGGCAGCATTTCGCGGTTCCTGACGTATTGGCAGCTCCTGACCTAAAAGAAGCGCATGGCAAAAGAACTCGATCCGCTCAAACTGTCGTCGCCCCGCATCTTCCTGTTCCGGATGTTGGTTTTCGTCGTCCTGGGCGGACTGGTCGCCTTCCTGCTCAACAAGCAGATCCAGGTCGCCTTTATGGCCAATCCGGGCCTGAACGCGGTGATCATCGCGGTGCTGCTGATCGGCATCATCCTGTCGGTGCGGCAGGTGGCGCGGCTTTATCCGGAAATCGCCTGGGTCAATAATTTCCGCCTCGCCGATCCCGGCCTCGCCGTCGACCAGCCGCCGGTGCTGCTCGCGCCGATGGCGGCGATTCTCGGCAGCCGCGTCGGCCGCATGGCGATGTCGGCGCAATTGATGCGCGGCATTCTCGACTCGATCGCCACCCGCCTCGATGAGGCGCGCGACATCCTGCGCTACATGACCGGCCTTCTGGTGTTCCTCGGCCTGCTCGGCACCTTCTGGGGCCTGATCGAAACCGTCGTCTCGGTCGGCAACGTCATCCAGGGCCTCAAGAGCGGCGGCGACGCCGGCACCATGTTCGACACCTTGCGCGAAGGCCTCGCCGCGCCGTTGTCCGGCATGGGCATTTCGTTCTCGTCCTCGCTGTTCGGTCTGGCCGGCTCGCTTGATCCTCGGCTTCCTCGATCTGCAATCGAGCCAGGCGCAGAACCGCTTCTACACCGAACTGGAAGACTGGCTGTCGACCACGGTTTACGACCAGGGCGCCGAACCGTCGTCCGGCGCGGCCTCGAGCATGCCGTTCGAAGTGCGCGGCGCGGTCGAGAAACTGCGCGAGGCGGTCGAACAGACCGGCTCCGGCAAGCAGGCCTCCGTCGCCATGGCCAATCTCGCCGAAGCGATCCAGGGCCTGGTGCATCACATGCGCACCGAACAGCAGATGATCCGCGACTGGGTCGACGGCCAGGCCGAGCAGCAGCGCGAGATCAAGCGCCTGCTGGAGATCATGGTGCGCGAGCGCACCGACCGCTGAACCGCAAACTCAAGCCGATGAAGTAGCTCATGGCCCTTGCACGAACGCGCCGCAGCGAAGTCGGCATGAACTACTGGCCGGGTTTCGTCGACGCGCTGTCGACGCTGATCCTGAGCATCATTTTCATTCTGACCGTGTTCGTGGTCGTGCAGTTCTTCCTGCAACAGGAAATCTCCGGCAAGGACACCGCGCTGACCCGCCTGAACGCGCAGATCGCGCAGCTCACCGATCTGCTGTCGATGGAGAAATCCTGCAAGTCCGACGTCGAGGAACAGCTGGCGCAATTGCGCGCCTCGCTCGCCACCACCGAAAGCGAACGCGACAAATATAAAGGCATCGCCGAAGGCGCCGGCACCGGCATCTCCGACGGCGCAAAGCAAGGTCGGCGACGCTCACCACCCAGCTCGAAGGCGAGAAGCAGATTTCGGCGCACGCGCTGGCGCAGGTCGAAATCCTCAACCAGCAGATCGCCGCCTTCCGCCGCCAGCTCGCCGCGCTCGAAACCGCGCTCGACGCCTCCGAAAAGCAAGGACAAGGAATCGCAGAGCCAGATCGCCAATCTCGGCCAGCGCCTCAACATCGCGCTGGCGCAGAAGGTCGAGGAGCTGAAGACCTACCGCTCCAACTTCTTCGGCGAGCTGCGCAAGATCCTCGGCAACCGGCCCGACGTGCGCATCGTCGGCGACCGCTTCGTGCTGCAATCGGAATTGTTCTTCGACACCGGCAAGGCCGACCTCAAGCCGGCCGCCACCGCCGAACTCGACAAGATCGCCGCCGCCCTGATCGGCCTGGAACAGCAGATCCCGGCCAATATTCCCTGGGTGCTGCGCGTCGACGGCCACACCGACGTGCGCCCGATCACCGGCGGCGCATTCAAATCGAACTGGGACCTGTCGGCGGCGCGCGCCATCGCGGTCGTGCAATATCTCGTCAGCAAGGGCGTGTCGCCGCAGCGTCTGGTCGCCGCTGGCTTCGGCGAATACCAGCCGATCGATCTCGGCACCACCGACGAGGCCTATCGCAAGAACCGCCGCATCGAATTCAAGCTGACGGAGCGATAGATTTTTCTCGTCATGGCCGGGCTCGTCCCGGCCATCTCAGCTTAGGGACGCACTGCCTTATAAGATCGGGATCCACGCGCGGACAAGCCCGGTGATGACAAACCGTGGAGCACGCATGGCCGTCTATGTCGACGAAGCGATCTGGGACTGGCAGGGCCGCAAGTGGTGCCACCTGCTCGCCGACGACATCGACGAACTGCATCGCTTCGCGCGGCAGCTCGGCCTGCACCGGATTTCCTATCAAGGCCCGCCCAAGACCGGCAAGCCGCATTACGACATTACCAGCTTCGAACGCTCGCGCGCGATTGCCTATGGCGCGCAGCCTGCGACCGCACCGTGATCGTCACCGTGCTGCGGCAGTTGCGCCGCCAGCTCGCCCAAGCGGCATAAAGACGGCGCAAAGCCCCCTTTCTTAGGCCGCTCAATTCGTGGTATTTTAGAGCAATGAACAAAGCCGCCGAAACCATTCTCGACCGCATCGCCGACTGGCCGAAGGAGGCCCAGGAGGAATTGATGCAATCGATCGTCGACATCGAGGCGAAACACATGGGTGTCTATCGCCTGTCAGACGATGAGAGAGCGGCGGTTCGCGAGGGCTTGGCGCAGGCCGAACGCGGCGAATTTGTCGCCGATGACGTCGTCGAATCCTACTTCAACAAATATCGGGCATGAAATATCAGGCATGAGAGATTCGGTTTACACCGCGCGCATTTGCCGATTTGGACGTTATCCGTACTTACATCAATCAATTCAACCCAACACGCGGCCGAGACGCGCGTTATCTCGCTTGATCGAAAAGATCGACGTTGCGGCTTTATGAGAGAGGTAAAGGGAGAACGCCGACGCATGACGCCATCTTTAACCCTCCGCCCCTATGCCGAAGCCGACGAAGACGCCGCGATCGAGCTATGGCGGCGGACCTGGCAAAAGCATTATCCGCATATCGACTTCACCGCGCGGCTGCCGTGGTGGCGCGAACGCTGGCGCAAGGAGCTGGTGCCGGTCGCCAAGGTGGTGATGGCGCAAGACAAAAGCGAGATCGTCGGCTTTGTCACCGTCGATCCGACCAACATGTATCTCGACCAACTGGCGGTCGCGCCGGAATATTGGGGCACCGGCGTCGCGCTCGCGCTGCTCGACGAGGCCAAACGCATTTCGCCGAACGGGCTCAACCTGCTGGTCAATAAAGACAACACCCGCGCCATCCGCTTCTACGAAAAGCACGGCTTTGTTTATGACGGCGACGACAAGAACCCGGTGTCGGGAATTGCGGTCAACAGGATGGTGTGGCGGGCGTTAGGCACCTCGACTTAAAGCCGCGCGCTCGGCATCGATCATGAAATCGCGCGTGATCGGCACGGCGTCGCGCCGGACCGACAGCAGCAACTGGAAGACCATGTGCGAGCCGTGCAGAAATTCCAGTTCGGCGGCGGCCAGATAAAACTCCCACATCCGGCAGAACCGCTCATCGTAGAGCGCCACCGCCCGGTCGCGATTTTTGGCGAACCGTTCGCGCCAATGCTTCAACGTGTAGTGATAGTGCAACCGCAGCACTTCCATGTCGTCGCACCATAGTCCGCAGCGCTCGGTGGCGGCGAAGGTCTCCGACAGCGCCGGCGAATAGCCGCCGGGGAAAATATATTTGCGAATGAAGGGGCCGGTGGTGCCCGGCTGCGACATGCGCCCGATGCAATGGATGAAGGCAAAGCCGTCGGGCTTCAGGAGTTCGCGGATCTTCATGAAATATTCGTCGAAATGGCCGATGCCGACATGCTCCATCATGCCGACCGAGACCACGCGGTCGAACTGGCCGGTGAGCCGGCGATAGTCCAGTTCGCGGAATTCGACCCGGTCGGCGACGCCGGCGGCTTGCGCGTTCTCGCGCGCGGTCTTGATCTGCTCGGGCGAGACGTTGACCGCCGTGACATGGCAGCCGGTTTCGCGCGCCAGATGAATGGCAAAGCCGCCCCAGCCGGAGCCGATCTCGGCGACCGTCATGCCGGGCGTCAGTTGCAGCTTGGCGGTGGCGTGGATCAGCTTGTTGCGCTGCGCCTGTTCGAGCGTGTCGTGCTCCGGATCGCGAAAGTAAGCGCAGGAATATTGCATCTGGTCGTCGAGGAACAACCGATAGAGGTCGCTGGATATATCGTAATGATGGCGGGCATGCGCAGCGGCCAGCCCGACCGGGTTGGCCTGATGCCAGCGTCGCAGGCCGCGCCAGACCCGCCGCATCAGCTTCTGCGAGCCGTATGAATAAAGCCCGGCGCGATTGACCGAGAACAGCAGCAAGAAGTCGTGGATGGCCGCGCCGTCCTCCAGCGTCAGCGTGCCGTCCATATAGGCTTCGGCGGCATAGAGCTCCGGATTGATGAACAGCCGGGTGTAAAGCTTGCGGTCGCGCAGATGGATGGCGACATCGGGCCCCGGCAAAGCATTGCCGAAAATATGGACTTTGCCGTCGGCGTCGCGAACCCGCAATGTGCCTTGACGAATGAAACGCTTGAGCAGCTTGGACAATAAACGCATGTCGCAAGTGTAACATTCCATGGTCGGGCTGCGAGCAAAAAATAAGTCGGCCACCAGCGATGATCCGCGGCCAAGCCTCATCCTGGTTCGATCGCCCGAGGCGCAGACGCAAAGGGTTACGCCACGCTATGGAGCGCCGAGCGTCTTCCAGATGCCATTGGCGGTTGCGACAACGCGCGTCGCCGACCACCAGTTCGCCGCTCATAAAAACCAACGAGCGCGTCCGGCGAACCACCTTGCACTTGGCTTCGACAAACTCGCCGATCTGGACCGCGCCGATGAAATGCACGTCAAGCTGGACGGTCGCCTGCGGCTTTCGCTCATTGGCGTACCAGCAGGTCATGCCCATCGAGCGGTCGGCGAATGTCATCAACATGCCGCCCTGCACGACGCCGCGGCGGTTGTGGTGCTTCGGCTCGGCCATGAAGGCATAGAGATAGCCGTCGCCGGATGGCCGCATCCAGAACGGACCGACCAGGCCGATGAAACCCTCGTCGCCATAGGGCTCCCAGCCGGCGGCCGCGGGATCGAAGAGCGCGGTCTGATCGCCGGCGGGCGAATGGGTCGGCGGCTCAACGTCTGACATTCGAGAGGCTCACTGGAAAAATGCCACGAATGCAGCATACGCGCCGCTCTTAGCATCGCTTCGGCAGCGGTTTCCAGCCGATGGCCGTACCGGCGTTACTCGCCGATGCGATGGAAAGCCCTACCCGCCTCATCTGAGGAGCCGCGCAAAGCGCGGCGTCTCGAAGGACGAGGCGGTCACCCGATCTCGGGTTTACCCGAGATCCGCAATTGAAAATGCACAAGTCGGCTATTGCCGACTTGTGCTGTTCGAGACGCATCGCTAACGCGATGCTCACCATGAGGCCGAGCACAGATTTGTAGGGTGGGCTAAGGCGCCGAACACCGCGTCCACCGGCGGTCCTAACGGAGCCTGAACCGCGCGCGTACCATTCTTCGTCTCAAGCCGGTCAGGCGGTATCTTCAGGGACGAACCACAACGTCATTTGGTAATCGATCGTCAGCTCCTCGCCGGCTTGTATCTCACGGATAGCGACAATATCGATCAACAGCTCATTGATATGACGCACGAAGCGGCAGTTTGGCTTGTAGGAGTGATTGAGCAGACTGGTAAGCCCGAGCGCGACGGCGGCTCGGCCTTTATGCTGGTAAAGATCTTCTTCGACCGTATCGTGCTCCCACATAAAGACATAGGTAAACAAAATCGTAGTATCGGCCATCATGCGTTGCTCGTCCGGGATGATTAAAACCGGCGAACGTTCGACCAACTGTCCTTGTTCTATCGTTGATCTCGCGAATATACCACGGCCTCGACTTCCGACTTGCCGAATTTCGATGTCGCTGCGCGCATGTTGCAAATCATTGTTGGTTATCTGTCCGGTTACGGCGTCCATTTACATATCTCCGGCCCGAAATTCGAAAACCTGCTTCACTGATTCCTCCTGTGTTATTTGACGAGAGATTCTAATCACGAAAGGCATAAAATTGGCGTCAATTACGAACCGGCCGTTCGTAAGGTGTGACCTCAATGGCGGCACTGGGTAATTCGTGGCGTAGCCAATTCGCGCCAGCCCGAAGAAAGGTCTGCCGTGGACCCAGTAGCCAAAAGACTTTTGCAGCACGGCGAAGGCCGCGTTGGACTGCCGGCTCAGGCGCGCCAACGATAGCAGGAGACACCTCTTGACGGGCTTTATATCCTAGGCTATATATCCTATGTTCCGTTCATCGAGGGGCGTCTTCCGGAAGACAGGCCGAGGATGGAGCGGGATGCGGCGCCTGCGGTGGGGCTTTGTAACCCCCGCCCCGGGCGGCGGCGGGGCTCCGCCCGCGGGCACTATGACCCGCCGCGAGGAGCTCGCTGATAGCGTGGGGGAAACCCCTGGCTAGAAGCGCGGCCCGCACGCCGGAAAGACGCCGCAGTGGAGCGCCGGCAAGCGCGCCTCTCAAGCACGAGAGGCGGCACGCTTCGCCAGCGTGTTGGAGCGGCCTCGCCCGCCGCTCAAGGGGCTCGCCAGCCCCTGCGTTTGCCGGCGCTCCGCTCCCCTCACTTTAGGGGGAGCGCGATGGAAGAAGTCCGGCGCACCCGGCGCCGATCAAACAATACGGGCGATGAGGCGTGGGCTGTTTGAAAATTTATCGGGGAGGCAGGAGCGCAGTGGCGCATTCTGCTGTCATGTAGGGTGGGCTAAGGCGCGGAGCGCCGAGCCCACCAACATACACATCCACTTATTTTAGTTAGTCGGTGGGCTCGCTTCGCTTAGCCCACCCTACAAGTCACGAACAACAAGCCTTGTTGTCCTGCACCGGCGGACACGGCACCGAGCCATAGGAACAGAACACGCAGCAGTCGCCAGGTTTAGGCTTGAGCCGCGCGCCGCAGCCTTTGCAGGTATAGAAAAACTGACAGGCGTCGGTCGGCATGGTCTCGGTCGCCTGATGGCCGCATTCGCGGACAGGTGATGGTCGATTGCAAAATCATGATGCCCTCGCCTGTTGCGCCGCCTTCAGGTGGCCGCGAACTGCAATTTCGCCAGCCGCGCATACAAGCCGCCATTGGCCGTCAGCTGCGTATGCGTGCCCTGCTCCGCGATCCTGCCCTGATCGATCACCAGAATGCGATCGCACGACAACACCGTCGCCAACCGATGCGCGATGACAATGCTGGTGCGCTGCGCCATCAGTTCGGTCAGCGCCTTCTGCACCAAGGTTTCGCTTTCGGCGTCGAGCGACGACGTCGCCTCGTCGAGCAGCAGCAACGGCGCCTGCCGCAAAATCGCCCGCGCAATCGCGATGCGCTGGCGCTGGCCGCCGGACAGCATGATGCCGCGTTCGCCGACTTGCGTGTCGTAGCCTTGCGCCATGCGCTCGATGAATTCGGCGGCGTGCGCGGCTTGCGCCGCCTGCTTCACTTCCGCGTCGGTCGCGTCGAGCCGGCCGAAGCGGATGTTCTCGGCCACCGTCGCGGCAAACACCACGGCGTCCTGCGGCACCAGCGCGATCTGCTGGCGCAGATCGGCCGGATCGGCGTCCGGCAGCTTGACGCCGTCGAAGCTGACAGAGCCGGACGCCGGATCGTAGAACCGCAGGATCATATGAAAGATCGTGCTTTTGCCGGCGCCGGACGGGCCGACCAGCGCCAGCGTTTCGCCCGGCTTGACCGTGAACGACAGCCCGTCGAGCACGGCGGCGTCCGGCCGCGTCGGATAGGCAAAGCGGACCTTGTCGAACACGACTTCGCCGCGCGACGGCTTCGGCAGCGCCACCGGCTTCGTCGGGGGCTTTGATCTCCGGCTCGACCGAGAGGATCTCGAACAACCGCTCGGCCGCGCCCGAGGCCTGCGCGATCTCGCCCCAGACCTCGCTCAATTGGCCAAGCCCGCTGGCGGCGAACACGGCATAGAGAATGAACTGACCGAGCCGGCCGGGCGTGATCGCGCCGGTCACCACGTCCTGCGCGCCGACCCACAGCACGACGACGACGCTGGAGAAAATCAGGAAGATCGCGATCACGGTCAGGATCGAACGCGCCCAGATCGCGCCGCGCGCCGCGTCATAAGCCTGCTCGACCGCCGCCTTGAAACGCCGCGTCGCCAGCAAGTTCGTTGGTGAAGGCTTGCAGTGTGCGGATCGCGCCGATCAATTCGCTGGCGTAACCGGAAGCATCCGCCAAGCGTGTCCTGCGCGGCGCGCGAGCGCTTGCGCACGGCGCGGCCGAAGCCGACCAGCGGCAGCACGATCACCGGAATGGCGGCCAGCACGTACAGCGACAGCTTCGGGCTCGTCACCACCATCATCGCGGCGCCGCCGAAGAACAGCACCACATTGCGCAGCGCGATCGACACCGAGGCGCCGACGGCGGATTTGATCTGCGTGGTGTCGGCGGTCAGCCGCGACACCATCTCGCCGGTCTTGGCGGTGTCGAAGAAGCCCTGCGACAGCTTGGTCAGGTGCGCGAACACGTCGGCGCGCAGGTCGGCGACGATGCGCTCGCCGAGCGTGGTGACGAGGTAATAGCGCAACGCGCTCGAGACCGCGAGCACGGCGACGACCGCGATCATCACGCGAAATAGCTGTCGATCAGCGCCGCCGCCTTGGCCGAAAAGCCGAAGTCGATCATGCGGCGGACCGCGACCGGCACCACCAACGTGGTCAGCGCCGCCACCACCAGCGCCGCCAAAGCGGCGATGGCACGGCCGCGATAACGGGCAATGTAGGGCAACAGGCGCCGCAGCGGCCGGATGGCCAGCTTCGGCCGCGCCGCCGCCGGCTCGACGTCTTCACGTGCAACGCTCATCGATTCTGGCGCCTTTTTGTCGATTGCCCAAGCCACCTTATCAATTGCTCAGGCCTCGGCACCTGCGTTGTGTTGCCGCCTGACGTCGTCTCAGCCGGCGCCGGCCAGCGAGGCCGCCATCGCGGCGTCGTAGGATTTGGAATCCACCTTCAGATAAGCAAGTTTTTCTTCCGCGATCACCACCGCTTCGCTGACGCCCGGCACCTGCCGCAAGCGCGCCGCCAGGCTTTCGGCATCGTTGGCCTGACCGTCGCCGATCGGCACCAGCTTGGTGGTCAGATAGCTCGGCTGTTTCATGGTCACGGCCACCAGCAGCCACACGAGCGCGATCGCCGCCGTCAGCGCGAACACGGCGTGGCTGCCGCCGTGCTGATGCACCCAGCCGCCGCCGAGGCCGCCGACAAAAATGCCGAGAAATTGCGAACTCGAATAAAGCCCCATCGCCGTGCCCTTGGCGTCGGGCGGCGCCGCCTTGGTGATCAGCGACGGCAGGCTGGCTTCCATCACGTTGAAGGCCGAGAAGAACACGGCCAGCGCCGCCAGCACGACGAACAAATTGCCGGCGCCGAGATAGAGCAGCGCCTGGCTGACCACCAGGCCAGCGACCGCGCTGACGAACACGCCCTTCATGCGGCGATGCTTCTCGGCGACGATGATCGCCGGCACCATCACGGCGACCGACACCAGCATGACCGGCAGATAGACGATCCATTGATCGTGGCTGGTGACGTTGAGCGTATTCTTCAACAGGCCGGGCACCACCAGGAAGCTGGCGGTCAACATCGCGTGCAGCGCGAAAATGCCGAAGTCGAGCCGCAGCAGTTCGGTGTTCTTCAGCACCATCCCGATCATCGCCGGCACGGTTTCGGCGTCGCGATGCACGCGGACGCGGCGCGGCGTCGGCACCACGAACTGGACGATGGCGATGCCGACCGCGGCGAGAGCGACCATCAGCCAGAAGATACCGGAGACGCCGATGAAGGTCGCGACCAAGGGGCCGGCGACCAGCGCGACCATGAACGAAAAGCCGATGGTGATGCCGACCATCGCCATCGCCTTGGTGCGGTTTTCCTCCGCCGTCAGGTCCGCGACCAGCGCCAGGATCACCGAGCCGACGGCGCCGGCGCCCTGCAGCGCGCGGCCGAAAATGACGCCGCCGATCGAGGTCGACGACGCCGCCACCGCGCTGCCGATCGCAAAGATGACCAGCCCGAGCACGATCATGACCTTGCGGCCGACTTTGTCGGACAACAGGCCGAACGGTATTTGGAGAAGCCCTTGCGTCAGGCCGTAGATCCCCAGCGCCTCGCCGATCAGGTACGGGCTCGCGCCCGACAGGCCCTGCGCGTAAGCCGCGAACACCGGGTAGATCATGAACAGGCCGAGAAGCCTGACCGAGAACACGGCCGCCAGCGACCAGGCGGCGCGGAATTCCTGCTTTTCCATTGGTTTTTCTATTTCCCCGACCGGAGGCCGCTGCCCGCCTGGCGACGCCTGTGGCGGCTCTACGAACCCGTTACTGTCACCCCCGGCGCTTCTCCGGTCAGCCTGCGGCTTGTCGGTTCAGCGCCCCTGTCCTATGCCCCACTGCCCCCAAGCCGGTCAAATCGGAAAACCGGGCCAATTGGGGCCCATCCGGGCGGCTTGCCGGACCCGCTTTCGTGCTGTATAGACCGGCCAAATTCAGCATTTCGGCGCGATTTGAGCGCCCCGTGCGCTCACCGATGGGATCAGTATTATGAAGGCCGATATCCACCCCGATTACCACACCATCAAGGTCGTCATGACCGATGGCAGCGAATTCGTCACCCGCACCACCTGGGGCGCCGAGGGCGACGTCATGAACCTCGACATCGACCCGAAGTCGCACCCGGCCTGGACCGGCGGTCAGCAGCAGATGATGGATCGCGGCGGCCGCGTCTCGCGCTTCCAGAAGAAGTTCGCCGGCTTCATCAAGACCGACGACAAGAAATAAGGCTTTACGCCTCCTGATAAAGAAAAACCCCGGGGCCTGCCCCGGGGTTTTTTGTATTCGGCAAGCTGCGTGAGCGGCTTAAATGCTCTCGACCCCGAACGCCGCCTTCAACAGCCCGAGCTGGTGCTCGACCGGATTGATCGACGGCGCCTGATCGGCGGCGATGTTGTGGATGGTGGCGTCGAGCCGGCGCACCTTGAGTTGCAGCTTCTGCGACTGATCGATCAGGTCGCGCAGCATCTCCGGCAGCAGTTCGATATTGTTCGGATCGTGATTATCGCTGGTCGGCGAGTTTGACCTTGGTCTTTTCCTTGTTGGCCTGGGCCAACGACATCTCGCCTTCCTTGACCGCGCGATGCAGCAGCAGCCACGACGCCAGCTGCATCAGCTTGGTGGTCAGGCGCATGCTTTCGGTCGCGTAAGCGAGCGCGGCGGCGCGATCGAGCGTCTTGGATTCGGCGCGGCCGGGACCGTCGAGATAGGTCGCGGTTTCTTCGACCAGCGTCATGCCGTCACTGAACAGATCGTTGAAAGCCTGCGAATTGGCCAGCCGCTCGCCGAACGACACCGGCTCTGTCTGGCTGCTGAACAACGAGTTCTCTGACATGACGCTACGCCTCACCCTACTAATTACGCCAATCGCTATAGCCGGCTTTGTTTGAAGCTTTTGTTTTGGCTTATCGGGGATGCAACAGATCCCCTTCACGATTGAGTAAGCATGACGCGCCTGACCCCATTCTGTCCAGACGGCCGGGCCGGCAAACTTTCGACATAGTTGCCAAGCGCGGCTGCGGCACCCGTCACGCGCCAAATCTGCCCCAAAATGGCACATAAAAAGGAGCCGCCGTTTCCGGCGGCTCAAAGTTGATAACAGGGAGGCGTCAAACAGAGTGGACAGGAGCCACTCAAAGTCCATGAAGATGGACGCCCTAAGTAATAGTCGGGAAAGCTTAATGTCGGCTTAAGGACGTATTTTAAGATGCCGGTAAAACTCGCACGCCTCGGCGCGACAAATTGACCGCTATTTTTTGAAAAACTGATCGGCCGCCGCGCGTTTGGCGTGCTTTTGCGCCATATCGGCCTCGAGCCGCTTGATCTCGTCCTGCATCAGCACGATCCGCAGCTTTATTTCCTCGACCGACAGCAGGCTCAGGTCCTGCCCGATTTCGTGCGCGATCTTCGTCTTCGGGCGGTCATCGTCGTCGAACACGGCCATGGTCGGTTCCTCCGGTTTTGGCAAAAACTAGCCTCCGATCGTCGGGTTGTCACACCCGGATCGCCCGCCTAAACAAAAGCCAAATCTGCCACCAAGCGAGGATGACATGGCCGACCTTCCGACCCACATGACCGCGATCGGCATCAAGACGCCCGGCGGCCCCGAAGTGCTGGTGCCGGAGCAACGCCCGGTTCCGGTGCCCGGCGACGGAGAAATTCTGGTCAAGGTCGCCGCCGCCGGCGTCAACCGGCCCGACGTTCAGCAGCGCAAGGGCCTGTACCCGCCGCCGCCCGGCGCGCCCGATATTCCCGGCCTCGAAATCGCCGGTGAAGTCGTGGCGCTGGGCGGCGGGCGTCAAACGCTGGGCGATCGGCGACCGCGTGATGGCATTGGTGATCGGCGGCGGCTATGCCGAATATTGCCTCGCGCATGTCAGCCACACCATGCCGTGAGCGGGCTGCCCATGGCGGAAGCCGCCGCGGTGCCGGAGACCTTCTTCACGGTCTGGCACAATGTGTTCGAGCGCGGCGCGCTTAAATCCGGCGAGACGCTGCTGGTGCATGGCGGCACCTCCGGCATCGGCACCACCGCGATCCAGCTCGCCAAACATTTCGGCGCGCAAGGTGATCGTCACCGCCGGCTCCGAGGATAAATGCGAGGCCTGCCGCAAGCTCGGCGCCGATGTCGCCATCAATTACAAGACCGAAGACTTCGTCGCCGCCGTTAAAACGCCACAGACGGCAAGGGCGCCGATGTTATTCTCGACATGGTCGGCGGCGACTATATCGCCCGCAACTACGAAGCCGCTGCCGTCGAAGGCCGCATCGTGCAGATCGCCTTCATGGGCGGGCCCGAAGGCGGAAGTGAATTTCATGCGGCTGATGTTGAAACGGCTGCACCACACCGGCTCGACGCTGCGCTCGCGCTCAGTCGCCGACAAAGGCGCGATCCGCGACGCGCTCGAGACCAAGGTGCTGCCGCTGTTGGCCGACGGCACGGTCAAGCCGATCCTGTACAAGACCTTCCCGCTGGCCGAGGCCGCCGCCGCCCATGCCCTGATGGAGACCAGCGCCCATATCGGCAAGATCGTGTTGACAGTGTGAGGCCCGGGGCCGGGACTACCGGAGGACCAGAAGCGCCGACACTGCGGTAAAATACCGCCGAATGAGGCTAATTCCGCGGGATCGGCCGTTAAGCCTATCCCCCGCCACAATCATGGTTAATCGCTAAATGCTTGCCCGCACCCCCGGCTGACCGCTACTCATCTTACGGGCGCGGGCTGGCGGATCGCCCAGCCGGAGGGTCAGGTTTGTTTTTGAGGCGTGCTGTTCACTTCTTGGCGATCGCGCTTGTGCTCGCAGGCTCGTTGCTGGCGAGCCAGCGCGCGCAGGCCGTGGAAGCTGTCAGTGTCCGCCTCGATACCCCGGCCATCGACCTGACCGCCGCCGCCGAACGCTTCAAGACCAAGACCGACCGCATCCAGGTCTCCACCGCCCCCGGCCCCGACGGCATCGTGCGCCGTATCGAAGTGCGCGCGCGCGAGCACAACACCAATTGGGCGGTGTTCGCGCTCACCAATAATTCCGACGAGCAGATCGACCGCCTGATCGTCGTGCCGCATTACCGCATGGTTGGCTCCGGCCTGATCTGGCCCGATCTCGGCCTGTCACGCGTCGCCGCCATCACCCCCTCCTCCGGCGACCGCCCGGTCCGGCAGGAGAGCACGAGCGCGGATATTTTCCGCGTCACGCTCGACCCCGGCACCGTCATCACCTTCGTCGCCGAACTGCGCACCAGCAAACTGCCGCAGATCTATTTGTGGGATGCGGACGCGTACAAAGACAAGGTCAACTCCTTCACGCTCTATCAGGGCATCGTCATTGGCATCGCCGGCCTGTTGGCGCTGTTCCTCACCATCCTGTTCGTGGTCAAGGGCTCGGTGATGTTTCCGGCCGCCGCAGCGTTGGGCTGGGCGGTTCTGATCTATATCGGCATTGATTTCGGATTCTGGGGCAAGGTCTTCGACATATCGGCCAGCGCCGAACGGGTCTGGCGCGCCTGTGGCGAAGCGATCCTGTCAGCAACTTTGTTGGTGTTCCTGTTTGCCTATTTGAATTTGTCGCGCTGGCATGTGCGCTACGCCCATATCACCATTGCCTGGCTGGCGGCGCTGGTGGCCTTGGTGGCGGTCGCGGTGTTCGATCCGGCGGTCGCCGCCGGCATCGCGCGCATATCGCTTCTCGGCATCGCGGTGTTCGGCTTGGCGCTAGTGATCTGGCTCTCCACTCATGGCTTCGACCGCGCCGTGCTGTTGATCCCGACTTGGCTTCTGCTGGTGGTGTGGACTTTTGCCGCCGGCATTGCCGTGATGGGTGGCGTCGCCAATGACATCATCGGCCCGGCGCTGCTCGGCGGCCTCGTGCTGATCGTGATGCTGATCGGCTTCACGGTGATGCAGCACGCCTTCGCCGGCGGCATCACCCACGGCATCGTCTCGGACGTCGAACGGCGTGCGCTGGCACTGACCGGCGCCGGCGACATGATCTGGGACTGGGACGTCTCGGCCGACAAGATTTTCACCAGCCCCGAAACCGAGCATGCGCTCGGCCTCAAACGCGGCGCGCTCGAAGGTCCGGCAGCGGTCTGGCTCGGCATCCTGCACGCACTCGACCGCGACCGCTTCCGCGCGTCGCTCGACAGCGTAGTCGAGCAACGGCGCGGCCGTCTGACCCAGGATTTCCGGCTGCGCGCCGCCGACGGCCATTACCTATGGTTCACGCTGAAGGCGCGGCCGGTCGTCGGTTCCGATGGTGAAGTCGTCCGGGTGGTCGGCACGCTAACCGACGTCACCGACTTCAAGAACGCCGAGGAGCGGCTGCTGTTCGACGCCGTGCACGACAACCTGACCGGCCTGCCGAACCGCGAACTGTTCATCGACCGCATGGAAGCGGCATTTGCGTATGCGCGCTCCGACAATAGCCAGATCCGCCCGACGGTGATGGTGCTCGATCTCGACCGTTTCAAACAGGTCAACGACTCGGTCGGCATTGCGGTCGGCGACTCGATCCTGTTGACCATCGCGCGCCGTCTCGGCCGGCTGCTGAAGCCGCAGGACACCTTGGCGCGTCTGTCCGGCGACCAATTCGCCATCATCCTGTTATCGGAACGCGAGCCCGCCCGCATCGTCGCTTTCGCCGAAACGCTGCGCCGCGCCTTGCGCGCGCCGATCGCCTTCAACGACCGTGAAATCTTCCTCACCGCCGCGATCGGCATGGCGCTGACCGAAACGCAACCGCATCGCACCGAGGAAGTGCTCAAGGACGCGGAATTGGCGATGTACTTCGCCAAGCGCATTGGCGGCGACCGCATCGAAATCTTCAAACCCGCGATGCGCGCGCGCAAGACCGACCGTCTGACGATCGAATCCGAATTGCGCCGCGCCATCGAGCGCCAGGAAATCAAGGTGCTGTTCCAGCCGATCGTGCGGCTTGAGGATCGCGCCATTGCCGGCTTCGAAGCGCTGGCGCGCTGGGATCATCCCAAGATGGGCCGATTATCGCCAGCCGAGTTCATTTCGATTGCCGAGGAAATCGGCCTGATCGTCGACCTTGGCCTGTTCGTGCTCGACCACACCGCCAAGCAGCTCGCGCTGTGGCAGGCCGCCAGCCCGAAGGGCCGCGAGCCGGTGTTTGCCAGCGTCAACGTGTCGTCGCGGCAATTGCTGCGGCACGATTTGATTCAGGATTTGCGCGGCGTGCTGGCCCGCACAACGCTGGCGCGCGGCACGCTCAAGCTCGAAATCACCGAGTCACTGGTGATGGAAAACCCCGAGCACGCCGCCCAGATGCTGACCCGGATCAAGGAACTCGGCGCCGGACTGTCGCTCGACGATTTCGGCACTGGCCATTCCTCGCTAGCTTATCTGCAGCGTTTCCCGTTCGACACCATCAAGATCGACCAGTCCTTCGTCCGAACCACCAACCGCGGCACGAGGCCTGTGATCCTGCGCTCGATCATCGCGCTCGCCCACGACCTTGGCATGGAAGTAGTGGCCGAAGGCGCCGAGACCGACTCGGACGCAGTCGAATTGTCGCAAATGGGCTGCGAATATGCGCAGGGCTTTGCCTTCGGCGAACCGATGACCTCAGAGGCCGCCCGCGACCTACTGGTCGAGAAGCCGGCAAACGTCAAAACGCTAAAGATTGCATCTGAATAGCGTCAGGTCGCTTATCCTTCGCGACAAGAGACTGGAGCCGCATGTGTTGAAGACACAATTGCGACCTTGAATTTCGCTTGTACAGGATTCAGCGGACACGCAGCCAAGCTTACAAGGTCAAGCGTGGCCGGCTTCGTTCGACAAATGGCTAAGTTCAATGCCAATCTTGCGCAGCGCCTTGTCGTATTTATGCGCGGTGTCGCCGCCGAAAATCAATTCCGGATCGGCGGCGCAATGAAGCCAGCCGTTCTCCTGGATTTCCTGCTCGAGCTGGCCCGGCGCCCAGCCGGCATAACCCAACGCAAGGATGGCATTTTCCGGCCCGCTGCCGTTGGCGATGGCCTTGAGAATATCGAGCGTGGCGGTGAGGCAAATACCTTCATCGATCGGCAGCGTCGAATTCTCGATGAAAAAATCTGCCGAATGCAGCACGAAACCGCGGCCGGTTTCGACTGGTCCGCCCTTGAGCACCTTCACGTCCCCGGCTTCGGTCGGCAGTTCGATACGCTCGGCCGCAGGGATCACTTCGAGCTGCACCAGCAGATCGGGGAATCGAATATTCGGTGCCGGCTGATTGACCACGATGCCCATCGCGCCCTCGTTCGAATGGGCGCAGACATAAATCACCGCGCGCGCGAAACGATCGTCGGTCATCGCCGGCATCGCGATCAGCATTTGACCGTCGAGATAGCCGCGTTCCGGCGTCTCATCCGACACGTCCGACGAGACCGGTGCTTTCGTCCTGCGCGGCGTTTTCATTTTACGCGAAGATTCCATGGCAAAAGGTTACCTGAACGGCCAGCCTTTGCAAACGAAGCCTAGCGCCAAAAGTTCGATCAAGCCCTTGATGATTCAATGTGACAATTGTGGCAAAATCGCCACCAATCGAACGATCTGCCTGAAGCGTGTTCACCCGGTGCTCACAATGAATTCAATGGCCCAGGCCGGAATTCAATGGCGCGGCCCGAATTTCCCACCTAAATCAAGCGACATGAACGGCAAGACCATGAACGCCCTTGGAAAATTTTTGTGCGCAGGCTTGGCCGCCGGTAGCCTTACCTTCGCCTGGTGCGCGCCGGCCAGCGCCGCCGACACATCGGCGTGGAGCCAGGACAGCAAATCGGCAACGCGGCTGATCGCCGGCAGCCATAAAACCGGTGACACACATTATCGCGCCGGTATCGAGATCAAGCTGGAACCGGGCTGGCATACTTACTGGCGCTATCCGGGCGATTCCGGTGTGCCGCCGCGCTTCGACTTCTCCGGCTCGGACAATGTGAAAACCGCCAAGGCGATGTTTCCGGCGCCTCACCTTTTTACCGATGAGACCGGCAATTCAATCGGCTACACCGACAACGTGATCTTTCCGGTTGAGGTTACACCCAAGCAGCCGGGCAAGCCGGTGACGCTCAAACTCAAAATCGATTACGCGGTCTGCGAAAAATTGTGCATCCCGGCCGAAGGCAAGGCCGAGCTGACGCTGGCCGATGGAACCAGCACGCAAGATGCGCCGCTGAAAGCCGCCGAAGCACGCGTGCCGCAGGTGGTATCTGCCGCCAAAGCCGGCTTGAGCCTGCGCCGCCTCAACAATGCCGCCAAACCGCTGATCGCCGTCGATCTCAAAACCGGCAGCGAAAAACCGGTCGGCTTCTTTGTCGAAGGCCCGACGCCGGAATGGGCCCTGCCGGTTCCAAAGCCGGCGCCAGGCGCGCCCAAGGGCCATCGTCAATTCCGCTTTACACTCGACGGCCTGCCGCCCGGCGTCAGCCCGAAAGGTCCGTTCGATCTGACCTTTACGCTGGTCGAACAAGGCCGTGCACCAATCCAGGTCACGGCCCGGCTCGACTAATCCCCCTCGAGGGCGTAATTACCGTCCCCGGGAAAACGATAAACTCCAACGCAAAGAGGACGATCCATGCCAATCAAGGTCGGCGACACCCTGCCCACAACCACATTCCGCGTCATGACTGGCGAAGGCCCTAAGCCGAAAACCGGCGATGAAGTCTTCAAAGGCAAGAAAGTTGCCCTGTTCGCGGTACCCGGCGCCTTCACGCCGACCTGCAGCAATTTGCACATGCCGAGCTTCCTCAACAATGTCGCCGCGTTCAAGGCCAAAGGCGTCGACACCATCGCGGTCACCGCCGTCAACGATCCGTTTGTCATGGAAGCCTGGAAAAAAGCGACTGGCGCCGACGGCAAGGTCGAGTTTCTCGCAGACGGCAGCGCGGACTTCGCCAAAGCCATCGATATGGTGCTGGACGCTTCGGCTGGCGGCCTCGGCATTCGCTCGAAGCGCTATTCGATGCTGATCGATGACGGCGTCGTCAAGCAGTTCAACGTTGAAGAAGCGCCCGGCAAGTGCGACCTCTCCGGTGGCGATGCGTTGCTGAAGCAGATCTAAACTTCTTCATTTTCGTGCGATGTGATGGCCGGGCCTTCGCCCGGCCATTTCATTTTGCGGCTAACTCGTCTTCATCGCGCCCAAAGCGCCGGCGCGCGCGGCGATCAGTCCGCTTCGGGCCAGTTCGTCGGCGCGCTCGTTCTGGGGGTGGCCGGCGTGGCCCTTGACCCAGTGCCATTGAATTTTGTGGGTCCCGAGCGCCTCGTCGAGCCGCTTCCACAGATCGACATTCTTGACCGGCTTCTTGTCGGCGGTGCGCCAGCCATTGCGCTTCCAGTTGTTGATCCAACTCATGATGCCGTTTCGCAGATACTGGCTGTCGGTATGCAGGTCGACCGTGCACGGCCGCTTCAAGGCTTCCAGCGCCGAAATCGCCGCCATCAATTCCATACGGTTGTTGGTGGTGTGCGGCTCGCCGCCCATCAATTCCTTTTCGCTGTCGCCGAAGGACAGGATCGCACCCCAGCCGCCCGGCCCCGGATTGCCCGAGCAGGCACCGTCGGTGTGAATGGTGACGCGCATTTCGCTCATAAATTAATCGATTCCATAATCACTGGCGCTTTGCACCGACTGATGAAAACGCAACTTGCGGAAATATTCCAGCGGGTCCTTCGGCTTGACCAGCGCGCCGTCCGGCACCGCCAGCCAATCAACCAGCCGCGTCAGCAAAAACCGCATTGACGCACCGCGCGCCAGCATCGGCAGCGCCGCGTGTTCGTCGGCCGACATCAGGCGCACGCTGTCATAAGCCTTGAGCAGCGCCCGGCCTTTGGTGATATTGTAGGAATGATCGGTCTCGAAACACCAGGCGTTGAGGCAAATCACGACATCGTAGGCGAGCATATCGTTGCAGGCGAAATAGAAGTCGATCAGGCCGGACAACTTGTCGCCGAGAAAAAACACGTTGTCGGGAAACAGATCGGCGTGGATTACGCCCTGCGGCAGATCGCGCGGCCAGCTTTGTTCGAGCACGTCGAGTTCGGCGGCGATCTCGTCGCTTAAGCCCGGCCGCACACTGTCGGTGCGCGCACCGGCATGTTCGAACATCGGCCGCCAGCTTTCGACCGACAACGCGTTTGGCCGCTTGATGCCAAAATCGCTGCCGGCAAGATGCAGCCGCGCCAGCGCCTCGCCGACCGCCGCGCAATGGCCGGCATTCGGCTTGCGGATCCACAAGCCTTCGAGAAAGGTGAAGATCGCCGCCGGCCGGCCTGCCAGCACGCCGAGAATGCCGCCTTGTTTGTTCTTCACCGGCTGCGGACAAGTCAGCCCGCGCGCCGCCAAGTGTTCCATCAGCGCCGAGAAAAAACGGCAAGTCGCCTTCGGCGACGCGCTTCTCGTACAGCGTGAGAATGAAAGTGCCGGCGCGAGGTATGCACCAGGAAATTCGAATTCTCGACGCCCTCGGCGATGCCCTTGTACGACAAGAGCTCACCGATATCGTAGGCGCCAAGAAACTGAGTGAGGTCGTCGGCGGAGACGTCGGTATAGACGGCCATGAAAACGTCTACTCCGCCGCCTGGTTCTCCCGCAGCGGGCGGGGCAGCGGAAAGAACACCCCCTCCTCGGCCGCGGAGACGGTCTCAACGCTGACGGTATAACGCGCGGCAAAGGCGTCGATGATTTCTTCGACCAGCACTTCCGGCGCCGAGGCCCCCGCCGTAATGCCGAGCCGCGCGATGGCGCCGAATTTGTTCCAGTCGATATCGGCGGCGCGCTGCACCAGCGCGGCGTGCGCGGCAGCCGGCGCGTTCGGCGACTTCGCGCAGGCGCTGCGAGTTCGACGAGTTCGGCGCGCCGACCACGATCATCGCGTCGACCACCGGCGCCACCTGCTTGACCGCTTCCTGGCGATTGGTGGTGGCGTAACAGATGTCTTCCTTGTGCGGCCCGACGATCGCCGGGAAACGCGCGCTTCAAGCCGGTCGACGATTTCCGCGGTGTCGTGCACCGACAATGTGGTCTGCGTCACGTAGGCGCCGAATTCGTCGCATCGCGCGGCGTGAAACTTTCGGCGTCGGCCAAGGTCTCGACCAGGCTGACGCTGCCCGGGGGGAGCTGGCCCATGGTGCCGATCACTTCCGGGTGGCCGGCATGGCCGATCAGCACGATCTGGCGGCCGCGCTTGTGATGGATTTCGGCCTCGCGGTGCACCTTGGTGACCAGCGGACAGGTGGCGTCGAGCGCGAACAGATTGCGGCTTGCCGGCCTCCTCCGGAACCGAGCGCGGCACGCCGTGGGCGGAAAAAATGACCGGCGCGGCGGTATCGGCGGGCACCTCGTCGAGTTCCTCGACGAAAATCGCGCCTTTGGCGCGCAGGCCCTCGACCACGTAACGGTTATGCACGATTTCGTGCCGGACATAGACCGGCGGCCCGTAGATCTTGAGGGCCTGCTCGACCGAATCGATCGCCCGCACCACGCCGGCGCAGAACCCGCGCGGCGAGCACAACAGGACCTGCAACGCCGGCTTGTCGGGCGCAGGCTGGCCGGCAGCGGTTTTCGGGCTGAACGGCCATTTCGTCCTCAAAATCGCGCTAAATTCGCGCCAATTGCCACCCCGACATGGGATGCGGCGGCCCACCCTGTCAAGCCGTGCCGGTTGCAAGCCCAAGGGTCTGACCCTATATTCCGGCAACTTTCCGATCATCACCGATGATCTGACGCTCCGCCCGGCAGGCGGGTGAAGCCTAGCGGAGATTTGCTCATGTCGACAGCAGCCCCTTTGATGCCGAAAGCGACCGCGGTCTGGCTTTTGGACAATACCGCGCTGTCCTTCGACCAGATCGCCGACTTCTGCAAGCTGCACCCGCTCGAGGTCAAAGCCATTGCCGACGGCGATTCCGCGCAAGGCATCAAGGGCCTCGACCCGATCACCACCGGCCAGCTGACGCGCGAGCAGATCACGGCGGCGGAAGCCGACCACAGCATCGTCCTGAAACTGACCACGCCCAAGGTCGCCATCCTCGAACGAGCGCGCGCGGCGGCAAGAAAGGCCCGCGCTACACGCCGGTGTCGCGCCGCCAGGACCGGCCGAACGCCATTCTGTGGCTGGTGCGCAATCATCCCGAACTCAAGGACGCCCAGATCATGCGGCTGGTCGGCACCACCAAGTCGACCATTTCCGGCGATCCGCGACCGCACCCACTGGAACGCCGCCAACCTGGCGCCGATGGACCCGGTGACGCTCGGCCTGTGCCTCGCAGATCGACCTCGATCTCGAAGTCTCGCGCGCCAACAAGGAAAAGCCGCTGCCCGCCGCCACCGGCGCGACGCTGCTGCCGGCCGTCCGAGACCACCGCGCGCAAGGAGGCCGAAGTCGCCGCCGCCGCCGAAGCCAAGCAGAACGCGCGGGCGGCGACATGGACGTCAGCGCCGTGTTCGCCAAGCTCAAGCAGATCGGCGGCAAGGGCGAACAGGAAGACGAAGAGTAAGCGTTTCTTTCTTCCCTCTCCCCTCGTGGGAGAGGGTGCCGAGCGAACGAAGTGAGCGAGGCGGGTGAGGGGCAGACTTCTCACGCATTAAACCCCCTCACCCGGCTCGCGCTCGCTTACACTCAGCGCGGTCCACCCTCTCCCACAAGGGGAGAGGGTCAAGCGTTTGCCCCAGCGCGCTTGCAACATTTCCCTCAATACCCCCTCTTCCCCTTGACCGCCGCGACATAGCGCGCGACCGATTTTTCCAGCACGTGCTTTCGCACCGCTCTCGATCACGCGGTCGAAGTAATGGCCGTACATCTTGTCGAAAGCGAAACGGCGCCATCGCCGCGCCGATCTGCTTCGACTTCGCGCGCCGACAGCGGAATGAAATTCGGATAGCTGCGCATGAACGACAGCCATTTGCGGTCGGTGGCGACGGTGAGAATATCGCCGGAGCAGACGATGCCGCGCGGCTGCTCTCGTCCTGCCAATGCAGCACCGCTGCCGCCGCGAAATGACCGCCGCAGCGGATCAGCGTCACGCCGTCCCATAATTCGAGCGTTTCGCCGTCCCACATGTTGGATCGCCGGATCGGGCCGCATGATCCATTCCTTGTCGGCGGCGTGCACATAGACCGGGCAATCGAACGCCTTCGCCCATTCCACCATCGTCGTATAAAAATGCGGATGCGAAATCGCGATCGCCTTGCAGCCCGCCGAGCGCCTTGATCGCGGTGACGGTCGCGGCATCGAGCGTCGCGACGCAATCCCACAACACATTGCCGCCCGCCGTTTGCAACAGCAGCGCGCGCTGGCCGATCGCGAAACCGGCGCCGATGCCGATAACGCCCGGCTCGATATTCGCGCCAGCGCGTTCATGTGGCTTTGCGATAAAGCCTCAAGCGTGGTCCAGGTCTGCCCGCGCGCCGGCACGTATTGCCGCTCTTCCTCGCAGATCGGGCATTGCGCCGGCGGCTTGTCGCTTTCGGGAAATTGCGTGCCGCAGGCGGTGCAGATGAAGAGAGGCATAGTGTCACCCGTTTCCCGGATTTTAGTATTTTTGTTTGCGCATGATCTTATCCGAAAACCGGTTCCCACTTTTCGGGATCATGCGCTACGACTTCTTCAAAAACTCGGTGCGCAGCACCAGACCCTTGACCTTGTCGGTGCGGCCTTCGATTTCGTCGTCGCGTGCCGTTGAAGCGGATGTTCTTGATCACGGTGCCGCGCTTGATCACGGTCGACGAGCCCTTGACCTTGAGATCCTTGATGACGGTGACGGTGTCGCCTTCGCGAAAGCGGCGTGCCGTTTGAGTCCTTGACCACGATGTCCATGAAATTTTGTCCTTTGTTCTTCGTCATGGCCGGGCTTGTCCCGGCCATCCACGACTTCTTCTATCGCTAGCAAGACGTGGATGCCCGGCGCAAGGCCGGGCATGACGCAGATTTGAATTCGCCCTTGCGATCACCGGCACATAGTCAAAAAGACAAGCGAAGTCGCCCCTGTTGTTTGACGGCGCGGGGTTCGCCGGCCTTCCTTTACCTGCCCCTCAATAAGAGGGGTGTGGAGCGCCGCGAGGCGCTGCCGTAGTCCTTTCGTGCCGCGCCGTTTTCGCGGCGCGGGCGCCTCTCGGCGCTCCACCGGCGGCGTTTTTTCGGCGTCCGGGCCGCGCTTCTAGCAAGGGGTTGCCCCCACGCTATCAGCCAGCTCCTGGCGGCGGATCATAGTGTCCGCGGGCGGAGCCCCGGCGCCGCCCGGGCGCGTGGCTGCGAACCACGCCCGCGGGCGCCGCTGCCCGCCCCACTTCAAAGAACGCCTCTAGAAGCGCCCCTCATCGGACGAGCGAAAGGACTATAAGCATAGGATAATAGGCCTGTCAAGCGGGGCAAAGCCGGGCCTTTGAATCAACTGCGATTTGAACGCGGGGTCTACGCACGGCATGGTCCGCGCCATGCCCGAGCCCCTAACAAGGCAAACGACAAACCGCATGACAGGCCCCACAGCGGCCTGATCGCCGCGCTGTTCTGCGCGATCATCGGGCTGATTGTCTATGCCGGGCTGGTGCATTGAGTCTGGCGGTCGGTTCGGCTCGTCCCGGCTCCGAGGGCCGGCCGCGCTAGAAAATATGCGGCAATTCGATGCCAAAGATGTTTTTAAAAGCGATGACGACAAAGCCGTAGACCACCATCAAGATCGTGCCGGCAACGGCGATCACCACGACCGCGCCGACCAGCAGAAAAAGCCCGATCCCGGCGATGGCGAAGACATTTCTGTTGGCCATGTCGCGTGTATGCCGGGCTTTGTGGCGGGCCGCCAGGGATAAATCGGCTTGTCGGGCGCTCGACGCCCCCCATCCGTCACGGCCGGGCATAGCCGTCCGAAGGACGGCGTCGCTTCGCTCGCCTATGTCCCGGCCCTTCACGCCTGGAACGGAACGCCATTCCCGCAAGCATTTCGGGTGAAATTTTCTACGCCGCCGCAGCGCAGCTGTTTAGTAAAATTTAACCATAACTGCGCGACCATGCTTTCGAAGCAAAGCGAAAGCACGCGTATGTCTGACGAGGCCAAATCTGGATTGACGCGAAGCGCCGAGCTTCCGAGCCAGCCGACAAGAAGCAGCGACCCTTCAGCCGTCAGGCAGTCGTCGCCGATGGCCGTGATGGACGCGCAGTTTCGCCTTCTCCAAAAAGAATGCGCCCGCACGCTGTCGCTCGTGAACCAGCTTCGCGCATCGCCGCTTTACCGGCTTGCTTCCGTCACCCCGCGTTAAATCAAAGACCGCATAGCCCGAAGACCACGGCGCAGCGCCGGGCTTTTTGATTTTTGCGGGACGCACCAACCTCAACCCGTCATGGCCGGGCTTGTCCCGGCCATCCACGTCTTTAGTCCCCTCGCCGCCTAAATAAGCCTGTCGTACAAATCATCCCATTCCGGATTCATCGCGTGAATAAGCCGGACCTTCCACGCGCGCGGCCAATGCTTGATGGTCTTCTCGCGCTGAATGGCGTCGCGAATGTCGTCGAACGGCTCGTAATAGACCAGCCGCTTCAGACCGAAGCGCTTGGTAAAGCCTTTGACCAGCCCTTCGCGATGCTCGAAGGCGCGGCGCGGCAAATTGCTGGTGACGCCGGCATAGAGAATGCCGTCGCGCTTATTGGTGATGAAATAAACCCACCCGCCGGACATTCATGGATTTAAGCAAGGCTGGTCATGAAGCAAGACGTGGATGGCCGGGACAAGCCCGGCCATGACGGACAGAAACGGCTCGATTACATGCTTACGCTAACATCATCGGCGAAATTCTAAGCTAGCATACTCGTAGCTAACTCTACATCTAGAAGCAGCTAGTGCTTATCAGCCGATTCGAACGGGCACTCTACGGCTTCAATCCATTTGCTTACTCGACAGTTCCGCAATAACAGCAGAATTCGACCGTACTGCGGAAATCAGTACCAACGGCTTGGTCACGCATGCTATCAATAATAGCAACCCAGCTCTGAGGTATAATTCAACTATCCCATATGAACCTCGACGCATCCAAGAAATTCAGTCAAGATCCAAAATATGATCGTCATAATGTGCGAATGCAGCTCATATTCTGACTGGTACAAACTCGATCAAGACGATATCGATTGATTGGTGATTTAAACTCGTCTAGACCCACTTCAGGTCGCGATAGATTGGCTACCGCACCAAGCGAATACGAGATGGATTCATGCAAATATGGCGAGCATCAACGGAGCGGGCATCTAAGACAACCGATCGACATGTCGCTGAATGAATGAAAAGCTTATACTACTTCATGCAGCCGTAGCGCTAAGCCATTACATATGCTTCGGGTAGAATTCCCGATTTCGAATATATCGCGCAATACTCGGCCTGGCATTTTCGCTGATTGGATAATCAGCACGGCCTTGTCAGCGTTATTGCAACTTTCCATTGCGATCAAGAATGAACGCACGATACCTGGAAAGCTGACTACCAAATGCCAGCGCCAAATTCGGCCAATAGCTCGATTCTGGCGACAGGCTTCAGGAAAATGAATGGCGATTACCGATTCATGTTCGGTCTTATGCGAAATACACCGCAATGCTTTGATCTACTTCAAGTATATAAAGATCACACTACAAAGATATGCGTCGAATCACCTTGGCCATTACACTTATCATGCGGCTGCACTACCCCACACCCTTCCCCTTCAACGCCTCGCCGATCTCGCCCAAAATCGCCGGATCATCGATCGTCGCCGGCATTTGCCAGTCGTCGCCGTCGGCGATTTTCTTGATGGTGCCGCGCAGGATTTTGCCGGAGCGGGTTTTCGGCAGGCGCGCCACGGTGATCGCCAGCTTGAACGCCGCGACCGGGCCGATCTTCTCGCGCACCAGCTGCGACGATTTCCTTTTCGATCTCGCTCGTGCGGCCGGTTGACGCCGGCCTTCAAGACGATGAAGCCGCAGGGCACCTCGCCTTTCATAGCGTCCTTGATGCCGAGCACGGCGCATTCGGCGACGTCCGGGTGCCCGGCCAGCACTTCCTCCATGCCGCCGGTCGACAAGCCGTGGCCGGCGACATTGATGATGTCGTCGGTGCGGCTCATCACATAGATATAGCCGTCGTCGTCCTTGTAGCCGGCGTCGGCGGTCTTGTAGTAGCCGGGGAATTCGTCGAGATAGGCTTCCTCGAAGCGCTCGTCCTGCTGCCACAGCGTCGGGAACGCGCCCGGCGGCAGCGGCAGCTTGACCACGATCGAGCCGGTCTTGCCGGCCGGCAACCGGTGGCAAGCCTCGTCGACGATGTCGACCTGATAGCCCGGCATCGGCACGCAGGCCGAACCGTATTTCACCGGCAGTTGGCCCAAGCCGACCGGATTGCCGGCGATGCACCAGCCGGTTTCGGTCTGCCACCAGTGATCGAGCACCGGCACCTTCAGCACCTCTTCCGCCCATTGAATGGTCGGCGGATCGGCGCGCTCGCCGGCGAGAAACAGCGTGCGGAATTTCGCTGAGGTCATATTGCTTCAAGCAGCTTGGCGTCCGGGTCTTCCTTGCGGATGGCGCGGAACGCGGTCGGCGCGGTGAACAGCGCCACCACCTTGTGGTCGGCGCAGACGCGCCAGAACGCGCCGGCGTCCGGCGTGCCGACCGGCTTGCCTTCGTACAGGATCGAGGCGCAGCCGTGCAAGAGCGGCGCATAGACGATGTAGGAATGGCCGACCACCCAGCCGATGTCGGAGCCGGCCCACCAGATTTCGCCGGGCTCGACGCCGTAGAGATTTTCCATCGACCATTTGAGCGCGACCATGTGGCCGCCATTGTCGCGCACCACGCCTTTGGGAATGCCGGTCGTGCCGGAGGTGTAGAGAATGTAGAGCGGATCGGTCGCCACGACCGGCACGCACTCGCGAGGTCTTGGCGTAATTGACCGCGTGCTCCCAGATCCGGCGCCAGTCGTGGTCGCGGCCTTCGATCAGCTTGGCCTCCGCTTGCGGGCGCTGCAGAATGAGACAGGTCTCGGGCTTGTGCGCGGCGAGTCTGATCGCCTCATCCAGCAACGGTTTGTAGGGAATGACGCGCGCGCCTTCGATGCCGCAGCTCGCCGACAGGATCAGCTTCGGCTTGCAGTCGTCGATGCGGGTGGCGAGTTCCTTGGCCGCGAAGCCGCCGAACACCACCGAGTGGATGGCGCCGATGCGCGCGCAGGCCAGCATCGCGAACACCGCCTCCGGCACCATCGGCATATAGAGAATGACGGTGTCGCCCTTTTTGACGCCGAAGTCGCGCAGCATCGCGCCGAGCATCTGCACCTCGGACAGCATGCGGCCATAGGTGAAGGTCTGCTGGGTGTTGGTGACCGGCGAATCGTAGATCAGCGCGGGCTGCTGGCCGCGGCCGGCGGCGACGTGGCGGTCGAGCGCGTTGTAGCAGGTGTTGCAGGTGCCGCCGGCGAACCAGCGGCCGTAAATGCCGGCGTCCTTGTCGAACACCTTCTTCGGCTTGTCGAACCAGTCGATGGCCTTGCGCCGCCTCGCCCCAGAACCCTTCCGGGTCGCGCTGCCAGCGCGCGTAAATGTCGTGATAGCGGCTTGCGGTCATCGAATTCCTCCCGGCGTATCGTCTCTTCGGCGCTTGCCGACGTCTTGGCCGCGATTGTGGAACGCGCGGCGACGTCAAACAAGGCATGCGCAATCAAGGCTGGCATTGATCGGCGGCTTAAGCTTTGATCCGGCGCAAATTCGGGCCCGTTTCCGGGCGGTATACTACTTATTGCTGAGCGGCCGCGCCGCGCGTTCCCGTGCCCCGCCCCCGCGCGGGGAGCGGGCAAGGATAGCCCTCGTGACCATCATCACCGACCCTCTGTTCTACGTGCTCGCCATTCCGGCCGTGATCGCGCTCGGCCTGTCGAAAGGCGGCTTTGCCGGCGTCGGCCAGATGGCGACGCCGATGCTGGCGCTGGTGATGCCGCCGCTGGAGGCCGCCGCCATCATGCTGCCGATCATGATCGTGCAGGACGCCAACGCGGTCTGGGTCTACCGCAAGGACTGGAGCGGGCGGATCGTCGCCATCGTGATCCCCGGCGCGCTCGTCGGCATCGGCATCGCCGGGCTGGTGGCGGCGCATATTTCCGACGCCGCGGTGCGCGTGTTCATCGGCGTCATCACCATCGCCTTCGTCGCCTACAGCTTCATCGGCATGCTGCAGGTGCCGCGCGAGGCGCAAAAGCCGGGCGTCGCCGCCGGCGTGTTCTGGGGCGCGCTGTCGGGCTTCACCTCGACCATCTGCCAGGCCGGCGGGCCGCCTTATCAGATGTATGTGCTGAGCCTGCGGCTGCCGAAAATGACCTATGTCGGCACCACGGCGATGGTGTTTGCCGCCATGAACTGGATGAAGGTGATCCCCTATTTCGCGCTCGGCCAGTTCTCGACCAAGGGGCTCGGCACCTCGCTGGTGCTGTTTCCGCTGGCGATCGTCGTCCAACCTGCTCGGCTTCTGGCTGGTGCGGGTGACGCCGCAGGAGCTGTTCTACAAGATCACGCTGATCATCATGCTGCTGATCTCGATCGAACTGACGCGCGAGGGCGTGACCGAGATTTGGTTCCGCTAGGCGTCGCCTCCCCTACGACCGCGGCCATGACAGCATTGCTTGTTGCGCCTCCGGTTGGCTAACCTCTCGCCAAAGAGGGGAAACGACCAAGATGGCGCCAACGCCCACCAACACACCATACGACACCGATCTCGACCGCAATCCGGCCAATTTCCAGCCGCTGACGCCGCTCGGCTTCCTGGAGCGCGCGGCTTCCGTATTCCCGGACCGCACCGCCATTATCCACGGGCCGCTGCGGCGGACTTACGCCGAATTCTACGCGCGCTCGCGCCGGCTCGCCTCGGCGCTGGCCAAAGCCGGCGTCAAGCGCGGCGACACCGTCGCGGTGCTGCTTGGCCAATACGCCGGCGATGCTGGAATGCCACTACGGCGTGCCGATGACGCAAGGCGTGCTCAACACCCTCAACACCCGGCTCGACGCCGCGATCATCGCCTTCTCGCTCGACCACGCCGAGGCCAAGGTCGTCATCACCGACCGCGAATTTTCCAAGACCATGAAGGAGGCGCTGCAGCTCGCCAAGGTCGAAGCCGCTGGTGATCGACTACGACGATCCGGAATATTCCGGCGACGGCGAGCGGCTGGGTCGACATCGAATACGAGGACTTCGTCGCCACCGGCGATCCCGACTATCACGTGGTCGATGCCGGACGACGAATGGGACGCCATCACGCTCAACTATACCTCCGGCACCACCGGCGACCCGAAAGGCGTGGTCTATCACCATCGCGGCGCGCATCTGCTGGCGGTCGGCAATATCGTCACCTGCTCGATGGGCAAGCATCCGGTCTATCTGTGGACGCTGCCGATGTTTCATTGCAACGGCTGGTGCTTCCCGTGGTCGATCTCGGTGGTCGCCGGCACGCATGTCTGCCTGCGGCAGGTGCGCGCCAAGGCGATGTATGACGCGATTGCCGATCACAAGGTCACGCATCTGTGCGGCGCGCCGATCGTGATGTCGACGTTGTTGAATGCGACCGACGCCGAGAAGAAGCCCCTGCCCCATGTCGTCGAGTTCTTCACCGCCGCCGCGCCGCCGCCGGAAGCGGTGCTGGCGCGCGATGAAAGACGCCGGCTTCAACGTCACGCATCTCTACGGCCTGACCGAATGCTACGGGCCGGCGGTGGTCAACGACTGGCATACCGAATGGGACGCGCTGCCGCTTGCCGAACAGGCGCACAAGAAAGCGCGCCAGGGCGTGCGCTATGGCGCGCTCGAAGGCGCTCGACGTGCGCGATCCCGAGTCGATGGTGCCGGTCGCGCGCGACGGCGAGGACCATGGGCGAAGTGATGATGCGCGGCAATGTGGTGATGAAGGGCTATCTCAAGAACAAGGCCTCGACCGAGAAGGCCTTCCGTGGCGGCTGGTTTCACACCGGCGATCTCGGCGTCATGCTATCCCGACGGCTATATCCAGCTCAAGGACCGCTCCAAGGACATCATCATTTCCGGCGGCGAGAATATCTCGTCGATCGAGGTCGAGGACGCGCTGTACAAGCACCCGGCGGTGATGGCGGTCGCGGTGGTCGCCAAGCAGGACGACAAATGGGGCGAGACGCCCTGCGCCTTTGTCGAACTGAAAGAAGGCGCGACCGCCAGCGCCGACGACCTGTTGCAATGGTGCAAGCAGAATTTGGCCGGCTACAAGGTGCCGCGCCATTTCGTGTTCGCGGAAATTCCGAAGACCAGCACGGGGAAGATACAGAAGTTCAAGTTGAGGGAGATGACGAAGGGGGCGTGAGCGGGTGATTTTTATGGCAACAGCCCCTCGGCGGCCTGCCGATTAAGGTGCCGCCGCAACGATTCGAGCCAGCCAGCGAAGGCCTCGCGATAGAAGCCGGTACGTTCGTCACGCGTAGCGGTGTCGCAATCGAAGGTCGCGAACCATTCGACAAAGGCACGCTCGCCGTCAACCACCGGCGTTACCCGTAACGTGACTTGAAGGTCCGCGACCGGCGGCGGCGATTCGCCGGCGAAGCGATAGGTCATTGATCGGTCGACGTCCGACAGCGCCAACAATTGCTGCCGAATATGCCGGCCGCCATAGAGAACGGAGCGCACGGCGCCGACAGCATCACCCGATTTGCCAGCTTCGATTTCGCTCGCACCAGCACCATCCACCCAGACCGGATAGTTATTGAAGTCGCGAATGACGCTCCAAATCTGGCCGGCGGATTGTCCGAAAATCGTACTGTAATAACTCTTCGCCATGGTCACGTTCCTTGCCTTGCAAGCGTGACATGGCAGTCGGGTGGCCGTGAGGCCACCCGATTTCTGTGCGTCTCGTTACCGCGACAGCGGATCGAAGTGATAGTTCACGCCCATGGTCACGAGATGTATATGCGTCGCGACCGAGGTCGGGTTGGCGGCGGCGATGGCGGCCGGCACCTCGAAGGCGACCGCGCGCGAACCCAAGTCGACATAATTATATTCGAGATTGACCGACCAGCGCGAATTGAGCGCGTGCTCAATGCCACCGCCGACGGTCCAGCCCCAATTGGTGGCGCTGGCGCTGGAGACGGTGCCGCCGGTGATCGCCTTCGAATTCAGCGTATAGGTCTCGCGCGCCGCTACCGCGCCGGCCTTGGCGTAAACCAGACTGCGTGTGAAGGCATAACCGGCGCGGCCGGTGACGGTGGCCAGCGGGCCGATCCGATTTTCGCATTCCAGGCCGGCACTGGTGGCGGGCACGATGCCGCCGAAGCAGGTCTCAGTGCCCTCGATTCTCGCCACCGAAGCCGATAGCTCGGCGCCCAGCACGAACCTGCCGAACTGTTTGTTGAAGCCGACCTGCGCGCCGCCGAGTGCGCCGCCGGTGGCCACGCGATCGCCGGTGGCAGCCGCCGGGAACGGATCAGACCAGCTATCGCGGCCCTTGCCGGCGCCGAGATGGCCGCCGACATAAAAGCCCGTCCAATCCACCGCCGCCACCGGTTCGGCTTCGGCGAGATCGAGCCGGCCAGCGTCACCGATCTTGTAGGACGCCTGCACGAATCCGCCGTAGCGCTCGCTGGTGTATTTGAGCGGCGGAGACGCAGCCGCGCTGGGAAACTGCGAAGCGGCCGAGGTGGTGGTAAAGTACCAATAGCGGCCGCCGACGCCGATGCTCAGCCGATCATTGACGGCATAAGACAGAATGGCCTCGACCTGTGTGCCCCAGCCTTTGCCGGTTTCCGGACCCGGATTGATGTCGGCGCGCGCCCAGTGATTGTCGACACCGGCGCGGTCGACGTAAGGCAGATAGGCGGCGTCGACTTCGAGCTTCCAGCGCGGCGACAACGCCATCTGGGTGTTGAGGCCGACCGCCGCGCCGCGCCAGGTTTCGGTTTCGGTCAGAGCGAGCTGGTCGTCCGCCAACGGCGTCGCGCAGACCGTACCGGAGGCGGCAACCTGCTGGCAGCCGAAGCCCCGGCCAAGCTGATAGAAATAACGATAGCCGACATAAGGCCCGAGCTTGCCGGCCGTGCCATTGAGCAAATTATAGCCGATGTCGAGGCTGCCATAACGCAGGCTGCCGTCGCGCATTTTGCTCAGCGTATTCGAATAAGGCGAGGTGTCCGGCGGCATGTCCTCGTCGTTGAGGTTGCCGTTCACCAGCGTGCCGATGCCGAAATTGCCCTTCACGAAAAGACCGTCGCGATGGTCGAAGCGCAGGAAGGATTCGGTCGAGTGGCCATTCATGTCGCCGTAGATCAAACGCGAATTGACCTGGTCCGGCACCGCGTTGGAAAAAAGATCCTGCTGCGATTTGCCGTTCGAGAACCCGTATCGCAGACCGGCTTCGATCATCCAGCCCGACGAGATCACCGGCGATTTGTCGAACAAGGATGCGGCCGAAGACTGGCCCGGCGCCAGCGGATCGGCGCCGAACTTGTAGTTCAGTCCCATCTTGACGAGCTGGAGCTGCTGGCCGATCGACACATTCGACACGCTGCCGGACGCGTCGGTCAGCGCAACGGTTTTGTTGCCGAGATCGATGTAGTTGTATTCGAGCTTGGCCGACCATGCCGGCGTCAGGGCATATTCCAGGCCCGAACCGAGGACGTAGCCGGTGCGCGTCGCGCTGCCGTGAAAAATGTCGGTGCCGAACGCCTGATAAGCGTCGTGCTTTTCCTTCGCCACCGCGAAACCGGCCAGGCTGTAAACCAGAAGATTGCCATAAGTCCGGCCGACGCGACCGGTGGCGGTGGCGAGTGCGTCGATCCGGCTGTGGCAGACATAACTGCTCGATGGTCCGGTGCCGGTCGCGCATTTGGCATAACCGTCGAGGTTGGCCCAACTCGCGCTGATTTCACCGCCAACCACCCACGTGCCGTTTTGAACATTGAACCCGATCTGGCCACCGGCGATCGAACCATTAGCATTGCCGGAACCGGGGAAAGCCAAGGTCGACGCCGCCGCCAAGGCGCCGTCAGCCGTTTTCCAGTCCGACATGCCCCAACCGCCGCCGCTGTGGAGACCGCCGTAAATTCCGCTCCAGCTCCAGGCCGGTGCGTCGCCCGCCACGCCGAAGGGATGTTCAAAGGGCGACGTCTCGCCGAGCTTGTAATTGAACCCGACTTTAACGAGATGAATCTGCTGGCCGAGCGTTACGGTCGCCGCGCTACCGCCGGCGACGACCCCGATGGCGCCGCCGTTGAAGTCGATGAAATTATATTCGGCCTTGACCGACAGCGCCGGTGAAAACGCATATTCAACGCCGGCGCCAACCGTCCAGCCCCAGCGCCAGGCATTGCCGTGGGCGCTGTCGGTCTGGCCGTGGCCGGGCGACGGCTCCAGATACAATCTTTCATGCGCCCAGGCGGCGCCACCTTTGCCGAACAGGAGAAACTTATCGTAGGCGTAGCCGAGCCGTGTGGTGATGGTGCCGAGCGCGTCGACCTTGGCGTCGCAGACATAGATCGAGATCGCGCAACGGGCGCCGCCTTCGATATCGCCAAAGCTGGCGTCCGCTTCCGCGCCAAGCACGATGGCGTTGAATTGGTAGTTGTAGCCGAACTGGACGCCGCGGATCAGGCCGCCGGAGGTGAAATTTCCCTCAAAGGGATCGGCGCCGGCCAACCCGCCATCGGCGCTTTTCCATTCATTCGCCGACGCGGCATTGCCGGCATGCGCCCCGGCATAAAAGCCGGTCCAATTCCAGGTTTGCGGGGTTTTGGCCTGCGCGGATGAAGCGAAAGAAGATGAAAGCACAAACAGTCCGGCGAACAAGCCGCCCAACACTGACTTACGCAGCACCAACGCCCCCAAAATTAAGTGACTTGCGACGGATATTTTTCCGTGCCGGCGGGCTGTACCATTGGTTTCGTTTGGGCACAATTGGATGAAATGATTTCCGAGTCGGATTTTTTGTGTGCTTATCAAGGGTAGTGAGCCCGCAAGGCACGCGGTCTGGCGAAAACCGAAAGAGCCCCCAAGCCCGACATCATCGTCACCGACGACGGCCCGGCCCGCACCATCCGCATTAACCGGCCGGACAAGAAAAACGCCCTGACGCTGCCGATGTACGACGTCATTGGCTACATCCACATCGACAAGACCGCCCGCTAACTGTTGATCGCGGGCGCGCCGGCTTCGCATTCGGCAGAGCCTGTCGTCGGGCGGCGCCTCGCGCCGATCCGTTGGCTCCATGCGGGCGACAACCGGCTTCGAAGGCGCATCTCTCCGCTATTCACCAATCGGGCGAAGGGAGCTCTCGTTCAACATTTGCCTGGCGACTTCTTCTTGCCGGTACGCCGAATTGTCGCGCCGTTTAAGCTGCTGGGTCCGGCAATCTTCATAGGCGGGGGAGCCGGGCTGCACGCCGTTACCCCGGCAGATCGCTTCGTCCGCCGCCGTCCTCTCCCGCTGCGCCGCAGCCAAGTTCGCGCTGCGAATCTCGTCATATTGCGCGCAGCCGCCAAGCGATATCAGGACGACAGATGCCGTCACAAACCGCATGACAAATCCTTGAGAACCACGTTTCATTCGCGCACCCGCATCTATCGCTACAATCGCCGCGTGGCGGCAACCGCACAAAGACACTGCCCATTTATCGTGAACAATAAGGCCGAAATCGGGGGTACCCTCGGCCAAGACCTCTATTTTAGCAAGACCTCGATTTAATCAAGACCTCGGTTTAATAGCCCCGACTAAAGAGAAAAATCATGTCCGACATCCTGATCACCGACGACGGCCCGGTCCGCACCATCCGCATCAACCGGCCGGACAAGAAAAACGCGCTGACGCTGCCGATGTACGACGCCATGGCCGACGCGATCGGGCATCGCCACATCGACGAGTCATCCGCTGCCTGCTGATCGCGGGTGGCCCGGACGTGTTCTGCGCCGGCAACGACATCGGCGACTTCATGACCATGGCGCAAGGCGGCGCGCTCGGCGAGCCGATCATCCGCTTCCTGCACGCGCTGGCGCGCAACGAGACGCCGATCGTCGCGGCGGTCAACGGCAACGCGGTCGGCGTCGGCACCACCATGCTGCTGCATTGCGACTATGTCGTCGCCGGCGACACCGCGAAACTGTCGACGCCGTTCGTGGGCTCGGGTCTCGTGCCGGAGGCGGCTTCAAGCCTGATCGCGCCGCGGCTGATGGGCCACGCCCGCGCCTTTCAGCCTGCTGGTGATGGGCCAGCCGCTGATCGGCCAACGAGGCGAAAGACGCCGGCATCGTCAACGAGGTTGTCGACGCGGCCGAGACCGACGCGCGCGCGCTGGCCGCCGCGCAAAAGATCGCGGCGCTGCCGGCGCAAGGCGTGCTGATATCGCGCCGCCTGATGCGCGGCTCGGCCGACGAGATCGTGGCGCGCATCGACGAAGAGGCCGAGGCCTTCAAGCTGCGGCTGCGGTCGCCGGAGGCGAAGGCGGCGTTTATGGCGTTTATGACGAGGAAGAAGTGACGCGCCTCCGCTAACTGACCGTTCATTCCCGCGCATGTCCGGGACATCCACTGCCTAATGCTAGCCTCGATTTGAAGACCTGGGTCCCCGCCTTCGCGGGCGACGAACGGAGAGGAATGAACGACGCTAAACCGAACAGCGCCCTAGCGGCCCATCAAATAGTTCGGATTGAAATAGTCGCTGGCATTATTGCGCTGGTCGAAGCTCTGGCCCTGGCCGCCAACATAAAACGTGCTGTTGCCCCGCTTGATGACCGTCTTGCCGCTGCCGTCGTCGAAACGCGAGGCCGGCTTGCCGAGGTCGAGGTCCTGATAGTGCGACCCGCTGCCATTGGCCGAGGCGCCCTGGTCCTCGAAGGTGAAGGCCTGCGCGGCCGAGGCCGACAGCAGGGCCAAGCCGACAAGAGCGGCGCCGAGAAGCGCGGGGCGGTGCAAAAGGCTGATCGTCATGGCGGGCTCACCTCGAATATGACCCCAACAATAGGCCAAAAAAATATGGCCGCAAGGCGGCAACTGGCCGTTTCCGCCGCCAACCGGGGGGCAAATGCCGCACTTAGGCGAGCCGCCGCCCACCGATATCGCCGAGAATCGGGGCTTCCCCCGGGTCCCGAGGAAAACGGCAGAAATGGCCACAGCCCCGCCGCCTCGCAATTCAGGCCGGTCAAAACCGGGCCGCGAGTCGGCGGTGACTAGCTTAGAGATGAAACAGCGCGGCGGACCGAATCAGTGAACGCTGACGGAATCGCTTTGCCGCAAACGCGCGATCTGTTCCTTGACCAGTAATTTTCGTCGCTTGAGTTCTACAACTTCGAGATCGTCGACCGCGGGGTGGGCGTGGCAGTCGTTGATCTGATCTTCGAGTGCCTGATGCTTTTTCACGAGTTCCGCAAGATGCGATTGCATCGACATGCTTTATGTCTCCTCAATCCTGGTTCTTTGCCTGGTTCGATGAAAGTGGCTCTTCGATAATACGCTCTCGCCGTTACTCTCTATCGGTTGTCCCGGCGGAAACAGTTCCCGGACCGATAGATTCCGATGATAGCTCAATAAAAGAAAGCTAAGCCTCGCCTAGCCCCAAAACAAGGGCGTCGATACGACTCGGTTAGCCGGACCATCAACGGCCAGCAAAGCCTTTGAACGACTGGTATTTTTCTCAGCCGCTTGAATGCGTCTGTGGAAAACGCGATAATTCGTTCGCTTGCCGCCCGATAATACCTCTCATGGTTCCCGGCCGACTGGGCCTCAAGCTGATCCGCGGTGACAATGAACGACAAGGACGAAAGCGTCTTGCGCGAGCAGTTGGCTCGCTTGCAGCAAGAACATCGCGATCTTGACGCCGCCATTGAAGCGCTAGCGGTATCGCCCGGCTCCGACCTGATCCAGGTCCAGCGGCTGAAAAAGCGCAAACTGGTGCTGCGCGACCAGATTTTGCAGATCGAAGACCGGCTGACGCCGGATATCATCGCCTGAGGCGGGCTAGCCCCGCCGGGCTTTTTTACGCGCGTACATCGCCTTGTCGGCGGCGGCGATGACGCCGGCGGCGTCGGCATTGGGCCCGAGCGTAGCGATGCCGGCGCTGGCGCCGACTGACAGCTCGACCGGCTCGCCGCCGCTCTGGGCATATAGCGCGCGCACCTCACCGATCACGGTTTCCAACTCAGCGGCCTGCGCCAGCGCGCGGGCCTCGTCGACATGCCACATCAGCACGCCGAATTCGTCGCCGCCGAGGCGCGCCACCACGTCGGAGGCCCGCACATTGGCTGAGCTCAGCGCCGTGGCCACCGCCTTGAGCAGCGCGTCGCCGGCAGCATGGCCGTGGCGGTCGTTGATCGGCTTGAAGCCGTCGAGGTCGATGAACATCAGCGCGCGCCGCCGTCTGGTAGCGGTGACGTAAGCCGAGCGAGCGCGCCAGTTCGCGCTCGAAGCCGCGCCGGTTGAGAATATCGAGCAGCGGGTCGATATCGCCGCGGGCTTCCAGTTCGGCGATTTTGCGCTCGGCGCGGGCCAGATCGCGCTTCAGCTGCGTCGATTTCGTCCAGCAGCACCGCTGGCGGCTGTACCTCGCCGGTTCCTGGCCCGATCGGCGTCGTTGGCGGCCACCCGTTGAACCTCCGCGAATCTCTTGTGATTTCAACCCACCATAACCCTTTCGCGGCCCCGGTTTAACCTTGCCAGCGGGGGCTTCAGACCTATAATCCGCCGCTTCCTTCCGCCCGCCCTGGGCGTAGGATAAGGGGGCAAAATGGCCACAAAACCGGTTGCGATCATTATGGGCAGTCAATCCGACTGGGCCACGATGAAGCACGCCACCGAGACGCTCGACGCGCTCAATATCGGCTATGAGGCGCTGATCGTCTCGGCGCACCGCACCCCCAAGCGGCTGTACGACTTCGCCCATAGCGCGCGCGACAAGGGCTTCAAGATCGTGATCGCCGGCGCCGGCGGCGCCGCCCACCTGCCCGGCATGACGGCGGCGATGACGCCTTTACCGGTGCTCGGCGTGCCGATGAACACCCACGCGCTCGAGGGCAAGGATTCGCTGTTGTCGATCATGCAAATGCCGGGCGGCGTGCCGGTCGGCACGCTCGCCATCGGCAAGCCGGGCGCGATCAATGCCGCGCTGCTTGCAGCCAGCATTCTGGCGCTGTCGGATAAGGCGGTCGCCAAGCGGCTGGATGCCTGGCGCGCCAAGCAGACCAAGGCTGTTGGCAAGAAGCCGAAAAATTAGAGCCGAAAGACTGAATTCAAAGTGCTGAAACCCGGCGCGACGATCGGAATTCTCGGCGGCGGCCAGCTCGGCCGCATGCTGGCGCTGGCGGCAGCAAGGCTCGGGCTGCATTGTCATATCTATTCGCCGGAAAAAGACTCCGGCGCGTTCGAAGTGGTGCGGTCGTCGACCTGCGCGGCTTACGACGACGAGGCCGCGCTCGCGCGCTTTGCATCAAGCGTCGATGTCATCACCTACGAGTTCGAAAACATCCCGGCCGAGACCGCGACGTATCTCTCCAAGCGCAAGCCGGTCTACCCCGATCCGCATGTGCTCGAACGGACGCAGGACCGGCTGGTCGAAAAGAATTTCATCAGCGGGCTGAAGATCGCGGTCGCGCCCTATGCGCCGGTGCATTCGGCCTCGCAACTGGCGGCCGGGCTCGACAAAGTCGGCCGGCCGGCGGTGCTGAAAACCACCACCATGGGCTATGACGGCAAGGGCCAGGCCAAGATTCAAAAAGGCGATGACGCCAACGCCGCCTGGCGTCTCCTCAAGAACAAGCCCTGCGTGCTGGAAGGCTTCGTCAATTTCGAGCGCGAGGTATCCGTTGTCGCGGCGCGCGCCGCCGACGGCCACGTCGAATGTTTCGAAGTCGACCGAGAACGAACACCGCGACCACATTCTCAAAATCTCGACGGTGCCGGCCAAGGTGTCGCCGCAACTGGCGGCGGAAGCCAAACGCGTCGCCACCCGCATCGCCAAGGCACTCGATTACGTCGGCGTGCTGGCGGTCGAGATGTTCGTGGTCAAAGACAAAGGCAAACAGACCGTGCTGGTCAACGAGATCGCACCACGGGTTCACAACTCAGGCCACTGGACCATCGACGGCGCCACCGTGTCGCAATTCGAGCAGCACATCCGCGCGGTCGCCGGCTGGCCGCTGGCCAAGCCCCTGCGGCTCGGCCGCAAGGTCGAGATGACCAATCTGATCGGCGCCGAGATCCACGAGGTCAGCCACTGGCTGACCGTGCCGGGCGCCTCCGTCCACCTCTACGGCAAGACCGACGCCCGCGCGGGCCGCAAGATGGGGCATGTCACGCGGGTTTATCCGAAGTAGGGATTTTCCGGTCATTCCGCGCCCGCGGCCTAAAGCCCCCCCGGAATGAGGCCCCACAGAGCCCCACCGCCTCTTTGGAGCCGCACAGCGCCGCCAAACGAGGGACAGCGCTTCTGGCTACCGGGCGATCGGCGCCAGCGCTACTGACGGGCTCTCGGTGCTGTTTTCCAGGGCTTTGGCGGCGAAAGATGACCAGGCGGCGTGAAAAAGGCCGGCTTTTCGGGTCCTGGCGGAGCCAACCTCCCACCCCCATATGGGAAAAGCGGCTCGAGGGCCTTAAAAACGCGGTTTTGGCCCGTTTTTATGGACTCGCCGAAACAAGTCTGCTAAAGCCACCCGACTCAAAAGGCCCGGTTTTCTGAGGCCTTTGACCGAAATTCGATTCTCCACCAACGAAGGAGCATGCGTGCAAGTTCTCGTTCGCGACAACAACGTCGATCAGGCCCTCAAGGCGCTCAAGAAGAAGATGCAGCGTGAGGGCATTTTCCGCGAAATGAAGCTTCGCGGCCATTACGAAAAGCCGTCGGAAAAGAAAGCGCGCGAGAAGGCGGAAGCCGTTCGCCGCGCGCGTAAGTTGGCGCGCAAGAAGATGCAGCGCGAAGGCCTGCTGCCGATGAAGCCGCGCGTCGTTCCGGGCGCTGCCGGTCCCGGTGGCCGCGGCGGTGCGGGCGCTGCCCGTCCGGCTTCGCCGCGCTACTAGTCAGCGCGCCGTTTACGGCACAGGTTTCGAGAGTTTTGTAGCGCGGGTCTTCACGGGCCCGCGCTATTTCTATGGTGCGCCCTACTCGCCGAACACCAGCCGCGTGCCGACCGCCGAGTGGATCACCTTGTCGCCGAGCGCGGCGCGGGCCAGATCGTAGAACCGGTCGCCAGTGCAATGGCCGACGATCAGATAGGTCGGATCGATGTCGCGGAACTCATCGATGGTCTTGTTGATGTAGTCGTCGCCAAGCGGCGGCACGACATGGAAGCCGCCGACGACGGCGTGCACCTTGTCGATGCCCGACGCCGCCATCGCCTGGCGCACGGTGTTGATGACGCCGCGATGGCTGCATGAGGTCAGCACCACCAGCCCCTTGTCCTTGACGACGTAATTGGTCGCGATCTCGTGGTCGAAATCATCGGGGATATACTCGCCGGTGTTCTTCTCCGCCGGCATGTCCTCGGCGAAACAACCGAAACCCTCGGCGTTGACGCCGATGATCTCGGTCGAGGGCTGCAACGGCTTTTCGAACGAGGTCTGGCCGATACGGCCGGTGGTGAAGGCATGATCGGCGACGATCGCCGGCTCCGACGCCATCATCAGCGTGAGATCCGCGTCCATGATCGCCTTGCGGTCGAGCGCGCCGAACTGGCCGCCGGGATTGCGGCGGATGCAGAAACAATCCTCGCCGCCGACATAAAATGGCATCTTGGGCTTGAGCGCACCCTTGGTGGCGTTGAGAAAGCCGACCATGCCGCCGAAATGATCGTAATGGCCGTGGCTGAGCACCAGCGCGTCGAAGGTCGACGGGTTGACGTTCAGGATGCCCATATTGTTGAGCAGCACTTCCGGCGTATAGCCGAAGTCGATCATGACATTGCGCTCGACACCGCCGGCAAACGACTGCGCATGCATCGCCAGCCCCCATTCGCCGTTGAGGATCCGGCTCGGCGGCCTGTCGGGAAAGGTGTTGCCGCTTTTGCGTTCAACGGTCAGGCCGTCGCGCTTCTCGGTCTGCACGAACTGGATGACGATGTTGTCGGTGACGATGCGCACCGCCAATTTGTCGACCACCGGCACATTGCCCTTTAAGGTCCTGGCCGGTTGCGTCCGCGAACTGGCCGCCAGCGTCGCCATCATCGCCGAGACGAAACCGGCGCCGCCGGCGCACAGCGACCCGAAGTCGCCGGCCATCCCGGACGGTGAGACGCAATTGCAGACATTGAACAGCATGACTTTTCCTCAGGCGAAAACGTATTCTGTCAATCATATTCGTTGCAGCCGGAATATCCAAGACATACCGCTGCGAACGCGGACGCCCTCCGCGCCCAGAGCCATTTGAAAAAACAAAGGCCGACAGCCGAACGCTTTTCAGCGCCCGGCGGCCGGCCCGATTTGCTTTGCGGCAATGAGACGCGCGGTATCGGCGCGCGCTTACAGTTTTTTCTTTTTCTTCTTGGCGGTCTTTTTCTTGGTCTTCTTTTTCTTCGCGGCGGCGAGATAAGCCGCGACCTTCTTCGACGAGTGGCCCGCAGCCTTGACCGTCGCTTTCAGCTTGGCCGGCGTGATCTTGAATTTCTTCGACCAGTAGCGGACTTCATAAGGTTGTTTGGTCGAAATCAGCGCACGATCGCGGGCACGAGCTTTCAAGTGCTTGAAATACTCACCGACCTTTTTCGCCGAGCGGCCGGCGACCTTGACAGCCGCTTTCAGCTTGGCCGGCGTCACCTTGAATTTCTTCGACCAATAACGAACTTCGTGGGGCTGGCTCAAAGCAATCAATCGACGATCGGCGCTCGCACTCTTCTTCCGCTTCTTGGCCATGGCGCAATCCTTTCCCGACTCACATTGCTGTGCAGGAAAGTGTCGGCGATTTGGTTGTGGGTGCCAAGCAACGGCCCGCCGCCGTCATGGCTGACTGTGGATTATCGGCAGGTATGATGGCTGCAGGAGCCAGCCGGCGCCGAACGGAGTACCGCCACACAGCGCGCGTTTTGGCCGACGCTACAGCGACTTGACGATGTTCTCGGTCATCTTCTTGGCGTCGCCCAGAAGCATCATCGTGTTGTCGCGGTAGAACAGCGGATTGTCGATGCCGGCATAGCCGGACGCCAGCGAGCGCTTGATGAACATCACGGTGCCGGCCTTCCAGACCTGCAACACCGGCATGCCGTAGATCGGCGAGGTCTTATCGTCTTCCGCCGCCGGATTGGTGACGTCATTGGCGCCGATGACGAAGGCGATGTCGGCCTGGGCGAACTCGGAATTGATGTCTTCCAGTTCGAACACTTCGTCGTAGGGCACGTTGGCTTCGGCCAACAGCACGTTCATGTGGCCGGGCATACGGCCGGCGACCGGGTGGATGGCGTATTTGACTTCGACGCCTTCCTTTTTCAGCCGGTCGGCCATTTCGCGCAGCGCATGTTGCGCCTGTGCCACCGCCATGCCGTAACCCGGCACGATGATGACCTTCTGCGCGTTCTTCATGATGTAGGCGGCGTCTTCGGCCGAACCGAGCTTGACCGGGCGCTGCTCCTGCGCACCGCCAGCGGCGGCCTGCTCGCCGCCGAACCCGCCCAAGATGACCGAGATGAACGAGCGGTTCATCGCGTGGCACATGATGTAGGACAGGATCGCGCCGGACGAACCGACCAGCGCGCCGGTGATGATCAGCGCCGAATTGCCGAGCGTGAAGCCGATGCCGGCGGCGGCCCAGCCGGAATAGGAATTCAGCATCGAAATCACGACCGGCATGTCGGCGCCGCCGATCGGGATGATCATCAAAATGCCGAGGCTGAGCGACAACACGACGATCAGCCAGAAGTCGACCACGCTCTGCGATTCGTAAAAGCCGTAGATGAAGAACACCAAGGCGAGCGCGATCGCGATATTGATGATGTGACGGCCAGGCAGCGTGATCGGCTTGCCGCTCATGCGCGCCGACAATTTCAGGAACGCGATCACCGAGCCGGTGAAGGTCAGCGCGCCGATGGCGACGCCGAGCGACATTTCGATCAGGCTCGGCCTGATGGATGTGGCCGTGAGTGCCGATGCCGAAGGCCGACGGCGCGTAGATAGGCGCCCGCCGCCACCAGCACCGCGGCCATGCCGACCAGCGAATGGAAGGCCGCGACCAGTTCCGGCATCGAGGTCATCGGCACGCGCTTGGCGATCACCGCGCCGATGCCGCCACCGATGACGATGCCGCCGACGATCAGTGCCCAGCCGAGCGCGTCGGCCGGCGGGCTGGCGCCCAGCGTGGTCAGAACGGCGATGGTCATGCCGATCATGCCGAGCCGATTGCCGAGCCGGCTGGTGTCCGGGCTCGACAATCCGCGCAGCGCGAGGATGAACAGAACGCCGGCGACGAGATACAGTAACGCGACGAGATTGGGGCTCATGTCGCGCTCACTTCTTCTTTTTCTGGTACATCGCCAGCATGCGCTGGGTGACCAGGAAGCCGCCGAAAATATTGACCGAGGCGAAGATCAGCGCGACGAAGCCGAAGGCGCGCGCCCACAGCGGGCCAGTGTCATCGCCGGCAAGCGAAACGCCGACCGCCAGCAGCGCGCCGACCACGATCACCGAGGAGATCGCGTTGGTCACCGACATCAGCGGCGTATGCAGCGCCGGCGTCACCGACCAGACCACGTAATAGCCGACGAACACGGCCAGAACGAAGATCGACAGGCGGAATACGAAGGGATCGACCGCAGTCGCAAGTTCGTGCATGGGACTCTCCCTTATGCAGCCGGCTTCGGCATGAAATTCGGATGGACGATGGCGCCGTCGCGGGTCAGCGCGGTGCCCTTGATGATTTCGTCATCCCAGTTGATCGCCAGTTTCTTTCTCGGCCTTGTCGATCATGGTCTCGATGAAGGTGTAGAGGTTCTTGGCGTAAAGCGCCGAGGCCGAGGCCGCCAGGCGGCCGGCGACATTGAGATGGCCGACGATCTTGGCAGGCCCGACGGCGACGACTTCGCCGGGCTTGGCGCCTTCGACATTGCCGCCGCGCTCGACCGCCAGATCGACGATCACCGAGCCGGGCCGCATCGAGGCCACCATCTCGGCCGAGATCAGCTTCGGCGCCGGACGGCCCGGGATCAGCGCGGTCGTGATGACGATGTCCTGCTTCTTGATGTGCTCGGCGGTCAGCTCGGCCTGCTTGGCCTGATATTCCGCCGACATCGGCTTGGCGTAACCGCCGGCCGTCTGCGCGTTCTTGAATTCCTCGTCCTCGACCGCCAGGAACTTGGCGCCGAGACTTTCGACCTGCTCCTTGGTCGCCGGACGCACGTCGGTGGCGGTGACGATGGCGCCCAAGCGGCGCGCGGTCGCGATCGCCTGCAGGCCGGCAACGCCGACGCCCATGACGAAGACCTTCGCCGCCGGCACGGTGCCGGCCGCGGTCATCATCATCGGCAGCGCGCGGCCGTATTCCTCGGCCGCGTCGATCACGGCGCGGTAGCCGGCCAGATTGGCCTGGCTGGACAGAACGTCCATCGACTGCGCGCGGGTGATGCGCGGCATCAATTCCATCGCGAAGGCGACCAGGCCGGCGTCGGCCATCTGCTTAAGCGCGGCTTCGTTGCCGTAGGGGTCCATGATCGCGATGACGAGCGCGCCCTTTTTGTAGGACGCGATTTCGTCGGCGCTCGGACGGCGGACTTTGAGCACGAGGTCGGCGTTCTTGACGACGTCGTCGCCGCCAATTGCCGCGCCGGCGGCTTCATAATCGGCGTCGAGAATGCCGGAGCCGATGCCGGCGCCGCGGGCGACCGCGACGTCGGCGCCGAGCGCCTTGAATTTCTTCACGGTCTCGGGTGTGGCCGCGACTCGCGGTTCGAGTGCGTCGGTTTCACGCGCTACGGCAATCAACATTCGCTCAGCCCCCGCTTCCGCGAATTAAATCTTAGTGCGACAGCGCGGTGAAGCCGAAGATCAAGAAGCAGATCGCGAAAGCGATATAGCTCGAGGTCTTCGATCCGGTCACCAGACCCGGCACCAAGCCGACAATCGCGATGATGAAAACCGGCACAGCGGTCAACCAGCTACCCAACACGCCGCCGACCGTCAGGCCGAGCAGAATATTGATAACGCAGACCGCGCCGGCGAAGGTGAACTTGACGAAGGTCTCGTAGGTATTTTCGTGCGCCGGATAATCGTTGCCGGCTGCGGTGGCGTATTCGACGGTGCCGTGGTCGGCCATGGGGAAAGATCTCCAAATGCGTAAAGCCTTACGGCAGAGGGGTTAGCGCAATTGCCCGCCAAGGGCAACGCCCGGCGCCGCGCGAACCCGGCCAATCCCCCTACAAATCCGGCCTTGGCGGCGGTTTTTCGCGAAGGGCGGCCCCGCGGCGGGCCGGACGCCCGGCCCGATCAGGCCGGTTTAAGCCCGGCCGCGGCCAGAGCGGCGGCCTGGCGCGCGGCGACATCGCCAAGTGTAAAGTTCTCTATCGCCTCATTGAATAATCGATAGAAATTCAACTCGGCCGCCAAGTGCAGAAACACCGCGCCGAGGCCGACGGCGGCGCGATCCATAAATACGAATTCGCGCGGCACCTTGACCGGCCCCAATTTCTTCAGTGCCTGATGCACCTGGAACGCCTGCTTGCGACCGTACTCCGACGGCTTGACGCCGTCGGCGATGGTGCGGACGCGGTCGTCGAGCAGCGGGCCATAGATAAAGCGCGCCCAGATGTTGAGCGTCTCGATCAGTTCCTTGTTGAGCCGCTTGAAGCCCCAGGTTTCATAAGCATGAACGACGCGGGCGTCGTCGCCTTCGAGCAGACCGCGATAGAGATCGACCACGCCGCCGACAAAGCGTTCGGGAAAGATCCGGATGCAACCATAGTCGAGCAGATTGATGCCGGCCGGCTGCCCCTTGGCGTCGTCGAACACCGAGTAATTGCCAAGATGCGGATCGCCGTGAATGACGCCGAAGCGGCTGAACGGAAACCACCAGGCGGTGAACATGGCGGTGCCGAGTTTGTTGCGGACTTTGAGCGACGCGTCCTTATGCGCCAGCAGCTTGGAGCCCTCCATCCACTCCATCGTCAGCAATCGGCCGGTCGATAATTCCGGCCAGACTTTCGGCACGCGGATAGCTGGCTCGTCCTTGAGCATGGCGCGATACAGCGCGATGTGTTTGGCCTCGCGCGCATAGTCGAGTTCCTCGCGCAGGCGCGCGCCGATCTCGACCGCGATCTCGTCGGTGTCGATCGCCGGATCGAAACGCTTGCGCAGCGCCAGCAGCATTTGCAGTTGGGTGAGATCGGCTTCGACCGCCGACTGCATGTCGGGATATTGCAGCTTGCAAGCCAGCAGCGAACCGTCGAGCGCGGTGGCGCGATGGACCTGGCCGAGCGAGGCGGCGGCGGCCGGATGATGTTCGAATTCTTGAAGCGCGGCTGCCAGTCGGGGCCAAGCTCGGCGCTCATGCGGCGCTTGACGAAAGCCCAGCCCATCGGCGGCGCCTGGCTTTGCAGCTTCATCAACTCGCTGGCGTATTCGGCCGGCACCGCGTCGGGAATGGTGGCGAGCAGTTGCGCCACCTTCATGATCGGGCCCTTCAGGCCGCCGAGCGCCGACGCCAGCGCCAGCGCGTTACCGGCGCGATCCGGCGTGGCGCCCAAGAAACGCTGCCCGGCCATACGCGCGGCAACGCCGCCGACTTTGGTGCCGACTTTGGCGTAGCGCTTGGCGCGGGCGGAGAAGCGGTTTTTTTCGGAGTCGGTCATGGGGTGACAGCTATGCGCTGCCGCGTCCGAGCGCCATATCGGTTTGCGAACAAACTGCTCTGACTTCGGCGGCGCTGGCTGGCTCGCCACCGGCCGCCCGCACCAGCCGAACAGCCTCTTCCACCAGCCCTCGATTGGTTTCTTTCACACCCCACGGCCGGTCTTCAAGACCGACGCGAATATGGCCACCCCGCTCCACCGCCGGCTCGATTAGCGGCTTGATGTCGACACCAAGTCCGGCGACCATCCACGGCGCGCCGGCGACAACCTCGGCCAGCAGCGCCAGATGGGCGTCGAGATAAACCGCCTTGGGCGGGAACCCGAAACAAAATTCGTCGGCGAACATGAAGCGATAGATCGGCGTCGGGACATTCGGCATCGCCGCCGCTGTCGCCGCGCCCAGCCGCAAACAGCCGGCTTCATAGATCGCATAGCTTGGCCGCGCGCCATATTGCGCGGCGATGCGCATGCCTTCGCGGAAATGATCGTCGGGATTGAGATAGGTAAATCCGGCCTCGCCGCGCGCGATCTCATCGAATTGCGTGAACACCGCCGAGCCCGGATCGACGACCGCCCATTCGAGCAAGCCGGCCTTGGCAAGGCGTTCGACATGGGCATAGCGTTCCTTTGCCGGAGTCAGATCGCCGGCATAGCCGGAGCCGGCAATCGGCAGTGTCGGATAAACGATGGCATCGACCTGCGCGCGGATGCCTTCGATGATCGGCGCGTAGATGTCGTAATCGTCGCGCTGGCGGCCGGTGGCCTCATCATAGGCATGCAGATGGATGATGGCAGCGCCTGCTTTGGCGGCGGCAATGCCATCGGCAACGATGTCCGCAACCGATATCGGGATCGCCGGTTGTCGCTCGCGGGTCCAGGCGCCGTTGAGCGCCGCTTCGATCCAGACTTTGGGCATGGCTGTGCGAGCGATCTAGGTCTTTGCCAAAGCTTCGAAGGTCTCTCGGTATTTTTCCATGACCTTGCGCGCTATTTCCATCGTGTTGTCGTGACCCGTCATCTTACCACGCTCGGTAGCGTCGCGGTATTGATTCTGCCGCTACCCCAGCCCCTCCAGCTCTTCGATCAACCCCGCAATCACGCTCAGGCCGCCGTCCCAGAACTTCGGGATCGCGGGCATCGAGCCCGAACGGCGCCAAGCAGTTCGGAGTGGTGCTTGGTGCCGCCGGCCGCCAGCATGTCGAGATAGCGCTCGGCAAAGCCCTCGTTGGAATGCTCGTAGACCGCATAAAGCGAATTCACCAGGCAATCTCCAAACGCGTATGCGTAAACGTAGAACGGCGAATGGATGAAGTGCGGGATATAGGTCCAGAAGGTCTCGTAGCCTTCCTTCAATTCGATCGCCGGCCCTAGGCTTTCGGCCTGCACCGACATCCATAATTCGCACAGCTTGTCGGAGGTCAGTTCGCCGTTGCGGCGTTCGGTGTGAACCTTGCGCTCGAAGGTATAGAACGCGATCTGGCGCACCACCGTGTTGATCATGTCCTCGACCTTGGCGGCGAGCATGGCCTTGCGCTGTTTCTTGTCGGTGGTGTTGGCGAGCAATTTGCGGAAGGTCAGCATCTCGCCGAACACGCTCGCGGTCTCGGCCAGCGTCAACGGCGTCGGCGCCATCAGCGGGCCTTGCGGCGCCGCCAGCACCTGATGCACGCCGTGGCCGAGTTCGTGCGCGAGCGTCATCACGTCGCGCGGCTTGCCCTGATAGTTGAGCAGCACATAAGGATGCGCCGACGGCACGGTCGGATGGGCAAAGGCGCCCGGCGCCTTGCCTTCGCGCACGCCGGCATCGATCCAGTTCTTCTTGAAGAAGTCGTCGGCGACTTCCGCCATCTTCGGCGAGAACGCGCCATAGGCGGTCAGCACGGTGCCGCGCGCATCGGCCCAGGGAATGGTGCGCTGCTCGACTTTCGGCAGCGGCGCGTTGCGGTCCCAATAAGCCAGCGTTTTCTTGCCGAACCATTTCGCCTTCAACGCGTAATAGCGATGCGAGAGTTTCGGATAGGCGTTGCGCACCGCTTCGACCAGCGCGTCGACCACTTCCGGTTCGACCCGGTTGGCAAGATGGCGGGAGTCGGCAACATCTTTAAAACCGCGCCAGCGGTCGGAGATTTCCTTGTCCTTGGCCAGCGTGTTGGTGATCAGCGTGAACGGCCGCAAGTTGGCCTTGAAGGTTTTCGCCAGCGCCTGCGCTGCGTCCTTGCGCTTCTTGGGGTCGGCGTCCTGCATGAAATTGAGCGCCGGCTCGATCGACAGATCCTTGCCGCCGATCCTGAACCGCAGCGCGGCGATGGTGTCGTCATATTGCCGGTTCCAGGCCGAATAGCCGGTCAGCGACTTTTCGTGGAACAGCTGCTCGATGCGGTCTTCGAGCTGGTACGGCTTTTCCTTGCGGACGTCTTCGATCCACGGCCGGTAATGGCCGAGCGGACCGGCATTCATCGCGGCATCGATCAACGCGTCGTCGATACGATTGATTTCGAGATCGAAGAACAACAGATGCGAATAAGCGGTGGTGATCCGCTCGTTCATGTCGCCATAGAATTTGGTGATCGCGGCGTCGGTGCTGTCGCCGGCATGCAGAAGGCCAGCGTATGAGCCGATGCGGCCGAGCACGTCGCCAATCGCCTCGTAGCGCTTAACCGCCTCGAGCAAGCCGGGCGCGCCCGGCACAGCCGCCAGCTCGGCCAGCCGGCCCTTGAAGTCCTTTTCGAAGGCAATGCATTCGGCGTCGGCGCGTTCAAGGTCGTGCTTGAGCACCGGGCTGTCGAGGCCGGGATAGAGGTCGTTGAGGTCCCAGGCCGGCAGATTGCTGAGCTTGCTGCCCGGTTTGGCCGGCCGCTTGGCGGCGGCTTTGACGGCCGGTTTGCGGACCGATTTGCCGGCGGTTTTGCGGGCGGGCTTAGAAGCGGGCTTCTTGCGGGCAGCGGATCGGGCCATGGGGACTATTCGCTTTCAGGAAAAAACAGCTGTCGGGACAATATCTCTGGTTCCCATGTAGGGGCACAGACATGGCGATGCGATGGCAAGCCGCGGGTTTTCAACATTCTGGCCGCCTCTAAGGCCCATTTTGACCCGATTCGGCCCCGACCGCTGCATTTAAGGGGCCATTAAGCCGGATCACCGACACTGCACCAAATCGGCACAGGTATCGCCGGGCGTGCTTTCCCGCGCCGGGCTCGGTTGCTTTGGAGTGCTCATGTCGCAAGTTGTGTTGATCGTCGATGACGATCCGGTTCAGCGTCGGCTGGTTGAAGCCATGGTCCAGCGTTTCGGCTACCGGGCGCTGACCGCCGAAGGCGGCGACGCCGCCCTCGCCCTGCTCACCGGCGATCAGGCCACCGCGATCGACTGCGTCGTGCTCGATCTGGTGATGCCGGACCTCGACGGCCTCGGCGTGATGGCGCGGATGCGCCAGGCCGGCCTCGACACCCCTGTCATTGTCCAGACCGCCCACGGCGGCATCGATAATGTCGTCTCGGCGATGCGCGCCGGCGCCACCGACTTCGTGGTCAAGCCGGCCGGCCCCGAACGCATGGAAGTCTCGTTGCGCAACGCGCTCGCCACCAAGGCGCTGGCCGGCGAATTGCAGCGCGTCAGGCGCAGCCGCGACGGCACGCTGACTCTGGCCGATGTCATTGCCCGCGCCCCGGCGATGAAGCCGGTGCTGCACGCGGCGGAAAAGACCGCCGCCTCCACTATTCCGGTGCTGCTCGAAGGCGAAAGCGGCGTCGGCAAGGAATTGATGGCGCGCGCGATCCATGGCTCGGGCGACCGCCGCGCCAAGCCGTTCGTCGCGGTCAATTGCGGCGCCATGCCGGAGAACCTGGTCGAGTTCGATTCTGTTCGGCCACGAGAAAGGCGCCTTCACCGGCGCTACCGAAAAACACACCGGCAAATTCATCGAGGCCGATGGCGGCACCTTGTTCCTCGACGAAGTCGGCGAACTGCCGCCGGCGGCGCAAGTGAAATTGCTGCGCGCCTTGCAGGAAAGCGAAGTCGAACCGGTCGGCTCGCGCAAGACCGTCAAGGTCGACGTCCGCATCATCTCGGCCACCAACCGAGACCTGATCGCCGACGTCAAAGCCGGCCGCTTCCGCGAAGACTTGTTCTACCGCCTGCATGTGTTTCCGATCACCATCCCGCCGCTGCGCCAGCGGCCGGAAGATATCGGCGAACTGGCGCGTCACTTCATGGCGCGCATCGGCGCCGAACAAGGCAAGCGCCTGCGCAACCTCGACGCCGCGACGTTGGCGCAGCTCACCGCCTATCGCTGGCCGGGCAATGTCCGACAGCTCGAGAACGCGATCTTCCGCGCGGTCGTGCTGGCCGACGGCGACACCATCGGTATCGAGCGAATTTCCGCACCTGATGAACCAGGCGGCCGCGCCGGATGCCGACGATGCCGGTCCGATGGTGATCGATGGCTCGCCCAACATGACACCCGACATGCCGGCCGATACCGGCGCGGACGCCAGTGACGGCCCGCACACGTATGTCAGCATTCATGATCGTATGGCTCGCCTGAACCCCGGCCCGTTAACGATGGCGCGGCCGTCGCTGACGTTAACCGATGCTCACAATGACGTGAGGCCGCTCGAAGAAATCGAACGCGAAGTCATCCGGTTCGCGATCGAACATCACAACGGCCAGATGTCGGAAGTCGCGCGCCGTCTCAAAATCGGCCGCTCGACGCTCTATCGCAAGCTCGAAGGCCTCGGTTTGAACCAAGATGACGGCGACAACGCCGGTTAACGAAACGATCGACGCCGATTAATCATTAAAATTTTAACGATTAACTTCTGCGTTAGCCGTGATGGAAGGTAATCGGCCGAAAGGACCTGAAATTCATTCGTAACGGCCTCCGTTCAGTCGCATAATAGCGATGCAGTCTTGCCGATGGCGCACAATGAGAAGCGCCGGTTAAAGCAATGCAAGACATTTGAAGCATTCGGTTATCGATGTGTGTGGAGTTAAGCGTTATGCGTAGAGTTAAGGGTTCGTCCTTGCTGGCCGGTACGATGTTGGCGCTTGCCGCCGCCGCGCCGACACCATCGGCCGCCGCCCCCGAGCGCATCATTCACGTCGTGCCGATGCCGCCGTCGCTCAACGGCCAGATCATTCACCGCCACCGCGAAGCCGCGCCGGTGCCGCCGCCAGCGCCGGGCCGCCACACTTTGCCCGCGCCGATGCCGATGCCCGAACCGGTCGCGCAAGCGCCCGTCCGGAATACGCCGGCCGCGCCAACGCCGGCGCGTACGCCAGCCGTCGCGGTTGCGCCGGCCGCTGCCCCTGCGGCCGCCAACACCAACAGCTTCGATATCAAGGGCACGCTCAATGCGCTGCTGGCGGCGTCCGATGCCCAGATCGCAGAAAAACTGCGCAGCATCGTCACCGCCAAATCCTTCGACAGGTCGTTCGACAAACGCGCTGACGAAGGCAAGGCGCTGCAGACGTTCTATGCCGAGCATCATTATGAGCCGCTATGGATTCACGACGGCCGTCTGACCGGGCATGCCAAGGCGGCGATCGCGCGATTGAAAGACGCCGCCACCGAAGGACTCGACGCGTCCGATTATCCGGTGCCGGACTTCGGCGCCCTCACCAGCGCCGACGCGCTGGCCGCCGGCGACATCAAGCTCACCCATTCGATCATGACCTTCGCCCGTCATCTTGCGGTCGGCCGGATCGCGCCGACGCGCGTCTCGGCGGAAGTCGATTACGGCGATCATACGCCGGAGCCCGGCCGACATTCTGCAAGAAGGTTACCGGCGGCGCGCGACGTCAACGCCGCGCTTCGACAGCTTCGATCCGCCGGACCGCGGCTTCAAGGCGCTCAAGGCCAAGCTCGCCGAACTGCGCAGCGGCGAAGCCGCGCGCCGAAGCCGACGACCGCATTCCGCAGCGGCCCCGCGATCAAGCCGGGCGCCAAGGATTCGCCGCGTGCCGCATTTGCGCGCGCGTCTCAATGTCACGCTTCACGCCGCCGGCGCGAAAGTCGTGCGCGTGCGCGACAAGCACACCGGCCGCATCAAGATGGTCAAGCTGCCGCGGGACGACGAACGCGGCGACGAGCTGGTCTATGACAAGGCGCTGTTTACCGGCGATCAAGCAATGTGCAGGCCAACGCCGACATCAAGCAGACCGGCGTGATCGACAATTCCACGCTGCCGCCATCAACGGCCCGACGCTGCCGCAGAAGATCGACCCATCACCGCCAACATGGAACGCTGGCGCTGGCTGCCGCGCGATCTCGGCCAGACCTATGTGATGGTCAACATCCCGGACTATTCGCTGAAAGTCGTGAACAACGGCAAGGCTGGTCTGGCGCACCAAGATCGTCGCCGGCAAACCGCAGACGCCGACGCCGCTGCTTACCGCCTCGATGGACAGTGTGCATCGTCAATCCGTCCTGGTACGTGCCGCAGTCGATCATCCAGAACGAATTGCTGCCGCGCTACGCCAGCGATCCGCACATTTTCGACCGCATGGGACTGGAAGTGAAGCGCGGGCCGGACGGCCACATCAATGTGGTGCAGCCGCCGGGCGCGGCCAATGCGCTCGGCCGCATCAAGTTCAACTTCCCGAACAAGTTTCAGGTCTATCTGCACGACACGCCGGAAAAGCGGCTGTTTGCCGCCGACCAGCCGCGCCTTCAGCCATGGCTGCATGCGCGTCGAAGACCCGACCAAGTTCGGCGAGGTCATGCTGAGCCTGGCGATGAAAGAGCGGATGCCGAATTCGCGCCAGCTCCAGGGCATGTTCGGCCAGGACGAAAAAATCTTCAAGCTCGAAAAGCGGCCGAAGGTGCATCTGACCTATCAGACCGCCTTCGTCGACGACGCCGGCAAGCTCAATTTCCGCGACGACGTCTACGGCTTCGACGCCCGCATCCATTCGATCCTGCACAGCGCCGAACGCCGGGTTGCCGACATCGCGCCGCCGAAGGACCCCAAGCGCGACCTGGCGACGATGAAGAGCAACCAGGAAATCCTCAGCCGCGTCGAGCGCCGCGAGGCCAACAATCCCTTCGATTTCTTCGAGAAGCTGTTCCGCTAACGTCGGAGCTCGACGGTAATGATGTAATGGCCGGGCGAAAGCCCGGCCATTTTTTGTGGCCGCTGGCGAAATTTCCTCATCACCGCCGCCGAGTCTCCGCCGGGACGGCAAGTTTCTGCCAAGTTTGTCATTTACCAACTTGTCATCCGGGGGAAAATCGCGACTGAAAGGTTCGGTTAACCAATCCCGACCACACTGAAGGCCGCGACCGCGGCGGCCTGAACCGGGCGTAGCGATGGCTGTGGGGCGACGATTTTCACGGAACGGTGTTGTGCGGATGGCGGTGTGCGCGCGCAGTTTGCTGTGATTTCGTCTGTGGCGCGGGCCGGCGTCCGCTTTGGCGTGGCCGCGAGCGCGGCCGGGCTGGTGGCCGGGCTGTTCCTGATCGGCGCCAATGACGTCGCTGCAAACCGCCTCCGCCGAAGGCGACACCCGCACGTTCTCGTTCCGCCACCTGCACACCGGCGAAACCATCACGGTCACCTACAAGCGCGACGGCCGTTACGACGAGGACGCGCTGAAGAAGCTCGACTGGTTCATGCGCGACTGGCGCAAGGAACAATCGGTCCACATGGACCCGCATCTGTTCGACCTGTTGTGGGAGGCCAACCGCGAAGTCGGCGGCAAGGCAGCCGATCGAGATCATTTGCGGTTACCGCGCACCGGGCACCAACGCGATGCTGCGCGCGCGCTCGACCGGCGTCGCGCAGAACAGCCAGCACATCAACGGCGAGGCGATCGACTTCGAAATTCCGGGCGTGCCGCTGGAAAAAATCCGCGAAGTGGGTTTGCGCCTGCAGCGCGGCGGCGTCGGATTCTATCCGACCTCGGGCTCGCCCTTCGTGCATCTCGACACCGGCTCGGTGCGGCATTGGCCGCGCATGACGCGCGAGCGACTGGCAACGGTCTTCCCGGACGGCCGCACCGTGCACATCCCGTCCGATGGCAAGCCGTTGCGCAATCTATGCGCTGGCGCTGGCCGACATCGAGGCGCGCGGCAACGAGCCTAATAACGTGTCGCTGGCGGCGGCGCGCAACGCCGGCGTATCGACGCCGCCAGCATCGAGAATTCGGCAATCGCAGAAGCGAATCAAGCCGAAGCTTTTTCGCGCTGCTGGCCGGCTTGCTCGGTCGCCAACACCGATACCGAAGAAGCCGACGATGCGCAGGCCAAGCCCGAAGCGTGGCGGCAGGCCCCGGTTCTGGCCAGCCTGAAGAATGGCTGAACCGAAGCCGGTTCGGGTCGCGCAGCATCACGCCCACCTCGGTGCCGTTGCCAGCGGCGCGCCGCAAACTGATCGCGATCGCCAGCAGCGCCCGCAGACGCAATACGATGTTCGATAACCGCGGGCTGTGGACCGGCGCGGTTGAAAGCGGCGAACTGCCGCCGCCGATCGCGCGCGCGCCGTTCAAGCTCGCCGCCGCCGATCCGGTCACCACCGCCAGCACCGGCAATGCACGCGCTGGCCTATGCCGCCGAAACGCTCGACACGCCCGCGCCTGCCGCAGCCGGCGCAATCGCGGCCGATGGGCGCGGCGTGCCGCAACTGGCCGCGACCTCGCCGCGGCCAGCCGTCGCGGCGGCGACCTTCACGCAACGCTTCGAGCCGGCGCTGACCGGCGGCTTCGGCACGTGCCGACAGCCCGTGGCTGCGCGCCGCCATGCTGACGCCGAGCGTCAGCGGAACATGATGGCGACGCCGCTGACCGCTGCCGCACATGCAGCCGCTGGCGACGATGCTCTACAAGCCGGCGCAATCGCTGGTGATGACGTTTTCCGCCGATCCGCACCTCGGCATGGTCGCCAGCCATTTCTCAGGGTCGGCTATAAGTTTCCTGGCGACCGCGACCTTCACGCGTCAAACGACGGCGTCGCTGCAGTAAATTGTGGCTTGTCTCGGGCGCTACGCAGCGTGAAGCCATAGCGCGCTTTTTGCGCGCTGTGGCGCAACGGTGCGCTGCCGAACCGGGACCTTAGCAAAATACCAGAATATGGAATGATCCCCGGGTCTGCAGCGCATCACTCGCGCGCGCGCTGCGCCCGGGAAAAGTGCCCCTACTGCAACATCCCGAGCGCGTGCATGTAGGTTTCCAGGATCTCTTCCTGCTCGCGGCGCTCGTCGGAATCCATCTTGCGCATGCGCACGATGGCGCGCAGCGCCTTGGCGTCGAAGCCGTTGCCCTTGGCCTCGGCATAGACGTCGCGGATGTCGTCGGAGGTCGCCTTTTTCTCTTCCTCAAGCCGCTCGATGCGCTCGATGATCGCCTTGAGCTGATCCTTGGCGAAGCGGTGGGCGGCTTCTTCTTTTTCGGCCGCTGCGGGCATCGACATATCCGGAACTCCTGAAGGTGCGCGCGGCAATCGTAGACCACCGGCTTAGCCACGGAGCTTTCGGAATTTAGCGGCCTCGGTCAAGGCAATCGCGCCGTCATCCACGCTGTTCACAAGCCTGAATTTATTTTTTGTCGGCCGGCGCAAACCGAGGGCGGAGCGATTCCGGCCGCCGGGCCTAGTGCCGGGTTGCCTTGGCAATGCCGCCTTTTGCTCGGGAGAGGCCTCGGTCTGGTGTTTGGCGCGCCATTCATCATAGGGCTCGCCATAGACGATCTGCGCGGCTTTCTTCCTTGCGTCAGCGGCAAGCCCTTTGTCGTCGGCGGCGTCCTTCATCCAGTTCGACAGGCAATTGCGGCAGAAACCGGCGAGATTCATCATGTCGATGTTCTGCACGTCGGTGCGGCTCGCGCAAATGCTCGACCAGACGGCGGTAAACGGCGGCTTCCAGCTCGGTGCGGGTCTTGTCGTCCATGGTCTGATCCTTTGCCTGACGTCAGGTTCTAGATAGGCATGCCAGCTTACCAGTTCCATAGCAAAACCCGCCGCGCCCGGGTCAGGACGCGGCGGGTTCCGAATGGCTTAAACCGTCAGCCGGACACCTCTAGCCGAGCGATTGCCGCACCCGCTCCGGCGTCATCGGCAGATGACGCATCCGCTTGCCGGTGAGCTTGGCGATGGCGTTGGCGATCGCCGGCGCCACCACCGGCACGCCGGCTTCGCCGATGCCGGTCGGCTCGTTGGCGTTCGAGATCACCTTGACGGTCATCTCGGGCACATCCGACATGCGCAGGACCTGATAGGTGTCGAAGTTGCGCTCCTGCACCACGCCATCCTTGATGTGGATCTGCTCACGCAAGGCAGCACCGAGGCCGAAGGTCATCGCGCTGCGCATCTGCGCCTCGATGTTCCTCGGCTGCACCGCCATGCCGGCGTCGACCGCGGCCCAGATATGATGGACCTTGACCACGCCGGTCTTGTCGTCGACCGAGATTTCGACCACCGCCGCGGTGTGGCTGTGCAAGGCGTCGGAATAAGCCAGGCCCAACGCCCGGCCGTCCGGCCGCTTATCGAACCACTTCGACATGTCCCGCACCGCCATGACCACGGCGGCCGCGCGCGGATCGTCTTTCAACAAGGACAAGCGGTACACCATCGGGTCCATGTTCTTGTTGTCGGCCAATTCGTCGATCAACGTTTCGATCGCAAACTTGGTGTAGCCGGCGGCGATGCCACGCCAGGCGCCGACATCGACGCCACGCGAAGCCCGCACCCACTCGACATGGTGATTGGCGACGCCATAGCTCATCTCGCCGCCACCGCCCGACACCGCGTCGTGCATGCCGATCTTCTTGAAGATCGGCGGCGGCAACACGCGGCCGAGATAAGTTTCGTTGACGATGCGATGCCGCCAACCGACGATCTCGCCCTTGTCATCGAGACCAACCTCGACACGCTGAACCGTCAGCGGACGGAACTTGTCGTTCATCATGTCGTCGCTGCGATCCCAGATCAGCTTGACCGGACGGCCGGCAACCGCCTTGGCCAACCAGGTGGCGTGCATGACGTCGTCGCCGTCCGAGCGCCGGCCGAAACCGCCGCCGAGCAGCATGGTGTGCACGGTGACGTTCTGCGGTTTGGTGCCGGCGGCGATCGACGCCAGGATCTGCATGACCGCCGGCGCTTGGTTGCCGGACCAGACCTGAACCTTGTCGCCCGAGATCCAGGCGGTGGCGTTGAGCGGCTCCATGCAGACATGCGAGACGTGCTCGGAGAAGTAATCCGCACCCAACACTTTGGTTGCGCCCTTGATCGCGGCATCGGCGTCGCCCTTCTTGACCATGGTCACGCCGGTCTTGGACCAGTCGTTCGCAATGGTTCGGTAGTCGGCCAGAATGCGATCTTGGGTATAGGTCTGGCCCGGCGCGGTCTTGCTCCAGGTGACTTTCAACGCTTCTTTGGCCCGCAAGGCGGCTTCGACCGTCTTGGCGATGACGCCGACGCCGACCGGCAGAGTCACGATCTTGACCACGCCCTTGATCTTCTTGGCATCGCTGGCGTCGACCTTGAGCGCTTTTTCGTGCTGCACTTCCGGGTAGCGGATCGCGCCATAGAGCATCGCCGGCAATTGCACGTCGATGCCGTATTCGGCGGTGCCGTTGACCTTCGACGGCACGTCGACACGGGGGATGTCCTTGCCGATCAGGCGGAACTGCGAGACCGGTTTGAGATCGGCCTTTGCCACCTTGGGCAGCGGGTCCGGCACTTTGGCGGTCTTAACGATGTCGCCATAGCCGATTTTGCGCTTCGACTTGGCATGCACCACCATGCCGGGCTCGGTGGTCAACTCAGCCGACCGGCACCTTCAAAGTGGCGGCGGCATTGGCAAGCAGCACCTGGCGGGCCTGCGCGCCGGCCAAGCGCATCGTCAGATAATAGCCGGTGACCGAATAGCTGCCGACGGTCTGCTGATTGTGATTGAACTTCGGATTGCCGTAGAGCTTGTTGCTGGCGCCGGCCTGCACGACCCGCACCTTGCTCCAGTCGGCGTCGAGATCTTCCGCCAGCATCAACGGCACCGCGGTCTTGGTGCCCTGGCCCATTTCGGAAGCCGGCGAAATAATGGTGACGATGCCGTCTTCGCCGATTTTGACCCAGGTGCCGATGGCATGATTGCCGTAGGCTTCGGCTTCATCGATGCCGCCGGCGGCGCCGAACATGACGGCAATCGCGGTGGCGCCTGAACCGACAACAAAGCCGCGGCGAGTTCAGAGCGAATTTTTCAAAATGTTTGGTCATGGCTTAACCCTTCGCTGCGGTTTGAATGGCGGCGATGATCTGGCTGTAGGTGCCGCAGCGGCAGATGTTGCCGTCCATATGCGCGACGATCTCTTCGCGCGATGGGTTCTTGTTGTTGGCCAGCAATTCGGCGGCCTGCATGATCTGGCCGGACTGGCAGTAGCCGCATTGCGGCACCTGCTCGGCAACCCAGGCCTTCTGCAACGGATGATCGGATTTTTTCGACAGGCCTTCGATGGTGGTGACCTTGCGGCCCTTCACCTCGGAGACTTGCGTCTGACAAGAGCGCACGGCCTTGCCGTCGAGATGAACCGTGCAGGCGCCGCACAGTCCGGCGCCGCAACCGAATTTCGTGCCGGTGAGATGCAAGTGCTCGCGCACCACCCATAGCAATGGCGTGTCGGCTTCCGCGATCACGGTTGTCGATTTGCCATTGATCGAAAACGTAATTGAAGTCATGAGTCCCTCCCCAGGGAAACCAGTTGTGTCTTGCGGATGTTTCCGCGTTTATTGGCGTCTCACCCCAACGCCTCGGGGCGAAACGCAGATCGGGCGATTTAAAAAATCAATCGCCAAACGAGACCATACAAGTTTTGGCCGGTCCGGCTTTTAGCTGGATTAATTATAAGCAGGTTTTCGATGCACGGGGCAGATAGGATTGAATGATGAACACGCCCTTGCGTCTTTTTCTCGCAGACCTCTTTCGCACTGCGGTAGACACGGCCCACCCCTCGACCTGCCTACCCGCGTTGCTGCCGCAGCCGGGCACAGGCCGCGTCATTCTGCTGGCGGCCGGCAAGGCGGCCGGCTCGATGGTCGAGACGGCGGAAGATTTCTACCTCAACCGCTTGAAATTGCCCGCCGAACGGCTGTGCGGCGTGGCGGTCGCCCGGCACGGCTATGGCCGCCCGACCCGCGTGGTGCGGATGATCGAGGCCGGCCATCCGGTGCCCGACGCCGCCGGGCTTGAGGGTGCCCAACTCGCGCTCGACTTCGCCGATGGTGCGGGGCCCAACGATTTGGTGCTGGTGCTGATGTCCGGCGGGGCTTCGGCCAACTGGATCGCGCCGGCGCAAGGGATTTCATTTGCCGACAAACAAGCGGTGACCAAGGCGCTGCTGCGCTCGGGCGCGCATATCGGCGAGATCAATACGTTGCGTAAGCATCTATCGCGCATCAAAGGCGGCCGGCTGGCGCGCCACGGTCATCCGGCACGGCTGGTGACCATCGCGATTTCCGACGTGCCGGGTGACGACCCGTCGGCGATCGGCTCGGGGCCGACCGTCCCCGATCCGACGACGCTTGCCGATGCGCGCGCCATCGTTGCCAAATACAAGCTCGATTTGCCGGAGGCTGTCACACGCGCGCTCAACGACGCCGCTAATGAATCGCCGAAGCCGGGCGATGCCGCATTCATCGGCTCGACCTTCGCGCTGGCCGCAAGGCCGGTCGATTCACTGGTGGCGGCGGAGAAAAAGGTGCGCGAAGCCGGCTACGACTGCCTATCGCTTGGTCCCGATGTCGAGGGCGAAGCGCGCGAGGTGGCGCTTGCCCATGCGGCGATGGCGCGCGATCTGCGTGCGCAAGGCAAACGCGCGGTCATCATCTCGGGCGGCGAACTGACCGTGACCATGCGCGGGCAAGGCCGTGGCGGCCCCAATCAGGAATATGCCCTGGCGCTGGTCGAGGCGCTCGCCGGCATGCCCAAGGTCGCGGCCCTGGCCGGCGACACCGACGGCACCGATGGCGGCGCGGGCGCTGCCACCGATCCGGCGGGCGCCCTGGTCGACGGCGACAGCGCCGCCCGCGCCAAGGCGCTGGGCCTCGATCCTGCCGCCTTTCTCGCCGATAACAATTCGACCGAGTTCTTCGCACGCATGGGCGATTTGCTCGAACCCGGCCCGACCTATACCAATGTCAACGACTTCCGCGCCATCGTCGTCGATACGCTCTGATGGGACATCCACCAACCGCCAACCCACCGACGCCGTGACCGCATCACCCTTCACCTCCGCCCAACCTTCCGTCGCCGGCGCCTTGCGCAAATGGGCCACGCGTTCGATCGTCCGTTTGGCCGTGCCTGCCCTGCTCGCGGTCCTGTTTCTGGCCGCCGCGCCGCAAACCGCGCATGCCGACTTCCGGCTGTGCAACAACACCGGCAGCCGCGTCGGCGTCGCCATCGGCTACAAGGACGCCGAAGGCTGGACCACCGAAGGCTGGTGGAATATTTCGCCGCGGACCTGCGACACGCTGCTGCGCGGCGCGCTGGTGGCGCGCTATTATTATATCTACGCGGTCGATTACGACCGCGGCGGCGAATGGTCCGGTCACGCTTTCATGTGCACACGTGAAAAAGAATTCACGATTCGCGGCACCGAGAACTGCCTGGCGCGCGGCTTTGACCGCACCGGCTTCTTCGAAGTCGACACCACCGAGCAACGCTCCTGGACCGTCCAGTTGACCGACACGGCCGAACGAACGCCCGGCAAACCCTTGCCCTCGCGCGGGCCCAGCGGCCCGTCGCGTCAGCCATCGGTTGCGCCTCTGACAGCTCCAACAGACAGCGGACGAAAAAAATGAGACGGCTACGCCGCGCCAAGATCGTCGCCACCCTCGGGCCCGCCTCCTCCACGCAGGAGATGATCGGCAAATTGTTTGCCGCCGGCGCCGACGTGTTCCGCATCAATATGAGTCACACCAGCCAGGATCGCATGCGCGAACTGGTGGCGATGATCCGCGCCGTCGAACAGGAGACCGGCCGGCCGATCGGCATCCTGGTCGACTTGCAGGGTCCGAAGCTGCGGCTCGGCACCATTACCGGCGGCTCGATCCTAGTGAAGACCGGCGACACGGTCGTACTCGACCAAAATCCGGCGATCGGCGATGCGACCCGCATTTATCTGCCGCATCCGGAGATTTTCGCCGGCGTCGAGGTTGGCCATACGTTGTTGATCGATGACGGCAAAGTCCGTCTGACGGTCACGCAAGCCGAGCCGACGCGCATAACCACGCGCGTCGTGGTCGGCGGCAAACTGTCCGACCGCAAGGGCGTCAGCTTGCCCAACTCGACCATTCCATTTTCGGCGCTGGCCGACAAAGACCGCTCCGATCTGGAAGCCGCGCTCGAGACCGGCATCGATTGGATCGCGCTGTCCTTCATTCAACGCCCAGAAGATGTTGCCGAAGCCCGCAAGATCACGCGCGGCCGCGCGCTGATCATGGCCAAGATCGAAAAGCCGCAGGCGGTGCATCGGCTGGCCGAAATTCTCGAGGTCTCCGACGCGCTGATGGTGGCGCGCGGCGATCTCGGCGTTGAAATGCCGCTGGAAAAAGTCCCCGGCGTGCAAAAGCAGATGACGCGGCTCGGCCGCGCCACCGGCAAGCCGGTGGTGGTGGCGACCCAAATGTTGGAATCGATGATCTCGTCGCCGGTGCCGACGCGCGCCGAAGTCTCCGACGTCGCCACCGCGATCTATGAAGGCGCCGACGCGGTGATGTTGTCGGCGGAATCGGCGGCCGGACAGTTTCCGGCCGAAGCCGTCGCGACCATGAGCCGGATCGCCCTGGAAACCGAGCGCGATCCGCTCTATCGCAGCATTCTCGATGCGCAACGCAGCGAGCCGGAAGCCACCGGCGCCGATGCCATCGCCGGCGCCGCCCGCAATATCGCCGACACGCTCGATCTCGCCGCCGTGGTGTGCTGGACCTCGTCCGGCTCGACCGGCTGGCGGGTGGCGCGCGAGCGGCCAAGACCGCCGATCGTGGCCTTGACGCCGATCGTCGCCACCGCCCGGCGGCTGGCCGTGGTCTGGGGCGTGCACAGCGTCGTCACCGAGGACGCTCACGACCAGGACGACATGATCGACCGCGCCTGCCGGATCGCCTTCAAGGAAGGTTTCGCCAAGCCGGGCCAGCGCGTGATCGTGGTCGCGGGCGTGCCGCTCGGCACGCCGGGCGCAACCAACATGCTGCGCATTGCTTATGTCGGGGCGGAAGAGATCGAGGCCTGAGGACGGGCCAAGATTTAGCCGGCCGAGAGCGTCCGCTGATCGCCCGCTCTAGATGTAGCCGAACCACAAAGCGGCGAGCATCGCGATACCGAGCAGCAGGATGATCGTGCCGGCGACAAGGTGCAGCGATTGCAGATGGCCAGTGCGCCAGGCCTCGGCCTTCTCCGCGGTGGTCAGCCCGAAATAGACCGCCGCCGTGATCGCGATCATCGGCAGTACGAACACCAGATTGTACAGCACCAGCCACAGCATCGCGCTCAAGCGGGATTCGGTCTCGGCCAGCAACCCAGAATCACGATGTATGGGCCCGAGGTGCAGGGCAGTAGGAACAGGCTGACCACGATGCCGGTGAAGAACGCGCCTGGCACCGAGGTCACACCCTGGATCGTTTTCTTAAGCGTTCGGCCGCCAGGACAACGGCACTTCCATCACGAACCATTTGCCGTACCAGAGATAGTCCTTGAGGTTGAACAGCCCGATCAAAATCGCCAGCGCCGCGACCGCGATGTAGAGGCCACGGCTGATGCCCGCCGCCTCGACGGCGGAATAAAGCCCAATGCCCATCAGGTAATAAGACAGGAAGATCGACAGCGAAAAGGCCAGCCCCGCGTATAGCGCGCGCCGGCGGCCGCCGGCGCCGAGTACGGCGGTAATCAGAATGATCAGAACCGCGAAGGCGCATGGATTGATCGCGTCGACGGCGGCTCCGAGCAGCACCGCCGACACCGTCAAAGGGCGGACTTTCGCGGTGACGCCGGCAACCCGCGTCAGCGGCGATTCACATCCTTGCGTGACGCACTGCCGGACGATTGCCTGCTCGATCTGCGGCTGCATCTCTTCGGCATAGCCGGCGAAGGTTTGGTTGCCGAGGAACGTCGTCGGCACGCCCTCGATCTCGACGCCGTAAGCGCTTGCCATGCGCTGGAACAGCCGGTCATTGCCGGGATCGAAATAGACTTCGTAGGCGCGAACGCGCAGCGCCGGAAATTTCTGTTCCATTGTGGTCAGAAATTCGCGCAACGCCGCGCAATGCGGGCAGCCACGGCCATAGAACAGTACCAGATCGACCGTCTTCGCCTGGCTCTGCGGCGCCTGCTGAACCGCCTGCGCGGTGGCCGGCGCAGCATTGAGCGCGACCGCCGACACCAGCAGCAGGAATCACGAACAAAGCTTTGAGCAACGCAGTCAGTAAAGACGTTGCCGGCAATGAAGCTGTCGAGGCGGGCACGGGCGGGCTCCGGGGCGCGGCGGTTGTGAATAATCGCTTCCGGTCGTTATGCCGGCCGATGCGTTTCAAGAAAATCCCAGAAAGAATTGCCGTTTCCGCGTGAGTTCACTTTGACTCACGTCAAGATCGACAGCGCCCATCGTCAAAAGTAGTGGGCAGCCCGAGTTTAATGAGAAAACGATTGCGCCGTCGCAGCGAAGCATAGGGGATATTAAATATCCCGGCCTTCGACCTTTTCCTGCAGCTTCTTCACCAGGTCGGGAATGCGTTGCAGGTGCGGATAAACCGCCAGCGCGCGGCGATAGACTTCGAGCGCCTGCTTATCGTCGCCGATATCCTGCAGGATCATCCCGAGCCCGGCCAGCGCGCCGAAATGGCGCGGCTCGCGCTTGAGCACTTCGCGAATATCGGCGAGCGCGCGGCCGTAATCTTTTTGCTGGTAATAGAGCGTGGCGCGCCGGTTCCAGGCTTCGATATAGTCCGGCCTGATCTTGATGATGCCGTCCAGCAGCTTGATCGCCAGCTCGTTGTCCTTGGCGTCGACCGCCGTCTTGACCCGCAGCATCAGGAGATTGGCGGTGTCGCTGCGCGACACCACCCACAGGCCCCAGATGCGCTGCTCGATGGCCTTGGCAGTTTCCTCGTCGGGCGCGACCTTGAGCGCCCCGAACAGGAAATCGAGATTATTCAGGCGGTCGATGCGCGGGATCTTCGGCAGAACATGCGGCGGCTTGGACGGGACGGTCTCGGGCGCGGCGATATTCGGCTTATCCGGCGTGGTGCCGGCCTCGGCGCCGGCAGGCACAACCGCAACCGCGCCGAAAACGGCGGCCAGGCTGAGGGGCACGAGGGCGGCGAGGAATCGAGTTCGCATGGGCGAAGAGTAAACTCTTCGCCGTTTAAGGCAAATAGAGGGCGCTGGAGACTTGCGGGCGGCTTACAGGCCGCCGGACCGGGAAAACGCCCGGTCAGCCGGGGAATCAGCCCTGGCGAGCCTTAAAGCGGGGATTGGTCTTGTTAATGATGTAAACGCGGCCTTTCCGGCGGACAATCTTGTTGTTCCGATGCCGGGCGCGCAGCGCTTTCAATGAGTTACGAACTTTCATCTCAGTCTCACAATGCAGGTTTGGAGGGGTTCATAAGGGTCGAAACGCCCGCTGTCAACGCGCTCCCCCCGGGTTGGCGACCCCGGCCGCCCTGCCCTACAGTCCCGCCCCATAATACCAGCCGGGAGCCCCAAGCCATGCAGCGCAGCACCGACCGCTTTCTCACCACGCATACCGGCAGCCTGCCGCGCCCGGATGACCTGATCAAAATGATGTACGCCAAGGAGGAAGGCGTTCCGGTCGATCCGGTCGGCCCTGGCGGCCCGGGTCAAGTCGGCGGTCGCCGAGGTGGTCAAAAAGCAGGCCGAGGCCGAACGTCGACCTGATCAATGACGGCGAAATGTCGAAGCCGAGCTACGCCACCTACGTCAAGGACCGGCTCGAGGGTTTCGGCGGCACCGGCAACACCTTCATCTATCAGGACGTCCACGAATTCCCGATGCTGGAAAAGACGGGTGTTCGGCGATCCCGGCCGCTCGCGCCGCAAGACCCCGGCCTGCAATGCGCCGATCGGCGTGCGCGACGCCCAGGCGCCGGTGGTCGACACCGAAAATCTGAAAGAGGCGCTTGCCAAGGTGAAATCGGTCGGCGGCTTCATGAGCGCGGCCTCGCCCGGCGTGGTCTCGCTGTTTTTCCGCAACGACTATTACAAGGATTTCGAGACCTACATTTACGCCATCGCCGACGCGATGCAGCACGAATACGAAACCGTCGCCAACGCCGGCTTCGTGTTGCAGATCGATTGCCCGGATCTGGCGATGGGCCGGCATATTCAATATGCCGATCTCGACCTGCCGGAATTCCGCAAGCGCGCGCAGTTGCATGTCGAAGCGCTCAATCACGCGGTCGCCAATATTCCGGCCGAACAATTGCGCATGCATGTCTGCTGGGGCAATTACGAAGGCCCGCATCATCGCGACGTGCCGATGGCCGACATCATCGACATCGTTTTCAGCGCCAAGCCGTGCGCGATCTCGTTCGAGGCCGCCAATCCGCGTCACGCCCACGAATGGGCGCTGTTCGAAACCGTCAAGCTGCCGGCCGGCAAGGTGCTGATCCCCGGCGTTCTGGAATCGAAATCGAATTTCATCGAGCACCCGGAACTGATCGCGCAGCGCATCGGCCGTTACGCCAAGCTGGTCGGCCGCGAAAACGTCATTGCCGGTTCCGATTGCGGCTACGGCACCTGGGTCGGCCAGGCGGCGGTCGATCCGCGAGGTCGTGTTCGCCAAGCTCAAAACGATGGCGGAAGGCGCTGCGATCGCGACAAAGCGGTTCTGGAGCTAGCGCCACACGCGCTCAACGGCAAACCATCGGTGGCGTAAAAAATGCCCGAGCGTCAAATGTCGGGCGACGAACTGCGCATCCGCTTGTAGAGGCGCGGCGCCATGATGACGATCGCAATCAGCGCCAGCGCGGCCAAAGCGTAACGGATATTGTTGGTGTCGCCCGACACTGCCTCGCTGCCGGTGTGGCCGATCCAAGTGTAGGCGATGGTCGATGGCAACATGAAGACCATGGTCGCGGCATGTACTGCACGAACGAAATGCCGGTCAGGCCGAGCAGATAATTGAGGATGGTGTAGGGAAAGATCGGCACCAGCCGCACGAAGGCGACAAAGCGCCAGCCGTCGGCCTTGACGCTTTTGACGACTTTCTGCACCCGCGGGCCGCCGCGGCGCGCGACCCACTCGGCGCCGATATAGCGCGCGACCAGAAAGCCGCCGGCCGCGCCGAGCGAGGCGCCAGCCAGATTGTAAACGCTGCCGAGGATCGGGCCGAACAGCACGCCGCCGGCCAGATCGAAGATGCCGCCCGGGATCAGCGCGACGGTGGCGATCGCATACAACAAGATAAAGCCAACCGGCGCCCAGACGCCGAGGCTGGCGATGCGCGCCTGAATGGCGTCGATGCTGGTGGCGCCGTCAAACAGCCAGGCCAGCGCCAGCCCGCCGCCGATGATCAGCAACACCAGCAGCGCGAGGAACCATCGTCGTGGATGCGTCATTGCCCGGCAATCGGAGGCGACAAATCGCTGTGAAGACGAAATCGCGGTGGAGACAAATCGGCTAAAGGGATGGTGGGCGCGACAGGGATCGAACCTGTGACCCCCTCCATGTCAAGGAGGTGCTCTCCCGCTGAGCTACGCGCCCGTTAGCCAGGAGGTCTTATCGGCTCCCCGCCGAGGTGACAAGGCCGCCAACGCCGAATTTCGCGTCCCCATCTGAGACACCCCCAGCTTAGACCGAACCGCCCGAAAACGCCCGGACCGCCACGAAAACGGCGGCGCCCATCGCAAACAGCAAAAGCGGATGCAGTTTCGGCCGCCAGGTCAAAAGCCCGGCCGCCGACAGCGCCAACGCCCAGCCCAGCCATCCGCCGCCACCGATGCTGAGAATCGACACCACGCCGGCCAGGATCAGCCCGCTACCGACCGGCGCCAGCCCCTCCTCCAGCGCGGTGTGCCACACCTTGCCGCGATGCCGGCTCCAGACCCGCACCACGCCGTAGCAAAGCAGGGACGACGGTATGAACAGCCCGATCGTCGCCGCCAAAGCGCCGGTCCAGCCCGCCATGTGCCAGCCGATCGCGGTCGCCAGCATCGTGCCGGGTCCGGGCGCGGCACGCGAGATCGCGAACAGGTCGATGAACTCGCGAGACGTCAGCCAATGATTAACATCGACGACTTGATGCTGGATGCCGGCAAAGACGCTGGGGCCACCGCCAATCGACACCAACGAAAACGGTACGAACGTCAGCAGCAGGGCCAGTGGCAGATCATCACGCATGGCGGCGTCTCCGCCACCAGGCGGCTGCGACCGACAACGGTGCGACGACGGCCACCACCAGCAACAGCGACCAATGCAACAAGCCGACGGCGACAAATGCCGCGACAAAAGCAACAAGCGCTTCAATCCGCTGCGCGGCCCGGCGTGCGCCTTTCAATGCGACAATCATAAGCAGACCGATCGCCGAAGCCGCGACGCCTTCGAGCGCGGCGTCGGCAAAGGGCAGCGTTCGGATGAAGCTATAGGTGGTGACAAAGCCAATCACGGCGAAGAACGGACCGACCAGAAGTGCAAACAGCGACGTTGCCGCGCCAAGCGGACCTCTCAACCGATTGCCGATAAACATCGCGAGGTTGGTGATGTTCGGTCCCGGCAGGATCTGACTCACCGCCATGCCGGACATGAATTCATCTTCGGCGATCCAGTGACGGAGCGTCACCACTTCGCGATAGACCCAGCCGGACAGCCCGCCACCAAAGCTGAACAGGCCGATGCGGAAAAAAATGAGAAAGATTTCGGCAAGCGACGGCGAGTGAACTGGAGTGTCCGCGGGTTGAGCCGGCGTGTTCAAAGTGGACTCTCGATCAGACCCGTCACGAGTGCCCTGCACCTAGCGTGCAGGGCATGACACCAGCTTAAGCCGGTCAGGCCGCCAGCATCTTATGAACTTCGTTGACCAGGTCGCGCAGATGGATCGGCTTGGACAACACCTTGGCCTGTTTCGGCGCGGTCGAATCGGCGTTGAGCGCCACCGCGGCAAAGCCGGTGATGAACATGATCTTGATATCGGGGTCGAGTTCGGCGGCCCGGCGGGCCAGCTCGATGCCGTCCATTTCGGGCATCACGATATCGGTCAACAGAAGCTCGAACGGCTCCTCGCGCAGGCGCTGATAGGCTGACAGGCCGTTATCGTAGGAAGTCACGTCGAATCCGGCATTTTGCAGGGCCTTCACCAGAAAGCGCCGCATGTCGGTGTCATCTTCAGCCAGCAGGATTTTCGACATCGTACTTATACGTCCCAAACGCACCGGACCAAGTGCCGGCCCCAACCTGTCCCATAAGACTTATGCCGGGTAAATAACGGGTGAACCAAAAGCTTTCCTTGGCTTTATCGTCCGGCGCATGGACAATAGACTGTATAGTGCGCTTAAAAATGGCCTAATCCCAATGGTATCTGGGGCCTCCACCGCCACATGACAGCCGCCGTCCATGCGTGAAATTCAAGACGATCTCGACCCGCCCTTCGACATCATCGAACCGGCCGCCTGCCGGGGCCCAGCCTTGTTCAATTCGCCCCATTCCGGTTCGACCTATCCGGCGGCGTTCTTGGGCCAATCCCGGCTCGATATCCCGACTTTGCGCCGTTCCGAGGACAGTTTCGTCGATGAGCTGATGGCCGGGGTGGTCGGGCATGGCTATCCGCTGATGCGGGCTCATTTTCCGCGCTGCTATGTCGATGTGAACCGCGAGCCCTATGAGCTCGACCCGCGCATGTTCGACGGCCGCCTGCCGTCCTTCGCCAATACCCGTTCGATGCGGGTCGCCGGCGGCCTCGGCACGGTGGCCCGGGTGGTTGGCGACGCCCAGGAAATCTACGACCGCCGCATTCCGGTCGATGACGCGCTCGCCCGCATCGAAAGCCTCTACAAGCCCTATCACCGGGCGCTGCGGCGGCTTTTTACCCGGCTGCACCGCGATTTCGGCGCCGCCATGCTGATCGACTGCCATTCGATGCCGTCCTCGGCCGGCCACAGCGACGAACGGCCGAGGCCGGAATTCGTGCTCGGCGACCGCTACGGCACCAGTTGCGTTGGGGTGGTCGCGGAGACTGCTGGAGCAGACCTTGCGGGGCATGGGCTACACCGTCAGCCGCAACAAGCCCTATGCCGGCGGCTTTATTACCGAGCATTACGGCAACCCGGCCGCCGGCCTGCATTCGCTCCAGCTCGAGATCAATCGCGGGCTCTATATGGACGAGCGCCGCTACCAGCGGACCTCAGGCTTCGACCGGCTGGCGGAAGACCTGGTGACCCTCGCCCAGCGGCTGGGCGAAATTCCGCTGGAAGAATTGCGGCCCTACCGGGCGGCGGCGGCCGAATAGGCCGCAAAAGGACAGGGCCCTCGCCGGTCCCGTCACGCCCAGACCGGCTTCCCGGTGGCCATGGCCTCGGCACAAAAAAGAGGGCCGCTCTCATGGAGCGGCCCAAGTCTAGGGAGGAAACGCCCAAGGAGGGCAACGGTAGCAATCGCTACCGCATTGCAATAATCTACACCGCAACGCACAAAAATCAAGGCTGAGAACGCGTTTTTCCATGCATTTTTGCATAGCGGAATACTGAATTCGGAGGCTTCTTTTTTGGCTATGCAGAAATTGTGGTCGCCACCAATTGCACCGCAACAGAGAATTGTTCGCGCACATACAAAAACCCCAACGAAAACAGGCCCTTCCGCGAGCCACGCCAGCCGGGCAGCGGCGCTGTTGCCGCCGGCGCCGGTCTCCGATAGGTCGGAGCTCCCAAGGGTGGCGGTTTGAGAGGCGCGAATGACGGCGATTGATTTCACCAGTTTCGTCGACAAGCTCGCCTCGGCGTCCGGCGACACCATCCTGCCGTTCTTCCGAACCGCGCTGGCTGTCGAAAATAAGCTGGCGCGCGGCTTCGATCCCGTCACCGCCGCCGACCGGGCGGCCGAGAACGCGATGCGGACCCTGATCCGCAATAATTTTCCCGACCACGGCATCCTCGGCGAGGAATATGGCGCGGAACACACCGACGCCGAATATGTCTGGGTGCTCGATCCGATCGACGGCACCAAGTCCTTCATTGCCGGCATGGTCGCCTGGGGCACCTTGATCGGCCTGATGCGCTTCGGCGAGCCGGTTTACGGCATGATGCACCAGCCCTTCATCAAAGAACGCTTCACTGGCGACAGCGGCGCCGCGCATTACCGGGGACCGGCCGGCAACCGCGACATGCATGTCCGCAAATGCGCGTCGTTGAGCGATGCGCTGATGTTCACCACCAGCCCGCTCTTGATGAACGAGGCCGACCGCGCCTGCTTCCAGAAGGTCGAGAACAAAGTGAAGCTGTCGCGCTATGGCGGCGACTGCTACGCCTATTGCATGCTGGCGGCCGGTCAGATCGATCTGGTGATCGAGACCGAACTCAAGCCGCACGACATCGTGCCGCTGATTCCGATCATCGTCGGCGCCGGTGGCGTTGTGACCACCTGGGAAAACGGCCCGGCCCAGGGCGGCGGACGCATCGTCGCCGCCGGCGACGCCCGTACCCATGCCGCCGCTTTGGAAATGCTGGCCGAGGCCTAGCGCGCTGGCAGCGGTCGCCCTCCGGCCGCGGCAAGAAACACAATTGCACCGGCGCGGCATTTGGCGAAAATTGACCGCGATTATGACTGTCGATGACACCGGGGGGTGGCGGACGATGGAAACACCGAGCGCACCACTGGATGGCGCCGCGCGCATCGCCACGTCGGGCGAGGAGACCAACGACTACCTTTTGCCGAACGACGCAGTCGACGCTTCCGAAGCCGACATCACCGCGCTGAAAGCCCATCCGCGTTTCGCCGAAGCCTGCCGGCAAGCGGCGCTCGACGGCATTCGGCTTTATCGCGGCAACCGCCTGTTCAACACCTTGCTGAACGACCGCGGCCGCTCGGCGGTTAGCCTGCTGGCGCTTTATCTGCATCGCCAATGGCAACCGGACGATCCGCGTTCCGGCTTGACTATCAGCCGGCTGAAAGCGCTGTGCGCCGACCAGAACATCGGCAGCCCCGGCCGCATCGAAGCGATTGTGATGCTGATGCGCGTGTTCGGGTTGCTTAAACCCGCGCCGGGCGCCGCCGACCGGCGGGTGCGGCGGCTGGAACCGACCGAACGCCTGGTCGCGATGCTGCATGAGCGCTGGTTCGGCTTACTCAAGGCGATGACGCTGGTGATGCCGGAAGCGCATTCGATCCGCGCCGCCTTGGCCGACGAGGCTTTCGAAGGCGTGTTGATCCGGCACTTCGGCGCACATTTTCTCGACGGTAATCGGATGATTGACGATCCGGTTGCCAGAAGTCTGATCGGCGACCGCAACGCCGGCCTGATGATCGTGTTCAGCCTGGCGGCGGCCGGCGGCCCCGACAACTTTCCACCGCGCCAGCCGGTGACGATTTCGATCTCGGCGCTAGCGCGCCATTTCGGCGTCTCGCGCGGCCATGTCCGCAAGTGGCTGACCGATGCGGCCGAAAGCGGCTACATCGCCCGGTCCGGCGCCGACGACACCGTGATTACGGTGCTGCCGCCACTGCAGGCGGTCGTCGAAAACTTTTTTGCCAATGCGTTTCTGTTCATGCGCGCTTGCGCGCGCCGCGCCTTCGACGAAGTCGAATCGGCGCGCACCTCTGTCAGCAACCGCCGCGCCTGAAACCGCCCTTTGGAACGCGCGGCAGTGTCTCCTTTCGACGCGCCAAGTGTCGCAACACCGATTTGACTGCCGGCGGGCAAACTTAATCCCACATTGTACACTCGATTATATGAATCCATCGAGAGTAGCGCGAGGAAAAGGTCGGTTGACATGGCCATTGTCAGCTCCTTGAAAAACTCCCGCCATCAAGGCACTGCGGTTCACCGGGACCGCATGCAGATCGACCGCTGAGATAATGAGGGTGTGGCAACCAATGCAGCGTCTTTTTGATTGTTCGCGTCACTGCATCCGTGGTCATTTCGATCACGACGGCTTGGAGGTTCACGCCTCTGCCGAATACCTGATCGAATTCCTGGGGCGCGACGACACGGGCCGTCTTTCGATTCTTCAGATCCGTAAAGGTCACGAACGTTGGCATTTGCTCAAGGGGCAAAGTCCATTTGCCCTGGAGGTATGGCAGTTTTGCCAGATCTTCATCGCTGTATGACAAATTGAAATGCAGGGGCACGACATTGCCGGGATAATCGACGTTTATGCCGAGCGGTCCCGAGGCCAGCGCCGCAAAAATATTTCTTCCGGAGCCAAGATCGACGAAGACGGCTTCACCATCCACTTCGGTCGCAACGCGCGGTACCTCCGATGAAATTTTTGGCTGCCGCTTCAGTCGCACTTCGATGACGCTAGCGCCGGAATAATTTTTACCTTCAAATTCAACGGTAACCGTCATTCGGTATCGATACGTGTAGGTCGGAAAAATTAGTTTCCACGAGATTATGAGGCCCGCGATGACGAGTACAAAGCCCAGCATAAATTTTCGGCTCCGCCGCATCACACCCGCGCCTCAACGCCGGCGCGCACCGCAACGCGCATTACGGAATCGCAGTCGTCGGTCGCAATGACCACCAGCATGTCGGATATCGCCCCCCGACAAATCCCGCGCGCACTCAACGTCTGCGCATCTCATAAGGGTAGAGAGGATTTACAAGAGAGGCAAATGATAGTTGTATGACCTGTGGGTTCCCGCATAACGAGCCGTGCTTGCGTTATAATTAAGTTAGATGGAGGCTGCCCCGTTTGATCGTCGAAACATTACTTTTTGCAACGACGCGCAGCCCTGCAATGGAGTAAGCATTTTCTTGCGTTGAGAAATCTTTTCGCGGAGCCCGCAAAGCAGCAGCTACACGACTGCTCCGATGCGCGCGCCTAATTCACATCATCCGGCAGTAAAGATGGCCATGCATGGAAGCCGCGATCAATTCGCATGACGTGACATGCTTGCGTGCGAATGATTGCCGCGCGCTGCGACCGCTTCGCTTACTCGCACCGCATCCGCCAATGCACAACAACCACAAGATGGGATGTGCGTTAGAACCGCGGCGTGCCCGGCACGAAGGCGTCGAACGCCGCCCAGAACTGGGCGCGCATCTGATCCTGCTCCTGCAAAATCTCATGCCTGGCGCCGGGCAGAATGAGATGACGTCCGGCCAACAGATTCATGCCGAAAGTTCTCGATCGCCGGCGTCGACACGACTTCATCGCGGCCGGCCGCCACCAGCAGCATCGGCTGGCGGATCTGCGCCGGATAAGACGGCGCCGCAAATTGCTTCATCAGGCGCAACGCGCTGTCGGCCCAGGCGATGGTCGGCGCGCCGAGGCCGAGCGCCGGTTCTTCCTCCAGCACCGCGACGTTGCGCGCAAACCGCACCGGGTCCGACGTCAGCACGTTGCCGATGAAATCTTCCGAGCCGGTGGCTTCGCCGTGGCTGGTCGGCACATAGGCCGAACCGCGTCCGATCATCCGCATGAAACGCGCCAGCGGCGCCGGCGATATGGGTGAGCTTGCCGGGCCGCAGCGCGATCATCGGCGCCGTCAGCACGACGCGTTCGAACCAGCGGCTGCCGTCATGGCAGGATTTGATGGCGATGGCGCCGCCCATCGAATGGCCGAGCGCGAAAATCGGCGGCGGGCAATCCGGCAGCACGACCTGATGCATGAAGGCTTCCAGGTCGGTGATGTATTGCGAGAAACTGCGGACGTGGCCTTTCTGCGGATCGGCGAGCGCGCGGTCGGACAGACCCTGCCCGCGCCAGTCGAAGGTCGCGACCGCGAAGCCGCGCGCGCGCAGATCGCGCACGGTCTCGAAATATTTTTCGATGTATTCGGCGCGGCCTTGCAGCACGACCACGGTGCCCTTGCGGCCCGGCGGCGGTTCCCAGCGGCCAAAGCGCAACGTTACCCCGTCCGGGGTCTTGATGGTGCCGGCCAACCCGTGGTCGGGCACCGGATTGGCGGGAATGGAGATGAATTTCATGAGGCCGCGAATGTGCCTGTGAGCGAGGGCTAAAGGGCCTTATAGGGCATGGTGCGCCGAAAGTGGGAACCGGAATTCGCGTTACGCCCGGTGCTCGCGAATTGCGCCGGAAACGGGCACCGCCCATGCCGCAACGCCGATAAAATATAATATATTTCAATGACTTATCGAATCGCACAATCCCTCTTGCGAGGCCAAATTGCCATTCCCATATCTTCTTTGCGCGGGCCAATGAGGCTGCGCACGGGCTACCGGTTCGGCCATTTGGCGGACCGCCAGCCAACTCTCGAAGTCGCTCAACAAGGAGGACTTATCTATGCGTACGTTCGATCTTTCCCCGCTTTATCGTTCCACCGTCGGTTTCGACCGCCTGTTCTCGATGATGGATGGCGCTGAAACCGCGCCGGGCTATCCGCCCTACAACATCGAGCGCACTGGCGAGAACGATACCGTGTCACCGTCGCGGTCGCCGGTTTCGGCGAGAACGACCTTTCGATCGAATCGAAAGAAAACACCCTGACCATCAAGGGCGCCAAGCAGACCAAGGACGAGCAGGACGGCGAAGTGCTCTATCAGGGCATCGCGGCGCGCGCTTTCGAGCGCGTGTTCCAGCTCGCCGACTACGTCCAGGTCAAGAACGCGGCGCTTGAGAACGGCTTGCTGCACGTCGATCTGGTGCGCGAAATCCCCGAGGCCAAGAAGCCGCGGCAGATCCCGATCGGCAATGCTAACGCCAAGCCGCAGGTGGTCGAAAGCCAGGTCGCGGCCTGACGCCTCGACCTCCAAAGTGAATAACGAAAGCGCCCCGGATGCCCCGGGGCGCTTTTTATTGTGCGGCGGATTGTTAGTTGTCGGTCGCGGCCGGCAGTTCGTTTGACAGCGGCGGCGCTGTCAGGGGCGGCGGCGGATTGGCGGCCGCTTCGGTTTGGCTCGGGCGTTCAAATTTTTCCGCCTCGGTAGCTTTGGTGTCGAACCGCGGCGTCGGATAGATCGGCGACAGCCCTTCGGCGCGCGGCGGCGGCGCGCTCAACACCGCACGGCGTGGGCCCAAAGGCTTGGCCGGTGGCGGCGGCGGTGCATCGTTGCGCGATGTCCAGCGACGCGGCGCTGCGGTGTCGGTGTTTTGACGCGGCCTGTTTCGGCGCGGTGCGCTTGCTCGTCAGACGTGGTGGCGTTGTACGGTCGCAGCGATCGCCATCGGTGACGCGGCTGGCGGCGCAACGATATGGCATTGCTGCGGCTCGACAACCTCGTCATCGGCCTGCGGCACATGAATGATGCGCGGCCCGCGCACATAATAAGGCGTGACGCCAGCGCCGCCATTGGCGTCGGCAACCCGCGGATGTTTTGTGCCGCCGATAGCGTCAAACGACAGCGCGGCGCTCAGGCCCGCGACCGCCAACCCGATAGCCAAGAATCTGTTCACAGCGCCCCCTTTGCCCGCGTCTAGCGTCTGGCGATCCAGCGGATGACGTGATCGAGCGAAATCGCGCCAGGCCCGCGCGACAGCAGCACCGTCAGGATCGCAGCCCAATAGATGTGCGTGCTCCACAGCGCTTGCGGGAGCACATAGACCTGGATCAGCGCGGTGATGATCATCAGGCCGAACGCGGCAAAGCGCGTGCCCAGGCCCAGCACCAGCATCATCGGCAGAATGAATTCGGCATAGCTCAGCGCATAAGCCGCCAGCACCGGCGGCACCGGCAGCGGCGGATACTGGGTCAAAAACGCCGTGAAGGTCTCGGCCTTGACCTGCGCCGGCAGCACCACCGACAGATCGAAGCCCTGGATATCGAGCGGCAGGCGCGGGCCGTCGATCCGGGTCTGGCCGTCGAGGAAAAACACCCGCGCCATCGCCAGCCGCAAGCCCAGCGCAACCAGCGCATAGGGAATGAACGAGCAGGCCGAGACGAAACTGTCGACGACCATGGCGACGATCGAGCGACGCGACCGGCGGGCGCGCTCGTCGGCGCGTTTGGCGATCGCCGCGCTGGTCGCCAAAGCCGCTGTCACTGCCGGCGACTGCCGCACGATGGTCTCCGGCGCCAGTTCGAGCGGCGGCGGCGCCATCGCCGCGAGCCGGTCGGCCAGCCGCGACATCGCGACCTCGCCCGGCACCGTGGTGGTCGCGGCCGTAAATCATTCGCGGTGCTGTCCGTCATAGCGGCTCTCCAAGCGGATTTTCCACACCATAGCCATCCCACCGCCGGCCGCCGCTTTTTCCCGATTCCACGGTTAAACGGTTAATCGGCCAGGCCTTTCGCCAAGTCCCGGCGGCGCAACGGCATTGCGCAAAACGCCCGCCCGTGGTCCTGTTCTTGCTTGGCGGGAAGGCACTGCCGCAACAAAGCGCAAGCGCCGGGCAATTCCGGCGTGGACCAGCCTTGTGCGGTGGGGCAAAATTTGGCATGGTCTATTAGGACAGTATTGCTGTCCTAATAGTGGCGGCCACGGTGCAGGCCTTGCTAGACGGGGCAAACACTGGTGGCGCCCAAAGGGTGCAGCCACAGGTGCGGCGACCGGGCAAGGCTGCCCTTCTCGAGATCGGTTACGCTTTGACTGCGGCGCCCATGGTCATGTGATGACATGGGGTCTGCGGAAAAGGCGAAGTACGCCGGCAACGCCGGCGAGGCAGGACGATGATGAGCGAGCGAAAGAACAGCGCAGGGTTTGTACGCAAGGCCAGCAACGCCTTCGCCGGATGGCGTTGCGCCGTTTCTGGGCTCGACCGCCGACCCCGGCACGCCGGCGGCGCAGGGCCTCTATGACCCGGCCACCGACAAGGATGCCTGCGGCGTCGGCTTCATCGCCGACATCAAGGGCCGCAAGTCGCACCAGATCGTCGAGGACGGTCTGCGCATCCTGTGCAATCTCGAACATCGCGGCGCCACCGGCGCCGACCCGCGCATGGGCGACGGCGCCGGCATTCTGGTGCAGATCCCGCACAAGTTTTTCGCCAAGGAAGCCGCCAAGCTCGGCTTCACCTTGCCCGCGCCCGGCGAATACGCCGTCGGCCAGCTGTTCATGCCGCACGAGAGCCAACTGGCAGGCAGATCATCCGCGACATCTATGCCGACGTGATCGCGCGCGAAGGCCTCAGCCTGATCGGCTGGCGCGATGTGCCGAAGGACAACGCCTCGCTCGGTGAATTGGTCAAGCCGACCGAGCCGCAGCACATGCAGGTCTTCATCGGCCGCGGCAAAAAGAACGATCACCGAGGACGAGTTCGAGCGCCGGCTCTATATCCTGCGCAAGTCGATCTCGAACGCGATCTATCGCCGGCGCGAGCGCCGCACCTCGAGCTATTACCCGGTGTCGATCTCCTGCCGCACGGTGGTCTACAAGGGCATGTTCCTGGCCGACCAGCTCGGCAGCTATTATCCCGACTTGAGCGATCCGGATTTCGAAAGCGCGATCGCGCTGGTGCATCAGCGCTTCTCGACCAACACCTTCCCGGCCTGGTCGCTGGCGCATCCCTACCGCATGGTCGCCCATAACGGCGAAATCAACACGCTGCGCGGCAACGTCAACTGGATGGCGGCGCGGCAGGCTTCCGTGTCCTCGCCGCTGTTCGGCAAGGACATCAAGAAGCTGTGGCCGATCTCCTATGAAGGCCAGTCCGACACCGCCTGCTTCGACAACGCGCTCGAATTCCTGACGCAAGGCGGCTACTCGCTCGCCCACGCCATGATGATGCTGATCCCGGAAGCCTGGGCCGGCAATCCGCTGATGGATGAAGAGCGCCGCTCGTTCTACGAATACAACGCCGCGCTGATGGAGCCGTGGGACGGCCCGGCCGCGATCGCCTTCACCAACGGCCGCCAGATCGGCGCCACGCTCGACCGCAACGGCCTGCGGCCGGCGCGCTATTTCCTGACCCGCGACGACCGCATCGTCATGGCGTCGGAAATGGGCGTGCTGCCGATCCCGGAAAAGGACATCGTCAAGAAGTGGCGCCTGCAGCCCGGCAAGATGCTGCTGGTCGACCTCGACGAAGGCCGTCTCATTCCCGACGAGGAACTGAAGTCGACGCTGGCCAAGAGCCATCCCTATCGCGAGTGGCTCGACCGCACCCAGATCGTGCTGGAAGAACTGCCCGGCACCGCCAACGGTTCGCCGAAGTCGAACCTGTCGCTGCTCGATCGCCAGCAATTGTTCGGCTACACCCAGGAAGACCTCAAGCTGCTGATGACGCCGATGGGCGCGCTCGGCGAGGAAGCCATCGGCTCGATGGGCAACGACACGCCGATTTCGGCGCTGTCGGACAAGCCCGAAGCCGCTGTTCACCTATTTCAAGCAGAACTTCGCGCAGGTCACCAACCCGCCGATCGATCCGATCCGCGAAGAACTGGTGATGAGCCTGGTGTCGATCATCGGGCCGCGACCGAATCTGCTCGACCATCGAGGGCATGTCGAACACCAAGCGGCTCGAAGTTCGCCAGCCGATCCTCAGCAATGCCGATCTGGAAAAGATCCGGTCGATTTCGGAGATGACCGGCGACCACTTCAAGTCGCTGACCTTCGACATCACCTTCCCGGCCGAGCATGGCGCCGACGGCATGGACTGGGCGATCGACGAGCTGTGCGTGCGCGCCGAAGAAGAAGTCAACGGCGGCTGCAACATCATCATTCTGTCGGACCGCAAGGCCAGCGCCGACCGCGATTCCGATCCCGGCGCTGCTCGCCTGCGCCGCCGTGCATCATCACCTGATCCGCAAGGGCCTGCGCACCTCGGTCGGCCTGGTGCTGGAAACCGGCGAACCGCGCGAAGTGCACCACTTACGCCTGTCTGGCCGGCTACGGCGCCGAAGCGATCAACCCCTATCTCGCCTTCGAGACGCTGATCGCGATGAAGGACACGCTGCCGCAGAAGCTCGACGACTACGAAGTCGTCAAGCGCTACATCAAGGCGATCGACAAGGGCCTGTTGAAGGTGATGTCGAAGATGGGCATCTCGACCTATCAGTCCTATTGCGGCGCGCAGATTTTCGACGCCGTCGGCCTGCGTCAGGACTTCGTCGACAAATATTTCACCGGCACCCATACCCAGATCGAAGGCGTCGGCCTGCCCGAAATCGCGGAAGAGACCGTGCGCCGCCATCGCGCCGCGTTCGGCGACGCGCCGATCTATCGCACCATGCTCGACGTCGGCGGCGATTACGCCGTGCGCGTGCGCGGCGAGGACCATGTCTGGACCGCTGAGACGGTGCAGCAACTGCAGCACGCCGTGCGCGGCAATTCGCAAGACCATTACCGCGCCTTCGCCAAGATCGTGAATGATCAGAACGAACGCCTGCTGACCATTCGCGGGCTGTTCAACATCAAGTCGGCGGAATCCGCCGGCCGCAAGCCGGTGCCGCTCGACGAAGTCGAACCCGCCAAGGACATCGTGCACCGCTTCTCGACCGGCGCCATGTCTTATGGCTCGATTTCGCGCGAAGCGCACACCACGCTGGCGATCGCCATGAACCGGATCGGCGGCAAGTCGAACACCGGCGAAGGCGGCGAAGAGCCCGACCGCTTCAAGCCGATGCCGAACGGCGACTCGATGCGCTCGGCGATCAAGCAGGTCGCGTCCGGCCGCTTCGGCGTCACCACCGAATATCTCGTCAATTCGGACATGATGCAGATCAAGATGGCGCAAGGCGCCAAGCCCGGCGAAGGCGGCCAGTTGCCCGGCCACAAGGTCGACAAGACCATCGCCGCGGTGCGCTATTCGACGCCCGGCGTCGGCCTGATCTCGCCGCCGCCGCATCACGACATCTATTCGATCGAAGACCTCGCGCAGCTGATCTTCGATCTGAAGAACGTCAATCCGACCGGCGCGGTCTCGGTCAAGCTGGTCTCCGAAGTCGGCGTCGGCACGGTTGCCGCCGGCGTCTCGAAGGCGCGCGCCGACCACGTCACCATTTCCGGCTACGAAGGCGGCACCGGCGCCTCGCCCCTCACCTCGCTCAAGCATGCCGGCAGCCCGTGGGAAATCGGCCTGGCCGAAACCCATCAGACGCTGGTCGCCAACAAACTGCGCAGCCGCATCGCGGTGCAGGTCGACGGCGGTCTGCGCACCGGCCGTGACGTCGTGATCGGCGCCCTGCTCGGCGCCGACGAATTCGGCTTTGCCACCGCGCCGCTGATCGCGGCCGGCTGCATCATGATGCGCAAGTGCCATCTCAACACCTGCCCGGTCGGCATCGCGACCCAGGACCCGCGCCTGCGCAAGCGCTTCATGGGACAGCCCGAGCACGTCATCAACTACTTCTTCTTCGTCGCCGAGGAAGTGCGCGAGATCATGGCCGAACTCGGCTTCCGCACTTTCGACGAGATGGTCGGCCAGATGCAGATGCTCGACCAGCGCCGTCTGGTCGAACACTGGAAGGCCAAGGGCCTCGACTTCTCGAAGCTGTTCCAGAAGCCCGAAGCCGACGCCAAGACCCCGATCTTCCACTGCGAGAAACAGGATCACCATCTTGAGTCGATTCTCGACCGCAAGCTGATCGCCGAGTCGCAAACGGCGCTCGACCGCGGCGCGCCGGTGCGGCTGCAAACCGTCATCAACAGCACCAACCGCACCTGCGGCGCCATGCTGTCGGGCGAAGTCGCCAAGCGCTACGGCCACACGGGTCTGCCGGACGGCACCATTCACGTCCGCTTGACCGGCACCGCCGGACAAGCCTTCGGCGCCTGGCTGGCGCGCGGCGTCACCTTCGAACTGGAAGGCGAAGCCAACGACTATGTCGGCAAGGGCCTGTCGGGCGGCCGCATCGTCATCCGTCCGCCGGCCGATTCCGGCATCGTGCCGGAGGAATCGATCATCGTCGGCAACACCGTGCTCTATGGCGCGATCGCCGGTGAATGTTATTTCCGCGGCATCGCCGGCGAACGCTTCGCCGTGCGCAATTCCGGCGCCACCGTCGTCGTCGAAGGCACCGGCGACCATGGCTGCGAATATATGACCGGCGGCATTGTCGTCGTGCTCGGACAGACCGGCCGCAACTTCGCCGCCGGCATGTCGGGCGGCATCGCCTATGTCATCGACGAAGACGGCACCTTCGAAAGCCGTTGCAACATGGCGATGGTGTCGCTCGAACCGGTGCCGGAAGAAGAAGAGATCGCCGAGGAAGAATTCCACCAGAAGAACGATCTCGAGTCGCACGGCATGGTCGATGTGATGTCGGATCTCACCACCAAGGACGCCGTGCGGCTGCGCAAGCTGATCGCCGACCACGCGCGCTATACCAATTCGAAGCGGGCGGCCGAGATTCTGGCCGACTGGTCCCGCTATCGTCCGCTGTTCAAGAAAGTGATGCCGGTCGAATACGCCCGTGCGCTCGCTGAGATGGCAAAGGAAAAGGCCGCCACGATGCAGGCGGCGGAGTAACATGGGCAAGATCACCGGATTTCTCGAGTTCGAACGTCACGACCGCAAATACGCGCCCGTCGAGGAGCGTATCAAGCATTGGCATGAATTCGTTCTGCCGTTGCCCGAGGCGGAAGTGCGCGATCAGGCCGCGCGCTGCATGGATTGCGGCGTGCCTTATTGCCACGGCACCCAGATCATCGGCCGCTCGCCGACCGGCTGCCCGGTCAACAACCAGATTCCGGACTGGAACGATCTGGTCTATCGCGGCAACTGGGAAGAAGCCGCGCGCAATTTGCATTCGACCAACAACTTTCCGGATTTTACCGGCCGCGTCTGCCCGGCGCCGTGCGAAGCCTCGTGCACGCTCAACATCGACGACAATCCGGTCACCATCAAAACCATCGAATGCGAGATCGCCGACCGCGCTATCGCGAAAGGCTTGAAGCCGGAAATTGCGGCGACCAAGACCGGCAAGAAGATCGCCATCGTCGGCTCCGGCCCCGCCGGCCTCGCCTGCGCCCAACAGTTGGCGCGCGCCGGTCACGACGTGCATGTCTACGAGCGCTGGGCCAAGGCCGGCGGCTTGCTGCGCTATGGCATTCCTGACTTCAAGATGGAAAAGATCCATATCGACCGCCGCGTCGCGCAGATGGAAGCCGAAGGCGTGACCTTCCATTACGGCGCCGATGTCGGCGTCAATGTCGCGATCGACAAGCTGGTCGCCGAACACGACGCCGTCGTGCTGTCGGGCGGCTCGGAAAAGCCGCGCGACCTGCCGATCCCCGGCCGCGACTTGAAGGGCATCCATTTCGCGATGGATTTCCTGCCGCAGCAGAACCGGCGCAACGGTAACGAACCGCTTGGCAACATTGAGCCGATCCTGGCGACCGGCAAGAAGGTTGTCGTCATCGGCGGCGGCGACACCGGCTCCGACTGCATCGGCACCTCGATCCGCCAAGGCGCTACCTCGGTCGCCAATTTCGAAATCATGCCGATGCCGCCAGAGCACGAGAACAAGCTGCTGACCTGGCCGGATTGGCCGCTCAAGCTGCGCACCTCGTCGAGCCATCAGGAAGGCGTCGAACGCGACTTCGCGGTCGGCACGCAGAGCTTCTCCGGCGAAAACGGCCAGGTGAAGAAGCTGCATTGCGCCCGGCTCGACGCCCAGTTCAAGCCGATCCCCGGCACCGAATTCGTGATCGAAGCCGATCTGGTGTTGCTGGCGATGGGCTTCGTGCATCCGGTGCACGACGGTATGCTGAAAGGCCTCGACGTCGCGCTCGACAATCGCGGCAACGTCTCGGCCGATACCGACGCTTATCTCACGTCGGTGCCGAAGGTGTTCGCGGCCGGCGACATGCGCCGTGGCCAGTCGCTGGTGGTGTGGGCGATCCGCGAAGGCCGCCAGTGCGCGCATTCGGTCGACAAGTTCCTGATGGGATCGACCAGCCTGCCGCGCTAAGGCGCCGCGGCTTACCGGCCAAGGAAACCGAACGGCCCGTTGCGGCCGAACAGACCGTCGTCGGGCAAGCCCCGGCGCTGCGGCGGACGCGGCGCCGCCGCGTGCTGTGGCGCATGCGGTTTGGCTTCAGCCCGTTTGGCTGGTTTCTGTTTCACCACCGCGTTATGCGCCGGCTTCGATTCCGGCATCGGCTCCAGCTTGGTTTCTGGTTTGGCTTCAAGCTTCGTTTGAACCTTGGCGTCCGGCTTGGATGCCGGCGCGGCCGCGACCGGCTCCGGCGTCATGATCGGTTCCGGTTTGGCGATCACCGGTTCAGCCGGCTTAGCCGGAGCGACAACTTTGGCCGGTTCTGACAGCGCCGCCGCCTTTGGCGGCGCGGCGACCGGCGGCGTAACCACGGCCAATGGTTTACTTGGCGCCACCTTGTCTAATGCGGGTTTGTCTTGTGCCGGCTTGGCTGGCGTCGCGGTGGCAGGCGCAGTTTTGACCGGCGAAGCCGTAGCGGCCGTATCAGACGCCGGTTTGTTGGCGTCGCTCCCCACCGGCCAGGCAAAATCGTCGGCCCGTCCGATCGGCGCTGCAACCGCATCACCCTTGACCAGCACTTTGGTGGCGGTCGCGTCGGTCCGTTCGGCCGCCGCACCGGCGCCGCCCAAGAGTTGCTCGTTATTGCCGGTCGTCACAGTCAGCGGCACCACAGGCCCGGCCAAGGGCCGCTCCACCGGACCGGTAGCCGGCACCGGCCCCATCGGGCCGGACGGCAAGGCGATCGGCCCGCGATTGTTCATGTAGCGGCGAATCTCGCGCTCGACGTAATGCGCCAGTTTGCGCGCGCCATATTTGGTAAAATAGACGCCGTCGCCCGAACGCAGCCGGCGCTTCTGGCCCTCATAGTCCGGACCATAGGACGAGTACTTGCCGGCTTCGTCGACGAAGCCGTCCCAGATATCGATATAGACCGCGCCGGCGCGTTCGGCGCGCGCGCGATACAGTTCATTGAGATAGACCGCGTCGGCGGTCGACTTGGTGCCGCGGATCGACGGCAAGCCGACCCAGAACACCGGCACGCCTTTGCTCTTGAGCGCGGCGACGGTCCGGTCGATGCGGCGGGAATAATCTTTTTCCCATCGGTCGGACCGAAACTCGACGACGCCATTGGATCTTCTTGGCCGCCGGCGGCTCCGGCGCGACGATCGACTCTAGGCCCGGCCGCCTCGCCGTCTTTTTTGTCGGCGCCCTTCTTCTCGGGCTCCGGCACGATGTCCTTTTCGCGGATATTCTGGCGGTCGCTGACGCCGAGCATCATCACGACATAATTGGCTTTGTTTTTGGCGAGAATTTCGCGCGCGGCGTCCCACCAATCGAGATCGCTTTTGGAATCGTAACGCAGCAGGCCGGAATGGGCTTTGCTCTCGCGGACGATCGGCGATTTCCGGCGAGTCGGAAAATGCATCTTCCAGACCGTAGGCCAGCCAATCGGCCATGCCGTCGCCCATAACAACGATCGAGGTCGTCGGTTCGACCGGCTCGGCTTTCGGATCCGGTTTGCGTGGCGACGGCGCGCGCGAATAATCGGCCGGCGCCGACTCCCTTTGCCGCTCGTTGAAACGCGGCTGGGGATGAATGCCGAACAGTTGTTCGAAAAAACCCGCCGCCACCGCCGCGGCGCGACCGGCTCTGGGCCTGGGCTGTATCGACAAAGGCGGTCTGGACCACGGCGACGCCGGCGCATTCGGCCACAGCCAGAACGACCATGCCAAACAGCCAGCGCGAAAACCGGGTCTTGCGATCCATTGCCAACGTCCGTGTCTCTTAACCGGCCGCAAGGCCGAAATCCGGCCCCGCCGTCAGGCATGGGCCAATAGCCCGGGAAAAATGTCAACTCGAAGGACGGCCCGGAGCAACCTTAACGATCAGCGCCGGCGCAACCGCTCCAGCACGCCAGCGGAGGCAAATCCGTCCGGAACCCGGCCGATTTTGACCTGGAAATCGCGCAGCGCCGCGCGGGTCTTGGCGCCGAGGCGGCCGTCCGGCTCGCCGACGTCGAAGCCATGCTGCTCCAGCCGTTGCTGCAGCTCCAGCCGCTCATCACGGGTCAGCACCCGCTCGTAGCGCGGCCAGGCCTGGACGAAAGGCCCGCCGCCACGCAGGCGGTCGGCGAGATGGCCGATCGCCAGCGCGTAAGCCTCGGCTGGATTATAGCGCATGATCGCCCTGAAGTTCGGCAGCATCAGGAAACCCGGCCCCTGAACGCCGGCCGGCACCAGCAGAAAGGCCTGATCGTCCGGCCGCGGGAACGCCTTACCGCCGGCCCGCACGATGCCGTAACGCTGCCAATCGCGGATCGTCATGGTGCGGTGATGGTCGGCCAGCAGAAAATTGAAATTCGCCGGGACCACGACTTCGTAGCCCCAGGTCTCGCCGCTGCGCCAGCCGACCTTTTTCAGATTGTTGGCGGTCGAGGCAATCAGGTCGGGCATCGAGTTCGATGACATCGCGGCGGCCGTCATGGTCGAAATCGACCGCGTAGCGCTTGAACGCGGTCGGCATGAACTGGGTCGGTCCGAAAGCGCCGGCCCAGGAACCGACAAACCGGCTGGGCTTGACGTCGCCACGGTTGAGAATATCGAGCGCGGCGACGAACTCGTCGCGGAAGTAACGCTGGCGGCGGCCGACGCAAGCCAAAGTCGCGGTCGAGCGCAGCACGGGACGATCGCCACCGATTTCGCCGTAATTGGTTTCGACGCCCCAGATCGCGGCGATGATGTAACGGTCGACGCCATAGACCTTCTCGGCGGCGTCGAAGGTCGCGCGGTATTTCTGCAGGAGCCTGCGGCCAATCGCGACCCGGTCGTCATTGACCAGCACGTCGAGATAATCCCAGACCGCTTTGGTGAACTCGGGCTGGCTGTCGAGCAGATCCATGATGCGCAGGTCGGGCGTGAGCCGCGCCGTCATGCGTTCAAACGCCGCATGCGAGACACCATACCGCCTGGCCAGCGGCGCCAGCCGCTCCAGGCAGGGATGGAAATTGGCCGCCGCTGCGCGGATCGCCGCCGCCGTCATCAACGGATGGCCAGAGGCGCCGCTTTTGCCGCTCCAGGCCTTGGCATCCGGCTGATTGGCACGCGAATCCGACTGAATCGTGCCGGTGCGGTCGCCGTCGTCATAGGCGAAAGCCGCGGTACCGGCCAATGCAAGCGCAAGAACAGCCATCAGAATTGAGGGTCGGGTCTTTCGCATTCGCTACCGGCCTGCCCTTTTCGACTATTGGTTTCAGCGGCCCCATTCGGGCAGCGAATCGTTTCGACGACGTTAATAGTGTAAGGTTATCAGCAGTGTTCGGCCTATTCCGGCCTCAATCTGGACCTTTGGTCGCGGCCTGTCTTTTGTTCACGCCCCCTGCTCAAGACCCCGCCCGCGCCCCCAAGAGAGATCGCGATCACCCATGAATCGTTCGATGAACCGTATCCGCAAAGCCATCTTCCCCGTCGCTGGCCTTGGCACCCGCTTTCTGCCCGCGACCAAAGCCATGCCGAAAGAAATGCTGCCGGTCGTCGATCGGCCGTTGATCCAGCACGTCGTCGACGAAGCGCGTCAGGCCGGCATCGAGCACTGCATCTTCGTCACCGGACGGAACAAGGGCGTGATCGAAGACCATTTCGACCGCCAGTTCGAGCTCGAGGTGACGCTGGTCGAGCGCGGCAAAAAAGCCGACCTCAAACTGTTGGAACACGACCTGCCGGGTGCCGGCGGCACCAGCTTCACCCGTCAGCAATCGCCGCTCGGCCTCGGCCACGCGGTCTGGTGCGCGCGCGAGCTGGTCGGCAACGAACCGTTCGCGGTCATCCTGCCCGACGTGCTGGTGCAGCACCCGCGCGGCTGCCTGGCGCAGATGATCGACGCGGCGCAGGACCTCGACGCCAAGGCCAATATCATCGCGGTCGAGGAAGTGCCGATGGAGCGCGTGCACATGTACGGCGTGGTCGGCGTCGGCGCGACCAAGGGCAAGGCGTTTGAAATCACCCAGATGGTCGAAAAGCCGAAGGCCGCGGACGCGCCGTCCAATTTGTCGATTACGGGGCGCTATATTCTGCAGCCGGAACTGTTCGACCTGCTGGAGAAGCAGGCAGCCGGCGCCGGCGGCGAGATCCAGCTCACCGACGCGATGGTGGCGCTAGCCAAGCAGCAGCCGTTCTACGGTCTCAAATTCGATGGCCGCAGCTTCGATTGCGGCTCCAAGATCGGGTTTCTCACCGCCAACGTCGCCTACGCTCTCGAGCGGCCCGACCTCGCGCCGGAATTGCGCACCGAACTGGAAAAAATGCTCGGCAAAAAATAGGGCCGAAATGCCAGCGCACCCGCTACTCGTGCCGCAGCGCCTCGATCGGATCGAGGCGCGCGGCACGGCGGGCCGGGAAATAGCCGAAGACAACACCCACCAGCGCCGAAAAGGCGAAGGCGATGAAAACGATCTGCGGATCGACGGTGAACGGCACCTCCAACATGCGTGTCGCCATCAGCGCGAGGCCAAGGCCCAGCAGGATTCCGGCCAAGCCGCCAAACAACGACAACACCACAGCCTCGACCAGAAATTGTGACAGCACCTGGCTTTCCAAGGCGCCGATCGCAAGCCGAATGCCAATTTCACGCGTGCGCTCGGTGACCGACACCAGCATGATGTTCATGATGCCGATGCCACCGACCAGCAGACTGACCGCCGCCACTGCGCCGAGCAAGCCGGTCAGCATTGCGGTCGTACCAGCCATGGTCTGAGCAATCTGCTTCATGTCGCGAACGGAAAAATCATCTTCCTTGCCAGGCGCGATATTGCGGCGCTCGCGCAGGATCCGTTCGATGTCGGCCTGCACCTTGCTCGTCTCGACGCCGTCCTTGGCCGACACCATGATGCGGCTGATATCGGTGTTGCCGGCCAGCCTACGTTGAAAGGTGCGCAGCGGCATCAGCACGCTGTCGTCCTGGTCTGATCCGAAGCTCGATTGACCTTTGGATGTGAGCAGCCCGATCACCTCGCAGGACACCTTGTCGACTCGAATATTGCGTCCAAGCGGGTCGACCTGGCCAAACAGTTTTTCAGCCACGGTCGTGCCGATAATGCAGGCCGCGCGACCGCCGCGAATTTCGTTGTCAAGAAATTGCCGGCCGGATTTCAACGGCCAGTCCTGGGTGATGAAATATTCATCGTCGGTGCCAGTGACCGCGACGGCGCGGCTCTCGGTGCCTTGGACAATGGTGACCGATTTCTGCGCCACCGGCGCCACCGCCTTGACGCCGTTCAATTGCGTTCGCATCGCCTCGACATCGCGCGAATTAAATGCCTTGGCATCGGCGCTGGCCCGGCCCGGGCCGTGTTGCCCCGGGCTGACGAACAGCAGGTTCGAGCCCAGCTTGGCAAGATCAGCCGTCACTTTGGCCGTGGTACCATTGCCGATCGTCACCATCGCGATCACCGCGCCGACACCGATGACGACGCCGAGCACGGTCAAAAACGAGCGCAGCGCGTTGCGCCGGATTGCCTGCAGAGCCAGCCTGAACGCTTCGTACAGCATCAGGCGGCCTCCTTGTTGACGACGTCGCTCTCGATCCGGCCATCGAGAAAACGGATCATCCGCCGCGCATAGGCGGCGATGTCGGTCTCGTGCGTCACCATCACCACGGTCATATGCTGATCGACGTTGAGGCTTGTCACCAGATCCATGATTTCGCGGCTGGTCTTGGTGTCGAGATTGCCGGTTGGCTCGTCGGCCAAAAGCACCTCGGGATCGGTCACGATGGCGCGGGCGATCGCGACGCGCTGCTGCTGTCCGCCCGAAAGCTCAGCCGAAGTATGATGACCGCGTCCGGAAAGCCCGACCCGGTCAAGAGCCCGCGCCGCGAGCTTTTGCCGCTCGGCCGCGGGCATGCCGCGATAGATCAACGGCAGCTCGACATTTTCCAAAGCGGTGGTGCGGGCGAGCAGATTGAAGCCCTGAAACACGAAGCCGAGCATATGACGGCGGATCATCGCACGCTTGTTCCGTGCGAGGCGGCCGACCTCGACGCCCATGAAACGATAATCCCCGGTCGTCGGCGTATCGAGACAGCCAAGGATATTCATGGCCGTCGACTTGCCGGAACCGGATGGCCCCATGATCGAAACAAACTCGCCATCCTCGATCGTCAGGTCAACGTCGCTGAGCGCGTGCACGGCGGCGTCGCCGCTGCCGTAAACCTTGCAAACGGAGCGAAACTCGATGAGCGGCTGCTGGCTGCCGGCGTCGGTCACAGTGGACGCCCCATCAAGACTTACTGGCGGTTTGATCGACGATCAGCGCCTGCCCGGCCTTCAGATCGCCGCTTTTGATTTCGGTATTTTTGCCGTCGCTGACGCCGATGACAACCTTTGCCGCCACTGGCTGGCCGTCCTGCAGCAACCACACCGTGCCATTTTGTCCGGCAACTTCACGTGGCGTCGCAGGCCGGAATTGTGGACGACCCGGCAACAGCTGGCTCAGCAGACTTCTGTTCGACCCTTTTTTGGTCGCGGACGGCGCGTAACGCAACGCCGCATTCGGGACCAGCAGGGCGTCCTTGACTTCAGTGACGTTGATTTCCGCCGTCGCCGTCATGCCCGGCCGCAACAGCAATTCGGAATTGTCGATGTCCAATACTGCCTTGTAGGTCACGACACCTTGGATCGTTTCGGAAGCGAAGCGTACTTCCCGAATGGTGGCGGGGAATTTTCGGTTCGGAAAGGCATCGACAGTGAAGCTGGCGCTCTGTCCGGCCGCGACTTTGCCAACGTCGGCTTCGTCGACGTCGACTCGCAATTCCATTTGCTTTAAATCCTCCGCGATAGAAAACAGAACCGGCGCCTGCAGCGAGGACGCAACCGTCTGACCCGGATCGACATTGCGCGTCAGCACGACGCCGTTGATCGGCGACGTGATCGAGGCTTTGGCCAGATTGGTTTCACCCAGATCCACATCCGCCGCGGCAACGTCGACATCGGCGCGGGCGCTCGCCAGAGACGTGATCGCGCGATCATAGGCTGCCTGTGCCTGATCGTGATCGCGGGCCGACACGGCCTGCGTGCCGGCCAGCGCCTTATTGCGCGCGAGCTCTCGTTCTTTCTCACCAACCGTTACCGCCGCTTCCGCGGCCTTTGCCTGGGCAGCCGCCAGTTTCGCCTTCGAGCTGTTGAGCGCCGCAACCAGTTTGTCGGTGTCGAGGGTGGCCAGTACCTGGCCGGCTTTGACCGGTGAATTGTAGTCGACCAGAACCTTGCGAACCGTTCCCGACAATTCGCTGGAGACGTCGACCTTGTTGGTTGGCTGGACCGAGCCGGTCGCGGTCACGATGACGGTCAGATTGCCGCGAGTTGCCGGCTCCGTAACGTAGCGCACGGCACCCGAGCTGCCGCCGAAGTACCAGTAGCCTGCCAGCAGCAAAACGACAGCAAACGCCGCGGCCGCCAATATCTTCTTGCGCCAGCGCACCCACGGCGATGCGCGCTCGGCGCCCAAGCCGAGGATCGTCTGGATATCCACGCTTTGCTTCGGCTCAATCGGCTTGTTCATGTCTCATCGTCCATAAGGGGCCCAATGATAGAGCCGCCAAATGAGGCGATTTTGCCTTGATCTCTGTCAAGTCTGGCAAAGAAACGTGGACCGGGTTCGAAAAACGGCCGCTTTTACCGCTGGATCCTGACGCCAAGCGTAAACACGCTGGCGGCATAGTCGTTGCCGGTGACATTCGAGCGCAGCCAGTCCTGGCGGAATTCGCCCTTGAACTGGACCGTCCGGTTGAGCTTGTAGGTCAGGCCGGCGCCGGCCGAGTAACGCTTGTCCTCACGCGACGAACCGACATAGTCGTCGAGCCCGAAACCGAGTTTGACATTGCCAACCAGCCAGCGCCGGAAGGCATGGTCGACCTGCAAGCCGACGTCGCGGTAAAGCACGCCGGATACGCCGGCGAGCGTCGATTCGCCGATCGACGACGAGGCCGTGAGCTTGACCGTGGTCAGCGAATTGGCGGTCCAGACCAGCGAGGCGTCGCCGATCAGCCCGCTGAGCTTATCCAGCCGCGTGTCGTCGTAATTACGTTGCGTATAGCCGACCGAGACTTCGCCGGTCAGCAGCCGCGAAAGCTCAAAGGTGGTGCCGACTTTGCCGGTCAGGCCCTTGGAGTCGCGCTGGTAACCGGACGCGTCGGTGGCTTCATCATGTTTGCGGGTATCGGCGCGACCCTCGACGAAAGGCGTCACGCCGGGCGAAACTTCATAGCCGCCGCGCAAGGTGACGCCGTATTGATTGAAGTTGCGGTCTTTGTTGCTGGCGGTCGAGCCGTCGGTGAGCTTCGAATCCTGATAGGCGGTGCGCTCGGCGTCGCCTTTGACCGACAGGTCGAAGCGGTTGAACTTCTGGCCGAGGCCGAGGCTACCGCCGAACACTGTGTAAATCGGCAGCTTGGCGAGGCCGGCCTGCAGATCCGGACTGCCGGGATTGTCGGTCGACACCAGCGCGCTGCCGCCGAGATCGATGCGGGTCGTGCGGGTCACATCGATGCGGCCGTCGGCCTTGCCGTTGAATTGCGGCCGGCTCAAAGTCGGCTCGGTATCGGGGCTGTAGCCGGTAAAGCCGCCGCGCAAATCGGCTTTGAGTTCGTGGCGCGACCAGTTCGATTGCACCTTGAGTTCAGGCGCGACGGTATAGATCGAGGCGCCCTTGGCATCGGTGCTTTGCTGCGGATTGGTGTCGTAGCCGCCGCTCAGTTCAATCGCAGGAAACAGCGTGAAAGCGCCGGCGCGCAGGCCGAGCGGCGCGTAAGGGTCGTCGGCCTCGGCGGTCTTGCGCTTGGGGCGGGCCTTTGCGGATCGGGACCATCGCCGCCTCGGGCTCGGCGCGCGCCGACGCATAGACGCCGTTGCCGGTCGCCTGAAACGGCTTCTGGTACGGCGAGACAACAGGCACCGCGGGCGCGACAGGCGTCGTGGCCGCCGTCCGGGGGCTGGTCGCCGGTTTTCGTTTTGATGTTGTCTTGGCCTTTTTCTTGGCCTCGGCTTTTCGGCTGTTGGTCGCATCGAAGCCGGTGTCGCCGGCACCTGAAGGCGGTGGCGCAAAATTCGGCGGCGGCCCCAATTGCGCCTGCTCCGGCCGGCTGAAGGTCTGAAAGCGCGGCGGCTTGCGCGGATCGACCGACAGCTTCGGCGTCAACGGATCGGTATAGCTCGGGATTGTCGCCGTCTGCGCCCGCGCCGCGCCCGAACCCATCGCCATGCCGAGAGCCAGCCCGCAGGCGGCCGTCAGCAGACCGGCGCCCAAGGGCGCGGCCGGAAATGGGCGAGGAAGGCGCAGCACTTTCAGTCCTCAGCCTCCTAGTTCCGGCCCGCATGCGCGCGCCACCGCGCGCTGCCCGCGAAAACCGGCGGGAAGTGGTTAACGGACGTTAAAGGGCTATGGTTAACGAGGTGTTGATGGCTGGCGCGGGCGCGGCCTGCCCGGCCCCGATATGCGGCGGCGCGCTAAAGCCAGCCCTGCAATTCGCGCATCACCACGTCGCGGATCACCGCGATGCCACCGGGGCTGTCATTGAGGCACGGAATGGCGGCAAAGTTCTCGCCGCCGGCGTGCCGGAAGATCTCGGCATTTTCCATTGCGATTTCTTCCAGCGTCTCCAGGCAATCGGACGAGAAACCGGGCGTGATCACCGCGAGATTTTTCACGCCGCGTTCGGCCAATGCTTTCACGGTGGCGTCGGTATAGGGCTTGAGCCATTCGGCCGGGCCGAAGCGCGACTGGAAGGTCATCATCAATTGCTTGTCGTCGAGCTTGAGCCGCTCGCGCAACAGCCGCGCGGTCGCATGGCACTGGCAGTAATAGGGATCGCCCTTCTCGAGGTATTCCTGCGGCATGCCGTGGAACGAGGCCAGGATGACATCCGGCTTGAAAGTGAGTTTGGCGAAGTTCTCTTCCAGCGACGTCGCCAGCGCCTCGATATAGGCCGGACGGTCGAAATAAGCCGGCGCGATGCGCACCGACGGCTGCCAGCGCATTTGCGTCAGCGCTTCGAACGCCTTGTCGCAAACGGTGGCCGAGGTGGCGGCGGCATATTGCGGATAAAGCGGCACGATCAGAATGCGGTCACAACCGGCCTGCTGCATGGCGTCGAGCCGCGACTTGATTGACGGATTGCCGTAGCGCATCGCCCAGTCGACCAGGATGCGCGAGTCGCCGCTGAGCGCTTCGCCGATCTTGTCGGACTGCGAGCGCGTGATGGTCTTGAGGAAGGATTCGTTGCGGTCCTTGTTCCAGATCTTGTCGTAGTCGCGGCCTTTGCGGGCCGGCCTCACCGTCAGGATGATCAGGTTGAGCACCAGCCACCACTTCAGGCGGTTTTCCTCGATCACCCGGCGGTCGGACAGAAATTCCTTGAGATAGCGCCGCATCGACCAATAGTCGGTGGCGTCGGGCGTGCCGAGATTGACCAGCAGCACGCCGATCCGGCGCGATGGTATCGGCGGGTGGTCTGGCGGGAGATGGGGATTGGCGATGTTGGCGGCATTCATAGCCGCAATCAGCGGGAAATGACGCGGCGCGGTCAAGAGCGCCCTACCCCACCGGCCGCTCGTCCGCGATCACCTTGCCGTCATTCGGCAAACGTGCCCGGCGCGACCAGTGTCACGACGCCCTTGAGCTTGGTCACCGACTGCAACGGTGGCGGCAACCGCCGCGGCCAGCGCCGCATCGGACGTGGCGCATTCCGCCGCAACGTCATGGTGTCCTGCTCGGCGGCGCGGCCGACCACCAGCCGCAGCCGGCCGAGTTCGGGATGGCGCGCGGCGACTTCGGCGATCTGCTTGGGATGCACGAACATGCCCTTGACCTTGGCGGTCTGGTCGGCGCGGCCCATCCAGCCCTTGATGCGGGCATTGGTGCGCCCGCAGGGCGAGACGCCCGGCAGGATCGCCGACAAATCGCCGGTGCCGAGCCGGATCATCGGATAGTCGGGATTGAACGAGGTCACGACCACCTCGCCGACCTCGCCTTCGGCGACCGGATCGCCGGTGCCGGGCCGGACGATTTCAAGCATGACGCTTTCGTTGACGATCATGCCCTGCATCGCCTCCGACTCGTAGGCGATGACGCCGAGTTCGGCGGTGGCATAGCACTGCACGACGGCGACGCCGCGCGACCGCAACTCCTCGCGCAGCGAGCCCGGCAAAGCCGCGCCCGACACCAGGCCGCGCTTAAACGAGGATGCGTCCTTGCCGGTCTTTTGCGCGGTATCGAGCAGGATTTTCAAGAAATCCGGCGTGCCGATATAGGCCGACGGCTTGTAATGCGCGATGGCGTCGAGTTGCTGCTCGGTATTGCCGACGCCGCCGGGAATGACCGCGCAGCCAAGCGCATGCGCGCCCGACTCCAGGATGAAACCGCCGGGCGTCAGGTGATAGGCAAAGCTGTTGTGCACGATGTCGCCGGCGCGGAAGCCGGCGGCGAAACAGGCGCGCGCCGCGCCCCACCAGTCGGCGCCATGGCCTTCCGGCTCGAAAATCGGGCCGGGCGACATCAACAACCGCCTGGCCTTGCCGGGCGGCGTGACATTGAGACCGCCGAACGGCGGATTTTCTTTTTGCAGCGCCGCGATGTCGGCTTTGCGCAGCACCGGCAGCGTGGCGAGCGCTTCGCGCGAGGTGATCGAGCGCGGGTCGATGCCAGCGAGATGTTTGGCCCAGCCGGGCGCCTTCATGGCATGGGCGACGACGCCGTGCAGCACCGCGCATTCTTCGCTTTCACGCAGCGTCGGATTGCGGGTTTCGAGATGATCGTAGTGGTCCGGCATGTTTCCTACGCCAGCCACCGCTTGCGGCGCCGATAATGCTTGCCGTCGCGGAACGATTTGCGGCGACCTTCCGAGATGCCGAGATAGAATTCCTTGACGTCCTCGTTGTCGGCCAGCGATTTGGCGTCGCCGTCCATCACCACGCGGCCATTTTCCAGAATATAGCCGTAGCGCGCATATTGCAGCGCCATATTGGTGTTCTGTTCGGCCAGCAGGAACGATACGCCTTCGCGCGAATTGAGATCTTTGACGATTTCGAAAATCTCTTCGACGATCTGCGGCGCTAGGCCCATCGACGGCTCATCGAGCAAAATCATCTTCGGGCGCGACATCAGCGCGCGGCCGACCGCGCACATCTGCTGTTCGCCGCCCGAGGTGTAGCCGGCGAGCGAGCCGCGCCGTTCGGAGAGCTTGGGGAAATAGTCATAGACCATTTCCATGTCGCGCTTGATCGCGGCCTTGCCGTCGCGCCGCGTAAAGGCGCCGGTCAGCAAATTCTCTTCGATGGTGAGATGGCCGAAGCAGCCGCGGCCTTCCATCACCTGAATACAACCGCGCCGCACCAGTTCGTTCGGCGACAGGTTCTGCACCTCGTCACCCTCGAACAAAATCGAACCCTTGGTGACGTCGCCGCGTTCGGCACGCAACAGATTGGAAATAGCCTTCAATGTCGTGGTCTTGCCGGCGCCATTGGCGCCGAGCAGCGCAACGATGCCGCCCTTCGGCACATCGAGCGAGACGCCCTTGAGCACCAGAATGACGTGATCGTAGATCACTTCGATATTGTTGACCGACAGGATCTTCTCAGCCTGCGCGGCAGGCGCGGGCGTCGCGGCGGTCGTGTGTTCGGCAGTCGACATGGGTCACGCTCCAAAAGCGATCCTCTCCCCGCGAACGGGGAGAGGTCTTTGTCGTTTCGAAAAACGTCAACTTACATAGCCTTGTCGCAAGCCTCGGTGCGCTTCGGCCAGCCGGTGTTCTTCTCGACGTAGTCCTTGGCGGCCGCATCGAGCATCGGACCGACTTTGTCCTTCATCGGCTCGATCCAGTCGGACACCTTCGACCCACTTGGCGCCATCCCACTGTTGCATATAAGCGGGCTGGTGACCGGAGTGGTCGGCGCAGCTGATGCCGGTCAACGGCGCGGCAAACCCGGGGAAGCCGAGTTCCTTCCAGCGCGCCGCCGTGATGTGCAGGGTTTCCAGACCGCGGCGGACGTCTTCGCCAGTCACGACTTTTTTGCCCGACAGCTTCTGCGCATTGCGGATGGCTTCCGCCACCAGCACGGTGTTGTAGACGCCGCGGTTGTAGAAGGTGTCCGCGAACTTGTCCTTCTCGACCTGGCTCTTGCCCTTGTCCACGACGTATTTCTTGATGTCCTGGATCGCCGGGTATTTGTCGCCAAGGCCCTAGAAGTTGAGCGCGAGATAGCCCTTGGCCGCCTTGACCGCCGCCACGGGCATCGTCATCCGAGCCCGACCACCAGATGCCGATGAAGTGATCCATCGGGTAGCCGTTTTCCGAGGCGCGTTTGACCGCGGTCGGGTTCATGGCGCCCCAGCCCCACATGATCATCCAGTCCGGACGATCGCGGCGCACGGCCAGCCACTGACCGGACTGATCCTGCATTTCCTTGCCGGCCACGGCATAGAGCTTCACCTTGAAGCCGTAGTCCTTGGCCAGTTGCTGGAGCAGCGGGATCGGCTCGCGGCCGTAACCGGCGTCGAGATAGATGAAGCCGATGGTCTTGCCCTTGAGCTTGGCGAGACCGCCCGATTTGTTGCCGATGTAGCGGATGATCATCGACATGCCGTCCCAATAGGTGGCCGGCGGGTTGAACACCCAGGGGAAGTCCTTACCGACCGCGGCCGCCGACAGACCGTAGGCCATCGACAAAATCGGAATCTTGTCGACCGCCAGCCTTCGGGATCAGTTGCAGCGTGATACCGGTCGAGAACGGATTGACGACCGTCGGATGCTTATCCTTGATCGATTCCCAGCACTCCACGCCTTTCTTGGTATCGTAGCCGGTTTCGCATTCTTCGACGTTGAGCTTGACGCCGCCGATGCCACCGTCACGCTCATTGAGCATGGTGAGGTAATCATGCATGCCGTTGGCAATCGGAATGCCGGAATTGGCGTAAGCGCCGGTCCGATAGGTAAACAGCGGCACGTAGATTGTGTCTGCCGCCTGCGCTTTGCTGGCATAGACCGCGGTCGCCACCAAGCCCGCACAGGCAATTCCGACAAACAATTGTCTTGTTATTTTTCTTGCCTTCATCACGTTCCTCCCTTTGGTTCGCGCCGTTGCTGGCGCGCCTCTGGTTTCACAGTCGCCCGAATTCTTTGCCGGGCGATTTCGCAGGCCGCGGCCGAAGGCCACGGTCGGAAATTGGTCTCAGTTTGCGCCATCAATACGGAAACGGCCAGACCCTCAATTTCTGTTTGCCGATCTGCCAAAGCCGCGCCAGACCGGCCGGTTCCGCGATCAGGAAGAAGATAATCAGCGCCCCAGTGATCATGAACGTGATGTGCTCGACGGTCGCCGCATGCATTTTCAATCCGAGCAATTCCGGCACGAAACGCAGGACGATCGGCAGGATATAGATCAATGCCGCACCCAGAAACGCGCCGAGCAGGCTGCCGAGACCGCCAATGATGACCATGAACAGAATCGTGAAGCTCTGGTTGATGTTGAACACCGCAGGCTCCGCGCCACCGTACCACAGGAATACCATCAGCGCCCCGGCCACCCCGCAGTAGAACGATGAAACGGCGAAGGCCATCAACTTGGTCGGCAGCAGGCGAATACCCATCAGCTCGGCGGCGATGTCCATATCGCGCACCGCCATCCAGATCCGGCCGATACGGCCATGCATCAGATTGGAGGCGACCCAGGTCATCGCCACGACGACGCCCGAGCACGATGTAATAACGCGTCTCGGCGGTAGCGCGCGGGCCGGTAACGATGATGTCGAACAGTTCGCGCTGCGGCACTTCGATGGCGCCGGAAATATTGTTGTTATAAAGCCATGGAATGCGGATGAAGCACCATTCCAGGAAAAACTGCGCGGCCAGTGTCGCGATCGCCAGATAAAAGCCCTTGATGCGCAGTGACGGCAGGCCGAATACCGCGCCGACCGCCGCCGAGAAAAAACCGGAACAGACCACCCAGATGATGATGTTCACGTCGGGCCAGATCGAGGTCAGTTTGTAGCAGGCATAGGCGCCGACACCCATGAAGGCGCCGGTGCCGAGCGACAATTGCCCGGTATAACCGGTGAGCAGATTAAGGCCGATGGCCGCCAGCGAAAAAATCAGAAACGGGATCATCACCGCGTTGACGATGAAGTCGTTGGCAAACAGCGGCAATGCGATTGCGGCCGCCAGAATGACGGCGATGCCAATGCGATCCTGCAATATCGGAAAGATCGCCTGATCGCTGGCGTAAGTGGTTTTGAATTGGCCGGCCTCGCGGTACAGCATTGTCTTGTCCTTATACCCGCTCGATGATCTTTTCGCCGAACAGGCCTTGTGGCCGGAACAGCAGGAACACCAGCGCGATCACGTAGGCGAACCAGGCATCGGTGCCGCCGCCGACCAGCGGACCCCAGTAGAATTCGGCGATCTTTTCGCCGATGCCGATAATCAGCCCGCCGGCGATGGCGCCCGGGATCGAGGTAAAGCCGCCGAGGATCAACACCGGCAAGGCTTTCAGCGCGATCACTTCGAGCGCGAACGACACGTCCGAACGCGCGCCCCAGAAAATGCCGGTGACCAGCGCGACCAGACCGGCGGCAAACCACACGATCACCCAGATCTGGTTGAGCGAAATGCCGACCGACAAGGCCGCCGAATGGCTGTCGGCGACCGCGCGCAAGGCGCGTCCGATGCGGGTCTTGGAAAAGAACACGCCCAAGCCCGCCACCATCAACGAGGCCACGATCGCCGCGACGATATCGAGCCGTTGAAAGCTGACCATGCCGCCCAGCATCTTGACGTTGATCGAGCCCTTGGGAAGATAAAGATCGTCGGTGATCATCACTTTCGGATCGCCGCCGAACACGAATTCGCCGAAGCCGATCAGGAAATAGGTGATGCCGAAGGTCGCCATGAACAGAATGATGTCGGGCTGATTGACCAGCGGCCGCAGCACGACGCGCTCGACCGTGAAGGCCAGCACGAACATCACGCCGATCGTCAGCGCCAGCGCCAAGAAGGCCGGCACGCCGGCATCATGCAGGCCGACCAGCGTCAGCGCGGCGAACACCACCATGATGCCTTGCGCGAAATTGAACACGCCGGAGGCCTTGAAGATCAGCACGAAGCCGAGCGCGATCAGCGCATAGAGCATGCCGCCGACCAGCCCTTCCCACAGCGTCTGCGCCGAGCAGATCGGGCGCCTGCGCCATCTGCACGAAGGGGTCGATGAAGATGCTGTAGAGAATGTCCATAGGCTATTCCTCAGTGCGCCACGCCGAGATAGGCGTCGATCACCGCCTGATTGCTCTTGACCTCGTCGGGCGTGCCGTCGGCGATCTTGACGCCGTGATCGAGCACCACCACCCGGTCGGACAGATCCATCACCACGCCCATGTCGTGCTCGATCAGCGCGACGGTGGTGCCGAAATAATCGTTCATGTCGAGAATGAAGCGCGACATGTCTTCCTTCTCTTCGATGTTCATGCCGGCCATCGGCTCGTCGAGCAGCAGCAGTTCCGGCTCCATCGCCAGCGCGCGGCCGAGTTCGACCCGCTTTTGCAGGCCGTAAGGCAGACGGCCGACCGGGGTGCGGCGGATTTCCTGGATCTTGAGGAAGTCGATGATGTCCTCGACGCGGCGGCGATGTTCGACCTCTTCGCGCATCGCCGGCCCGTAGCGCAGCAATTGCCAGAAGAAGTTGACATGCATCTTGAGCGTGCGCCCGGCCATGATGTTGTCGAGCGCCGACATGCCGCGAAACAGCGCGACGTTCTGGAAGGTGCGCGCGATGCCGCCATGCGCGGCGTCATGCGGGCGCATCTTGGCGCGCGTCTCGCCCTTGAAGGTGATGCGGCCCTGCTGCGGATGATAAAAGCCGTTGATGACGTTGAGCATCGAGGTCTTGCCGGCGCCGTTCGGGCCGATGATGGCGCGGATTTCGCCTTTGCGAATGTCGAACGACACGTCGCTCACCGCCTTGACGCCGCCGAACGACAGCGAGACGTCTTCCACCGACAACAGCACGTCGCCGACCGCGGCTTGTCAGGTCCGCCGGGCGCTCTCATGCCGCCTTCTCCATCGGCGGCACAACCGGCGCCATGTCGCGAATTTTGACGCGCGCGCTGATGGTGCCCTTGCGGCCGTCCTCGAACGTCACTTCGGTCGAAATGTCGGCTTCGCTCGGAACCGTCATAGAGCGCCTTGACCAGCGGCGCGTAGCGCTCGGCGACAAAGCCGCGGCGGACCTTCTGCGTGCGCGTCAATTCGCCGTCGTCGGCGTCGAGTTCCTTGTGCAGCACCAGGAAGCGCTTGATCTGCGCGCCGGCCAACATCTTGTCTTGCGGCCAGCGACGCGGTTCACTTCCGCAACGTTCTTTTCCAGCATGTCGTAAACCAGCGGGTGGCCGGCGAGTTCCTGGTAGGAGCTGTAGGAAACGTTGTTGCGCTCGGCCCAGCTTCCGACCGCCGTCAGATCGATATTGAGCATGACGGTGACGAAGTCGCGCCCGTCGCCATAGGCGACCGCTTCGCGGATATTGGAGAAGAATTTGAGCTTGTTCTCGATGTATTTCGGCGGAAACAGCGTGCCGTCATTGAGCTTGCCGACATCCTTGGCGCGGTCGATGATTTTCAGGTGGCCGGTCTTCTCGTCGAAATAACCGGCATCGCCGGTCATGACATAGCCGTCCGGCGTCATCGCTTCGGCGGTCTTTTCGGCGTCCTTGAAATAGCCGGTGAACATGCCGGGCGACTTGAACAGCACCTCGCCATTGTCGGCGATACGAATGTCGACATTCGGGCAGAGGCCGGCCCGACGGTGTCGGAATAAATTTCGCCGTCCGGCTGCGCGGTGACGTAGAGGAAGGCTTCGGTCTGGCCGTACAGCTGTTTCAGGTTAAGCCCGATCGAACGATAGAACGCGAACAGGTCCGGGCCGATCGCTTCGCCGGCGGTATAGGCGACGCGCACGCGCGAGAAGCCGAGCACGTTTTTCAGCGGCGCATAAACCAGAACGTTGCCGAGCCAATAGAGCAGCCGGCCGGTCAGCGGCACCGACTGACCGTTCAAGATACGTTCGCCGTATTTGCGCGCGACGCCGAGGAAATAGTGGAACATCTTGCGCTTTAGAGCGCTGGCATCCTCCATGCGGATCATCACGCGCGTGAGCAGCACCTCGAGCGTGCGCGGCGGCGCGAAATAGAAGCTCGGCCCGATCTCACGCAGGTCCGACATCGCGGTGTCGGCGCTTTCCGGACAGGCCGTGCAGAAACCGGCAACCAGCCCTTGCGCGTAATTGAGATAATGATCGCCGACCCAGGCGATCGGCAGATAAGCCAGCGCGACGTCGTATTCGTTCAATTTGTCGAAGGCGACGGTGTCGGTTGCCGCCTTGATCGAACGCTCACCCGACAGAACGACGCCTTTCGACGTGCCGGTGGTGCCGGAGGTATAAAGGATGATCGAAGGATCGGAGCCTTTGGTGGCGGCGACCTCGGCGTCGAGCCATGCGCCGAGCTTGGGATCGCTGGCTCAGCGCCTTGCGGCCGTCGGCGATGACATCGTCCATCGACCGCAGCTTGGCGTGGTCGTAGTCGCGCAAGCCCCGCGTTTCGTCATAGAGCATCAGTTCGAGCTTCGGCAGCCGCTCCAGAACCGATTGAATCTTGTCGATTTGTTCCTGATCCTCGACGGCGGCAAAGCGCACCTCGGCATGGGCCAGCACGAACGACGAGTTCGTCGGCGACCGCGTCGGCATAAACCGGCACCGGGATCGCGCCCAGCATCTGCGCCGCCATCACCGACCAATAAAGCTTCGGCCGGTTGGAGCCGACAATGGCGATGGTTTCGCCGCGCTTGAGACCGAGATTGTGCAAGCCAATGGCATAGGCGCGCACGATCTCCAGCACCTGCTCCCAGGTCCAGGTCTGCCAAATGCCGAGATCCTTGTGCCGCATAGACGGCCGGGACCCGTACAATTGTGCGTTGCGAATCAATAGCTTAGGAAACGTATCCGCCACCGCGGAAGCGCTTGACGCCACAGCTTCATCCTCCCATTCAGCCGGCGCTTGCGGCACCGGCCCATCTCCGTCCCCTCGCCGCCCTTTGGGCGGTCTTGTTATCTCGATATGAAAACACTGCCAGAGCCCGGTCAAGCTCCACCAACGCGGAAAGTGGTCACAAACAGGTGGCTAAATTATTCTGCTAGCTCACCAAATCGCAATTCACCGGCGCGCCGTCGGCGGCGCTGCCGCACTTTCCTGCCCCGGCGGCGATCCCTTGCGGCCGGACTTTCTCTTCTCCCCACATCGCCGGCGCGTTATTCGCACCGCACAATTTTTAATTAAGGCAACGCGCCGAAGATGGCTTTCGTCCGCGCCGCTCGCCGTTTTGTCGATTGAAGATCGCAGTGAAAAAATATTTCCGCTACGCGCCACTTGACAGACAAGCGGGGGAGTTGTCGGCTATGTGCGCGGTCATATTGTTTTTCCGGTGACCGGGCGAGGTTGCTCATTCAGCCGCCGTATTGCGACAGCCCCTTTAAATCAAGCACCGTAATGCCGCCGCGCTCGACGCGCAGCAAACCTTTGTTTTCAAGAATTTGCAGGCTCTTGTTCGCCATCTGACGCGATATGCCCGACAGCAGTCCGATCTCTTCCTGCGAGATGTCGAGATGCATCTCGAGGTCATGGTATAAAACCGGATTGAACAGCCAGGCGACGTTGCGCGCCAGGCGCGCCGGCGCATCGAGCATGCGGTCGTATTCGACCAAAGCAATGAACTGACCAAGACGCTCGTTGAATTGTTTGACCAGAAAACGGTTGAAGCCGACGCTGTTCTCGAACAGCCACAGGAAGGTCGCGCGATCCATCAATGCCATGCGCGTGTCGCGCAACGCGACCAGATCGTATTGACGCACCTCGTTCTTGAGAATCGTGCCCTCGCCGAACCAGCCGCCGGCCCGCAAACCGGCCAGCGTCACCGCCTTGCCATTGCGCGACACCGTGGCGAGCTTAACGATGCCGGCGGTCACGCCGGTCCATGAATCCAGGCGGTCGCCGCGATGACAAATATAGGCGCCCTTGCCGTAGGCTTTTTCGACGATGCCGCGGCGCGCTTGCTCGAATTCGCGCTCGGTAAGCTCTCCCGACCAGAAAGCAATTTGTCGTAAGTGTTCGGCTGAAATCACGTAGCGGCTCCGCGCGGGTCGACCAGTACAGCCAGTCTACTCCGGGAGGCCCGCGGCGGGCGCAAAATTCGCGCCCGCGCCCGCTTATAACCGACTATTCCGCCGCCTTGAGGAACGGCGATGCGCCGGTGCCGAATTGCTCGGTCAGGCCCACTTCCTCGGCCTTGGCCGCGGCAATGCTGCGCTCCTTGACCGGCCCGAAGCCGCGGATTTTTTCCGGCAACGAGGCCAGCGCCACCGCGGTCGGGTAGTTCGCCGGCGACAGTTCGGCCAGCACCGTTTCCAGCATCGCCCGATACTCGGTTACCAGCTTGCGCTCCGTGCGGCGCTCTTGCGTATAGCCGAACGGGTCGAGCGGCGTGCCGCGCAGGAACTTGAACTTCGCCAGCACCGCGAAGGCCTTCATCATCCACGGGCCGAACGACATCTTTTTCGGCTCGCCGGTGACGGGATCGCGCTTGGCCAGAAGCGGCGGCGCCAGATGGAATTCGAAGCGCAGATTACCGGCGGCAAAAGTCGACTTCACGCGCTCGACAAATGACGTGTCGGTGTAAAGCCGGGCGACCTCGTATTCGTCCTTGTAGGCCATCAGCTTGAACAGATAGCGCGCGACCGCTTCCGACAGCGCGGTCTGGCCGGGCGCCTTGGCCGCTTCCGCGGCGACGACTTTGTCGACCCAAGCCTTGTAGCGCCGGGCATAGCGGGCGTTCTGGTAGGCGGTCAGGAAAGCCACCCGGCGCTCGACCGTTTCGCCGAAGCTCTGCGAGATTTTGAGCGAGTCATTTTCTTCCGCAGGCCGCGGCGCGATCAGCGACTCAAGCGCCTGCGGATCGACCGCCGCGCGGCGGCCATAGCGGAAGGCGGCGATGTTCATCGCCACCGCTTCGCCGTTCATCTCGATCGCCTTCTCGACCGCTTCCGGCGACAGCGGCAGGCCGCCGTTCTGATAGGCGTAGCCGAGCATGAACATATTGGCGCCGATCGAATTGCCGAGCAGCGCGGTCGCCAGCCGCGTCGCGTCGATGAAATGACTGCGGTCGCGGCCGGCGTGACCGGCAATGGCGCGCTCGCAGCTTTTCGGTCGGCAACGAGAAATCGGCGTTGCGGGTAAAATCGCCGGGCAGGAATTCGGCGGTGTTGATGATCATGTGGGTGTTGCCCGGCTTGACCGCGCCCAACACGCTCTTGTTGCCGGCGACCACGATATCGCCGCCCAGCACCAGATCGGCGCCGGCCGCCGCCACGCGAATGGCGTGAATGTCGTCCGGCGAATTGGCGATGCGGATGTGGCTGTAAACCGCGCCGCCTTTTTGCGCGAGGCCCGCCATGTCGATGACGCCGACGCCCTTGCCTTCGAGATGCGCCGCCATGCCGACGATGGCGCCGATGGTGACGATGCCGGTGCCGCCGATGCCGGTGACGATGATGCCGTAAGGATGATTGATCAGCGGCACTTCAGGCTTCGGCAATGCCGGCCAGTCGGCCGGCTCGGCGATGCCTTCGCCTTTTTTAAGTTTCGCACCATGCACGGTGACGAAGGACGGACAGAAGCCGTTGACGCAGGAATAATCCTTGTTGCAGCTCGACTGATCGATGGTGCGCTTGCGGCCCCATTCGGTCGCCAAAGGCTGCACCGAGACGCAGTTCGACTTGACGCCGCAGTCGCCGCAGCCTTCGCAAACCAGATCGTTGATGACGACGCGCTTGTCGGGATCGGGGAAGGTGCCGCGCTTGCGGCGGCGGCGCTTCTCGGCGGCGCAGGTCTGGTCGTAAATCAGAATGCTGACACCCGGCACCGTCGCCAGTTCGCGCTGAATGGCGTCGAGTTCGTCGCGGTGATGCACCGTCAGGCCACGCGGCCATTCGGTGTCTTTCGGATATTTGTAAGGCTCGTCGGTGACAACGACGATGCGCTTGGCGCCTTCGGCGGCCACTTGCGCGGCGATCTGCGGCACGGTCAGCGAACCTTCATGGTGCTGGCCGCCGGTCATCGCGACCGCGTCGTTGTACAGAATCTTGTAGGTCATGGTCACGCCGGAGGCGATGGCGGCGCGAATGGCGAGATAGCCGGAATGGTTATAGGTGCCGTCGCCGAGATTCTGGAACACGTGGCCGCGCTTGGAGAACGGCGCTTCGCCGATCCAGTTGGCGCCCTCGCCGCCCATCTGGGTAAAGCCGAGCGTCTTGCGGTCCATCCATTGCGACATGAAGTGACAGCCGATGCCGGCATAGGCGCGGCTGCCTTCCGGCACGCGGGTCGAGGAATTGTGCGGGCAGCCCGAGCAGAAATAAGGAATGCGCAACGCGACGTCGGTGGTTTCCTTGAGCGTCTGCTGCGCCGACTTCAGCCGCGCGACATTGGCGGCCATTTCGTCATTGGCGCCGAATTTGAGCACCCGCTCGCCGATGGCGATGGCGACGTCATTGGCGTCGAGCGCGCCCTTGACCGGGAACAGCCAGTTGCCTTGCTCATCCTTCTTGCCGACGCAAACCGGTTGATTGGCGGTGCCGTAGAGTTCTTCGCGCACCTGCACTTCGATCAGCGAACGCTTTTCCTCGACCACGATGATCAGATCGAGACCCTTGGCGAAGTCGATGAGTTCGTCGTGCGGGATCGGCCAGACGCAGCCGATCTTGAACAGGCGAATGCCGAGGTCGTTGCACTTGAGTTCGTCGAGGCCGAGTTCGTCGAACGCCTGGCGAACGTCGAGATAGGCTTTGCCGGTGGTGATGATGCCGATCTTCGGATCGCGCCCGCCCGAGGTGATCATCTTGTTGAGCTTGTTGGCGCGCACGAAAGCCAGAATGGCGTCGCGCTTGTAGTCGTGCAGACGCGCTTCCTGGCCGAGAATGGTGTCGGTGAGCCGGACATTGAGCCCGCCCTCGGGCATCTGGAAATCGGTCGGGATGACGATGTTGAGCCGGTCGAGCGAACCGTCGACCACGCCGGTCGACTCCACCGTCTCATGCATGCATTTGAGCGCGGTCCAGGTGCCGGTGAAGCGCGACATCGCCCAGCCATATTGCGCGTAGTCGATGATCTCCTGCACGCCGGCCGGATTGAGGATCGGCATCATGACGTCGACGAAATGGAATTCGGACTGATGCGCGGTGGTCGAGGATTCGGCGGTGTGGTCGTCGCCCATCAGCGCCAGGACGCCGCCGTTCTTCGAGGTGCCGGCGAGATTGGCGTGGCGGAACACGTCGCCGGACCGGTCGACGCCGGGGCCCTTGCCGTACCAGAGCCCGAACACGCCATCGAACGTGCCCTCGCCGCGCAAGTTCGGCCTGTTGCGCGCCCCAAACGGCGGTGGCGGCCAGTTCCTCGTTCAGCCCCGGCTGGAATTTGACGTCGGCGGCGGCCAATTCGCGGCCCGCACGCATGAACTGCTGATCGAGCCCCCCAAGGGGCGAGCCGCGATAGCCGGTGAGAAAGCCGCCGGTGTTGAGGCCGGCGCGGCGGTCGCGCTCCTTTTGCATCAAAATGGCGCGGATCAGCGCCTGATAGCCGGTCACCAGCACGTGCGACTGGGTCAGGTCATATTTGTCGTCAAGGCTGACCGGTTTAAGCGTCATGATGAGCCTTTTGAGCTGGCTGGGCGCGAATTTCGCAGGAGTCGTGTCGCGGCATCAAAACCGGCGCCGATACCTCTGTCATATAGGCAGCGGCGACCCGACGCAAAGCGGCTGAAACCAAAATAAAAGCTTACACCTCAGAGCCTTGCGGTCAATTTCGTTTCCAGCATGGCAGTCAGAAGGAAATTTCCACAAGCCAGCCTTTGACGCATTTTGGCGCAATGCAACAGGCCGCATGACGGCCGATTTTTGACTTGGCGCAAGGAAACCGGCCGCGCATGGCCGCCTAATTTAAAAATGGCCCTTGCACAGAAAAAGTCCCCACCCGACTTCGGCAAGCTCCGCCAGGATATGGTCGAACATCATATCCACGCCCGCGGTGTGCGGTCCGAGTTGGTGCTTGACGCCATGCGCGCGCGTGCCCCGCGAGGCATTTTTGCCCGAGCATTTGCGCGAATTTGCCTATGAAGATGCCCCGCTGCCGATCGACGCCGAGCAGACGATCTCGCAGCCTTATATCGTCGCGCTGATGGCCGAGGCGCTGCGGCTCAGGGGCGGCGAAAAGGTTTTAGAGATCGGCGCCGGCTCCGGTTACGCCGCCGCGGTCCTGTCGGAAATCGCCAGCAACGTTTACACCGTCGAGCGCATCGGCCAGCTCGCCGAAAAGGCGGCCACGGTGCTGGCCAACAATGGCTACGACAACGTCCATGTGCTGCATGGCGACGGCACCCTCGGCTGGGCCGAGCACGCGCCTTATGACGCCATCGTGGTCGCCGCCGGTGGCCCGAAAATTCCGGAGTCCCTGCGCAGCCAGCTCAAGATCGGCGGCCGCCTGGTGATTCCGGTCGGCAGTCAAATCAGCGTTCAGGAACTGGTGCGGGTCACGCGCCTGTCCGACACCGAATATCAAAGCGAAGATTTGGCCGATGTCCGCTTCGTGCCGTTGCTCGGCGAACAAGGCTGGGAGAGCGAGGCACCGTCGCGCCGCGCCGCGCCACGTCACCGCCTTGCGCGACAAATCGCTGGCGGAGATGATCGCCGACGCCGCCGAACCGTTCGAGTCGATCGAGGACGCCGATCTCGACGCCCTGCTCGGCCGGATCGGCGATTCTCGCGTTGTGCTGATCGGCGAAGCCTCACACGGCACCTCGGAGTTTTACCGGATGCGCGAGCGCATCTCGCGCGCGCTGATCGAACGTAAGGGCTTCAACTTCATCGCCATCGAAGGCGACTGGCCGGACGCCACCCACATCGATCATTACGTGCGCCATCGCGAGGTGCCGCAATCAGAATGGACGGCCTTTGCCCGCTTTCCGACCTGGATGTGGCGCAACAACGAAGTGCGCGCCTTCATCGTCTGGCTGCGTAGCCACAATGTCAGCATCAAGCCGCACGACCGGGTCGCGTTTCACGGCCTCGATCTTTACAGCCTGTATAATTCGATCGATTCCGTGCTCGGTTATCTCGACAAGGTCGACCCGGAATCCGCCAAGGTCGCGCGCGAGCGTTACGGTTGCCTGACGCCGTGGCAATCCGACCCCGCCACCTACGGGCGCGCCGCACTGTCGGGCCGTTATCCGACCTGCGAAGACGATGTCGTGCGCACGCTGAAAGACCTGCTGGCCAAGCAGCACACTTATGCCACCTATGACGGCGAGCGCTTCCTCGACGCGGTGCAGAATGCGCGGCTGGTGGCCAATGCCGAGCGCTATTACCGCATCATGTATTATGGCTCGCGCGCATCGTGGAATTTGCGCGACGAACACATGTTCGGAACCTTTAAGAACCTGCTGGCGCATTACGGCGACGACAGCAAGGGCATTATCTGGGCGCACAATTCCCACATCGGCGACGCGTCGGCGACCGAAATGTCGGCGCGCGGCGAACACAATATCGGGCAATTGTGCCGCCAGGCATTCGGCGACGCCTGCTACGCCATCGGCTTCGGCACCGACCATGGCACGGTCGCCGCCGCCACCGAATGGGACGGCCCGATGGAAGTCAAAACCGTACGGCCGTCGCTTGAGCACAGCTACGAGCGGCTATGCCATGACGCCGGGATTCCGCGCTTCATGTTGCCGTTGCGCGATCAAAACCGCGCCCATGCGCAAGGCTTATTGAAACCGCATCTCGAACGCGCCATCGGCGTGATCTACCGGCCGGAAACCGAGCGCGCCAGCCATTACTTCGAGGCGGTGCTGCCGCGCCAGTTCGACGAATATATCTGGTTCGACGAAACCGACGCGGTGACGCCGTTGAAAACGGCGGAGACAAATGGACTGCCGGACACTTATCCGTTCGGTGTGTAGTCGCGCCGGACGCTTTTCTTTCGCATTGCAAAATTCGAAATTGGCGCAAGGCAGCCCTCTGCGAAGGGCGCTGGTCAAAACTTGGGCACCCTGTAAAAGGGTCGTCCAGCCGGGTGACCTTGTCCATGTTGCAATCTCCTTCGTCCTCGATCGAATCGAAAGCCTCCTGGGTCGTCGCGGGCGCAGCTCTGTGCGCGCTGATGATGTCGTTCGGCGCCGCCTGGATCACCGCGGTCGCGCTGAAAGACATCGCCGCCGAGGTCGCCGGCGTGCGTTCGATTCCCGCGCTCGCCAGCGCGCTGGCCTGGCTCGGCTCCGGCATCGGCGGCATCATGATGGGCCGGATCGCCGACCGGGTCGGCACGCGGTGGACCGTCGCCTTCGGCTCGCTGATGATCGCCGTCGGCCTGTCGCTGTCGAGTCTCGGCCCATCCTGGCCGCTCTGGGTCGGCCACGGCCTGTTCATCGGCCTGATCGGGCTCGGCGGCATCAACGCGCCGCTTTATGTCTATGTCAGCCGCTGGTTCGACAAACGGCGCGGCTCGGCGCTGGCGCTGATCTCAAGCGGCACGTATCTGGCCGGCGCTTTCTGGCCGGCGGTGTTCGAACGCGCCATCGCCACCTTCGGCTGGCGCGAGACCATGCTGTGGTACGCCGCGCTCGAATGCGCGATCGTCATCCCGATCGCGCTGTTCTTTTTTCGGATGCCGCCGGAAGTCATCCACCCCACGCCACAATTGGCGCCTGACGGCGCGCCGGCGCGGGTGCTCGGCTTGCCGCCGAACGTCGTGTTCGTCACCATGTGCGCGGCCTCGATCATGTGCTGCATTCCGATGGCGATGCCACAAGGACACTTAGTCGCCTTTTGCAGCGATCTCGGCATCACCCGCTCGACCGGCGCAATCATGCTGTCGGTGCTGCTCGGCACCGCATTTATCAGCCGGCAGATCTGGGGCGCCATCTCCGACCGCATCGGCGGCCTGGCCACCGTACTGATCGGATCGCTGTGGCAATGCGGCGCGATGATCGCCTTCCTGCTGACCCAAAGCGAAGCCGGGCTGTTTACGGTCTCGGCCATGTTCGGCCTCGGTTTCTCCGGCATCATTCCGGCCTACGTGTTGGCGTTGCGCGAACTGTTTCCGCCGGCGCAGGCGTCGTGGCGCATCCCGACACTGCTGCTGTTCACCGCGCTCGGCATGGCCTCGGGCGGCTGGCTCGCCGGTCTGCTGTACGATCACTATGGTTATTACGCGCCGGCTTTCGCGGTCGGGATCGGCGCCAACCTGCTCAACCTGGTGATCATCGGTTCGCTGGTGGCACGCCAGCGCTGGCACCGCCTTGCGTTTGCATAAGCGACAACCGAGGCGTCAGGTCTTCGGCAGCATCTTAAACGTCGCTTCGCCGTAGAACTCGAGCCGCCGTCCAGATCTGGATCGGTTGGCTCATGCTGGCTGCCACCAATTTCAGGTCCTGAAATCGACGGTTCCGCGTCAGCACTAACTATGGCCGGCGGACCAAGCAGAGTGAATTGTCCCGGCGCATCGGCTATCATGAGGAAAAGCCCGACCGGAGGAACGCCCGCCATGAACAAGCCTACCAATCCCGCCGACGTCAAAGCCGCCGAAGTCTCGAAAGAAGAATGGGCCGCGCGCATCGACCTCGCCGCGGTCTATCGCTTGCTCGCGCATTACGGCTGGGATGACGTAATCTATAACCACTCATCAATGCGGGTGCCGGGCGAGCCGCGCATGTTTCTGATGAAGCGGCATGAGCTGCTCTATACCGAAGTGACCGCATCCAATCTGGTCAAGGTCAACATGGACGAAGACCTCGATGAGAAATCCGGCGTCAACCGGCCCGGCTTCACATTGCATGGCGGCGTGTTGGCGGCGCGCGACGACGTCAACTGCGCGGTGCACGTCCACACCAATAACGGCATGGCAATCGGCGCGCTGCCGCACGGCCTGCGCATGATCTCGCAACACGCCATCCGTTTTTATCAACGCATCGGCTATCACAAATACGAAGGCATCACCGAAGACTTCGCCGAGCGCGCCCGCATCAGCGCCGACCTCGGCAACAACCGCGCGATGATTTTAAATCATCACGGATTGCTCACCGTCGGCAAGACCGCGCGCGAATCCTTCGTGCTGATGAAGACGTTGATCGACGCCATCGACATCGAACTGAAACTGGAAGCGGCGAAAAGCGAACCGGTCGAAATTCCGGCCGAGATCTGCGCCAAGACCGCCGCGCAATACGAGCATCACGATTCAGGCCGCGGCAGCGCCGACTGGCCGGCATACTTGCGCATGCTCGACAAGATCGACACCGGCTATCGCAACTAGGCCGGCACGCGCCGCCGATAACGGCGCAATCTTGCCCATCCCCTGGAACGCGCCGTGAAATAACGGCGCGTTTTTTATTATCCGGCGCCGAGCCGTACACACTCAATTGCGATGCCCGCTTGCACCGCAAGCGAAAGCGTATAGAATTTTCGTCAACGAAAAAGCAATGTCGGGGACCGTCATGGCTGGCGAACGCGTAACTCTGTGGACCAGCGCTGCCGCGGCCGGCGCAACTTTCGTGGCTGTCGCAATCTCAGCGGCCATCATCTGGAACTTGGCTGGCAAGCAACGCGCGCAATTCGCCACCGAACTGGCGGCAATCAACGACAAGCTCGAGGCGGCCAACGCCAAAATCGATAAAGCCAGCGCGACCGTCACCGAAATCAAGAAAATCACCGCGCTGGAAACCACCACCAAGGCGCTCGACCAACTTAATGCCGGGCTTCAGAAAACCAATGCCGGGCTGGCCAAGCTGCAACAGACCTCGTCGCTCGACGGCATCAAGAGCACCTTGGCCAAGCTCGACGGCAAGATTGACAAAACCGACGCCGCTTTGGCCGGCTTGAAAAAATCGGCGGCCGCCGATCTCGTCAAAGGCGACCTGACCGGGATCGAAACCCGGCTGACGTCGCTTGCCGCCGGCATCGAGGCCAAGCTCGCGGCAACCGACAAGTCGCTGGCCGAGATCAAGGCGGCGCGGCAACAAACCGCCGACAAGCAGGCGGCCGGCTTCGCGGCGCGCGACAAGACGATTGCCAAGCTTGAAAGCACCATCGGTGCGCTGAAAGCCGGCATGGCCGACACAGCGTCGGTGCAAAACAAGTATCTGGCAACGATTGCCCATTCGATCGTCGGCCTGAAAGCCACGGCGGCGACGCAAACCGCGCAAGTGACCAAGGCCGCGCAGGCTGCCCAAGCCGTGCAGGCCGCACAGGTGGCGGCGCAGAAAGCCGAGAAAGAGGCAGCCAAAGAAGTCGCTGTTGCGCCGGTGGCCGTGCCGCCCGCCCCCGAGATCACGTCGAGCATTCCGATCGCTCAGCCGCTGACCGTTCATTTTGACCAAGCCGGCCGGGCCGATCTCGCCGGTCAGACCAACGCGGTTATCGGCAGCCTCAAGACGATCATGAAGAACCGACACAGCTGCGCGATTTCGGTCGCCGGCTACACCGACACGCTCGGGCGCGACGACGTCAATCTCGACGTGTCGAAGGAACGAGCCGACATGGTCGCCGCCAAACTGAAGGCGGCCTTTGCCGGACAGCAGGTTCAGATCGACAGCGTCGGCTGGGGCGAACGTCAGTTGAAGGTCTGGACGCCCGACGGTCGGCGCGAGATGGCCAACCGGCGCGTCGAAGTCAGCGTCGACTGCAAGGGTTGACGGCTACGGCGTGTTGCGCCGTCCCTCGCCCGGGCCCCACTGCCAGAAGTCGGGGCCTTCCTTGCGCATGAATTTCGCCAGCACCATCATGTGCACTTCCGAGGCGCCGTCGACCAGCTTGGCCGAGCGCGCATAGCGGTAGATCCATTCCACCACGGTGTCCTTGGAGAATCCGCGCGCGCCCTGCAACTGGATCGCGACGTCGGCGGCCTTGTGCAGCGTCTCGGCGACCTGGACCTTGGCCATCGACACCTCCTTGCGCGCGCGGCCACCCTGATCGAGCATCCAGGCGGCGTGCATGGTCAGCAGGCGTGAAATTTGAATCTGCTGGCCGATCTCGCCCAGTTTCATCTGCACGCTTTCGCGGTCGGCGAGCTTGATGCCGAAGCCTTCGCGTTCTTCGACATAGGCTTGCGCGATTTCCATGCAGCGCTTGGCCCAGCCGGTCCAGCGCATGCAATGCGTCAGCCGCGCCGGCCCGAGCCGCACCTGCATCAGGCGCAGGCCCTCGCCCTCGCCGAGCAGCACGTTTTCTTCCGGCACTTCGAGGCCGTCGAATTCCAGTTCGCAATGGCCGCCGTGTTCTTCCGGCCCCAGGATCGGAATGCGGCGCACGATACGCCAGCCCGGCTGGTCCTTGTGATAGAGAAACGCCGTCAAGCCTTTGCGCGGGTCGTCCGACGTGCGCGCCATCAAAATGAAATGCGACGCGCCGTCGGCGCCGGTGATGAACCACTTGCGGCCGTGGATGACGTATTTGCCGCCCTTCTTCTCGGCGCGGGTGCGAATCATGGTCGGATCGGAACCGCCGCCGGGCGCCGGCTCGGTCATGGCGAAGGCCGAACGCACCTTGCCGGCAACGATCGGCGCCAGCCATTTGTCCTTCTGCGCTTGGGTGCCGACCAGCCGCAGCATGTTCATGTTGCCGTCGTCGGGCGCCATGCAGTTGATCGCCAAGCGGGCCGAACAGCGACCGCGCTGCTTCCTCATAGATCGCCGCCCAGGCGACCATCGGCAATTCCATGCCGCCATATTCCTTCGGGCTTTGCGGCGCCCACAGGCCCGCGGCGCGCGCCTTGACCCGCACGGCTCGAGCCGGTCGTGCGGAATGTTCTCATTGTCGGCGAAATTGGCCGGATCATTTTCGAGCGGCAACACTTGCTCGTCGACAAAGGCACGAACCTTGAGCCGGAGCTCTTCGATTTCGGGTGAGAGTGTGAAGTCCATGGCTGTTTCCCCTTACCCTTTAATCTGCACCACCTGCCCGCCATCGGCCACGATGGTCGACGCCGGTGATATAGCTGCCGGCATCCGACGCCAACAAGCAGCAGCGCGCCGTCGAGATCGCCCGATTTGCCGAAGCGGCCCATCGGAATGTCGCGCTTGATGGCGTCGCCCTTCTCGCTCAGCAGATAGTCGTCGTTGATCTCGGTGACGAACCAGCCCGGCGCGATGGCGTTGACACGCACGCCCTTGAAGGCGAGTTCGACCGCGAGCGCCTTGGTCACCTGGATAACGCCCGCCTTGGCGGTGGCATAGGACGCGCCGCCCTTGGCCACCATCAGGCCCAGCACCGAGGCAATGTTGACGATCGCGCCCTGCTTGCCGGCAGCGAGCAGCCGCCGCGCCGCTTCCTGCGCCCAGTAAAACACGGCGTCGAGATTGGTCGACATCATGCGCCGCCAGTCTTCCGGCGTGAGTTCGGTGGCGCGGCCGCCATGGGCGATGCCGGCATTGTTCACCAGAATAGTGACGGTGCCGAAGGCCTTCTCAGCCGCGTCGAAGGCGCGCACCATGTCGTCCCGCTTCGTGACGTCGGCCTCGATGGCCATGGCCTTGCCGCCGGCCGCCTCGATCTCCTGCTGCAAATCCAGCAGCCGGTCGGCGCGGCGCGCCACCAGCGCAACGCTCGCGCCATTATCGGCCAGCGCGCGGGCGAATTGCTGGCCGAGACCGCTCGACGCACCGGTGACCAGCGCGACGCGGCCGGCCAGATTGAACATTTCGGCAGCTTTCATTGTCTTTGGGCCTCCCTTACCGCCCATAAAACGCATGCGGGAGCGCGGTGGCAAGCCCCGGCACGAACCACAGCACCAATAGTGCGAAAACCTGGATCAGCACGAACGGGATGATGCCGACATAGATGTGCCGCGTGGTGATTTCCGGCGGCGCGACACCGCGCAGATAAAACAAGGTCGGCCCGAGCGGCGGGTGCATGTAGGACGTCTGCAGATTGAGCGCCATCATGATGCCGAGCCAGACCGGGTCGACGCCGGGCATTTTCAACAGCGCCGGCGCGACGATCGGCACCACCACGAAAATAATCTCGAAGGCATCCATCACGAAGCCGAGCAAAAAGATCGTCAGCATCACCGCCAGCAGCGCGCCGTCGACGCCGCCCGGCAGATGGGTCAGCGCGCGCTGCACCATGTCGTCGCCGCCGAGCGCGCGAAACACCAGGCTGAACAGAGTCGCGCCGATCAGAATCAGGAAAATCATAGCTGGTGATCTGCGTGGTCTTGTCGACCACCGGCCGCAGCAAGCGCCGCCAACGGCGTCTTGCGCGCCGCCAGCAGCATCGCGCCGACCGCGCCGACCGAGGCCGCTTCGGTCGGGGTCGCGACGCCGAACAAAATCGAGCCGAGCACGGCGGCGATCAACACGATCGGCGCCAGCAAGGCTTCGAGCAAGCCGCCGGACTGCGGCGCATCGGAGCGCGGCGATCGCCGGACAACGCTCGGGCTTCAGCCACGCGACCGCGATCAAGTAAGCCAGATACAAACCGACCAGCAGCAGGCCCGGCAGTATCGCGCCGGCGAACAGATCGCTGACCGAAATCACATTCGGCGCGAACGAGCCTTGCGCCAGTTGCGCCGCCTGATAGGCGTTGTTGAGCTGATCGCCGAGCACGACCAGCACGGTCGACGGCGGCACGATCTGCGCCAAGGTCGCCGACGCCGCCACCGTGCCGGCTGCCAGCCTCGGGTCGTAGCCATGCCGCATCATCGCCGGCAGCATGATCAAGCCCATCGTCACCGCGGTGGCGCCGACAATGCCGGTCGAGGCCGCCAGCAAGCGCGCCGACCAGCACGACCGAATAACCCAAGCCGCCGCGCAGCGTGCCGAACAAGCGGCCCATACGTTCGAGCAAAGTCTCGGCGATGCGCGATTGCTCCAGCATCACGCCCATGAAGATGAACAGCGGGATCGCCAGCAGCACTTCGTTGGTCATGACGCCGAAGATGCGTTGCGGCAGCGCGCCGAGAATGCCGAGGTTCATCAGGCCAAGCGTGTGGCCGAGCCCCGCGAAAGCCAGCGACACCCCGGCCAGCGTCAGCGCGACCGGATAACCGGCCATCAGCGTCACGACGACGGCCACGACCATCAGAATGGCGAAGGTGTCAGTCAGAGCCATCAGCGCGCCCCAGGGAGCGCTTTTGCCAGCGCTTGCGCGGCGCGGATCGCCTGCGCCACGCCTTGCAGCGCCATCAGCGCGGCGAACAATGGAATGAGCGACTTCAACACAAACACCAGCGGCAAGCCGCTCGATTCCTGCGAGCGCTCCAGCACCGCCCAGGATCGCGCGGCGTAAGGCAACGACAGCCACAGCAGCACCAGCATGAACGGCAACAGCAGCAGCACGCTGCCCAAAAGGTCGATCCAGGCCCGGACGCGCGGCGACGCCTCGGCATAAAAAACGTCGACCCGGACATGGCCGCCGGCCCGCAAGGTCCAGGCCGCCGCCAGCAGGAACAACGTGGCGTGGGCGTAGATCACCGTTTCGCTCAGCCAGATCGAGCCGAAATCGAACACATAGCGGGCCACCACCAGGGCGAATTGCAACAGCACGATGACCAGCGCCAGCCAGGCGGCGGCTCGGCCAATGGCGGTATTGAGGCGGTCAATGCTGTCGGCGAAGCGGTGCATGGATCAATGATGACACACTAGGGCGTTCTCCGCTAAATAGCCGTCTATGGCAGACCCGAAACCCGACGACGAAGAATTTCTGCGCCGCGCCTTCGATATGGCGGAATTGGCCTATGAGAACGGCAACCATCCGTTCGGCGCCATTCTGGTCGGGCCCGACGGCGAAGTGCTGCTGGAGGCCGAAAACGGCTACCTGCCGGACGGCGATATGACGGCGCACGCCGAACGGCTGGTGGCGACCGCAGCCTCGAAAAACTTCGAGCCGGAAGAACTCGCGGAATGCACGCTCTATTCCTCGGCCGAGCCCTGCGCGATGTGCGCCGGCGCGATCTATTGGGCCGGCATCGGCCGGGTGGTCTACGGCCTGTCGGAAGAACGGCTCAAGACCATCACCGGCAACCACCCGGAAAACCCGACTTTGTCGATGCCCTGCCGCACCGTCTTTGCCGCCGGCCAGCGCAAGGTCGAGGTCGTCGGCCCGCTGTTGGAAGACGAGGCGGCCGAGCAGCACGAAGGGGTATGGGATTGAGCCGGCCGTCGTGTCAGTTTAGCAGCTCACCGCCCATGGCACACGACCACACCCACGATCACCATCATCACGACCACGACCATTCCGAGCTGTCGGAAACCCAGTTGCGCGTGCGCGCGCTGGAAACCGTGCTGACCGAAAAAGGCTATGTCGATCCGGCGGCGCTCGACTGCCATCATCGAGACCTACGAAACCAAGATCGGCCCGCGCAACGGCGCCCGCGTCGTCGCCAAGGCCTGGACCGATCCGGCCTTCAAGCAGGCCCTGCTCGACGACGCCACCAAGGCGATCGGCACGCTCGGTCATGTCGGCCGCAGTCGGCGATCACCTGATCGCGGTCGAGAATACGCCGCAGCGGCACAACATGGTCGTCTGTACTTTGTGTTCCTGTTATCCGTGGGAAGTGCTCGGCCTGCCGCCGGTCTGGTACAAGGCGGCGCCCTACCGCTCGCGCGCGGTGAAAGATCCGCGCGGCGTGCTCAAGGATTTCGGCGTTGCGCTGCCGGCCGACACCGAAATCCGCGTCTGGGATTCGACCGCCGAAACGCGCTTTCTGGTGTTGCCGATGCGGCCCGACGGCACCGACGGCTGGAGCGAGGAACAGCTCGCCGAAATCGTCACCCGCGACTCGATGATCGGCACCGGGCTGCCGCGCGCCGACGTCAAAGCTGAAGCGAAAACGCCATGAACGGCGTTCATGACATGGGTGGCATGGACGGCTTCGGCAAAGTCGAGGCCGAGCCCAACGAACCGACCTTCCATCACGATTGGGAAGGCCGCGTCATGGCGATGGTGCGCGCCGTCGGCGCCAATGGCGGGCTCAACATCGATGCGCAGCGTTTCGCGCGTGAGATGCTGCCGCCCCCGGTTTATCTGTCCAGTTCCTATTATCAGAAATGGTTCCTGGCCTTCGAGCAGATGCTGTTTGAGCGCGGCATGGTCGGCGCCGACGAAGTCGCCGCCGGCCATTCGTTGCACCAAAGCCCGCCGCTCAAGCGCGGCAAATTTACGCTCGACGACGTCGAAGCGTGTCGAAATTCGCGGCAGCTTCGGCCGCGACGCCAAAGCGCCGGCAATGTTCAAACCGGGCGACCGCGTTCGCACCAAGAACATCAATCCGGTGACGCATACGCGCCTGCCGCGCTATGTCCGCGGGCATAGCGGCATCGTCGAACGCATCAATCGGCTTGCCATGTCTTTCCCGACACCAACGCGCACGACAAAGGCGAAAATCCGCACTGGCTTTATACGGTGGTGTTCGACGGCCGCGAATTGTGGGGCGCCGACGCCGATCCGACCTTGAAAGTCTCGATCGATGCCTTCGAGCCTTATCTGGAAGCGGCGCCATGAACCGTGCGACCGCGCCGCAGGCGGCACAAGAAGTCCCCGGCATTCCGCAGGACGCCGACGGGCCGGTGTTTCGCGAGCCGTGGGAGGCGCAGGCCTTCGCCATGACGCTGTCGCTCTACGACCGCGGCGTGTTCACCTGGCCGGAATGGGCGGCGGCGCTGGCCGCGGAAATCAAGCGCGCGCAAGCCGCCGGCGATCCCGACACCGGCGAGACCTATTATCTGCATTGGCTGGCGGCGCTGGAAAGGCTGGTGGCTGAAAAAGGCGTCACGACCAGCGAGACCTTGCATCGCTATCGCGATGCCTGGGACCATGCCTGCGATCGCACGCCGCACGGCCAGCCGATCGTGTTGCGGCCGACGAGGATCTTGCCGTGCTAAACGCCGATCATCCGCTCGCTCACCATGTAACCGGTGAGCAGCAGCACGCCGAACATGACGATCACCGCCGCGGCGGCGGTTTCCAATCCGCGCAGCAGCAACATGCCCGTGCCCGGCTTGGCCTTGGCCAGTCGCCCGGCCAGACCGCGCGCGCCGACCGCGAGCGTCGCAATCGCCGAGACCGTGATCGCGGTGCCGATCCCCATCACGAAGGTCGAGGCGACGCCGATCCAGAACAGGCCCTGCGCCAGCGCGAACACCAGCACGATGATCGCGCCCGAACAGGGCCGTAACCCGACCGCGACGATGGCGCCAAGTCCGCGCCGCAGCCAATGCTGGCCGGTCAGTTCGGCAGGCTCCGGCGCATGGGCATGGCCCCAGGCATGACCCTCGTCGTCGTGATCATGGTCATGATGATGATGGCCGTATGGCTCATGTGAATGATCATGCGAATGACCGTGATCATGATGCGCGTGATATGCCCCGCCTCTTCGGCCTGCGGGCGCAGCATTTTCAGAAAAGCGCGGCCTTTGACCCAGAGCAGCCGCAAGCCGATCAGAATAATCAGCCCATAGCCGACCATCTCGACGACGCGCACCGTCGTGCCCATCGCCTTCGACGTCGCGTTGAGCAGCACCGCCGCGATCGCGACGATGACGACCGCCGTCACCGCCTGCAAAATGGCGGCGGCAAACGACAGCGCGATGCCGCGCTTCCAGGTCTCGTCATTGGCGACCAGATAAGACGAGATCACCGCCTTGCCGTGGCCGGGACCGGCGGCGTGAAAAATGCCATAGGCGAATGAAATGCCGAGCAGCGTCCAGGCGGCCGAGCCGTCGGCTTTCGAGGCGCGGATCGCGCCCGACAACATGCGGTAAAAGCTGGCCTGTTGCTCCAGCACCCAGCCGGTAAAGCCGCCGAACACCGGCGGCGCCGGCGTGCCGCCGACGCCGAACGGCCCGGCCATCGCGGCGTCGATCGCGCCGGCGACCAGCAAAATGACGACGATAAAGAGAGTGCATTGCGCCAAGGCGGAGCGCCGGGCCAGCCACGTCATATTCTTTGAATCCCCGTCTGAAAACCCGCGCGCCGCGCGGATCGCTACCGAATAAATTTTACGGACAGTGCACCAGGACCTTGTTGGCGAAATTCGCGCCCCAAGCCATCGTCGTGTTGGTCTCGTCGGCCGGAATCTGGCTCAGCGCCTTGCCTTCCGCGTAAGTCATCTCGCGCGGCAGCACGACGTCGAGCTTGCAGCCCGACGGCGCGCCGACAAGCTGCACCGGCTTGTCCTTGTCGGTCGGCTTGGCGAATTCGAAATCGACGAAAATCGACGGGTCGTAAATTTCGATCTTCAGTTCTTTCGCCTTCACCGGCGTCTTGAACGGCAAGGTGAAGTGCAGCGTCAGCACCTGATTGGTGTAGTCGAGATAATAGTCCGGCAGCGGATCGGTCATCGCCGCCTTTTTGCCGTCGGCGGTGGCGTAGGTGAAATAGTCATATTCTTTCAGCGACTCGACATTGACCTTGGCGAGCGGCGCCAGTTCCTCGCGGGTGAACTGGCCCTTCACTTTGCTTTCGTAGCCTTGCGTGGCGAAGGCCGAAAACATGTCGTCGAACGCCCAGGCATGGCGCACGCCGGTCACGCTGCCGTCCGGCGCGTAGACCAATTCGGAATGCATGGTGACCCAGACATGCGGATGCGCCTGCGCCGGGCGCGGCGAATGCCAGACCCGACGCCCAAGGCCGCGACCAACCAGGTCAGGCGGTAAATCGTCATGACGCGTCTCATTCCTGCAAGCGAGGCGCGGACCATTAGCACAATCTGCGGCGGAACGGAGGCGGCGCCTTAAAAGCGGTAAATACCGTCTACAACACGCTGTCGGGCTGCAGGTCGCAATGGCCGGCGTCGTTCAGCTCGATCTGCACGGTCATGTGGCAAATCTCGAAGCGGCTGCGCAATTCGCCGGCGACCTTCTGCAGAAACGCGTCGCCCGGATGACCGCCCGGCGTCACCAGATGGCAGGTCAGCGCGGTTTCGGTCGTGCTCATGGCCCAGATGTGCAAATCGTGCATCCCCGCGACCTCCGGCAGGCCCTCGAAGTAACGCTGCACCTCGGCCGGGTCGATGTCGCGCGGCGCGGCGTTGAGCGCCAGCCGCAGCGAGTCGCGCAGCAGCCGCCAGGTTCCGATCAGAATGACGACCGAAATCAACAGGCTGACCGCCGGGTCGAGCCATTGCCAGCCGGTCCACATGATGCCGAAGGCGGCGACGATCACCGCCACCGAGACGGCGGTATCGGCCAGCATGTGCAGGAAAGCGCCGCGCATGTTGAGGTCGCCTTTGCTGCCGCGGCTCAACAGCCAGGCCGACAGGCCGTTGATGACCACGGCCAAGGCGGCGACGATAATGACCGGGGTGGTGGCGACCGGCTCCGGCGCGAACAGACGCAGCACCGCCTCGTAGACAATGATACCGACGGCGACCAGCAGCAGCAGGCCGTTGGCCATCGCCGACAGGATCGAGGCCGCGCGCATCCGGTAGGTAAAGCGCGCGCTCGGCCGCCAGTCGGCGATCGCAAAGGCGACCCAGGCGATCACCAGGCCCATCACGTCGCCGAAATTGTGTCCGGCATCGGCCAACAGCGCCAGCGAGTTGGCGTAAAGGCCATAGACGACTTGCGCCGCAACCAGCGCGATGTTCAGCGCGGTCGCAATCGCAAAAGTCCGGCCGAAACTGGCCGGCGCATGCGAGTGCGCGTCTCCGTGCCCGTGATGATGATGGTCGTGTCCGCCGTGCATCAGGGCAACCTAATGCGTCGCAGGATGAATACTAGAACGTCACACCCCCGCCGCCCCGCCGTCGGCGCGTGGGTCGTGGCCGGCCTCGAGCGTGCCGTCGGGATGCAGGATCGCCGCGCCGGCATGGCCCATGGTGTCGGAGTAGCCCTCGCCCAAGCACCGCGACATCGTGGCCGGCCGACATCAACCGGTCGATCAGATGGCCGTCGAAGCGCGACTCCATCCGCAAGTTGGTTTGGCTGGAACCCCAGGTGCGGCCGAGCAACCAACGCGGCGCATCGAGCGCCTGCTCGAGCGGCTGGCCGAACATGACATGGCGCGTGAACACCGCCGCCTGCGTTTGCGGCTGGCCCTCGCCGCCCATGGTGCCATAGGCCATGACGCGGCCGTCCTTGAGCGCGGCCAGCGCCGGGTTGAGCGTGTGGAACGGACGGCGGCCGGGTTCGAGCGCGTTGAGCGCTTTCGGATCGAGCGAGAAGCTCGAACCGCGATTTTGCATCAGCACGCCGGTCGCCGGCAGCACGCAGCCGGAGCCGAACTCCCAATAGATCGACTGGATGTAAGACACGACCAGACCGTTGGCGTCGGCCGCGCCCATCCAGATGGTGTCGCCGCGCGCTTGCGGGTCGGGCCACGGCGCGGCCTTGCGCGCGTCGATTTTTTTCGCCTCGTTGTCGAGGAAAGCGGCGTCGAGATATTTCGACAATGGGCCGTCGACCCGGTCGGGATCGGTGATGACGCGGTCGCGCACCAGGAAGGCGCGCTTGGTCGCTTCGACCAGACCGTGAATGTGCTCGAAGCTTTCCGCCTTGGCGACGCGCAAGCGATCGAACAAGCGCAAGGATCATCAGCGAGGCCAGGCCTTGCGTCGGCGGCGGCGTATTATAAAGCGTGCCGGCTGACGTCGTGACGCTGAGCGGCTCGGCGATCTTCGCCTCGTATTTCTCCAGGTCGGCGCGCGTCACCGGTGAGCCGATGCGTTCGAGATCGGCGGCGATTTCGCGCCCGACATCGCCGCGATAAAAATCGTTCAAGCCCGCTTTGGCGAGATGGTCGAGCGTGGCGGCAAAAGCCGTCTGCTTGAGGATGGCGCCCTCGTCCGGCGCCTGACCGTCGGCCAGAAAGGCCTGCATGAAACCCGGCGCGGTTTCCAGCTCGGCATATTTCTCGCGGGTCAGCGCCGCCTGGCTGCGCGTCACCGTATAGCCTTCGCGCGCGCGCCGGATCGCGGCGTCGAACAACACGTGCAGCGGCAGCCGGCTCGAACCTTTATTGACGCCTTTGCCGGTCTGCGCTTTGGCCGCTTCCAGCGCCAGCATCCAACCGGCGACCGCGCCCGGCACCGTCAGCGCGGCGAGCGGCCCGCGCGCCGGAATTTCGTGATGACCGGCGTCGCGATAAAACCTCGGCGTCGCCTTCGCGCCGGCAATGCCTGCGCCCATAATCGCGCGCACCCGGCCGTTGGGTTCGCGGATCAGCCAGAAGCCGTCGCCGCCGATATGGTTCATGTGCGGATAGACCGCGGCGATCGACGCCGCCATCGCCAGCATCGCCTCGATGGCGTTGCCGCCTTCGGCCAGGATGGCGCGGCCGTCCTCGACGGCGGCTGAATGCGGCGCGCAGACGACGCCACGGCGATGACCGGCAGTGTGGAGATTAGTCATTTTCTATATATTATCCGTGCGCGCTCAAACCGCCGCATCGACCAACCCGCGCTTTTTCAACAGCGCATCGACCGACGGCATTTTGCCGCGGAAGGCTTTGTAGGCCTCGCCCGGATCGCGCAGATTGCCGGCCGAGTAGATGAAGTCGCGCAGGCGCTTGGCGGTCGCCGGATCGAAGGCGTCGCCGGTTTCCTCGAACGCCTCGAAAGCGTCGGCGTCGAGCACTTCCGACCACATATAAGAGTAGTAGCCGGCGGCATAACCGCTGCCCGAAAACAGGTGCTGGAAATGCGGCAACCGGTGCCGCATCACGATTTCCGCCGGCATCTTCATGTCGGCAAGCGTCCGCCGTTCGAACTCGCTGACATCGAGCGCGCCCGCATCCGGCAGCGCATGAATGTCGAGGTCGACCAGCGCACACGAGGTGTATTCGACAGTGGCAAAGCCCTGGCCATACGTGCGCGTCGCCAGAATCTTGTCGAGCAGCGCCTTCGGCATCGCCTCGCCGGTCTTGGCGTGACGGGCGAACTTTTTCAAAATCTCCGGCACTTCCAGCCAATGTTCGTAAAGCTGCGACGGCAGCTCGACGAAGTCGCTCGACACGCCGGTGCCGGCCAGCATCGGATAAGTCACATTCGACAACAGCCCGTGCAAGGCGTGGCCGAATTCGTGGAACAAGGTCCTGGCGTCGTCGAACGACAACAACGCCGGTTCGCCTTTGGCGGGTTTGGAAAAATTGCAGACATTGAGAATGATCGGCCGTACATCGCCCGACAATTTCTCCTGGTCGCGCAGCGAGGTCATCCAGGCACCGGAGTGTTTGGAGCCGCGTGCATAATAGTCGCCAATGAACAGGCCGACATGCTTGCCGTCGGCATCGGTCACGTCCCAGGCGCGCGCGTCGGGGTGATAAAGCGGCACACTGACGGCTTTGAAGTTCAAGCCGAACAGGCGGTGCGCGGTCTCGAACGCCGCGTCGACCATCTTGTCGAGCTGGAAGTACGGCTTGATTTCGGCCTCGTCCAAATCGAACTTCGCCTTGCGGAGCTTCTCGGCGTAATAACGCCAGTCGTGAGCCGCGAGTTCGAAGTTGCCGCCCTCCTGCTTGATCATGTCCTGCAAGGCGTCGCGCTCGACTTGCGCCTTGGCGCGGGCGCGCGGCCAGACGTTGTCGAGCAGATCGCGCGCCGCCTTCGGCGTCTTGGCCATCTGGTCGGCAAGCCGGTAGTCGGCATAGGTCGCAAAGCCGAGCAGCTTGGCACGCTCGCCGCGCAACGCCACGGTCTCGGCGATAAGCGCGCGGTTGTCGGTGGCGCCGCCGTTTTCGCCGCGCTTGATCCAGGCCTGAAACACCTTCTCGCGCAGATCGCGGCGCGCTGAAAATTGCAAAAAGCCTTCGCAGGACGAGCGCGCCAGCGTGATGGCGAATTTGCCCGGCTGGCCGCGCTCTTCCGCCGCGGCGGCTGCCGCCGCGACGGCGAAATCCGGCAAGCCCGCGAGATCGGCCTGATCGAGCATCAGCGCGTAGGATTTTTCATCGGCCAGCACGTTCTGGCCGAATTGCGTACCAAGCGTCGCCAACCGTTCGTTGATCTGGGCCAACCGGTCCTGCGCCGCCTTGTCGAGCGCACCGCCGGCCCGCACGAAGCGAGTGTTGTAACGGTCCAAAAGCCGCGCCTGCTCGGCGTTCAGCCCCAGCGCATCGCGCCGCGCGTAGAGATCGGCGATGCGGGCATAAAGCTTGCGGTCGAGATACATCGCGTTCGAATGCCGCGCCAGCAGCGGCGAGATATCGCGCTCGACCGCCTCGATCGCGTCGCCGGTGTCGGCGCCCGCTTTGACGAAAAATACGTTGGCGACCTTGTCGAGATCGCGGCCGCTTTGCTCGAGCGCCACGATGGTGTTGTCGAAGGTCGGCGGCGCCGGGTTGCCGGCGATCGCGTCGAGTTCGGCGCGGTGGCGGCTGAGCGCTTCATCGAAGGCCGGGCGGAAATGCTCCGGTGTCAGCGCGGCGAAAGGCGGCAGGCCGAAATCGCCGGTCCAGTCGGTCAAAAGCGGGTTTTTCGCGTCGGAAGTGGATGCGGGCTGGGTCATGAGCCCTATCTAGAGCGTCGGCGGCCAAACGCCAAGCCGGACAGCCAAGTCAGACGCCGCCCCAGCGCATGCCCGGGTCTCGCGGAATCCGATTGCCCGCGCGGACCGGTTGTGGCATCTCACCGGCCATGAGCAACCGTGCCTGCAACCTCGTTTCACGTTGGTGGCGCTCCGTTTAGGAGCGGCACGGGCTCATTTTGAGATCAACCGTTGTCGCCGTGGTTCGGCTGACGCGGTTCATGATCTTCATCTTCACCGACAGTCCGATAGCGCGGCGGCTTCAAACCCGGAGCTACCGCTATGCCTATCGACCATCATACCCGTCCCGTCATTCTGACGGGCGACCGAACCACGGGCCCCCTGCACCTCGGACATTATGTCGGCTCGCTGAAAAACCGCGTCGCCTTGCAAACGAGCCATCGCCAATTTCTGCTGCTGGCCGACGCGCAGGCTTTGACTGACAACGCGAGCACCCCTGAGCGCGTTCGCCAGAATGTGCTGGAGGTTGCGCTCGACTATCTCGCCGTCGGCATCGATCCCGCCCAGACCACCATCTGCGTTCAATCGCATCTGCCGGCACTGGCCGAGCTGACGCAGCTTTATATGAATTTCGTTACCGTCGCCCGGCTTGAGCGCAATCCGACGATCAAGGACGAAATCGTCGCGCGTGGCTTCGGCCGCGATATCCCAGTCGGGTTTCTTTGCTATCCGGTCGCCCAGGCGGCGGACATCACCGCGTTCAAGGCGACCGTCGTGCCGGTCGGCGAGGATCAGGCGCCCTTGATCGAGCAGACCAATGAAATCGTCCGGCGCGTCAATCGCCAGATCGGCCGTGATGTCCTGCCGGAAGCGCGCGCCCTGATCCCGGCGGTCGGTCGCCTGCCCGGCGTCGACGGCAAGGCCAAGATGAGCAAGTCGCAAGGCAATACCGTCCCCCTGTCGGCCTCGCCCGCATGATATCAGTGGCGCGGTGCGGCGCATGTTTACCGACCCCAACCATCTGCGCGCCGCCGATCCGGGCCAGGTCGAAGGCAATGTCGTGTTCACCTATCTCGACGCCTTCGACGAAGACCGGACGGAAGTGGAAGCCCTCAAGACATCCTATCGACGCGGCGGCCTTGGCGACATGGTGGTCAAACGCCGGTTGGATGGCGTTCTGCAAAACTTGCTTGCGCCGATCCGCGAGCGCCGCGCGGCGCTGGCGCGCGATCCCGATTACGTCCTCGATGTCCTGAAGACCGGCACGCAGACAGCACAACAACTAACGCAGGCCACGCTCGACGAGCTTCGTGATGCACTGGGGCTTTTCAGGCTGACCAGATGATGCCGATACTGTGTGATGCACGAACGTAACTGTCTGGTCGCGGCCGTGCCGCACCGCGATGGCGGTTTGGTTGTTACGTGGGGGCGACGAGCCGACTGGCGAACGGCTACGACTCTTCCTCGCACATTTGGCGGAGGGCCACCTCCTCCGCCTCGCGAGCCCAGCCACCACCGAAGCAGTGCTGCGACCGAAATAACGCGGCAGCGACGGACCCGCGAAACCATAACCGGCGCGGTCGACGCCTGATGAAAGTCAATGATTTGACGACCCGAAACCACAGCCGAATCTCACCGACGTCCGCGGTGAAAGCAAAAACCGGACTCGCCGTCAGCGTAAGTCGACGGGACAATATTACGAATTAGTAATCGGCGCGGCTAAGGCTTGTCATCCAGCTGTAATATTACCCGTCTGTATTGCCGCCGTGACGAATTTTGGGCGAGGGCGACGCTTGAAGATTCGTTTTTACAGGCAGGAGAGTATTTATGCGCACACACCTAGTTGCCGCGGTTGCGGCGGCAGCAATTTCGCTTGTGGCGACCAACGTTCAGGCCGCCGAACTGACGGGGGCCGGCGGCACGGCTATCTATCCGGTGCTTTCGAAATGGGCCGACCAATACAAGAAACAGGTCGGCGATAGCGTCAATTATCAGGCCATCGGCTCCGGTGGCGGCATCAAGCAAATCGAGTCGAAGACGGTTCTGTTTGCCAACACCGACATGCCGTTGAAATCGGCAGATGTCGCCAAGAACGATCTGGTGCAGTTTCCGCAGGTGATCATCTCGATCACGCCGGTCGTCAATCTCAAGGGCATCAAGTCCGGCGAACTGGTGTTCGACGGCCCGACACTCGCCAATGTTTATCTTGGCAAGATCAAGGAATGGGACGACCCGGCGATCAAGAAGCTCAATCCGAAGGTCAAGCTGCCGCATCAGGCGATCACCACGGTGCATCGCTCGGACGGATCCGGCACCACCTTCAACTTCACCAACTACCTGTCGAAGGTCAGCGACGAGTGGAAGACCAAGGTCGGCGACAATACCGCGGTCAACTGGCCGACCGGCGTCGGCGGCAAGGGTAACGCGGGCGTGGCGTCCTATGTGCAAAAGATCGACGGCGCCATCGGCTATGTCGAGTACGCCTATGTCATGGAGAACAAGCTGACCTACACCGACATGGTCAACAAGGCGGGCAAGAAACTCGCGCCGACCATGGCAGCGTTCCAGGCGGCGGCGGCCAATGCCGATTTCTCCAAGGTCAAGGACTTCTATCTGATCCTGACCAACCAGCCTGGCGACAAGAGCTGGCCGATCACGGCGGCGACCTACATGCTGCTGCGCAAGGATAGCCCTGCCGACCAGAACCAACTGGCGCTCAAATTCCTCGACTGGTGTTTGAAGCACGGCCAGGCTCAGGCCAAGGCGCTCGACTACGTCCCGCTGCCGGATGGCGTGATCAAGCAGATCGAAGCGCATTGGGCGAAAGAGCTCAACTGGAAGATGGCTGCGACCCACTGAACGATTGTGCGGCACGACGAACCGCATTTGCGAATAGGGGGCGAGCACTAGGGCTCTCTCCAGCCCCACTTGGAGGCCGGATGAAAATCCGGCCTCCTTTTTTACATTTGACGACGTGTAACGGCCTCAGCTGATCCGCGGCCTCTTGCCGGCGATCACGCCACAGTCACTCCTTCTGCGACATGCCGCCAACGAAACCGGCGCGGATTTACGGCTCCTGCGCGCGACGCAGGCGGGTCGCTGCTTCCGCCGCGCCGGTCCGCTCGGCGTCGAGCCCGGTGTCGCGCCCCATATAAAGCGTCTGCGACGGAAACGCGAAGCCGGTGCCGGCGGCTTCGACGATTGCCATACATTTTAGCAGCAGCTCTTCCTGGACTTCGAGGAAGCCGTTGTAGTCCCAGGCGATGACATAAGCGAAAATTTCGATGTCGAGCGAGCTGGCGCCCAATGATATGAGCCGGACCCGCATTGTCGCATTGTCGATTTTCGGATGCTCGGTCAGCATCGTCCGCAATTCCTGCAGCACATAGCGCATCTGGTCGGGGCTGGTTTCGTAGCGCAGGTTCAAAATCGGGTGAAACCAGTAGCGATCTCGCTGAGTGTAGTTCTCGATTTTCAGCGCCGACAATTCGCCGTTCGGCACCGTCAGCACAGTCCGGTCCAGAGTTCGAATCCGGGTCGAGCGGATGCCGATCTCCTCGACCGTCCCCAAGGTGTCGCCGACCTTGCAGAAGTCGCCGATCCGGATCGGGCTGTCGGCGATCAGCGTCAGGCTTCCGATCAGGTTCTCGAACAGCTTCTGCGCGCCCAACGCGATGGCCAGGCCGCCGACGCCGAGAGCGGCCAGGCCGGCGGTGACGTTGACGCCGAAGGCGCGCAACAGCGCGGCGATCAGCAGAACAACGATCAACGCCTTAAACGCACGGCTAAGGAAACTGACGGCCGAATAGGCGGTAAGCTGGCCGAGCCGCGACATCTGGCCGAGAATGACTTCGCCGGCGGCGTCCGCCCACCGCCACAGCAGCCATGATATGGCGAACCAGCTCAACAGCTGGATCACGAACAGCGCCCGGTAGCGGACGACGACCGTCACGCCGAGCGCCTGCAAGATGACACTCAAGGTCACCAGCGTGATCAGGATTCGCAGCGGCCCGGCGGAGGCCTCGATGAAACGCGACAGCTTGGTCTCGGCGCCGCCACGCCGGATCAGATGTTCGATCGGCCCGCGCAGCGCCATCAGGGTCCAGGCGAAGGCGAAGCTGAAGCCGGCGGCGATCAACAGCGCCAGCCAATGCGACAACGGCGCGCCACCGACGACCGGACCTTCCGGCAGCAAGTCGAGCCATGGCTTGGCGGCCGAGCCATCCGTAAGCGAACTGGCAAGCGCAGGGATACCGCGCAAGGTGGCGTCGGATACCAGCCAAAGCATTTTGCCATCGCGCGTGACGTGCTTGGCCAGCAAAGGCACCTCGGCGGTTGGCGTCTTCACCGTGCCAAAACGTTCGATGTCCGGCGCCAGGCCATCGTTGATGTTGCCACTGGGATCACTGCTGAGCTCGGCAGGCGTCGTCACGTTACCGGCGCGATCGAGCACCTCTTGAAACCGGCGCGCCAGCTCGAGCCCCGACAGCACGTACCAACCTCTCGGGGTGGGGACGGAATCGGTCTGAAAGTAACGAACGGCACGCTCGTAATCGGCGGCGGCCAGCGCGTTCATCAGGCCCGACACCATGCCCTGCGGCGTCTCGCGGCCGTAAGGGTCCTTCGCTGGCGCGGCCGCGGGTGCCGGCGCAGCGGCGGGAGCGGCCGCAGGGGCCGGGGCAGCGGCGGGCGCCGGAGCGGCCGTTGGGGCAGCGGCACCACTGCCGGCAGGTGCGGTCGTCGTCTGCGACCATGCCGGGGCGGCAGAGAAAGAGAGCAGCAGGAGTAAAGCGGACAACAGCGCCCGGGCCGATTTTTTTAACGTCATATCGCTTGGGATGTCCTTGCTGCGGTTTTGAGATTTCCGGCCTCGGGCGAATGACCCGAATGACCAGTGACTGGCCGGCCCTTCCCTGAACCTACTCAACGGCATCAATGTGGCCGGGCCATAAGCAATAGCGCCCAGCAAAAGTAATGACAGCGGCGACAAGCCCCGCCCGGACGCAAGTTAGCCGATTCGGCGAGCAAAAGCGGCTTGATGCGTTGATGAGCCCACCTCGCAAACCTGGCGAGAAATACCTCTCATTCGCGTTTTGCGAACCAAGGCGCGGACTTATAAGCCCACAGCCGGGTTTGTCGACTATTGGAGCAACAGCGGACAATGGTGGGTCAGGGTGTTGAATGGCAAGGCCATGAATGACCCATAGTTGAAAATCGCTGGCTAGGTTGCCGAGCTAAAAGCAACCTCAGTGAGCGTTGCGTTCGTCCTTGTAATAGACAGCCAATCCGATGCCGACATGACAATTCCGGATGCAATGCATTGCCACACTTAGTGCCCCGATATCCGGATGAACAACCGGGAGTGCATGACGTTGATCACCTCAAACCAATGAACATGTAAGCATTCGTTTCGCGGTGATCCATTAGACGACCCGGCCAGCCCCGCCTCCCCCTTTGTCCGGCGACTGGACGACGCGCGGCCTAGCGGTCGCATTCGAAGGAACGGCCATCGAATAGCGAATCTTGTCGAAAACATCACCTTTGAGCTTGGACGCCGGCAGAGGCCTGCCGAAGTAGAAACCCTGCACCTGGTCGGCATCGGCATCGTAAAGAAAGTCGACCTGGTCCGAGGTTTCCACACCTTCGACCGTCACGCGCATGTTCATCTCGCGGCCGAGCGCAATAATGGTCTTCACCACCGTCTCGACATCGTGCCCTGACTTTTCGAAGCTCCCCATGAAACTGCGGTCGATCTTGATCTTGTCGAACGGAAACTTCCAGAGATAGCTCAGGCTCGAATAGCCGGTGCCAAAATCGTCCATGACGATCGATACACCCATGTCCTTGAGCCGCTTAAGGGTGGCTATGACCGCTTCGGTGTTATCGAGCAGCAAGCTCTCAAGAATTTCCAGCTCGAGCCGGTGCGGCTTAAGGCCGGACATCTTAAGGGCACTGGCGACCGTGTCCTCAAGCGAACCGGATTCGAACTGAGCCGGCGACAGGTTCACCGCGACGGTCAGATCGTCCGGCCAACTGATTGCCGTTCGGCAGGCCTCGCCCAGCACCCAAGTCCCGATCTTGTCGATAAGCCGCATTTCTGCGGCGAGCGGAAGGAAGTCGTCCGGCGGAATCAGCGTGCCGTCCGGCGCCGGCAGGCGCACCAAAGCCTCAAAGCCGATTAGGTGCTTGTTGGCCATTTCAAACACTGGCTGGTAATGCAGCACCAAGCGCTCATGCGCGACCGCATCGCGGATGATCTTTTCGAGGGTGATGCGCTTTTGCAGCGCCTCGTCCATTTCCGGCGCAAAAAAGCGGATGCAATCGCGGCCCGCGGTCTTGCCCTCGTAGAGCGCAAGGTCCGCGCTCTTGAGCAGGCGCTCGGCGGTGGCACCGTCCTGCGGCGCCACCGCCACGCCGATGGTGAAGCTCGCACGGATTTCCTGCTCCTTAAAATACATCGGCACCCCCATAACCGACGCTATCCGCTGCGCAAATTCCTCCGCTTGGCCATTATGCATTACACTAGTCTGCACGGCGACGAACTCGTCGCCGCCCAACCGCGCCACCATGTCTTCGATCCGCGTCATGGCACGCAAGCGCTCGCCAATAATAGTGAGCAAAAAATCACCGCCGTCATGGCCAAGCGTGTCGTTCACCTGCTTGAAGTGGTCGATATCGATAAAATGGACGGCGATGTGCCCGCCGGTCGACGGCAACACCGCAAGCGCCGCTTCCAGCCGTTCGATCAAGCGGGCGCGGTTGTCCAGCCCGGTCAACGTGTCGTGATGGGCGAGGTAGGTGATGCGGCGGTCGGCTTGCTGCTTCTCGCGGGTGCGCCGGAACCACGCGATCGCCGGCACGCCGAAAGAAAGCACCGTCAAGCCGCAGAGCGCCGCCGCCGCCAGCAGGAATGTCCGGGAATAGCCGTTCTGCTCGTCGGTCTGGTCGACATAGGCGGCGACAACCGCGATCGGTCGACCGCTGACGCTGACCGGCACATAGGCCTCGGAATAATACGCCGGATGACCAGGACCGCTGCCCCTCCTTGGCATCGACGATGCGGCTGGTCTTCCTTGATCGCATTGGCGGCGGCGACGTTGAATTCGGACAAATCGACGGGGCGACCTTTTCGCGATCGGCAACCAGGATCGAATAGCCGTAGCGATTGAAGATCGTATAGCGAAACACCTCTCCTGACTTCCGGGTCGCGTTGAAGAACGCCATGCTAGCGGACGACGGCGTTTCGCCGGCAGCGATCTGTTCAAGATCGCTGCACGTTGGCGGCCAGATACTGCGCCCAGTTCTGCGCGGTTCGGGTGGCATTCTCGTAAAGCAGATGGTCCGTCGTCACTTTGACAGTGACCCAGGTCCCGCCAACCAATACACGCGAGGACCACGAGCAGCAGGCCGAGATAACACCAGATCGGTTTGTTTTCGAGGCTTGCCATGGCGTGGCTTACCGGTTGGTGGCGCGGATTGTCGCCAATTCGCGCCTGAGCCCGTTTCAGCAGCTCGCGATTGTGGGGCTCGCTTGCCGCCCAGGCATCGGTCAGGGACTGGTAGATCCGCCGCGCGGTTTCGCGATCAGCCTGTGATGGCTCGACCACCTTGCGGCCGGGATCCGATTTTATCGTCTTCGAGAGACTGCTCTACGCTCGCTCCGTACAAGTCGATCCACTTCGCCGCTGCCCATTCGCCACTATATTTGCGAATGATAGCTTTCGCCGCTTCGGGCAAGCTGTCGAACTTCTTGCGATTCATCAACAGCGCCAGCGGAGCGCCGCCGCCGCTCAGAAGGTAATGGTTCGTCGCCACCCGCGCGACACCGAAATCGAACAGGCCGGTCGGGTCCATGGTGGCGCCGTCGATGGCGCCCCCGGCGATCGCGTCGGCGATCCTCGATGCCGGCATGACGGTTGGCAATGGCGCCAAAGCGTTTTAGCGCCTCCGCACCGATCGGATTGTTGCTGCGAATTTTCTGTCCCTTGAGATCTGCAAGACTGACCGATCGGTTTACGGCTGTGAATGATGGTCGGGGCGGCCGTGTAAGCTCCGATCACGAAGAAACTCCTCATATCCACGCAAGCGCCTTGGCGGCGATCATGCGCGTATAGGTGAGCGTGCCTTCGCGCACGTCCTGAAACAGGCCGGGCAGCTCGAGCAGGTCGTTGTCGGGAAACCGGTAGGGCGTCTGGCCGGGCACGACCCAAGCGATGTCGGCACCCCCCTCGAGCACCAGCCCCGGCTGCTCGGCCAACGCCTTGCCGAGCGCGCCGCCGGGATAGACCTTGATCGCGACCAGCCCCTTGCCTTCAGCATTGACGGCATCGACAAACGGCTTGACCCCGAAGTGGAAGGTGTCGCTCTTTTCGGAGGCGAAGAACGCGAGCTTGAGTTCGATCGGCGCCGCCGACGCGCAGAAAGACGGCAGCATCAGCGCGACCGCGAGAACACCGCCGCGCCGACAATCTCGAAGAACGCACCGGCCACCGCAGCGGCGTGCGGCAAAGCAGGCGAATCGAGTCGTTGCGCATTGCGCTCATGGCCGCGTTTCCTTTGATGAACGGAACTTGGCGATCTCAGCCCTAACCAGCGCCAAGAGTTCGCGATTATGCGGACTTTTCGCAGCCCATTCCTCGATCACCGATGCAAAGACTTTGCGCGCAGTTGCCAAATCCGCCGGCGACGGAAACACGACCTTTCGCCTCGGATCGGCTTCCAATTGCGCAAGGACTTTCTTGTCCAGCGCGTCCATGCCCGTCGCGGTCCGATCGACCAGCCATTCGCCGCTGTATTTGCGGATGATGGCTTGGGCCTTCGGCGGCAGGCTGTCGAACTTCTTGCGATTTATCACCAGCGCGGTCGGTGCGCCGCCCAACTGGATCATGTAATGATATTTGGTGACGCGCCCGACGCCGAATTCAAACAGCATCGAGGGAGGGAAAGTGGCACCGTCAACTTTTCCGCTGCTGACCGCATCGGTCGTCTTATTGATGGCGATAAGTTGGGGCATTGCCCCGAGCTTCTTGATCGTGTCCGATTCAATTTGATTATTCGTGCGGATGGTGAGCCCCTTCAAATCGTCGATCGAGGCAATCGGTTTGCGGCTGTGGATGTTTTCCGGATCGACACGAAAGCGCCGACGACGAAAAATTCTTCGTACCCTTTGAGCGCACCGCGCTGGATCAGGCGGGTAAAAACAAGGCTGGCCTCGCGTGAATCGCTATAGAGGCCCGGCAGCTCCATCACGGCGGTGTCGTTAAATTTTTCCGGCGTCAGCCCCGGCACGATGTGCGCCATGTCGGTCTTGCCGTCGGCGACCAATTGCGGCATTTGGACATGCAGTCTGGTGATAGCGCTGCTGAACTCTACTTTGATCTCGATCAGCCCTTTGCCCTCACGGTTGACCGCATCGACGAATGGCTTGATCGAGTTCTGGTAAATGATCGAGCGGTCGGATGTATAGAAGGATAATTTGACCGTGGTCGGCTCGGCGTGCGCGGCGAGCGGCGTCAAAGTCAGCATCGTCAGCGCGATCCACCTTATCATCTTGGTCATTGTTTCGCACCTTCACCTCTTGCGGAGCAGCGCATAGCGTCGCGCTGCGCCAGGCAGAGCCCGACGGCATTCAAACCTGTGCAAACCCGCATCATGGCGTCGACCTGATTTTTGCGAGTTCGGACTCCACCAAACGGAGAAGCTCGCTGTTCTGCGGGACCTTTGGCGGCCCATTCCTCGATGACTGATTTGAAAGCAGCTTGTGCAGTGTGGAGATCAACCGGCGAAGGGTTGATCACCTTGCGTCTTGGATCGGCCTTCAGCCTTTCCAACGCCCGTTTATTGTCTTCCCGATACCCGTCAATCCAACGGCCGGCAGCCCATTCGCCGCTGTATTTTTGGATGATGGCTTGCGCCTGCTTGGGAAGACTATCGAATTTCTTCCGGCTCATCAGAAGCGCAAGCGGAACCACGCTGGTGCCGAGAAGATAGTGATAGGTCGCAAAGCGCGTAATCCCGAAATCGAATAGTATTGACGGCGATTTCGCAACACCGTCGATCTTGCCGCCGCTGATGGCCATGGCAGCGTCGGTTGCCGGAAGAAATACCGGATGCATGCCGAGCTTCTCTAGCGCGACACCCTGAGTTTCATTGTTGATGCCGATCGTCTTGCCGATCAAGTCCTTCAATGAAACGACAGGCAGGCGCATATGGATGGTCTCCGGAGCGCTAGCGACCGCCTCGATCACAAAAAACTTTCGTACCCTTTAAAGCCCCGGCGGCTATGAGCCGGGCGAAGACGAGGCTGCCTTCGTGTTCGTCACGGAACAGGCCGGGCATCTCCAAGACGTTATCGTGTAGAAATTGTTCTGGCGCAATCCAGGGACGACGTAGGCCATGTCAACCGTCCCATCCAAAACCGATTGCGCGGTCATTGGATTGATCTGCCGAGCGCCGCTGAAATAGACCTTGATCTGAATCGTTCCCGCGCCGTCGGTGTTGACCGCGTCGACGAATGGCTGGATATAACACTGAAAGATGTTGGAACGGTCTGAGGTGATGAACGAGAGCTTCAATGTGACCGGATCTGCCGCGGCCAACGCCGGCACCAGCGACAGAACGAGAGCAACGACAGAACGATTGAGCGCTTTGAAATTCATAACAGCCCTCATCCGATGAGCGACAAGCCAAACATCGCCTGACACGGCTCGTGACATCGTATCGCTCTGATTGAGGCTATCAGATCGTCAACGTAATACCCTTGGTAATCCTCCTAAGTATTTATCCGGAGCGTTTTCTCACCCATTATTGGCAAGCAGGTTAAATCGTACCCGCGCGGAGGTATGACTTTATTGAGTAGCGCATCGGATGAGCTAATCAGAGCGAGTGCAGACACGGTGCGAGGTCGGGATTTAAACGATGTGCTGCCGTAGCTGCTGATGGGCTTTTAAAAAATCCAAAGAGCGTCCAATTTATGTGCTGCCAAATAATTCGACCGGTGCTGGCGGTAGCGAGAACGTTTTTCGGGACGCGGGCTATTGGTCACCGCTCTGTCTTGAGAGGTAGCAGAACGCCTAGCATTGCCTGTACGGTTGGTTGCGCGGCGCCGATGCCGTTGCGCAACAATTGGCACATTGCTGCGTTCGCGGCTGCGTGCCAATTTTATCGCTTACGGCGCGTCGCGGACAATCCAGCCAACTGTGGCTTACCAGAACCGTGGCTTACGAGCTTCAATCGATGAGCACGCGGCTGAGCCGCGCTGCGGCGACCCGACATCGGCTCACCCGCGCAGTGCCCGCAGCGCGTTGAAGATCACCGCGACATCGATGACCTCCTGCAGCAGCGCACCCTCGACCGGCGGCAAGTATCCGAGCGCCGCCGCCACCATCGCGACGACCGACAGGCCGATGCCGGCGAAGACGCTTTCGAGCGCGATGCGGCGCGAGCGGCGCGCGATCTGAATAGCCGGCAGCACGCGGTCGAGATGATCAACCAGCAGCACGACGTCGGCTGCTTCGGCGGACGCGGCCGCACCCTTGGCGCCCATCGCCAGGCCGATATCGGCGGCGGCCAGCGCCGGCGCGTCGTTGACGCCGTCGCCGATCATCATCACCGGACCGTTCTTGCGTTCCGACAGCACCACCAGGATCTTCTGGTCGGGCGTCAGTTCCGAACGCACCGGGTCGAGCCCGAGGCCCTCGCCAATGAACCTGGCGACCTCGTGCCGGTCGCCGGTCGCCAGCACGATGCGTTCGATGCCGAGGCGCGCGCAGCGCCTGCAACAATTGCTCGGTGCCGGCGCGCAATTCGTCGGACAGCACCAGCACGCCGATCAGTTTGCCGTCGGCGGCCACCGCCGCCGCCATCGCCCCCGGCGGCCGGTCGCCGCCAAGCGGCAGTTGCCGCGAAGCGCCGATCTTGCCGGCGACATAATGCAGGCCGCCGACGATCACCGCGCGGCCATCGACACGGCCCGTCGATGCCCTCGCCCGCCGTCTCGACCACCTCGGTCGGGATCGCCAGCTTGAGTCCTTGCGCCTGCGGCGGCCGCGACGATGGTCTGCGGCGATGATGTGTTTGGAGGCCTGATCGAGCGAGGCGGCCAGCCGCAACACCTCGTCGGCCGTGACGCCGTCGATGCACCTGGGTCTCGACGATCCGTGCCTGGCCGACGGTCAGCGTTCCGGTCTTGTCGATGACCAGCGCGCGCACCCGCGCCAGCATCTCGATGGCGCGCGCCGCCTTTGATCAGAATGCCGAGCTTGGCGGCGCGCGACAGCCCGGAGACGATCGCGACCGGCACCGCCAGAATGAGCGGACACGGCGTCGCGACCACCAGCACCGCCACCGCGCGGATCGGATCGCCGGTCAGCCACCACGCCGCGGTCGCCAGCGCCGACCGTCACGGCCAGAAACACGATCGAGAACTTGTCGGCCATGCGCGACATCGGCGCGCGCGAACGCTGCGCCGATTCGACCAGCCGGATCACGCCGGCATAGGTGCTTTCCGCCGCCAGCCGCGTGGCGGTCAGGTCGAAGGCGTCGCCGACATTCGTCGACCCGCTCAATACCGGCTCAGCGCCGCCGCGCCTGACCGGCATCGCCTCGCCGGTGAGCGCCGACTGGTCGAGCACCGCGACGCCGTACGCCACCGTGCCGTCGACCGGCACCACGTCGCCCTGCCGGATCAGCAGCCGGTCGCCGGGCACGATCAGCTCGAGCGCGACCTCTTCCAGCTGTCCGTCGACGTGCCGCATCGCGGTGCGCGGCACCCGCGACAGCAGCGCCGTCATCTCGCGCCGGGCGGCGCGCTCGGCAAAGGCCTCGAGGAACTGGCCGCCGGCATACATCAGCGCCACGATGGCGGCGGCCAGGCTCTCGCCGAACGCCAGCGCCGCGCTCATCGACAGCGCCGCCACGATGTCGAGGCCGACGTCGCCCCGCCTCAGGCTGGTGACGATCTCCACCAGAGCACCGCCAACACCGGCACCACCACCGCACCCAGATCGGTCCCGACCAACCGCCGAGCCGGTGAAGCGGGCGGCAAGCCCCGCCACCAAGCCGGCCGCGACCAGGACCGCCAGAAACCGGCGGGCAAATTTGAGGGTGCTCTGTGCCGTCATGGCGCCATAGTTCACCGCCGCGCGGCAAACGCCATGAGCCAGATCAAAGCTGTTATCAAAGCCTTGGCGGCGGCTTGTCAGGGCTTGGGCTCACTGTGCTTAAGTGCTTGATTGAACCGCCGGATTCGGGTTGATTGCGGCCATCTTATAGGAGCGCCCGCATGGCCGCGCAGAACCGCCGCATCGTCTGGCTCAATGTCATCACCGTCGATCAGCGCCGCCATCCTGATCGGCGCCGAGGTGTTCGGCGGCGCCTTCGCCCTGCTCGTGGGCGATCGCCACGTTGAACCCGGAATACTTCGGCATGCTCGGACAGCGCATCCTCGACATCATCGTTCGTGATCGGCGGCATCTCTATCATGGTGCAGTTCGTCCGCTTCGCGCACCGCATCGAGCCGTTCACCGCGCGCGCGCTGAGCGCCGCGGCTCACTCGGTCGAATTCGAGAAATAATTAAGGAAGTTTTGGCTGCCGGGAACTAATTCCCTTGCATCGCGCGCAAAACTTGCTATTTCAGTTTTGCCCAATTTCGCACGTGCCTGTGGTCGTGTGTCAATCGGTAGGTAGCGGGACAAGAGGCCCGCCAGCCGCCTGAGGTAAGCGAGCTCCTTCCCACGGGAAGAGTAAGTAGCCTCAAGTCTTCTGATTGGCAGCCGGAGGCGAAACCGGCGCACTCTGCTCTCCGCAGGGGACGCGACTTAAAGCAACGACGGAGCGGGCTTCTTTGGTCTCTGCTGGTCTCCACCACCAGCGACGGGTCACCGACGAGGCTTGTCCATCATTGCCAACAGTGCGGCGGGGTACTCCCCTCCAATCCTAGGCAGCTTATTGCGGTTTAAGAGCTCAAGGCACGGCTGCGTCCCCATCGCGCACCTTGCTGAAGGCTCTTAAACCTCGAAATCGAACGGCTAGAGCCGTCCCTTGAGCTGGGAGTGTGCCCGATGACCGAGCGCATCCGAGAATTTCTGCGCACCCGCCGTGAACTCGACGGACCCTGTCCTCGTCGTCGATCTCGACGTCGTGAAAGACAACTACACCGCCTTCGCCAAGGCGTTGCCCGACACGCGCGTGTTCTACGCCGTGAAGGCCAACCCGGCGCCGGAGGTGTTGTCGCTGCTGGCCAGCCTCGGCTCCTGCTTCGACACCGCCTCGGTCCAGGAGATCGAGATGGCGCTCGCGGCCGGCGCGTCGCCCGATCGCATCTCGTTCGGCAACACGATCAAGAAGGAACGTGATGTTGCGCGCGCCTACGCGCTCGGCATCCGTCTGTTCGCGGTCGACTGCCAGGCCGAGGTCGACAAGGTCGCCCGCGCCGCTCCGGGGTCCAAGGTGTTCTGCCGCATCCTGTCGGATTGCGCAGGCGCCGAATGGCCGCTGTCGCGCAAGTTCGGTTGCGAGCCCGGCATGGCCGTGGACGTGCTCGAACACGCGCTGCGCAACGGCCTGGAGCCTTACGGCGTCTCGTTCCATGTCGGTTCGCAGCAGCGCAACCAGCATGCCTGGGACCGTGCGCTGGCTTCGGCCGCGGGCGTGTTCAAGGAGTGCGGCGAGCGCGGCATCAACCTGTCGATGGTCAACCTGGGCGGCGGTTTCCCGACGAAGTACCTGAAGAACGTGCCGTCGGTGAAGACCTACGGCTCGGCGATCTTCAAGGCGCTGCGCAAGCACTTCGGCAACCGCATCCCGGAAACGATCATCGAGCCGGGCCGCGGCATGGTCGGCAATGCCGGCGTGATCGAAAGCGAAGTCGTCCTGGTCTCGAAGAAGAGCGAGGAAGACGACGTGCGCTGGGTCTACCTGGACATCGGCAAGTTCGGCGGTCTCGCCGAGACGATGGACGAGTCGATCCGCTACCCGATCCGCACCACGCGGGACGGTGACGTGATGGCGCCGTGCGTGCTCGCCGGTCCGACCTGCGATTCGGCCGACGTGCTGTACGAGAAGCAGCCCTACCCGCTCCCGGTCAGCCTGGAGATTGGGGACCGGGTGCTGATCGAAGGCACCGGCGCCTATACGTCGACCTACTCGGCGGTGGCGTTCAACGGCTTCCCGCCGTTGAAGACCTATCACATCTGATCGCTCTGCGATCGGTGCCACATCTACGCTCGCCACAGACTCTGACGGTTAAGGGAGGCGGTTAGTACCCGCCTCCCCCTTTCCTCAACTTTCGAACTGACGGCGCTTGAGTGCGCGCGTACGCGCGCGTGCTCGGCGGGGAAGGAGTGCTGCCATGATCCAGATTCGTCACGAACGACTTGCCGACCTCGACGCGCGTGAAGCGCTGCTCGACAACGCTTTCGGCGAGACCCGCACTCGCAAGTCATCGGAACGGCTGCGCGAAGACCGCCTGCCGGCCGAAGGCCTGTCGTTCATCGCGTCCGAGGGCAAGCGCGTCATCGGCACCGCGCGGCTATGGAACGTTGCCTGCGGCAATGGCGAGTCCGCCTTGTTGCTCGGCCCGGTCGCGGTCGCGGAAGACTGCCGCAGCCGCGGGCTCGGCGGCGCCATGGTGCGCCGTGCGATCCAGGCCGCGCGCAAGCTCGGCTACGCGGCGATCGTGCTGGTCGGCGATCCGGAATACTACAGCCGCTTCGGCTTCTCCGGTGAGAAGACCAGCGCGCTGTGGATGCCGGGGCCGTTCGAGCGCCACCGCCTGCTCGGCCGCGAACTGAAAGCCGGCGCGCTCGACGGCGCCAACGGCATGATCGCCGCGACCGGCCGGCTGCGGCCTGTGCCCGACCTTGCCACTCTCGTGGCACAAGACGCGGTGGCGGCTCGTCGCTCCGGACGCTCGCGCCCGCGCGCGGCATAAACCGCCAAAAAAGCCGAAAAATCGGCAAAAAATCGTGGACGCCGCTGCAAAAGGCGGCGTCTAACACTTTCGCTCGTCACATACGGCGGATATGACGCGTTTATTACTGGAGGACTTGAGAGATGGCTGATTGGCCCGTTTACGCCACCATTACCGGACCGATCGTCATGGTCGGCTTTGGCTCCATCGGCAAAGGCACGCTGCCGCTGATCGAACGGCACCTCAAGTATGACAAGTCGCGCATCACCGTGCTCGATCCCAAAGACGAGGGCCGCAAGGCGCTGTGCGACAAGCACGGCGTGCGCTTCATCCAGCAGGGTCTGACCAAGCGACAATTATCGCGACGTGCTGACGCCGCTGCTAACCGCAAGGCGGCGGCCAGGGCTTCTGCGTCAACCTGTCGGTCGACACCGGCTCGGTCGACATCATGGAGCTCTGCAACGAGCTTGGCGCGCTCTACATCGACACGGTCAACGAGCCATGGCTCGGATTCTATTTCGACAATTCGAAGGGAGCGGAAGCGCGCTCCAACTACGCGCTGCGCGAGACGACGCTCGCCGCCAAGAAGGCGCGCAAGCCCGGCTCGACGACGGCTGTGTCTTGCTGCGGCGCCAACCCGGGCATGGTCTCCTTCTTCGTCAAGCAGGCGCTGCTCAACGTCGCGTCCGACCTGAAGCTCAACACCCGCGAGCCCGCGACGAAAGCAGAATGGGCCGACCTGATGCGGCAGGCCGGCGTCAAGGGCATCCACATCGCCGAGCGCGACACGCAGCGCTCGAAGACGCCGAAGCCGCCGGAAGTGTTCGTCAACACCTGGTCGGTCGAGGGCTTCCTGTCGGAAGGCATGCAGCCGGCCGAACTCGGCTGGGGCACCCATGAGAAATGGATGCCGGAGAACGCGCATGGCCACGACACCGGCTGCGGCGCGGGAATCTACCTGATGCAGCCCGGCGCCAACACGCGCGTGCGCACCTGGTGCCCGACGCGTGGCGCTCAGTACGGCTTTCTCGTCACTCACAACGAGTCGATCTCGATCGCCGACTATTTCACGGCGCACGACGCATCGGGCAAGGTGACTTACCGACCGACCTGCCACTACGCCTATCATCCGGCGGACGACGCGGTGCTGTCGCTGCACGAACTGTTCGGCCACGCCGGCAAGATGCAGGAGAAGCATCACATCCTCGACGAGAACGAAATCGTCGACGGCATCGACGAGCTCGGCGTGCTGCTCTACGGCCACGGCAAGAACGCCTACTGGTTCGGCTCGCAGCTCTCCATCGAGGAGACGCGGGAGCTCGCGCCGTACCAGAACGCCACCGGCCTACAGGTGACGTCCGCCGTATTGGGCGGCATGGTGTGGGCGCTGGAGCACCCGAATGAAGGCATCGTCGAAGCCGACGAAATGGACTTCCATCGTCTCTTGGAAATCCAGTTGCCCTATCTCGGCCCGGTGAAGGGCTACTACACCGAGTGGACGCCGCTTGAAGGTCGGCCGGGCCTGTTCCCCGAGGACCTCGACACCAGCGATCCGTGGCAGTTCAAGAACGTGCTGGTGCGGTAAGCGTTACAGCAACGAATACAAAAAAACGGGCGGCCCATGGGCCGCCTGTTTTGTTTTGATGCTGGCTTGTATCGCCTACCACCAAACGACCGGCTTTTTTCCGAGCTTTGTTTTTTTGTGCGGCGGCATTTCTTTGACCGCCGCAGATTTGACCACCGGCGGTTTTAGATCCGCGACCGGCTTGACCGTCGGTGCGGTGACAGGCCGGATCGTCGGTTGGGCGACCGGCGCCATCGCGCGCGGCGGCGGCGCTGTCCGCACCGTGACCGACGGCGGCGTCAAGGTCCGGATGCCCGTCGCCGGCGGCGGTGGGGTCTGCGGCGCCATCGGACGATGCGGCTTGGCTTGCGGCGGGAGTTCGACCGTGCGGCTCGATGACGGTACAAGCGGGCTTTGCGATGACGCGGCTTGCGCGGGCGTCGGCGAAACACCTGCCATGGCTATCGGCGCGGCCAAAGCGACAGCGGTGAACGCGATGCCAGCCGTTGCGGCCACGATCAGTCGGCGCAAGTTTACGATAATGGCCATGTTGCGCATTCCAATTCAGGTCGCCAATAAGTTACCGTCACCAGCAGTTCGCGGGGAACCACGCCAACACCAATAAATGTGTGCAGCCTTAATCGACAGGCTTATCGATCACAGCGTCAGCACGCCGGCCGAACCCTGCTCGGTGCCAAACGCCAGCACCTGGCCGCTCAGATCCCAGCCGAGCGCGCTGACCGGCTGACCGTCGGCTTCGCGCGCGAGAATGAGGGCGCCGTCGTCGAGCCGCACCAGCAGCACCGAGCCGTCGGAAAAGCCTGCGGCGGCGACCGGCTGCTTGGGGTGGCACGCCACCATCGAACAGCGCGCCGGCGATTGCGCGAACATCGACGGCTGGCGGCCCATCGGGCCATCCTTGCCGTCGAACGGCCACAGGATCAGCTGTTCGGAGCCCGAGGTCGCGAGCGAGCGGCCGTCATGCGTCCATGACAACGAGCGCACGCGCGTCGAATAACCCGACATGCGCATGTGCTTGGCGTCGGCGATGCGCCAGCCATGCAGCATCGGCTCCTGCATGGTGGTGACCAGGAATTTTCCGTCGGGCGAAACGGTGACGCCGAGATGCGAGCCCTTCCATTCGAACAGCTCCGGCTTGGCGCCGGCGGCGTTCGGGAACCAGAGCGTCGCGCCGTTGTAATGCGCGATCGCCACCCGGAAGCCTTTCGGGAAAAACGCCAGACCGGCGACCGTCGACGGCGCGTCGATCTCGCGCAGCTCGCCTTTGCCGGTACGGACATGGGCGATCTTGCCGGCCGACCAGGCGACCGCGCCATCGGGGCCGAGCGCGACCTGATCGATCCAGCGCTTCTTGTCGTCGGTGGCGAGCACCTCATGGGCGCCATCGGCATCGGTCGATATCAGCTGGCCGTCATCGCCGCCGGTGACGATGCGGCTGCCGTCGCCGGCCGATGCGAGAATGCCGCCGGAATGAACAGCAACACTGCGCATGCCTTCGACGGATGCAAACAACAAGGCTTCTTCGCCGAGGACGAACACCGGCACCTGCCGGAAAAAATGTACGCCGACGATGCTCGCGTCCGCCTCAACAAGGCGGGCACGGTCGGCGAGAGAGGGCAAGGGAGCGGTCGGGTCGGTCATGTTGTCATTCCGCCCGTCATCCCGAGGAGGCGCCGCGATAGCGGCGCTTGAATCTCGAAGCCGATTGGCGCGGCCGTCCTGATTCGAGACGCCCGCGTCGCGGGCTCCTCAGCATGAGGCCGATTGCAGCTGCCATTACGCGATGCAGCTTTCAAAACCCTTGCGGATTTTATCTTCCGGCAATTTGCGGCCGATAAAGACGATGCGGCTGGTGCGCTCCTCACCGTCTTTCCATTTGCGCTGATGGTCGCCGTCAAGAATCATATGCACGCCCTGAAACACGAAGCGCTCGTCGTCGTTCTTGAAACTCAGAATGCCCTTCGAGCGCAGAATGTCCTGGCCCTTCTGTCGCCACCAGATCCTGCACCCACGGAAAGAATTTGTCCGGGTCGAGCGGTTTTGTGGTGTTGAGCGAAATCGATTGCATGTCCTCGTCGTGGTAATGCTTCAGACCACCGTGATCATGGTGATGATCGTGGCCGTGGCCATGCCCATGATCGTGGTGATGATCGTGATCATGGCCATGCTCGTCGGCCGTCAGGAACTGCGGCTCGATGTCGAGAATGCGGTCGAGATCGAAGGCGTTGCGGCCGAGCACTTCGGCGATGTCGATCTTCGCGCGCTCGGTGCGGTGCAGCTTGGCATAAGGATTGATGGCGCGAATGCGCGCCTCGATTTCGGCCAGTTCCGCCGGCGTCACCAGATCGGTCTTGTTGAGCAGGATGACGTCGGCAAAGGCGATCTGGTTCTTGGCCTCGGGCGCATCTTTCAGCCGATCCTTCAGCCATTTGGCGTCGGCGACAGTCACCACCGCGTCGAGCCGGGCTTTCGCGCCGACGTTCTCGTCCATGAAAAAGGTCTGCGCCACCGGCGCCGGATCGGCGAGCCCCGTGGTCTCGACGATGATGGCGTCGAACTTGCCCTTACGCCGCATTAGTCCGTCGATGATGCGCACCAGATCGCCGCGCACGGTGCAGCAGATGCAGCCGTTGTTCATCTCGAAGACTTCTTCATCGGCGTTGACCACCAGCTCGTTATCGATGCCGATTTCGCCAAATTCGTTGACGATGACGGCATATTTCATGCCGTGCGGCTCCGACAGAATGCGGTTCAACAGCGTGGTCTTGCCGGCGCCGAGATAGCCGGTGAGCACGGTGACGGGGATTTTGCCGGAGGCGGCGGCGGAATCGGTCTTTACGTCGGTCATGGCGGGAAATGCTCCTTGCCGGAGACATATAGGGGGTCCGGGACAGGCCTGCAAAGAGGCAAAAACCGCCGAATTCAGCAGGGCCTTGGCCGGCGGATCGGCCAGGGGGATGCCGGCGGCGCGATCGGTTACACTGATCCAAGCCGCGAATCAGGAGCCAATATGGGCGTCATCAAGCAAATGACGGCTCCGATCCGGAGCATCATCAAATTTCCGCTGTTTCAACTCATCGTCGTGGTCGGGCTGATCCTGTTTCTGCAGGCCGCCGACGACAACACGATCTTCGGCCAGATATTCAATGGGCTCGACAGACTGGTCGCGGAGACGGTGCACTTGGCCGCGGCGATGATCACGGTCAAGTCGTTCACCCAATCCTGGCTCGTGTCGGGCTTCATGATCGCCTATGTCTATCTCGCCTGCCTGGTGATCCTGTGGATATTGCGGGTCTTGGTCCGCGTCATTGTCGATCTGGTCGGACGCAGCAATGCCTTCGGCCTGCGCAACGCCATTGCCCGCGAACGCGGCATCGCCGCCTATCGCGCCTGGGTGCCGTTCGATCGGATCAGGCCGCGCGACATGCCGGAGGCGCAATGGGAAGCGATTTATGCCTGGCCGCCGGACGGACGACCGCCCTACCCGCCGCTGATGCAGCGTTTTCTATTCGGGCTCACTATTAATATCGCGGTGGTGGCCGCCATCCTGATCCTGCTGCAATTGTTTACGCCGTTTCCGGTCGTGACTTGGCTGGCCGCTTTGCTCAAGACGTTGATTGGCCGCTAGCCACGCGCCCGGATGAGGCATTATGTTAGATGGGCTGACCGGCCCCCGATGCGATCGTCATTTGGCCGCAGCTTCTGGAATCAAACGGCGATGACAAAGTCACAAGCGCTGGCGGTCGTGCTGCTGCAAGTCATCCTGTTGGGACCTGCAAGCGCCGTCGACACAAAGCCAGACGAGTGTGGCCTTGCATCGGTTTACTCATCCACCAGCGAAGCGACCGCCAGTGGCGAAGACACGATGCCAGAAGATTTTACCGCCGCGCATCGTACGCTGCCCTTCGGGACAATCGTCCGCGTGCGGAATACTAAAAACGGGCGCTCCGCTGTGGTTCGGATTACCGATCGTGGCCCCTTCATTGCCGGACGCATCATCGATGTCTCTCAGGTGGCGGCACGCGACCTCGGAATCTCCGGCTTGGCGAAAGTCTGCCTCACCGTCACATGGGCTCCCGCAGGAAAATCAAAAAAGGGAAACTAACTCGGGTTACTCCGCGGCGTCAGCATTTTGCACGGACGCAGCAAGAACGCCGACCGCTTTCAGCTATATCGCACGACCATGATGATGCCGACCAACACCGCCAACAGTGTCACCGACAGAGCGATGGCGATGCGGGTGGCCTTCTCGGCGCGATCCTTCTCCCACCAGCTTGTCGGCTTGATGCCTTGCACCAAAAACGTCGTCACGCCGGCCAAGTTGATGCAAAGCAGGTTCACCAAAAACAACGACAATGCGCCGGTTGCCAGCGCCAGATGGCCGCCGCCCAGCAGAAGCCCGGACGTCACCAGCGGCGGCAATAACGCCACCGCCACCATGACCCCGATCAAGATCGCCGACACCCCAGTCGTGAACGCCAGCGCACCGGCGCTGCCCGACGCCAATGCCACCGCGATGTCGCCGAAACTGACCCACATGCGTGATGCCATTTCGGACGATGTCGGATCCACGTTCAGCAGCAGGCCCATCACCACCGACAGTGCAAATGCCGCAGCGACCCCAACCAACGCCGTCAAAAATCCATGCCAAAGCAGCGACAAGTCGCCCAAGGTAATGCCGAGTGACAAGGCGACATTCGGCCCCAGCAAAGGCGCAATCACCATCGCCCCAATAATGATAGCCGCGCTGTTCTGATTAAGGCCGATAGCCGCCACGATCGTGGATAACAACACCATCGCCATATAGACCCGCGACAGCCGGGCGCCGTTTTTAATGTCCTCGTATAGCTCCTCGCGGCCGATCCGCTCCGGCGTCTTTTCCTCAGGCGGCGACTGTTCGGACGCCGCAGCCGCCTCTGGCTCCGGTTCCACTTGGGCACGCGGTAATGTCGCTTCGACTGGCAAAATCACCACCCGGTTGCCCTCGGCACCGGTATAGCGTTTTTCCAGCAAGTCCATCACCGTCTCGCTCTGCTCCGCGTCCATGAGGATGCGAACCAGCACTTCGCCGTCCGCCAAGCGAATATGCCGGTGTTCGAGCACGTTGCATTCGGCCAAAAGCGCAAGGACGTCGGCGCTGTCCTTCTCCTGCAACACCATTTCGAGCAAGCGCAGCGCCATCGAGTGTCACCGGAATTCTATTCGCTTCAGGAGCTCCCAGATCGGCACCGCAGTCACGCCGCCGACAACCCCACTCAGATAGCTCGGCATGTCGGTGCTAAAAAGCCAGCGCCACAGCAGGCCGGCGGCAAGACTCGTCAGCAACATGGTTGCGAGCGTGATCAGCAATCTCTGCCAGAGCGGCAATCTCTCTCTCCGCCTTCAAATGTGAGCACCCGCTCAAAGCAAACTTTGAAGCTCTATCTTTTCTACTCGTCCAAAGATCAAACCACCGTGCCGAATAATTTGCCGATGCCGGCAGTGAGCGCCATCGCCAAAGCGCCCCAAAATGTCACGCGGATCGTGGCCCGCAGAACGTTTGAACCGCCGGCTCTGGCACCGATGGCGCCCAGCAGCGCGAGAAAACCCAACGACGCCGCCGAAACGACGGGAACGAGTACGCTCGTCGGCGCTACAATCACCATCAGCAATGGCATAGCCGCGCCGGCCGAAAATGTCGCCGCCGATGTTAGCGCGGCCTGGACCGGACGCGCGGCGGTGATTTCCGAAATGCCGAGCTCGTCGCGCGCATGGGCGGCGAGCGCGTCCTTTGCCATCAGTTGCTCGGCAACCTGACGCGCAAGCGGTGGTTCGACGCCGCGCGCGACGTAGATTTCGGCCAGCTCATCAAGCTCGAAGGCAGGGTTTTCGCTTAATTCCTGACGCTCGCGCGCGAGATCGGCCCGTTCGGTGTCGGATTGCGAACTGACCGAGACATATTCGCCGGCTGCCATCGACATGGCGCCGGCCACCAGGCCCGCGACACCCGCGATCAACACCTCGCTCTGCGATGCCGCCGCGGCGGCCACGCCAACGATCAGGCTTGCGGTCGATATGATACCGTCATTAGCGCCAAGCACAGCCGCCCGAAGCCAGCCAATGCGGTCGACGAAATGGTTTTCCTGATGCAGGCGAAGACGGCTCATTCAGTTCTCCGCCTGTCAGATCAGAGCCGACCCAACAGCATTAGAATAACGACGATGATCAGGATGGTGCCGAGAAGACCAATGCCGCCGTTGCCGAAGCCGTAGCCGTAGCCGCCGAAACGGCCACTGAAACCGCCGAGCAGGAAAATGACGAGGATGATGATGAGGATAGTGCCGAGTGACATGCGCGCCTCTCCTTTGGACAGACTTGCCGAATTTGGACAGACTTGCCGAACCTTGGCTTTTCGTAACTCAGACGACGAAGTAACGATCAGTTTTCTCGGGATGGCGCTCTATTGAGACGCCCGCGAAAAATCCAAGCTATTTCTTCTCGATAGAAATGCCGCTTTTGCCGACATTGATCTCGATTCCGGTGGTCTTCTGCCGCTCCTGGTAGAGCTGATAGCCAAAGACCGCTGTAGCAATGGCGAGCGCACCAATGACTACATAAAGAATGTTACGATTCTTGGTCACAATATAGCCCTCTACAGGTCCCGGAAGCATGTTCCGGGACCTCCCTCACCCCAACTCTCAGGCTATTACGGGCAGCGGACGTAGCGCCGATGACCGGACCGCGTGCGGTAATAACAGCGACCGGGCCGCGTCGAGTCGGCGATAATGGCGCCAGCCGCGGCTCCAATCAAACCACCAGCAACCGCTCCGCCGGCGGAACGCGTGGCCAACCCTCCGATCAAAGCGCCTGAACCACCGCCGATCAAGGCGCCGCCCATTTGCCGGTCCTGCCGCGCGGTTTCGCAACCCGCCAATGTCAATGCCATGATCGCTACGACCAAAATCTTCTTCATGTGAATTCTCCCTGGATGCCAACAGCAACCGAGTAAAGACTGCCTGTCTGGCAATATGAGACATTGATATGAATCAAGTTTACGAGGCGCACAACGGCTGTCCCTCGCCGAAATGCGCGGCGATTTCGCCGTCGCACTAACGCCCGATCCCCCAGTTGGTTCCCGGCAGCCAGAAGCTAAACCACCTTTACATGTGTTCCGACTTTAACACGGTTGTACAGGTCAATGATATCCTGGTTGAACAGGCGGATGCAGCCGGACGAGACCGCTGTGCCGATGGTCTCCGGCTCGGTGGTGCCGTGCAGGCGGAAATAGGTGTCATGGCCGTCGCGGTACAGGTAAAGCGCGCGCGGCCCGAGCGGATTATTGGGTCCGCCTGGCATGCCGCCGGCATAGGAACGGTACAGCGGAATCGCCGCCATCATATTGGCCGTCGGCGTCCAGCGTGGCCATTTTTCCTTGCGGCCGATGATCGCGGTGCCGCGGAAATTCGCCGCCGAGGTACGGGCGACGCCAATGCCGTAGCGCAACGCCTTGCCACCGCTCTGCACCAGATACAGCCGGCGCTGTTCTACATTGACGACGATGGTGCCGGGCTTGTCCTTGCCGGTCCAGGCAACTTCCTGGCGCGCCAGGCTCGGATCCATGGCAGTGACATCGACCGGCGGGATATTGAAACCGCCATCCTGGACGCTGCTATACCCGCCGCCAGTAACGCAGCCACCAACCAATAGTGGCAGGCCAATCACAAAAGCGCGCCGGCTGAGAGCGCTCACGGGAGCCGGGCTCACGGTGGCATGGTCTTGAGCCACAACGGCGCGGCCAGCGGGATCTAATTCGGGACGTTGATGCATATGACGCTCTCTCGTTAACCTCTATTGTGCGGAGCGCCGACGATTCATGCAACCACGCATTGATAGAACCGGTATCTGTTTGCGAGTTTTTGGTCATACAAACTGCGCTCAATTCGTTGCACCCGCGCTAAAAAAGTAAACGCGCGCCGCTGTGGCAATTCACCACGCACATTAACTACCCGATCAAGCGTCAGCGGCTTATCGCAACGCCTGCTGGTATCCTAGCGCCAGCCCTAGGACAGATTAGTGATGCCGTTTGTCCGGGTGAGAGGCAGTTGGATCGTCAAACGTCCAACTGCCTCGCTTTATTTGTTTTGGCCCACCGGCTTTGGCCACGGCCGTGCTAAACTGATTTCATGAATAATACCGACGACAAACCGCTGCCCGGTGTCGGGGTCTATTGGATCGACGAACCCGATTATGACGCCGTGGTGACGCTGATGGACGACGGCGCCACCATGCCGCCGACCTGGGCGCAATGGCGCCAGATGGCGGTTGAGATGGAGACCGGACTGAAGGCCTACGGCCATCCGGTGATGCGGGTGCGGATCGATCCGAGCGACCTTCGCCGACTGGTGCGCGGCGCACGACACCACGCCCGGCCGGCAGGGCCGCAAGGCCTTCATCGCCGAAGCGGTGTTCGAGCGCTGGGGCGACCAGAGCTGACGCAAGTCGGCTTGGGGATCAGCGCCGCGTCAATTCGTAGCGGCCCTCGAGTGCATTGTGGTGGAGATCGCAGCTGCATTCGGCCGCGAAGGCCTGCAGCGCGGCGCGCGCGCCCGGATCGGGCTCGCCGGGCGGAAAAGCGTCGGCAAATAGCGCGTGGGTCAGGTCAAAAATGTGCCCGCGCGGCATTTCGCTGAGATAGCTCTTCAAAACGTCCGCCGTCAGCATCGAAAAATCCCTGCAAAAGCCTGCAGCCGGACCGCGATACCACCCGAAAAGTTCCGAAAATCGGCCTGCCACAAGCCTCGTGGCGTCCCGGCCGCCGCCAGTTTGGACACCGATTTTTCAGAAAAATTCATATATCGGTCCTAGCCTTAAATTATTAACCACTATCGGACGACCGCGCCGTCGGCGTCAGCCGTGTCGCGCCGGCAGCCACCACAAGACCTGAGTACGCCCATGTCGCTAACACAAGCCGAAACCTTTCTGGCGCATGCCAGGCAGCAAACTTCACAGCGGGATATCAATCTCAGCCTGTGGAAGGCGATCAGCGAGATGATGAAGGAAATCAAGCAGCTCGAAGACGACGTCCGGCGCGTCCGCCGCGACGTTCAGATGTCCCGGCGCTTCTGATTTCCGATCCCGATCACCCCGGCGACAAGACGCATTGCCGGCCGCGATGCTATGGGCGCTTGCGCGAATGTGCGACAAGCGGTCGCGCCAGCACGTTTCAACCCGCCGGACCGGTCACACGATGAACCCGCTATTTGCCGAACTCGATTATCGCGAAACGCCGATCGGCGGCTTGAGCCTGCGCCGGCGGCGCGAGCTGAAGCTCGGCGTCGACGTGTTCGAGATCAAGCTCGGCGAAGAATTCCTGATGTCGAGCCTGTTCACGGCCTCGGAGATCGCGCTCGCCCGGCTTGGCCTCGCCGGTTTGCCCGGCCCGGACCTCAACGTCGTCGTCGGCGGTCTCGGGCTCGGCTACACCGCGCAGGCGGTGCTGGAGCACGCCAACGTCGGCGCGCTGATCGTCGTCGATGCGCTCGAGGCGGTGATCGACTGGCACCGGCCAGGATTGGTGCCCCTCGGTCATGAACTGACCGCCGATCCGCGCTGCCGCTTTGTACTGGGCGACTTTTTCGCGCTGGCGGCGTCCGAGACCGGTTTCGATCCGGACGCAGGCCGGCCGCCAGTTCGACGCCGTCTTGGTCGATATCGATCATTCGCCCGACGCGCTGCTCGATGCCGGCAATGCCGGTTTCTACAGCCAAGCCGGCCTCGACCGGCCTGACCACCCACCTGAAGCCCGGCGGCGTGTTCGGCCTGTGGTCGAACGAAATGCCCGACGCTGCCTTCACCGCGCGGCTGGCGCGGGTCTTCGACGATGCCCGCGCCGAACAGGTGACCTTTCATAACCCCCTGCAGGACCGGCCTTTTACCCAGACGGTCTATCTGGCCAACCGGCGGGCTTAGACCAAAGTGCCGCCGCCGCCGCCGAAAAAATCTTGCCATGCGATATGTTATAATATTACATATCATCATCGCAGCCGACCTGAGCCCTCACCATGCTGAAGACCACGCCAACCCTGTTGCGGACGATGGCCGCCTTTGCCGCCCTGGCGGCCACGCTGGCCACCCCGACCGCCGCCTCGGCCAACAACGGCAAGATCGCCGTGGTCGCCGCAGAGAATTTCTATGGCGGCATCGCCCGCCAGATCGGCGGCGACCGGGTCTCGGTCGTCAGCATCATGAACAATCCCGATCAGGATCCGCATCTGTTCGAGACCACGCCCGGCATCGTGCGCCAGATCGCCGATGCCCGCATCGTCATCGTCAACGGCGCCGACTACGACCCGTGGATGGACAAGCTGATCGCGGCGGCGCCGCGGCCGGGCCGCACCGTCATCCGCGCCGCGCACGCTGGTGACGCCAAGGCCGGCGGCAATCCGCATCTGTGGTACGCACCAGCGACCATGCCGGCGGTCGCCAAAGCCATTGCCGCGGCGCTCACCCAAGCCGACAACGCGCACGCCGCCGATTACAGCGCGCGGCTTGCCACCGTGCTCGGCGCAACTCGACCGCATCGCGCAGCGCGCGGCGCAAATGCGCGCCAAACACAAAGGCGCCGCCGTCACCGCGACCGAGCCGGTGTTCGGCCTGATGGCCGACGCGCTCGGCCTGACCATGCACAATCAGGGCTTTCAGCTCGCGATGATGAACGATACCGAACCGAGCGCGAAGCGAGGTCGCCGCCTTCGAAGACGATCTGAAACATCACAATGTAAAGGCGTTGATCTACAACAAGCAGGTGTCGGAAAAACTGACCGAGCGGCTGCTCGCTATCGCCAAAAAGGCCAAGGTGCCGGTGGTCGGCGTCACCGAAACGCAGCCGGCCGAATGTTCGTTTGCAGACTGGGTGCTGGGCGACATCGGATGCGCTCGACAAGGCGCTGACGGGACCGAATTCGTGAACGCTGCCGCTTTGAGCCCGACCATCGAACTCGACCACGCCACCATCCGCATCGGCGGACCGAACGGTGCTCAACGATGTCAGCTTCGCCATTCAGCCGGGCGAGTTCATTGGCGTGCTCGGCCCTAACGGCGCCGGCAAGACCACTCTGATGCGCGCGATCCTCGGCCTGCTGCCGCCGTGCGCCGGGCGCCTGAGCGTATTCGGACGCACGCCGCAATGCGGCGACGGCACCATCGGCTATTTGCCGCAAATGCGTACGGTGCTGCCGGACCTGCGAGTGCGCGGCCTCGATTATATCGCCAGCTCCATGCACGGCGAGCGCTGGGGCCTGCCGTCGGTGTCGGCGCATGACAGCGCCATGATCGAAGAAACGCTCGACGCCGTCGGCGCCCGCGATCTCGCCAGTCGCGCATTGTCCGACATGTCAGGCGGCGAACGCCAAAGGCTGTTGCTGGCGCAGGCGCTGATCGGCAATCCGAAACTTCTGTTGCTCGACGAACCGCTGATCAGCCTAGACGCCCGCCATCAGGAAGTCGTCATCGACGTCGTCCGGCAAGTGTGCCGGGAGCGCAAAATCACCGTGCTGTTTTCAGCGCACGAACTCAATCAACTGCTCGGCGCCATCGACCGCGTGCTCTACCTCGGCAGCGGCCAAGCCGCGCTTGGGTCTGTCGACGAAGTCGTGACCGCGCCGGTGCTGTCGCGGCTTTACGGCACCGACATCGAAGTGCTGCGCGCCGGCGGCCATATCTTCGTGATGTCGCGCGGCTGCGACGTCGAGCGCGTCGACCACGTCCACGATCATGGCGCCGACCATGATCACGGCCACGACCACGGACACCATCACTGACATGTTCGCTTATGAATTCATGAACAATGCTTTCGCCGCCGCCGGCATCGTCGCGGTGGTGTCGGGCGTTGTCGGCTATTTCCTGGTGATGCGCGGGCAGACTTTCGCCGGCCACGCGCTCTCGCATATCGGCTTTGCCGGCGCGACCGGCGCCGGCCTGATCGGCCTGGCGCCGCTGTGGGGCCTGGTCGGCTTCACGCTCGCCGCCGGCATCGTCATGGGCCTGCTCAGCGAGCGCATCAGCAACCGCGACGTCGCCATCGGCGTCGTGCTGGCGCTGTCGCTCGGCTTCGGCCTGTTGTTCCTGCACTACTATACGTCGTTCGCGACCCAGGCGACCGCGCTGCTGTTCGGCAATGTGCTGGCGGTCGACCACACGATGATCGCCACGCTCGGCCTGCTTGGCGTTCTCACGCTGGCCGCGTCTGGCCGCGATCATGCGGCCATTGATTTTCGCGAGCCTTGCAGCCGGAACTGGCCGAGGCCAAAGGCGTACCGATGCGCTTCATCGCCACCGCCTTTCTGGCGCTGGTGGCGCTGGCGGTGTCGGCCTGCGCCCAGATCGTCGGCGTACTGATGGTGTTCACGCTGATGGTCGGGCCGGCAGCCGCCGCGCAACGCCTCACCACGCGGCTGTGGAGCGGCCTGGCGCTGTCGGCGGTGCTCGCGCTGGGCGAGGCCTGGCTCGGCATCGTCGTCGCCTATCAGACCGACTGGCCGGTCAGCTTCTGCATCGCGCTGTTGAGCGCGCTGGTCTATTTCGCCAGTTTTGCCACGCCGCGGTTGCGCCCGGCCCATTAATTTACGCGCCGTTTACACCCAGCCTGACCAATTCAACCTAAAATGCCGCGCAAGTTCCCATGAACCTGCTGCATGGCGGCAATGCCGTTTGCGGATAGCCCAAAGCACAGTCAACAACTTTGGGCCAATCGCCAGCAGCCAGCCGACCCGCTACAAGCGCCGCAAGGCCGACCGAACCAGGCCGGCTTACTCATTGAAATCTGGAGGATTCGCTTCGATGATCCGCTACTTCAAAATTCCTGCGTTTCGGCCTGCTGGCGGCCGCCGTCACCTTCGCGCCGATCGGCGCCCAAACGGCTCAAGCCGACCAATTCATCAACATCCTCACCGGCGGCACCGGCGGCGTCTATTACCCGCTCGGCGTCGCACTTTCGAAAATTTACGCCGAGAAGATCAAGGGCGTGAAGCCGTCCGTGCAATCGACCAAGGCCTCGGTCGAAAACCTCAATCTGCTGCAGCAGGGCAAGGGCGAAATCGCCTTCGCGCTCGGCGACTCGGTCGCCGATGCCTGGAAGGGCAACGCCGAAGTCGGCTTCAAGACCAAGTTGACCAAGCTGCGCACCGTCGCCGCGATCTATTCGAACTACATCCAGATCGCCGCGCTGAAGAGCGCCAACATCAAGACCCTGGCCGATCTCAAGGGCAAGCGTCTGTCGGTCGGCGCGCCGAAGTCCGGCACCGAACTCAATGCCCGCGCGATCCTCGGCGGCGCCGGCATGAGCTACAAGGATCTCGGCAAGGTCGAATATCTGCCGTTCAACGAATCGGTCGAACTGATGAAAAATCGTCAGCTCGACGCGACGCTGATCTCGGCCGGTCTCGGCGTCTCCGCGATCCGCGATCTATGCGCCTCGGTCGAATGCACCATCGTCGAAGTCCCGAAGTCGGTGGTCGACAAGCTCGGCACGCCCTATCAGTCGGTGGAAATCCCCGGCGGCACCTATATCGGCAACGACAAGGACGTCGCGACCGCGGCCGTGCCGAACTATCTGGTTACCCGTTCGGGCCTGTCGGACGACGTGGTCTACCAGATGACCAAGACCATGTTCGAGAACCTCGACAGCCTGACGGCCGCGCACGCCGCCGCCAAGGCGATCAAGCTCGAGACCGCCGGCAAGAACCCGCCGGTGCCGCTGCATCCGGGCGCCGCCAAGTACTACAAGGAAAAGGGCGTCCTTTAAGATTTACGAGCCGACATTGCGAGGGCGCCGAAAGGCGCCCTCGCTTTCGCCGTTACGGCAGATCGTTATTCCAGGGCGCTCCCTTTGGGTGCGCCCCGGAATGGCGAAGAATGAACTGATGAAGGATCGCGCTCCATGACCGCCGTTGACATTGCCGCTTTGAAGCCCGTGACGCCGATTCCGGGCCAGAGCAAGGCCGAAGCCAAGCTCGAAAAGGGCTGGGGCAGCGATTTCGAAGGCCGCTCGCTGTTCTGGATCGCGGTCGCCTTTTCCGCCTTTCAGATCGTCACCGCCATGTTCAGCCCGCTGCCGAGCCAGGTCGTGCGCTCGATCCATGTCGGCTTTCTGATGATCGTGGTGTTCGGCGTCACCGCGACGCTGACCGACAAGCGCGCCGCCAAGCTAATCTATTGGGCGATCGGCATTTGCGGCTTCGTGCTCGGCCTCTATCACTGGGTTTTCTACAACGACCTGATCCTGCGCGCCGGCGATCCGAACCGGACCGACATCGTGGTCGGCGTCATCGTCGTCGTGTTGGTGTTCGAGGCCGGCCGCCGCATGATGGGACCGCTGTTGCCGATCATCTGCGCGGTCTTTCTGGCCTATGGCCTGTTCGGCCAATATCTGCCGAGCCCGCTCAATACCCGCGGCTACGATTTCGGCCAGGTCGTCGATCAGATGTTCCTCGGCACCGAAGGCATCTACGGCATTCCGGTCTACGTCTCCTCGACCTACATCTTCCTGTTCATCCTGTTCGGCGCCTTCCTTGAGCGCGCCGGCATGATTACTTTGTTCACCGATGTCGCGATGGGCACGGTCGGCCACGCCCGCGGCGGACCGGCCAAGGTGGCCGTCATCGCCTCCGGCATGATGGGCACGATCAACGGCTCCGGCATCGCCAATGTCGTGACGGTCGGCCAGTTCACCATTCCGTTGATGAAGCGCTACGGCTATCCGGGCTATTTCGCCGGCGCGGTCGAGGCGACCTCGTCGATGGGCGGTCAGATCATGCCGCCGGTGATGGGCGCGGTCGCCTTCATCATGGCCGAAACCATCAACGTGCCCTACACCACAGTCTGCATCGCGGCGATCGTTCCGGCCGTGCTGTATTATTATTCGGCCTTCTGGGCGGTGCATCTGGAAGCCGGCAAGCGCGGCCTGGTCGGGCTGTCGAAAGACGAATTGCCCGAGCCCGCTCGCGGCCTTGAAAAAGAGCTGGTACCTGCTGATGCCGCTGGCGGCGCTGGTGGTGCTGCTGTTTGCCGGCTACACGCCGCTGTTTGCCGGCACCGTTGGCCTCGGCCTGACCGTGATGGTGATCTTCAGCCACCCGATCGTGGCGGCGATCCCGCGGCCGATGTTCCGCATCATCTTCTGGATTTTGCTTGGCCTGTCGGCGTCGCTGTTCTTCGAATATGGCGTATGGCTGCTGATCTCGATGGTCTGCCTGTTGATGGCGGCCACCGTTTTCGTCAAAGGCGGCCGCGAGACGCTGTCGATCGCGCTCAACAGCCTGGCCGACGGCGCGCGCCACGCACTGCCTGTTGGCGTTGCCTGCGCGCTGGTCGGCACCATCATCGGCGTGCTGACGCTGACCGGCGCCGCGACCAATTTCGTGCGCGTCATCGTCTCGGTCGGCGAGACCTCGATCTTCCTGTCGCTGGTGCTGACGGCGATGACCTCGCTGGTTCTCGGCATGGGCATCCCGACCATCCCGAACTACATCATCACCTCCTCGATCGCGGCGCCCGCGCTGTTGCATCTCGGCGTGCCGTTGATCGTGTCGCATATGTTCGTGTTCTATTTCGGCATCATGGCCGACCTGACGCCGCCGGTGGCGCTCGCCGCCTTTGCCGCGGCGTCGATCGCCAAGGAAAGCGGATTCAAGATCGGCTGGACCGCGCTACGCATCGCGCTGCCGGGCTGGATCACGCCGTTCATGGCGGTCTACGCGCCGGCCTTGATGCTGCAACCGGTCGGCCCGCGCGTCGCGGCTTATGGGCTTGGTCGCGGCGGCGAGCTACATGATCCTCAAAGCGGTGATCGCGGTCACACTCTGGGGCGTGACCTCGACCGGCTTTTTCCTGTCGCATGTCAAATGGCCGGAGCGCGTTCTGGCTTTCCTGGCGGCGGCGCTGCTGGTCGTCGAATTGCCCTGGACCGACACGTATCGGCTTCATCTGCTGCGGCTCGTTCTTCGCCTATCAGTTCTACAAAAGACATCGTGAGCGCGCCGGCATTGCGTTGAAGGCGGCGGAGTAGTGCAAATCTGCCTGCTTGCCGCCGGCGCGACGGTTCATCTCGGCGTATCCGCGTTCACGCTGGCCTGGACCCATTCGATCGAGAAGATCCGCTGGGAAGAAGACTACCGCGCGACACCCGGCCGGCATCGTGCTCGTCCAGGATCGCGTCCAGGGCACTGGCGCCGGCATGGAGCCGCCGCCGGACGCCAAATTCGACGGCGTCTGGTGGCGCTACGACCCGCACATGGCACCGCTGCCGTAAGGTGGTGTTGCGCCGCTCCGGCATGACCGTCGGCGACTGGCAAGTGTGCATCGCCGGCCAGTGCCGCGCCATGGGCGATTACCTGCCCGACAAAAAGGCCGACCCGGTGACGATGACAACCTGTCCGTGATAGGCAGGGTCATGACCGAGACTCCCAAGCGCGCCATCTGCGTCGGCGAAGCCACCATTGAGCTTGCCCGTGGCGGCGACGGCCGGTTCGCGCTGGCGAGCGCCGGCGACGTCTTCAACACCGCGATCTATCTGGCGCGCGCCGGACAGCCGACGGCATTCGCCTCGGCGCTCGGCGACGATCTTTATTCCGACGCGATCGTCTCGCTCGCCGCCGCCGAAGGCATCGCCACCGACTTGATAGCCCGCGTGCCGGCACGCTTGCCGGCTTTGGCTCTGGCCGATGGCGGCCCACAGGGCCAACGCCGCGTTCACACATGGCGCGACGGCGCGCCGGTGCGCGACCTGTTCGAATTGCCAAATTGGAGCCGCACCGCCGAAGCGCTGACGGCAGCGCGGTTGATTTATTTCTCCGGCATCACGCTGTCGCTGTTTTCCAACACCGGGCTTGGGCGCTTTCTGGCGGCGGTCGAACTGGCGCGCAGTCAAGGCGCCAAGATCGCCTTCGACGGCAACTTTCGCCCGCATGGCTGGAAGGGCGATCTCAGCGCGCGCCCGCACGGTGTTCGCCGAAGCGCTCAAGCGCGTCGACATCGCACTGCCGGCCTATGACGACGAGGCGGTGCTGTGGGGCGATCCGTCGCCGGAATCGACCGTCGAACGGCTGCAGGCCTTCGGCGTCGGGGAGATCGTGGTCAAGAACGGACCGAACGGGGCCTTAGTCGCGGGGCACGGCAGCCGCGACATGGTACCAGTACCGGAAGTCGTCACACCGCTTGATCCAACCGCCGCCGGCGACGGTTTCAATGCCGGCTATCTCGCCGCCCGGCTCTCCGGCAAGAGCGCCGTCGACGCCGCCGCCGCCGCGCACAAATTGGCCGGTCAGGTGATCCGCCACCGTGGCGCGATCGTGCCGCGCGCCGGCGCGGCCGTTCACTAGAAGCGGTTTACTTGTGACAATAATTGACTAAACCTGCCCGCGACGACGCGGCGGCAAGGGCGACAGAGGACCTATGAAGGGCAAAGTGAGACCGGTTTCCTTGGGCCGCAAGCTGGTCATCGACCTGATGCACGCCTCGGTGCCGCTGGTCATCGTCAAACGCACCCTCAAGCTGGACCGGCTGGTGCAAGGCGCGCACCGCGCTGGCGGTGCGCCCCGGTTGGACCCCGATCATCGGCAAGGCCTTTTGCATCGTCGCGCGCGATGAGCCGAGCCTGCGCAGCTACTATCTCAAATGGCCGAGGCCGCATTTTTACGAATTGCCGCGCAGCATCGTGATGGCGCCGATCATCCGCGAAAGTTTCGACCGCGATGTTCCGCTGTTGATGAAACTCGGCTCCGCCGACGAAATCTCGCTGTCGGAGATGGACGCGATCCTGCAGCACAGCAAGACTGCGCCGCTCGACGAGGTGCCGGCGCTCAGGCGCGTCATGCGCATCACGCGGCTGCCGCTGCTGCTGCGGCGGCTGATGTGGGCCTTCACGCTCAATGTCGGCCGGCAACGCGCCAATCACTTCGGCACGCTGGCGATCACCTCGCTGGCGACACTCGGATCGGAAACCACCGTCGCCAACTCGCCGGGCCCGAGCCTGATCACTTACGGCCTGGTTCGTCCCGACAACACGATGGAACTGCTGTTTCACTGGGACCACCGAATTTTCGACGGCGTGCTCGCCGCCCGCGCGCTGCAACGGCTCGAAGACGTGATGAACGGCGAGATCGCCGACGAACTTCTGGCGACGAACTCCGGGCAATGAACCGCTGATCGTCTGGCCGGCAACGGCGAAGAAAATGACGCAAAGAAAATGGCCGCCGCTCCAGAAGAGAAACGGCGGCCAAGTTGGTCCCTAGCGGGGCGGGGTCGAAAGGTCACATCATTCCGCCGGCACCGCCTTGGCGGGCACATCGACGACGGCCGGCTGTTTCGACAAGGCGAACAGGAAGCCGGCGACGATCAGATAGGCCAGCGCCACCGACGGCGTGACGCCAAAGCCATTGCCGATGCCGACCGCGCCGCCATGCATGAAGCCGAAGTAAGTCAGCACGGCACCGGCCAGCGCGAAGGCCGAAGCCTTGACGAACTCGCGATCGATGATGAAGACGCCGATCGCCGCCAGCACCAGGCCGGCCAGGATCGAACCGCCCGACATGACTTCGAGGCCCTGGTACAGCACGCCCTTCGTCGACATCTTGTCGAAGCCGACCGCCGCCGCGTTGGTGCCGGCCGCTCCGAGCGCGCCGTCCATCAAGCGTCTTGGCCCAGGCCGCCAGCGTGCGGCGTCAGCGCCAGCACGATCGCCGGCGCATGTTTGGCCGGCGTGGTCTGGAACGCCTGCGCGCCGATCAGCATGCCGATGTACAAAAGGATCGGCGAAATCGCGACCACCGGAATGATCGCCAGCAGCAGCGAAATGACGCCGAACCAGGACAGCACGATCACCATAACGCCGGTCGCCGCCGAATAGCCGATGCGGCCGCCCATCGCCTTCCAACCGGGATGGCCGATATAGACCGCGTTGATGAAGGGATTGCCCATCAGGCAACCGATCAGGCTGACGATGCCGTCGGCGGTCAGCACGCGCGTGGTCGGATAAGTGTCGCCAGCCGCTTCCGCGCTTTCGACGTTGTCCATCGCTTCGACCAGATCGTAAATGCCGAACGGAATGGCGGTGACCAGAATCACGCCGAGATACTGGAAGCCGGAGAACACGTGATCGACCGCCGGCAACGGCACCGAGAAGCCGAAGCTTGAGAAGGCGCCTTTGACGCCGGCAACGCTCATGCCGCCGAGGTTGAGGCCGAACAAGTTCGAGCCCCAGGCGATCAAGGTGCCGACCGCGATCGCGACCAAACCGGCCGGAATGCCTTTGGGATATTTATAGCCGCCGAACCAGCTCACCAGGATGATGGCAAAGCAGGTCAGACCAATCACCGGCGTCATGAACATTTCCAGCGCCGGGCGCATGGCGATGAAGGTGATCGACACGCCGGCCAGCGTGCCGAGCAGGGCCGCGCGCGGCGTCACCTTGCGGATGAACGGCGCGATAAAGCCGCCGATCATCAAAATGAAGCTCTGGAAGAACACCCAGACCAGGCCGGCTTCCCAGCCCTTGATCGGATCGTGGGTCTTGATCGCGATCGGCAGCATGATCACGAAAGTGACGATGAACATGTGCGGCACGGATACGCCCGACGGCATGGCGCAGACATCGGTGCGGCCGGTCTTCTTGGCCAGATTGTAGGCGAGCCAAGCGTAGTAGAACGTCGACAGACACATCATCAGGCCGAGCGCCGGCAGGATGCGGCCGAACACAATCGAGTCCGGCATATTCAGCACGAAACGCAACAGGCCGGTCAGCACCAGCATGTTGACCAGAATGTTGGTGCCGAAGCCGAAGAAGGCGTTCCAGTCACCAGGCGTCCATAACGCAGGCTTGAATGTCGGTCGTGCTCATGTCCGTCAACTCCCCCATTGATCGTCGAATAAGCCGAATAAAGTGCCGCCCCAATTTGTCTGTTACGCCGCCATTGCATGACAGCACCTGCTGCGAGCCGGTGACCCAGCCGAAGATGCCGCCTTGCGCCTTGATCATCGCCAAGGCCCATTTTGTGGAATTCCGGAAAATACGAACCGCAGCAGTCCGACAACACGATGCAGCGGAAGCCGCGATCGTTGGCCTCGCGCACGGTGGTGTTGACGCAGACTTCCGTGGTGACGCCGCAGACCAACAGGTTCTCGATGCCGCGATTGGCCAGGATCAGGCCGAGATTGGTGGCGTAGAACGCGCCCTTGCCGGGCTTGTCGACCACCGGCTCGCCGGCAATCGGATAAAGCTCTTCGATGATGTCGTGGCCGGGCTCGCCCTGAATCAGAATGCGGCCCATCGGCCCGGGATCGCCGATGCGCTTTGACGGCGCGCCGCGCTCGACCTTGGCCGGCGGCGCGTCGTGCATGTCGGGGCTGTGGCCCTCGCGGGTGTGGATGACCAGCATGCCGGCCTTGCGCGCCGCCGCCAGCACTTGTTTGCACGGCTCGACCGCGGATTTCAGCAGGCTGACGTCGTTGCCGAGGGTTTCCCCGAAGCCGCCCGGCTCCAGAAAATCGCGCTGCATGTCGATGATGATGAGCGCGGTGCGCGCCAGATCGATTTCGATCGGCACAGGCTCGGCGGCTATCTGGGTCATCACTGGCTCCCCTTTCGACCGGCGCGACATGCGAGCCAAATGGGGCCGCAAATCTCGCGCAGGAGTCGACGCCTCAGGGGAGAACTCAGCAAATCGTGTGCCAATGCACACAATGCCGGGAAAATCGCCTATTTATTCGTCAGAAATTGATTTTGTCGCTTTGTTTATAATTACTTGTGACAACGAGAAAAGCCGCACAAAACATAAGCAAAAACGACCGTCGGCATACAATCGTGCCGAATTATTAGCGGAACCGCTTAAAACTACGGCGTCTTCCGCTTTCGCCTGCCTTCGCCTATTCCGCCGGCACCGCGCGCTTTGGCCTGCCGCCGCGCGGCGCGGCGTTCGCGCCAACGGTCGCGCCGTGCGGCCAGATTGGCGATGCCCATCAGCGCCGCCGGCGTCACGATCAACGTCAGGATGGTGGCAAAGCCGAGCCCGAACACGATCGCGGTCGACAGGCTGATCCACCATTGCGTCGCCGGCGCGCCATGGGTGATTTCGCGGCCGATGAAGTCGAGATTGATGCCGAAGGCGATCGGCAACACGCCGAGAATGGCGGTGACCGCCGTCAGCACCACCGGGCGCGCGCGCTCGCGGCAGGTTTCCATGATCGCCTCGTAAGCGCTCTGCCCTTCGCGCCGCAGCCGGTCATAAGTGTCGATCAAGACGATATTGTTGTTCACGATCACGCCGGCATTGGCGATGATGCCGATGCCGGTCATCACCACGCCGAACGGCTGGCCCATGATCATCAGGCCGAGCAAGCACGCCGATGGTCGACAGCATCACCGCGGTCAGCACCAGGATGACCGAGGTGAACTTGTTGAACTGCGCCAGCAGGATCGCAAAAATCAAGAACATCGCGGTGCCGAAAGCCTTGCCGAGGAAGGCGCCGGCCTTGGCGCGCTCTTCGTCTTCGCCTTTGAGCTTGAAGGTGACGCCGTCGCCAAGATTCGGCCTTGCTGAGCCCGGTCGATGATTTCCTTCTGCACGACGGCATTCTGCACGCCGTCGGCGATATTGGCCGACACCGTCATCACGCGGTTGCCGTTGACGCGGTTGATGTAGCCGACGCGCGGCGACGCGACGCGCGTGACGAAATTGCCGATCGGCACGTAGCCGGCCGGCGTCTGCACGCGCAATTCATCGATCTGGTCGAGGCTGCGGCGATCTTTCGGGAAGCGCACGATGATATCGACCGCCTTGTCGTTGTCGGACGGGCGATACTCGGTGACCTTCAGGCCGTTGGTGACGAGCTGCACGGCGTTGCCGACCGTGCCGAGACTGGCGCCGTATTTGGCGGCTTCCGCCTTGTCGACCTTGATCTTCCAGTCGATGCCGGGCAGCGGCAGACCGTCGTCGAGATCGCGAATCTCCGGCATCGGTCGCCAGCGCGGCGGCGACCTTCTTGGCGGCGGCCGGCAGCTTGGCCGGATCGAGCGCGGACAATTGCACCTGGATCGGCTTGCCGGTCGGCGGGCCGGCGCGCGGCGCGGTGACCTCGACCAGAGCGCCGGCGATGTTGCTGGTTTTGGCGCGGATCTCATCCATGATGACATGCGCGGGCTTGCCGCGTCTGCCAGTCGGCGAATTCGAACTGAATGACGCCGATGGTGTCTTCGGTGATTTCGCTGGAGCCGCGCGGCTGCTCGCCGACGCGGGTGTAGACGGTCTTGAGGCCCTTGGTCGCCAGCACGACCTTTTCGACCTGACGCAGCGTCTTGTCCTTCTCGTCGAGCGAGAGATTGCCGCGCGCATGCACGATGACCTGGCCGTAGTCCGGCTCGACGCGCGGGGAAGAATTCGACGCCATGGCCGAACTTGCCGTAGGCGCCGATCACCGCGACCAGCAAGCCCGAAGGCGAGCATCAGGATCAAGCCGGGCCGGTGCAGCGCGAATTTGACCGTGCGCATATAGTAGCCCGCTATCGGAGGCGCGGTCGTCATGCGCCACCGCCGAGGCGCGGCCGAGCAGCGCGCCAAGCGTCGGCGTGAAGAACAACGCCACCGCCAGCGAGGCCGACAAAGTCGCGATCAAGGTGATCGGCATATATTTCATGAACTGGCCGACCACGCCGGGCCAGAACAACAACGGCGAGAACGCTGCGATGCGGGTCGCGGTCGCGGCGATCACCGGGCCCGACATGCGCGACGCCGCCTCGGCATAAGCCTGCTTCGGCGGCGTGCCTTCCGACATGCGGCGCTCGGCATATTCCGACACGATGATGGCGTCGTCGACCAGCATGCCGACGGCGAGAATGAGCGAGAACAGAACCACGATGTTGACCGTCAGCCCGGCCAATTGCAGCCCGAGCACGCCGGCCAGGAACGAGGCGGGAATCGCGATGCCGATGAACAGCGAAGCGCGGAAGCCGAGCGCGAACAGAATGATCACCGCCACCAGCAACACGCCGGTCGCGACCGAGTTCTGCAAGTCCGACAGCATCTGCCGGATCAGCTTGGATTTGTCTTGCGTGTAGCCAACCTTGACGCCGGCCGGCCAGGTCTTCTCCATCCTGCGCGACCGCCTTCTTCACGCCGTCGACGGTCTCGATCAGGTTGGCGCCGGTGCGCTTCGAGACCTCGATGGTCATCGCCGGCTTGCCGTTGACGCGGGTGATCGAGGTCGCGTCCTTGAAGGTCGGCCGTACGGTCGCGACGTCGCCGAGCGTCACGGTCGCGCCGGCGGTCGAAGTCACCGGAATTTTCAGCATGTCTTCCGGATGTTCGATCAGGCCCGGCACCTTGACGGCGAAGCGGCCGCTGGAGCCCTCCAGCGCGCCGGCGGCGATCAGGCTGTTCGAGCCCTGCGTGACCGCGATCAATTGATCGAGCGAAATGCCGTAGCTTTTCATCAGCATCGGCTCGGCGGTGATTTCGACCGCCTCGTCGCGCGCGCCGCGCAATTCGGCCTTCAGCACGCCGGGCTGCTGTTCGATCTGGTTCTTGGCGTCGCGCGCGATGCGCAGCAGCGTGCGCTCCGGCAGATCGCCGGCCAAAGTCACCACCAGCACCGGATAGAGCGACAGATTGACCTCCGTGCACCGACGGCTCGTCGGCATCCTTGGGCAGGTCGTGCTTGGCCTGATCGACTTTGGCGCGCACATCGGCGAGCGCGGCGTCGGAGTTAAAGCCGGCCTCGAATTCGAGCAGCACATAGCCGCCGCCTTCGTAACCGGTCGAGCGCATTTCCTTGACGTTGGACACCGACTTCAACTGGGTCTCGACCGGCCGCAACAGCAGGCGCTCGGCGTCTTCCGGGCTGATGCCGCGTTGCGTCAGCTGCACATAGATGATCGGCACCTTGACGTCGGGCTCGGCCTCCTTCGGGATCGTCACATAGGCGACGAGACCCGCGACCAGCAGGAAGGCAAGCGTCGCCAGCGTCAGGCGCGCGTGATTGATGGCGTAGTTGATGAGGCCGGACATGTGGATTCCCGCTAACGCTCTAGCGCTCCGCGCTTTCGGTGGCGGCGTCGACGGTCGCGACCTTCTGGCCCTCGCGCACGAAATCCTGGCCGCGCACGATCACGCGCGCGCCATCGGCAATGCCGCCGAGCCACATGGTGTCCTGCATATCCTCGACGATCTGCACCGGCACGAATTGCACCTTGTCGCCATCGCCGACGATGCGCACGCCGATATCGCCGGCCGACGAAATCGTCAGCGCCGAGCGCGGCACCTTGGACCGCCGGCACCGGCTTCAGCGACACGATGACTTCGGCGGTGATGCCGTCCGGGATCTTGCCGTCGGGATTTTTCATTTCGACTTCGACGCGGTAGGTGCGCGTGGTCTCACTCGCCGACTTCGAGACGTAACGCACGCGGCCGGGCACAGCTCTGGCCGGTGATCAGCTTCACTTCGCGCGATCTCGCCGACCTTGATGCCGGCCAGCTTGCGTTCCGAAACCTCGACCACCGCCAGCATCGGATCGAGCGCGACCAGCGTGGCGATCTCCTTGCCGGCCATCGAGAAGGCGGCGCCGCCGACTTCCGCCGGCACGTCGGTGATGACGCCGGCCCAGGGCGCGCGCACGATGCTGCGGTCGAGTTCGGCGCGCGCCGAGCCGAGCGCGGCCTGCGCCGATTTGTATTGCGATTCGAGATTGACCAGATCGAGCTTGGGCAGCGCGCCGCTGGCGATCAGCGAACGCTTGGCGTCGAGTTCGGCCTTGCGCTGATCGACCAGGGCTTCGGCCTGCGCCACCTGCGCCTGACGCGCATCGTCGGACAGCATGGCGACGATTTCGCCTTTTTCGACATGCTGGCCGCGCTTGACGCGCAGTTCGGTCAGCACGCCGCCGGTGCGCGCGGTGATCGCGACTTTATGGTCGGCCTCGGTGCGGCCGGACAAGCGTCAGCGTCGGCGCATGCGGTTCGACCACGGCAGGACGCGACCGCGACGCGGAACAACGGCTGCGCCTTGGCCTCGCTGGCGCGGATGGCGGCCTGGCCTTCGGCGCTGTCGCGCGGCATCAGATGGCCGGACGCGATCCACAGCACCGCGGCGGCGACCACGCCGATGGCGGTGATGCGATTGGCTTTCATCACTGACTTTGCTCCGGCGTCGCCCGCGTCCGCAATGGTCCGGTCTTGCGGCTTGTGCGAGCAGGCAGTGAACCATTTTCAAAATCATCGGCAAGCGCGGTTTCGGCGTCGAAGCTGGGATCGACCGAGCGGCGCCAGGACATGCCGTCGCCGAGCACCATCAGCACGGTGGCGGCGGCATCGACATCGATGTCGGCGCGGATTTCGCCGCGCTCGGCCGCGCTCTGCAGCATGGCGGCGATGCGATCTTTGATTTCGGTCTTCGATGTCTTGATAGAGCTTGCAGATGTCGGGATGGCGCCGGCTCTCGGCCATGATCTCGGCGCACAAGGCCACGTCGACATCGCTGCGATCGACCAGATGGTGACGCGCGAGCCCGGCAAGCCCTTCGAAGAAGTCCGGCGCCTCATCGACCATCGAGAAGCTCTCGACCGCCTCGGCGCGATTGCGCTCGCAGATGCCGGCAATCAGCGCCTCCTTGGAGGGGAAATAGCGATAAAGATTGCCGGCGCTCATTCTGGCTTCGCCGCAGATGTCCTGCATCGAGGCGCGGTGAAAACCCGCGCGCGCAAAGCAACGCTCGGCCGCGTCGAGGATCTCAGTCCGGCGATCGGACTGGCGTTTGGATTTGGCTTGCCGCATGTCGTCCCCGGTTCGCGCCCGCCGACTGCGCGCCGCCTCGCTGATCGAACGGGCTGCCTTAGCCGGCAAAATTTGTGCGGCGCATTATAATGAGAATGAACGTTCACTCAATATTTGAGAAAGCCTGGGGATGTCAAGACTGAGCTGCCAGGTTAGCGGTTGACCCCGGAAATGGCCGCAAATAGCGTAATTACCGATGGGGATGGGGTCCCCCGACAACCGCCGGTGACGGCTGATGACTCCTACCGCATGTCAACCGTGCGTGATCCTGTCACGCGCCAAGGCGGTAGGAACTCGTCCGCCACGGGGCGGTTTTTTGCTGCCCTGGAACCTGATGAAAGGTAAACCATGGTCTATCTGATTGTTTTTCTCGGCGGCGGCTTCGGGGCGGCCATGCGCCACGGCGTCAATCTCGCCGCCGCGCGCCTGCTCGGAACCGGATTTCCCTACGGCACCCTGACCGTCAACGTCGTCGGTTCGCTGATCGATGGGGCTGATGGCGGCCTGGTTCGCCTTTGAAGGAAGCCCGTCGCAGCACTGGCGGCTGTTCCTCACCACCGGCATGCTCGGCGGCTTCACGACCTTCTCCACCTTCTCGCTCGACACCGCGCTGCTCTATGAACGCGGCGAACTCGGACTGGCGGCGCTTTACGTGCTGGTGTCGGTCGCCGCCGGCATTGCCGGGCTGTTCGGCGGGCTCGCCGTTATACGCAGCTTTGCGTGAACGGCGCGGCGTCAATTTGCGCATGATCTTGTCCGAAAACCGGTTCCCACTTTTCGGGATCATGCGTCAGTCCATCGCGCGTAAGCCGAGCTTATCCAGCAGCGCCATGTCGGCGTCGCGGGCAGAGTTCGGCGTGGTCAGAAGCTTCGGCCCATAGAAGATCGAATTGGCGCCGGCGAGAAAACACAGCGCTTGGGTCTCGTCGCTCATATCCTCGCGTCCGGCCGACAGCCGCACCATCGAGGCCGGCATCGTAATGCGCGCCACGGCGATGGTGCGCACGAAGTCGAGCGGGTCGAGCTTGGGCGTGTCGCCAAGCGGCGTGCCTTCGACTTGCACCAGCATGTTGATCGGCACGCTTTCCGGATGCACCGGCAGGCTGGCCAGGCTGACGATCATGCCGATGCGGTCTTCCAGACCTTCGCCCATGCCGACAATGCCGCCGCAGCAGACATGAATGCCGGCGTCGCGCACGTGCTCCAGCGTATCGAGGCGATCCTGATAAGTGCGGGTGGTGATGATCTCGCTGTAATATTCCGGCGAGGTATCGAGGTTGTGGTTGTAGTAATCGAGGCCGGACTGCTTGAGACGGCCGGCCTGATCGCCGGTCAACATGCCGAGCGTGACGCAGGTTTCCAGCCCGAGCGCCTTGACGCCTTCGACCATGGCGCAGACTTTTTCGAGATCGCGATCCTTCGGCGAGCGCCAGGCCGCGCCCATGCAGAAACGGGAGGCGCCACCGGCTTTGGCCGCACGCGCTTCGGCCAACACGGCTTCGACTTCCATCAGCTTGCTGGCATTGAGGCCGGTGTCGAATTTCGCCGACTGCGAGCAATAGCCGCAATCCTCCGGACAGCCGCCGGTCTTGATCGACAGCAAGGTCGAGATCTGCACCTCGGTCGGGTCGAAATTCTCCCGGTGCACCTGGGCGGCGCGGAACATCAGCTCCGGGAACGGCAGTTCAAACAGGGCGCGCACGTCCTCGCGGGTCCAGTCATGACGCGGTTGGCTGAAAGCTGCCGGCTGCGGCGGCGTGTGCTGGGAAAGCGACATCCCTCAAGACCCTCTCGTAAATCGTTCGGACCGCCCACAAAGGCGCCCTTTTCGGCGACTATAAGCGTCCCGATCCGCTCCTATATCAAGCCCAGCGGCCGATTGTGCAAGGATTTCATCGGATTGAGCGGCCCCGGAGGCCGTGGTAGCCTACCACCCAACAAGCAACAAGAACGCCTGGAGCAAGCGCCATGCGACGCCTCATGATTGGATTAGCCCTGTTGGCCAGCTCGGCCGCGCCGTCTTTTGCCCAGCAAAAGCCGTATAACGCCCTGAGCGCCGACGAGAAGGTCGAGAGAGCCGCAGCCGACGCGGTCGATCGGCAATACAAGACCACCCTCGACAAGACGAGCAAGGCCGAAGGCCAGGTCCGGGTCGATCCCTGGTCGAATATGCGCAGCCCGGCCGAGCCCAAGACGAAACGCTAAGGCCTGCCTGCCCGCGCCGGCCGCTTACCAGCGGTAACGGTGCCAGCGCCAAGGCCGGTCGTAATGCCGGTAATAATAAGGCCGCACATAGACCGGCGGCGGCGCATAATAGACTGGCCCATCGTCATAGTAGACTCGCGGGCGCACGACCCGGCGCGGCGGCACCCGGCCGCTCAGGTCGATCGCGGTTTGAATGGCGAAGCCGCTTTTGTCCTGCCAGGTCACGGCACACCAGCCGCCGGTGCAATTGTCGGCATCGATCAGGCTGCCGGCCGGAATTTTACCGACGATTTCGTTGGTCGTGCCCGGCGCCGAGCGCAGGTTCACGGTGACGGTGACGTAAGCCGGCTTTGCCAGCGCGCCATTCGCCGCCGCCAGCACAACGGCAAACCCAAGAACGAGACCGGAGAGAGACGGGACAATTCGCATGGCCCTACCCGTTGTCAAAAATACCACCGCGGCCGCGGCCGCCAAAATCCAGACTAGCATGTCATCCGGTAAAAAAGGCGCCATCGGGGCGGGCCGCCACGCCGGCCCGGCTTGCCTAACCCCTTGGCCCTGTGAGACAAGACGGCCATGACAGACAAAAATACCAACCCGACGCCAAGCGAAAATCAGAGCCAGAGCCAGGGCGCAGACACCCTGCCCGACCGCCTGAGCAACGATCCGCGCAGCCCTTATTTCAACGCCGAGGTGCTGTCGCGCGACATCGGCATCCGCTTCAAGGGCGCGGAAAAAACCAATGTCGAGGAATACTGCGTCAGCGAAGGCTGGATCCGGGTTGCCGCCGGCAAGGCGCTCGACCGTTACGGCAATCCGCTGACGATCAAACTCACCGGTCCGGTCGAACCCTACTTCAAGGACAGGAAGCCGGAATAAGCGGCCAGCCGGACGCCGCCAGCCCGATTGGCAAGCTGGCCGCCAAGGGACGCAGATGAACAACGACATGGCGTCCCACGAGATTGCCCGCCTGGAGGCGCAGATCGAGACGCTGGCCGAAGCGATCGAACGCTGCCGCAAGATTTCCTACGCCGCCAAGACCGCCGTCGCCGGCGGCGCGCTCTGGTTCGTTCTCGCGTTGCTGTGGATTTTGCCCTTCGACGCGACCCCTTTTGTCGCCGCTCTGGCGGCGACTTTGGGTGGCGTCGTGATGCTTGGCTCGAACGCCACCACCTGGGACGAGACCCAGACCGCCCTCGACCAGGCAGAAGCCGCGCGCGCCGCCCTCATCGGCACGATGGAGCTGCGCCTGGTCGGCGAACCGGCGCGCACACTGCATTGAGCAAAAGCATCAGATAACAACCGCCGCATTTGCAAACCGAACCGCGCGCATAAACGCCGCGTAATATTTTTCACGGCCGCGTTGGCCGCCGCAATCGCGCCATAGATCGCGCCGCTACTGTTGACTGCGGAATGAAACGCGCCCCGCGCAAGTCCTCTCCTCCCGCCGACCGATAAAGGTCCGCGCAGAGGCCTTAAAGGACCCAAGCCACCGGCGGACAGCCGGTCGTGAAATGGCCCGCACCTATTACGGTCAACCTCAATCGAATCCTGAAAGGATTTCGGACATGTCTGCGCGCGCGCTTTTTCTCGCTGCCGGCTTTGTGGCTGCGAGCTTCACCCCAGCTTTTTGCGACAGCGTTACCGCCACCGTGACCGGCTGGGACGCCGCCAACCGCACCATTACGCTGGAAGACAATTCGCAATTCGCCGAAATTCCGACGACGGTCGCCGTGCCTGTCCTGAAACAGGGCGATGAAGTCACGGTGAACTTCGAAGCATCCGAAAGCGGCATCGAAGCCATCAACAGCGTCACGGTCACCACCGACGTCGCCAAGCGTCAGACGCCCCTTCCGAAACGCGGCTGAGTTCTAACCGCTCCGTTTCATCCGGCGTCATCGCCCGCACCAGCGGGCGGTGGCGCACAAAAACGCCATACTTAACGCTTCAACAATCGGCATCGCGTGCGCTGAACTTTCATGGCCGGGCTCGACCCGGCCATTTCAATTCCAGGCGCAGAGCACCGGCGAAATCTCAGTGATTGCTTCCAATTTTACCGATCTCGCATCCATTTTTTTGACGAGCGCGACCTAGAAAGAGACCAGTAATTCACGAGGAGGCTTCGTTGAGTAAAATCTTGGTCACCAAAGGCGACTGGAACGGGGCGCGCGCCAAACTTAAGTCAACGCTTGAAACGCAAAACGCATCGTTCAACGCCCAGCTTAAGGCCGTGTTCGCCAAGCCGGGCGCCACCGAGCAGCAGGATGCGCCTGTCGCGAAAAACGATCAGCTGTTGGCGCGTTCGCACAAACGCGGTTAACGCCAGTTAAACCTGCCGCGATCGCGGCCAGGCTCAGAATTACATGAAAATGGCCGGGGATGACCCGGCCATTTTCCGTTTTAAGATCTGCATGGAAGCCTTACTCGGCGGCCTCGCTCCGCGGCATCGCCTTCTCCACCTTGGCGGCGCAGAATTTGAATTCCGGGATCTTGCCGAACGGGTCAAGCTTCGGATTGGTCAGGATGTTGGCCGCCGCTTCGACATAAGCGAACGGGATGAACACCACGCCATCCGGCACAGCGTCGTCCTGGCGCGATTGCAATTCGACTTCGCCACGCCGGGTCGCCACTCGCACCATGTCGCCCGGCTCGATGCCGAGCTTCGCGATGGTGCCGCGCGACAACTGCGCGATCGCCGACGGCTCAAGCGCATCGAGCACATGCGTGCGCCGGGTCATCGAACCGGTGTGCCAATGTTCGAGCTGGCGGCCGGTCGACAGGATGAAGGGATATTCCGCGTCCGGCACTTCATCGGGCGGCGTCAGCTTGGTCGCGACCAGCTTGGCGAAACCGCCCGGACGCGGGAAGCCGTCCTCGAACACCACGTCGCGGCCCGGAATGTCGGGCCCGGCGGTCGGATAGGTGACGTGCTGCTCGCGCTCGACGCGATCCCACGAGATATTCTCGAGCGCCGGCATCATCGAGGCCATTTCGGTGAAGACCTCGCTGACATGCTTGTAGTTCCAGCCACAGCCCATGCGGTTGGCGATGTCCTGGATGATCCACAGATCCTGGCGGGTGTCGCCGGGCAGCGGTAGCGCGGCGCGGCCCATCTGGACCTGACGGTTGGTGTTGGTGACGGTGCCGTCCTTTTCCGGCCAGCCGGAGGCCGGCAGCACGACGTCGGCATACATCGCGGTCTCGGTCAGGAACAGGTCCTGCACCACGAGATGTTCGAGATGCGCCAGCGCCTGGCGGGCGTGGTTCAGATCGGGATCCGACATCGCCGGGTTTTCGCCTTCGACATACATGCCCTTGATCTCGTCGGCGTGAACCGCGTCCATGATCTCGACGACGGTCTTGCCCTTCTTAGGCGGCAGCTTGACGCCCCAGACGCTCTCGTATTTGCCGCGGATTTCCGGGTCTTCCACCGACTTGTAATCGGGGAAGAACATCGGGATCAGACCGGCATCGGACGCGCCCTGCACGTTGTTCTGGCCACGCAGCGGATGCAAGCCGGTGCCGGGACGGCCGATCTGGCCGGTGATCAAGGCGAGCGCGATCAGGCAGCGCGCATTGTCGGTGCCGTGGGTGTGCTGGGAGACGCCCATGCCCCAGAAAATGATCGAGCCTTTCGAGCGCGCATAGGCGCGCGCGACTTCGCGCAAGGTCTCGGCTTCGATGCCGCAGATCGGCGCCATCTCTTCCGGCGTGAAGTCCTTGATGTTTTCCTTCCAGGCGTCGAAACCCTCGACATAAGTCTGGATGTACTGCTCGTCGTAGAGCTTCTCGGTCACGATGACGTTGAGCATGGCATTGAGCATGGCCACGTCGGTGCCGTTCTTGAACTGCATCATCTTCCAGGCATGACGCTTCATCGCGGTGCCGCGCGGGTCCATGATGACCAGCTTGGCGCCGCGCTTGGCGGCCTGCTTGAAGAAGGTCGCCGCCACCGGATGGTTTTCGGTCGGGTTGGCGCCGATGACGATGATGACTTCCGAGTTCTTGCACTCGTTAAAGGTCGCGGTCACCGCGGCCGAGCCGACGCCTTCGAGCAGCGCCGACACCGACGAGGCGTGGCACAACCGGGTGCAGTGATCGACATTGTTGGTGCCGAAGCCGGTGCGCACCAGCTTCTGGAACAGATAGGCTTCCTCGTTCGAACCCTTGGCCGAACCGAAGCCGGCCAGGGCGTCCGGACCATCGCGGTCGCGGATCTTGACGAGACCGGCGGCGGCCTTGTCGAGCGCCTCTTCCCAGGTCGCTTCGCGGAAATGCGTCCACGGATTTGACGGGTCGATGAACTCGTGCGGGATTTTCGGCACGCCTTCTTTGCGGATCATCGGCTTCAAGAGACGCTGCGGGTTTGCGACATAATCGAAGCCGAAGCGGCCCTTGACGCACAGCCGGTTCTCGTTCGCCGGGCCATCGCGGCCGGTGACCGAGACGATCTTGTCGTCCTTGATGCCGTAAGTGAGCTGACAGCCGACGCCGCAATAGGGGCAGACCGAGTCGACAGTACGGTCGGGCGCACCAAGATAGACGTTGTCGGTGCCGACCATGGTCGACGGCATCAAGGCGCCGGTCGGGCAAGCCTGGACGCATTCGCCGCAGGCGACGCAGGTCGAAGCGCCCATCGGATCGTCGAAATCGAACACGATCTTTTCGGAATGACCGCGGCCGGCCATGCCGATGACGTCGTTGACCTGCACTTCGCGGCAGGCGCGCACGCACAGATTACACTGAATGCAGGCGTCGAGATTGACCGCCATCGCCGGGTGCGAGCGGTCGGGCGCCGGAACGATTTCGGCTTCGCGCTTGGGGAAGCGGCCGGCTTCGACGTTCTGGCGCTTGGCGGTTTTCCAGAACTCTGAAATCTCGGTCATGAGCGACTTCCATCGCCGGCTGGTCGGTGACCAGCAGTTCGGCGACCATCTTGCGCGCGGTCTTGGCGCGGTCGGTCGAGGTCTTGACCTTCATGCCGGGCGACGGCGTGCGGATGCACGATGCCGCGAGCACGCGCTCGCCTTCGATCTCGACCATGCAGACGCGGCAATTGCCGTCGGCGCGGTAGCCGGGTTTCGGCGAATAGCACAGATGCGGCAGCTTGATGTCGAGCCGGCGCGCGGCGCTGAAAATCGATTCGTCTTCGCGAATATCGATCTCACGGTCGTCGATGAAAAAGGTCTTGGCTGTCTGGGTGTTGTATCGGTCATGGTTCACCAAGTCCCTAGCGGTTTCGTCAGTTCCTCGGGGAAGTATTTCAGCACGCGACAGAAGCGGGTTCGGCGCCGCCTGGCCGAGGCCGCAAATCGAGGCGTCACGCATCAAAGTCGCCAACTCGTTCGAGCAACTCGATGTTCCACGGGCCTTTGGCCATCAGCGCCACGGCCTTCTCGGTGCCGACCCGGCAGGGCGTACATTGGCCGCAGGATTCGTCTTCGAAGAACTTCATCAGGTTGAACGCGACCGCCTTCATGTCGTCCTTGTCGGACAAAATGACGACGGCGTGCGAACCGACGAAGCCGCCATGCGGCTCAAGCGTGCCGAAATCGAGCGGGTGATCGGCCATCGACACCGGAAAAATGCCGCCGGACGCGCCGCCCGGCAGAAAGCCCTTCAGCGTATGGCCGTCTTGCATGCCGCCGGAATATTCGTTGATCAGTTCGTTGATGGTGACACCGGCCGGCGCCAGTTTCACACCGGGGTTCTTCACGCGGCCCGAAACCGAAAAGCTGCGGAAGCCCTTGCGGTCGCGGCGGCCTTGGCTTGTCACCCAGTCCGCGCCCTTTTCGACGATGTCGCGGATCCAGAACAAGGTCTCGACGTTCTGTTCCAGCGTCGGGCGGCCGAACAGACCGACCTGCGCGACATAAGGCGGACGATGGCGCGGCAGGCCGCGCTTGCCTTCGATCGATTCGATCATCGCGGATTCTTCACCGCAGATATAAGCACCGGCGCCGCGGCGGACGTGGACTTTGGTGTGCGGCGACAGGCCGGCGGCGGCGATCTTGTCCAGTTCGTCGATCAGCATCAGCCGGACTTCCGGGTATTCATCGCGGACGTAGAGATAAGTGTCGGCGGCTTCGACGACGTAAGCCGCGATCAACATGCCTTCGAGGAAGCGATGCGGGTCCTGCTCGAGGTAATAGCGATCCTTGAAGGTGCCGGGCTCGCCTTCGTCGCAATTGACCGCGAACATGCGCGGCGCCGGTTCGGCGCGCACCAGCGACCATTTACGGCCGGTCGGGAAGCCGGCGCCGCCAAGGCCGCGCAGGCCGGCGTCGCTGACGATCTTGATCAGTTCGTCGCTGCGTACGCTTGCCCGCCAAAACGTCCTTAAGCAGCGAATAGCCGCCGGCCTTTTGATAGGCGGCGAAATCGGTCGTCGGCTTCCAGGCATGGGCATGCGGCTTGGCCTTGACGGCGGCGGCGACATTGTCGGTCGTCGCCTTGAAGGTCTGCATATGACCGACGGCGACGACCGGCGCGCGGTCGCAAGCGCCCATGCAGGGCGCGCGAACGACGCGGACGTCCTTGCCCAGAATGGCAGGCAGCTTGGCGACCAGAGCTTCGGCGCCGGCCATCGCGCAGGACAGCGAGTTCGCAAACGCGGACCGTGACGGCCGGCGGCACCGGTCCGTCCTTCACCACGTCGAAATGGGCATAGAAGGTCGCGACTTCGTAGACCTCGGCCTGCGCCATCTTCATCTCGGCGGCGAGCGCGGCCAGATGCGGGGCGGACAGATGGCCGTAATGGTCCTGGATCAGATGCAGATGTTCGATCAGGAGATCGCGTCGGCGCGGCCGGTCGGTCAGCAGCGCCTGGATTTCGGCGAGCGCGACCGGATCGACCTGGCGGCCCTTGGGGGTTCGCGGCCGACTTGCGGCGGCCGCCTTTGCCTCCGCCGTTGCCACTTCCATTGCCGCCGGCTTTCGGCGGGTTGTGCATGTTCATTGCGCTCTCCCTGAGCGCCTTTTTGAAGCCGTTCCAGACTAGGTACAATCCCGTGCTCCGTATGGGTTGATAGGTAAAAGCTATCAATGATAATGTCGTTGCTGTCGGATTTTGGTGCAATAATCGATCAATAACAGGCTAACCATCTGATAACAAAGGTATTTTCTGTGATCGATAAGCTCGAATTCCTGCTGGCCCTGGCGCGGGAGAAGCATTTCGGCCGCGCCGCCGAAGCCTGCGGGGTCACGCAGCCGACGTTGTCGGCCGGTGTGAAGCAGATCGAGGAGCAGATGGGTGTGCTGCTGGTCCGGCGCGGCTCCCGCTTTCAAGGCTTCACGCCGGAGGGCGAGCGGGTGCTGGAATGGGCGCGCCGGATCGTCGCCGACACCCGCAACATGCGCGAAGAGATCAACGTCGCTGCGCCATGGCCTCAGCGGACGGCTGCGGATCGCGGCGATTCCGACCGCGCTGGCGATGGTAGCGGCGTTGACGACGCCGTACCGCGAGCGCCATCCGCATGTGCAATTCACGATCTATTCGCGCAATTCGGTCGAAATTCTCGAACTGCTGGAAAATCTCGAAATCGACGCCGGCATTACCTATGTCGAAAACGAACCGCTCGGCCGCGTCAGCATCATCCCACTCTATCATGAGCACTACCGGCTGCTGACCTCGGCCGGCGCGCCGCTTGGCGACCGCGACAGCGTCACCTGGGCGGAAGTCGCGCAAGTGCCGCTCTGCCTGCTGACCCCCGACATGCAGAACCGGCGCATCATCGACCGGCTGTTGAAAAGCGCCGGCGGCGAGTCGCGGCCGACGCTGGAATCCGATTCGATGATCCTGTTGTTCTCACACGTGCGGACCGGCCGTTGGGCCAGCGTGATGCCGGCGAAGATCGCCGAGACACTGGGCCTGACCGACACGATCCGCGCCATCCCGATCAAGCAGCCCGACGCCGTGCAAACCATCGGCCTGGTGGTGCCGCAGCGCGAACCGATGACGCCGACAACGGCGGCGCTGGTGACTGAGGCGCGGCGCATTGCGCCGTCGTTATCGGACTGAATTTATTTGTTCGCGCAGTCTCAATCGCCTGCAATACGAATATAGACTTTAGTTTTAGATCGCGAGCAGTCTTCTAAGCATGACCGGTGCATCGCAATGCAACACGCACTCGTGCATAGCGATTTGCGGGCTCACTTAATTCCAGACCATTTAATTCCATAGCCATCATAGCGTTTCGCTATTGCGTCATTTGTCTTTCCTATCGGGTCATTCGAAAATCTCGATTGATTCAATATTTGCCCATCAGCACTCTGCAACCATCAGACTTGGGCGGCCATAAGGTTCGTCCGTGAGCTGTAAATAAAAATGACAACGAAAAACATCTAGGGGGAACTACACAATGGGGCTGTTATCGTTTCTCGATCGCGACCACACGGTGGCCAAACCCGGCTTTAGCCGGTGGATGGTGCCACCGGCCGCACTCTGCATTCATCTGTGCATCGGCCAAGCTTACGCGCTCAGCGTATTCAACCTGCCGATGACCAAGCTTCTCGGCATCACGGCGTCGGCGCCGGGTGACTGGAAACTGACCGATCTCGGCTGGATCTTCTCGATCGCGATCTTTTTCCTGGGCGTGTCAGCGGCCGTCTGTGGCCGCTGGGTCGAGGAAGGCGGACCGCGCCGCGCCATGTTCACCGCCGGCCTGTGCTGGTCGGGTGGCTTCTTCATCGCAGCCATCGGCGTCTACTCGCACACGCTGTGGCTGGTCTATCTCGGCTACGGTTTCTTCGGCGGCATCGGCTTGGGGCTCGGCTACATTTCGCCGGTCTCGACGCTGATCAAATGGTTTCCCGACCGTCCCGGCATGGCGACGGGCATGGCGATCATGGGTTTCGGCGGCGGCGCCTTCATCGCTTCGCCGCTGTCGGTCTGGCTGATGCGGCACTTCTCGACGCCGACGCATGTCGGCGTGGCGGAAGCTTTCATCGTGCTCGGCGTTGTCTATCTCTGCTTCATGTGGGTCGGCGCTGCGATCGTGCGGGTGCCGGCACCGGGCTGGAAGCCGGAAGGCTATGTCGCTCCGGTGGTGGCGACGAAGCTCATCAGCATGAATGACGTGCATGTCTATGACGCGATCAAGACGCCCCAGTTCTGGCTGATCTGGTGGGTCCTCTGCCTCAACGTGACCGCCGGCATCGGCGTGCTCGGCCAGGCCTCTGCCATGAGCCAGGAAATGTTCCCCGGCCATATCACCCCGCTGGCGGCCGCCGGCTTCGTCGGCCTGCTCAGCTTGTTCAACATGCTGGGCCGGTTCTTCTGGGCGTCGACCTCCGACCTCATCGGCCGCAAGATGACTTACTTCTGCTTCTTCGTGATCGGAACGGTGCTCTACGCTCTGGTGCCCTGGACCGGCTCGATCGGCAGCGTTTCGCTGTTCGTGCTGTGCTTCGTTGTTATCATCTCGATGTACGGCGGCGGTTTCGCCACCGTGCCGGCTTATCTGAAAGACATGTTCGGCACCCGCTACGTGGGCGCCATTCATGGCTGGCTGATTACCGCCTGGTCGATGGCCGGGATCTTCGGGCCGGTGCTGGTGAACTACATCCGCCAGTATCAAATCGAGCACGGCGTTCCGAAAGCGCAAGCCTACAACACCACCATGTACATCATGGCGGGGCTGTTGGTGATCGGCTTCATCTGCAACTTCTTCATCAAGGCCGTTCACGAGCGCTACCACATGAAATCTGACCATGAAGCCCAACGCGCGCAGGCGGACGTCGCCGCCGTCAGCGAACCGGCCGGCGCATAAGGGAGAAATGACAATGTCCAACCAAAACCAAGACAGCTCGATGATGCTGAAAGTCTGGCTCGCCTGGGGCTTTGTCGGCATCCCGCTCGCCTGGGGCGTACTGCAGACGATCACCAACGCCATGAAGCTATTCCAGTAGCGTCAACGACAAATGGGCGCCGCTTCCTTGTTTGCAAGGGAGCGGCGTCCGCATTTCAACGGGGCGGCGATCGATGCAAGGCGACTACACCTACGGCATTGTCCAAGAGACGCCGCGAACGGGGATCTACGTCGTTCGCGTCAACGATGTCTTTATCGAGCCCGATGAAGCCGAGGAAATCGCCGACCGCATGCGCGAATGGACAATGTCTCGCGGCCTGATCGCTACCGACGTCGTCGTCGTGCAGGGCCATGACAAGGATACTTTACGGCTGCACGGCTTGCCCTATTCGGTGAACCGCGTGCGCACCGCCATGTTCAACGCCGCCATCAGGTGGAAGCCGATCGAGTTTGACTAGATCTCTTTCGGCTTCTTAGCCGTTGGCCTTTTTCTTATTTTTTGTCAGTCTTTCGACGGGTCGGCGTTCGCTTCGCTTTAGGCGCAGCTTTTGATTTAACTTTAGATTTAGCCGCCTTGCCGCGCCTCTTAGCACCACCTTTGCCGCCGCGCTTCGCCCGCGCCATGCCATCCAAGATCAGCTGTTCAGCCTCGCGGGCATCGAGCCAGCGCACGATCGAAACCCATTTGCCCTTTTCCAGATCCTTATAGTGCTGGAAAAAGTGCGCGATCTGCTCGCACATCACATCGGGCAAATCGCGATAGCTGGTGATGCCTTTGTAAAACGGGTGCAGGGAGTCGACCGGGACCGCCAGGATTTTCTCGTCGTTGCCGGCTTCGTCTTCCATCAGCAACGCGCCGACCGGCCGGCAGCGGATGACCGCGCCCGGCACCACCGGCACCTGCGAAATCACGATGATGTCGCACGGGTCGCCGTCGTCCGACAGCGTGTGCGGGATAAAGCCGTAATTGCCGGGATAAAACATCGCGGTATGCAGGAAACGGTCGACAAAAATAGCGCCCGAAACCTTGTCGAATTCGTATTTCACCGGCACGCCGCCGAGCGGTATTTCGATAACGGCGTTGATGTCGTTCGGCGGGTTTTTGCCCGCCGGTATCAGTTTGAGGTCCATCGGCTGTGCGATCCTGGTTTGAGTCTTCGACCTCCCCCTAGCATTTTCATTTGGCCTTCCCCTAGCATTTTCATGATGTCGATGCTTGCGAAAATTCAAACGGGATGCGCGGCCCCGGCCCCGCATCCCGTCTTTTTTGGCGATGCCGCCTAAAGTATTAGGCGATCTGCTCGACCTGGTGGCGGAACATGGCCTTGCGGGCCTCATCGTCAAACTCGGCCTTGAACTTATGCTTGTCCTTGATGGCGATGGCACGCGCCGCCGCCGGACGGGCACTGATCTCGTCGATCAGCTTTTTGAGGTTCGGGAACTTGGCCCAATGCTCCTCGCCGAGCGCAACCGAAATGAGCCGAGCCCAACCCCACAGCGCCATGTCGACGATCGTGTAGCTGTCGCCGAGCATGTATTTCTGCTTGGCCAGACGCGCGTCGATAATGCCGTAATGACGCTGCGCCTCATACATATAACGATTGATGGCGTAGGGGATTTTTTCCGGCGCGTAATTGCGGAAATGCACCGACTGGCCGGAATAAGGCCCGACGCCGGAGGCAATGAACATCAGCCACGACAGCAGCTCGCCGCGCGCCTTGTCGCCCTTGCCCGGCATGAACTTGCCGGTCTTTTCGCCGAGATACAGCAGGATGGCATTGGAATCGAACACGGTGGCATCGCCGTCGATAATCGCCGGCACCTTGCCGTTCGGATTGATCGCCAAAAATTCCGGCTGGTGCTGCTCGCCCTTGCGGGTGTCGACCGGCATCGCCTCGTAGGGCAGGCCGGCTTCTTCCAGGAACAGCGCGACCTTCATCGGATTGGGAGCGGTGGAGTAATAGAACTTGATCATCGGGTATCCCCTGTTTTCAAAATCGGCGCAGTCCACCACCCCGCTTAGGTCCGCGCAAGCGGGGGGCCCGCACAAAAGCGTGAGAGTCGCGGCTAAGCGGCGGCCATATGCCGCCGCAGCATGAGGCGCAATTCGTCAAGCACGGCGGCGCGGTTGGGCAAATCCGCCTCAGCCGCAATGGTGACGGCGGTCAGGATCAGGTGCAGAACGATGACCGCCAAAATCTCGGCGCGCTTGGTTGGCACCGGCGGGTCGGCTTGCGCCAGCAACGCCGCGATCTGACCGCGCAGCAGCCGACGCATCTGCTTCTTGCGCTTGGGGTCGATATTGCGCCGGCCGGCCAGCGCGAAAAAGGCGGGGTGGCTGTCGAGAAAACCGGACAGATCGTCAAACAAGGCGTCGGCCAGTGCGGCGCTCGGCTTGCCGGCAACGCGCTCACCGAGCCCGGCCAGCATCCGCGAAAGATCCTCGCCGTTTTCCTGATGCAGCGCGTCGGCGATCAGCTCCTTGGTCGGAAAGAACTGGTAGAGCGAGCCGATCGAAGCGTCGGCGCGCGCGGCGATTTCGGTCATCGTGGCAGCTTCATAGCCATGTTCCGCGAAGACCTCGGTCGCCGCCGCCAGCAGCGCGGCGACGCGAGCCCGGCCGCGCTCGCGCTGCGGAGCGCGCGCGGCAACCGTCGGGCTTGCTTTTTGTGAGGCCATCCTCATATATCCTATTCATGAGCCCATCCTCATATATAACGGGCCGACCGTTTGATAGCGCAGTTCACCCCAGCATTCACCCTCGACGAAAGCAAACAGACCTATGCTCACCCTCAATCCAAGCGCGACCGCCCTCGTCCTCATCGACCTACAAAAAGGCCTGCTCGGCCTGCCGTTGGCGCCGCATAGCGCACCGCAGGTGCTCGACACCGCGGTCCGCCTCGCCGGTCAGGTGGCCGCGACCGGCGGCACCGTCGTTCTGGTGCGGGTTGATTTCGGCGACGGGCTGGCCGCCGCGCCGCGCGGGCTCACCGACACGCCGCTCGCCATCCCGCCCGGCGGCATTCCGGCGGACTGGGCCGATATCGCGCCGGAATTGCTGGCGGTTCGCCCGCATCTCGTCGTGACCAAGCGGCACTGGAGTGCGTTCTACGGCACCGATCTCGATCTGCAACTGCGGCGCCGCGGCATCAGCCACATGATCCTCGGCGGACTGATAACCAACTTCGGCGTCGAATCGACGGCGCGCGATGGCTGGCAGAACAATTATACCGTGGTGCTGGCCGAGGATGCGTGCAGCAGCTTCAATGCCGATCTGCACGGCTTTGCAATCGCAAATACGCTGCCGCGGGTATCGCTGGTGCGCCAGAGCGCCGACATTATCGCGGCATTGGACAAGCAGGCCGGCTCGGAATAGTAGCGGCCATCTGCCGCCAAAAATTTGGACCATGGCCCGCATTCGAAGCGGGTCATGGTCCAATATGTATTGCGCCTAGAACAGCCCGACGATACGGCCGTCCGGGCCAACATCGATAGTGTTGGCCGCCGGCACGCGCGGCAGACCCGGCATGGTCATGACATCGCCGCAGACCGCGACGATGAACTCGGCGCCCGCCGACAGACGAACTTCGCGCACCGGAATGTCGAAGCCAGTCGGCGCGCCCTTGGCGTCGGCATTGGTCGAGAACGAGTACTGGGTCTTGGCGACGCAGACCGGCAGGTTGCCGAAGCCCATCTCTTCCCACTGCTTGAGCTGATCCTTGACCGCCTTGGGAGCGGTCGCATCATCGGCGCGGTAGATTTCCTTGGCGATGGTGCGGATCTTTTCGAACAGCGGCATGTCGTCGGGATAGAGGAACTTCAGCTTGGCCTTGCCTTCATCGATGATCTTGACGACGGCCTTGGCCACATCGGCCGCGCCCTCGCCGCCCAAGGCCCAGTGATCGGCCATGATGGCTTCGACGCCGAGCGCCTTGCACTTTTCCTTGACCAGCGCGATTTCCGCGTCGGTGTCGGCCGAGAAGCGGTTGATCGAAACCACCGCCGGCAGGCCGAACTTCTTGATGTTCTCGATGTGACGCTGCAGGTTCGACATGCCGGCTTCAAGCGCCTTGAGGTCTTCCTTCTTCAGGTCGTCCTTCTTGACGCCGCCGTGCATCTTGAGGGCGCGGATGGTGGCAACCACCACCACGCACTCCGGCGCGATGCCGGCCTTGCGGCACTTGATGTCGAGGAACTTCTCGGCACCGAGATCGGCGCCAAAGCCGGCCTCGGTCACCACGTAGTCAGCGAGCTTGAGCGCGGCGGTCGTCGCCGACACCGAGTTACAGCCATGCGCGATGTTGGCGAACGGCCCGCCGTGAATGAAGGCGGGCGTGCCTTCGAGCGTCTGCACCATGTTGGGCGCAATCGCGTCCTTCAACAGCGCGGCCATGGCGCCATTGGCGTCGAGTTCCTTGGCGCGGATCGGCTTACGCTCGCGGGTATAAGCCACGATGATGTTGCCGAGACGCTCGCGCAGATCGTCGAGGTCCTTGGCCAGGCAGAAGATCGCCATGACTTCGGAAGCGACGGTGATGTCGAAGCCGGCTTCACGCGGGAAGCCGTTGGCGACGCCGCCGAGCGAGCAGACGATCTCACGCAAAGCGCGATCGTTCATGTCGAGGACGCGGCGCCAGGCGACGCGGCGCTGGTCGATGGCGAGCGCATTGCCCCAATAGATGTGGTTGTCGATCAAAGCCGACAACAGATTATGCGCCGAGGTGATGGCGTGGAAATCGCCGGTGAAATGCAGGTTGATGTCTTCCATCGGCACGACCTGGGCATAACCGCCGCCGGCGGCGCCGCCTTTGACGCCAAAGCAAGGACCGAGCGAGGCTTCGCGCAGGCACAGCATCGCCTTCTTGCCGATGTAGTTGAGCGCGTCGGTCAGACCGACGGTCGTGGTGGTCTTGCCTTCACCGGCCGGGGTCGGCGTGATGGCGGTGACCAGGATCAGCTTGCCGTTCGGCTTGCTCTGCAGCGACTTGATGTAGTCCATCGAGACCTTGGCCTTGTAGTGGCCGTAGGGCTCAAGGTTCATCGCATCGATGCCAAGCTTTTCCTTGGCGAGTTCCATGATCGGCCGCATCTTGGCGGCTTGGGCGATGTCGATATCGGATTTTGGATTTTTATGCTGTTCGGCGGGCATGAGATTTATCCGTTAGTTGAAGTGTGATGAGCCGGCATTTGTCGTTTCGGTCTCAAGGGGTCGGATGAATTTCGGATCGGGTGGCTTTCAGGGTCAGCCGAATTTGGCCTTGAGCGGGAGATTGACGGACTTGGCCCATTCGCCGGCATTCATCTTCTTGCCGTCGGCGGGCTGAACGCGGGTGACCTTGAAGCGGCCATCGGCGCAAACGACGGTGATGCCGTCGTCCTCGACCGCGACGACTTCGCCGAGCTTGCCGGCGATGCCCTTGGGGTCCTTGGCCGGCAACGGCGTGGCGTCGAAAATCTTCAAGGTCGCGCCGTCGAGCGTGGTCCAGGCGCCGGGCGCCGGATTGCAGCCGCGGATCAAACGATCGATCTGCTCCCACGGCTTGCCCCAGTCGATCTTGGCGTTGGCGGCGCGGCAGAGACCTTCGTAGGTCGCGAGCGCCTCGTCCTGCTTGATCTTCGGCGCCTTGCCGGCTTTCACCAGATCGACGCCTTCGAGCATGGCATCGACGCCCATCGGGAACAGGCGGTCGAAATAGACCGTGCCGAGCGTGTCGTTCGGGCCGATCGGGGTCTTCTTCTGGATCAGGATGTCGCCGGTATCGAGGCCGTTATCCGGCCAGAAGATCGACAGGCCGGTTTCCTTCTCGCCCTTGATGATCGGCCAGTTGATGGCGGAGGCGCCACGATAGGCCGGCAGCAACGACGGGTGATACTGGATCGAGCCATGCGTCGGCGAGTTGAGGAACTCTTCCGGCACGAACAAAGTGACGAAGGCCATGACCTGGAGGTCGGGCTTCATCGCCTTGAATTCGGCCCAGCACCTCCGGGTCTTGTATGACGACGGCTGCATGACTTTCAGGCCGGCGGCGAGCGCCGCTTCCTTCAGCGGATCGGCCTTGGCGCCTTCCTTTTCCGGTGCGACATAAACGGCGATCACTTCATCGCCGCGCTTGAGCAAGGCTTCCAGCACCGCTTTGCCGAAAGCCTGTTGGCCGTGAACTACGATACGCATGTTTTATAACTCCTCCCGCAGCTGTCATGCCCGCACGCGCGAGCAACCAGCGCTAATCTCAAATAGCCGCGGCCGTCCGCCTTCGCGGACGACCGCAGCAACGTTAGGCCGCCTTTTCCTTCTTCTCCGGCGCGCTCAATGCGCCGGAGCCTTTGATTTCCGCGATCTTCGCTCGCCTTGAAGCCGAGCACCTTGGTCAGGATCTCGTCGGTGTGCTCGCCCAGCAGCGGCGAACGCTTCACCTCCGTGATCGAATCCGACAACTTGATCGGATTGCCGACGGTCAGATATTTGCCGCGGGTCGGATGATCGACCTCGACCACCGTGCCGGTCTCGCGCAGCGACTGTTCCTCGGCGATTTCCTTCATCGACAGGATCGGGCCGACCGGAATGTCGACTTCGTTGCACAACGTCCATGACCTCGAACTTGGTCTTGGTCATGGTCCAGTCTTCGATGCGGCGGAAGATGTCCTTCAGCTTCGGCAGCCGCGCCTTGGGCGTGGCGTATTCCGGATCGGTCTTCCAGGTCGGTTCGCCGATCAGATCGCAGATCGTCTGCCAGACCGGCGCCTGGGTGATGAAGTAGATGTAAGCGTTCGGGTCGGTTTCCCAGCCCTTGCACTTCAAGATCCAGCCGGGCTGGCCGCCGCCGGAGTTGTTGCCGGCGCGCGGCGTCGAATCGCCGAACGGAACGCCTTCGCCGTACTGGCTGTATTCGGTGAACGGACCGGCCTTCAGGCGCTGCTGATCGCGCAGCTTGACGCGGCAGAGGTTGAGCACGCCGTCCTGCATGGCGGCGAGCACCTTCTGGCCGCGGCCGGTGCGGTTACGCTGAAACAGCGCCGTGACGATGCCGAGCGCGAGATGCAAGCCGGTGCCGGAATCGCCGATCTGCGCGCCGGTCACCAGCGGCGGACCGTCGCGGAAACCGGTGGTCGAGGCCGAACCGCCGGCGCATTGCGCGACGTTTTCGTAGACCTTGCAGTCCTCGTAAGGCCCGGGGCCAAAGCCCTTGACCGACGCGACGATCATGCGCGGGTTGAGCTTGTTGATGTGCTCCCAGGTCAGACCCATGCGATCGAGCGCGCCGGGCGCGAAATTCTCGACCAGCACGTCGCAGGATTTGATCAGCGCGTCGAGAACGCGCTTGCCCTGCGGATGCTTGGAGTCGATCGTGATCGACCGCTTGTTGCTGTTGAGCATGGTGAAGTAGAGCGAATCGGCGCCCGGCACATCGACCAACTGGCCGCGCGTGATGTCGCCGACGCCGGGGCGCTCGACCTTGATGACGTCAGCGCCGAACCAAGCGAGCAACTGGGTGCAGGTCGGACCCGACTGAACATGCGTGAAATCGAGAATGCGGACGCCTGCAAGCGCCTTGCCGTCCTGGCCGTAAGGCTTGTTCGACGGACTCGGCATGCTGCCGTTCGCCTTCTTGGCGGCGGGCTTTTTGGCGCTGACCTTTTTCGCTGCCGGCTTTTTGGCGGCGGATTTCTTCGCAGCCGATTTTTTCGCGGTCGACTTCTTGGCGGCGGCCTTGCGGACCGGCTTTTTCGCCGGCTTCGCTTTAGCTTTCGCCGCCTTCTTCTGTTTCTTCTTGGCCATCTCTGGTCCTCCACTCTCTTTCGGCTGCCATGTCCGCGACGGCGGGCATCGATCTCTCACAGCCGTTTCAATTCTTGAATGACGTCGCAGGTTCAAAATCAATTGGGTCCCCGCTTTCGCGGAGACCCAGCATCAATGTTTATTTCTTCTTCAGAACGCTTTGCGGATTGAGATTGCCGATGCGGCCGCTTTCGCTGCCGGCGGCCGGGTCGAGCACCGCGTTGATCAAAGTCGGTTTGCCCGAATCCATCGCCGCGTTGACCGCGCGCTTCAATTCGTCCGGCGAGGTCACGTTCACGCCGACGCCGCCGAAGGCTTCGATCATCTTGTCGTAGCGCGAGCCTTTGACGAACACGGTCGGCGCCGGATCCGAGCCGCCCGACCGCATTGACGTCGGTGCCGCGATAAATGCCGTCATTGTTGAAGATGACGATGCAGACCGGCAGGTTGTAACGGCAGATGGTCTCGACCTCCATGCCGGAGAAGCCGAAGGCCGAGTCGCCTTCGACCGCCAGCACCGGCTTGCCGGTCTCGACCGCAGCGGCGATCGAATAACCCATGCCGATACCCATGATGCCCCAGGTGCCGACATCGATGCGCTTGCGCGGCTGATACATGTCGATGATGCCGCGGGCGAGATCGAGCGTATTGGCGCCTTCGTTGACCAGGATGGCGTCCGGACGCTCCTTGATGATGGTGCGCAGAACGCCGAGCGCGCCGTGATAATCCATCGGCGAGTTGTTGTTCATCAGCCGCGGCGCCATCTTGGCGACGTTGTCTTCGCGCTTCTTGGCGACCGCGGCCGATCCAGTCGGCCGGCGGCGCCGGCCATTTGGCGCCCATGCCGTCGAGCAAAGCCGATACGCAGGAGCCGATATCGCCAACCACCGGCGCGACGATCTCGACGTTCGAGTCCATTTCCTTGGGCTCGATGTCGATCTGGATGAATTTCTTCGGCGCCGTGCCCCAAGCCTTGCCCTTGCCGTGCGACAGCAGCCAGTTCAGGCGCGCGCCGATCAGCATGACGACGTCGCAGTCTTTCAGCACGGTCGAACGGGCCGCACCGGCGCATTGCGGATGCGTGTCGGGCAACAGGCCCTTGGCCATGCTCATCGGCAGGAACGGAATGCCGCTCTTTTCGACCAGCGAACGGACGGCATCGTCGGCCTGCGCGTAGGCCGCGCCCTTGCCGAGAATGATCAGCGGCTTCTTGGCGGTCTTGAGCACGTCGAGCGCGCGTTTGATCGCGTCCGGCGCCGGAATTTGCGCGGGCGCGGCATCGATCACCTTGACCAATGATTGCTGGCCCTTGGCCGCGTCCATCACCTGGCCGAACAGCTTGGCCGGCAGATCGAGATAAACGCCGCCCGGACGGCCCGACACCGCGGCGCGGATCGCGCGCGCCACGCCAATGCCGATGTCCTGCGCATGCAGCACGCGGAACGCCGCCTTACAAAGCGGCTTGGCGATGGCAAGCTGGTCCATCTCCTCGTAGTCGCCCTGCTGCAGATCGACGATCTCGCGCTCGGACGAACCCGAGATCAGGATCATCGGGAAGCAGTTGGTGGTGGCATGCGCGAGCGCCGTCAGGCCGTTGAGGAAGCCCGGCGCCGACACCGTCAGGCAGACACCGGGCTTTTTGGTCAGGAAGCCGGCGATCGAAGCGGCATAGCCGGCGCTCTGCTCGTGGCGGAACGAAAGGACGCGAATGCCCGCGGCCTGCGCCATGCGGCCGAAATCCGTGATCGGAATGCCGGGCACGCCATAGATCGTGTTCAGGCCGTTAAGCTTGAGCGCATCGATGATGAGATTGAAGCCGTCGGTCAGATCCTGTTCCGCTTCGGCTTCGGGTTTTTTGACTGCTGCATCGGCCACGGGAAATCTCCCTCTCAATCGTGTTTTTGTTTCGTGTGTCGGTGTGTTGGACAGATCAGTCCAGATAGTCGGCGTAACGCGCCACGTGATCGGCCAAGCCGAGCGCGTGATCACGCACGAGCTCTTCGGCGCGATCGGTAGCGCGGGATTCCAAAGCTTCGATGATTTTGATGTGATCCTGGATCGAGCGATCGACGCGGTCTTTCTCGACGATCGTCTTGCGCCGGATCATGCGCATATGGGTAAAGAGGTTTTCCGCCATTTCGATCAGCACGCGATTGCCGCTGAGCTTGATGATGGTTTGATGGAATTCGATATTGACCTCGGAATACTCGTCGAGGTGGGCGCGCACCTGATCGCCTTCGAAAGTCGTGAACATCTGGCGCAGCGACGAAATCTGATCCGCGGTCGCGGTCTGGGTCGCTAGCCGCGCCGCCATGCTTTCGAGCGCGGCCCAGGCGGTGATCATCTCGATCACTTCGGCTCTGGTTTTACGCACGACATAAATGCCACGACGCGGCACCGACCGCACAAAGCCTTCGCTTTCGAGCTGCGCCATGGCCTCGCGGACCGGGGTGCGGCTGATACCGAAGTCCTGCGCCAGCTTGCGTTCGTCGAGGCGGATTTCCTCGCGGCTGCGGTAAATGTCCATCGCCACGATGGCGTTCTTTAAAGCCGCATAAGCCTTGTGCTTGAAGCTCGGCGTCACGTCGATCGGCGCAAGCGCCGGCTGCGACGCCAAGGGCTCGCGCGTGGCGCCGGCACGATCGGAGTCGCTGCGGGGGTTTGAATCTTGAGTGCTCATGTCTGGTATACAATATGCCAGAGCCGGCCGGGGCACGCAACTGCCTTATTTGCGGGCTTAAACAACATCCGCCTCTCGGGCTCACGCCTAGCCTCGAGCCCGGGCTCGGACCTTGCCCGGCTCCAGGTCTGGCCCCTCTTGAAGTGGTCGACGGACCTCATCTTCGTCATTTGCGCATCATTCCCTTCAGCCTTTTGGCCGCCCAGCCATGGCGCGGCTGGGCGGACAAATCCGGTCACGGGAACTTAACGCCGCGGCGAATGCGTGATTTACGCCCGCGCCGCCTTGCGTTGCTGCATGAGCTTGCCGAACAGGCTCGAGATCAACGGCCAGAACAGCATGATAATGCTTAAGCCCGTGATGGTGCCGACAAGCCCATTCGAGAAGAATGTGCTGAGATCGCCCTGCGAACCGATCATCGCCTGACGGAACGAGCTTTCGGCCCGGCCGCCCAGCACGATCGCCAGCACCAGCGGCGCCAACGGATAATCGAGCTTCTTGAATAGGTAGCCGATGATTCCGAACATCACCATGAAGATCAGATCGGCCGGCGCGTTCGACAACGTGTAGGAGCCGATGGCGCACACCACGATGATGATCGGCGCGATGATCGAGAATGGGATCTTCATGATCGAGGCCCAGAACGGAACCGTGAACAACACGATCGCCAGACCAACAACGTTGCCGAGATAGATCGACGCGATCAGGCCCCAGACAAAGTCTTTCTGTTCAACGAACAGCAAGCGGGCCGGGCTGCAGGCCCCAGATCAGCAGGCCGCCGAGCAGCACGGCCGCCGTCGGCGAACCGGGGATGCCCAGCGTCAGCATCGGCAACAACGCCGAGGTGCCGGCGGCATGCGCCGCGGTTTCCGGCGCGACCACGCCTTCCAACTCGCCCGTGCCAAATTTATGGCCGTTCTTGGAGAAACGCTTGGCCAAGCCATAGCTCATGAACGAGGCCGGCGTCGCACCGCCAGGCGTGATGCCAAGCCAGCAACCGACGATGGTGCCGCGGACGATGGTGACCCAGAATTGGGGCAGCTTTTTCCAAGTCTGCCACACCACGAACGGGTTGATCTTGGCGCTGCGGCCCTCGAACTGGAGGCCCTTCTCGATCGTCACCAGGATCTCACCGATTCCGAAGAGACCGATGACCGCGATCAGGAAGTGGAAGCCCGGCAACAGAACCTCGGTGCCGAAGGTCAGGCGCAAACCACCGGTCACTTCGTCGGTACCGACCGAGGCGAAGGCAAAGCCCAGCATCATGGCAGTAATGACCTTGAACGGTGACTGCTTGCCCATGCCGACGAAGCTGCAGAAGGTCAGCAGATAGACCGAGAAGAATTCCGGCGGTCCGAAATCCAGCGCGAAGCTGGCGACGACCGGCGCCAGGAAGGTCAGCACGATGGTGGCGAACAGTGCGCCGATGAAGGAGGACGACAGCGCGGCGGTGAGCGCCTCGCCGGCGCGGCCCTGCTGCGCCAGCGGATGACCGTCGAATGTCGTTGCCACTGACCATGGCTCGCCTGGTATGTTGAACAGAATGGCGCTGATGGCGCCACCGAACAACGCGCCCCAGTAGATCGCCGACAACATGATGATGGCGGTCGTGGGATGCATCGAGAACGTCAGCGGCAGCAGAATGGCGATGCCGTTGGCGCCGCCGACGCCGGGCAGGAAGCCGAGCAGCACGCCGAACAGAATACCGACGACCATGTAGCCGATGTTCATCGGGGTCAGCAGAACCTCGAAGCCGTGCATCAGCGAGAAAAATGAGTCTAGCAACGAGACCTCCCGTTAGTGGCGCTTGCACGTGGTCGTTTTGAAACGCAGCTTTCGCCTTCCGTGACCACGCAGTCCAAGCACACCTATTTGTTTATTCGTTCAACCAACATTCCAGATCGTCAGTGAGCGGCTAGTAGCCAAGCCAGGCTTCGACCGGCCCCTTCGGCAGCGGGACAAGAAACCAGATCTCGAAGACGACGAACAGAATGACCGGCACCGCGATGACAACCGGAAGGGTCTTGAGCAGCGAATATTTTCCGAGGACCATCATGAAGTAACCGATGAACAAAATCATCGAGATGTAGATGCCGATATAGATCGACAACACCACGAAGATGGTCATCGGGATGAGAACCTGCAGCACCATCTTGAGTTCGCCATGGGCGATGAAGCTGCCTTCCCCATCGGGGCGGCGCGCCATGACGTGCTGCACAAAAATGACGCTGCTGGAAATGAACATGAACAGCGCGACATAAAACGGGAAGTAGCCGGAGTCCGGACCGACATCTTTCGACCAACCGGAGCCGAGCCGGTAGCTGGCGATCATCACCACCATAGCAACGGCCATCAGGATCAGCGCGACCACGATATTCATGGTGCGATTGGAGACCACGCTACTCTGGGAATCTTCGATTTTCGGTCGCGTTATTCATCGCGTAAACTCATGCTTTTTGGACCGCGCAATGCTGGACTGCGCAAGGTGTGGCGGTGACGTTAGGGAATGTCGCTCGTCAGAGCAGATCGCGGGAGCGCCGATTGACGGCGCCCCCGCAGTTCGAAATTGGTCAGGAACCCTTGTGCAGGAACCCGGCCTTTTCCATCAGGTTGTGATGCTCGGCGGCGGCCGCCGCCAGCCACTTATTGAACTCGGCGCCGGTCATGAAGCTCTGGTTGAAAGCGCCTTTGGCCATGAAAGCCTTCCATTCGGGGGTCTCACGAACCTTCTTCATCACGTCGACATAGTAGTCGACCACGTCCTGCGACACGCCCGGCGTGGTCATGACGCCGCGCAGCATCAGGTACTCGATGTCGAGACCCTTCGATTTGCAGGTCGGAATGTCACCCCACGACATCGTGGCGGTGATCTTTTCCTTGTACGGCATCGGCGTTGCGTCGAACACGCATTCCGGCGTGAGGGTGCCGGCGCGCCAGTGAGCCACGGCCTCGATCGGATTGTTGACGCTGGAGTCGACATGACCGCCAACGAGTTGGGTCGCAACCGTCCCGCCGCCTTTATACGGCACATAGGTGAACTTCGCGCCGGTCTTCTGTTCGATCGCCGCGGTGATGATCTGGTCTTCCTGCTTGGAGCCGGTGCCGCCCATCTTCATCTTGCCGGGGGCTTTCTTGACCGCATCGATATAAGCCATCGGCCCCTTGTAACCGGCCTTGGTGTTGGTCCACAGCACGAATTCGTCGAGCGCCATCATCGCGATCGGCGTGAAGTCCTTGTAGCTAAACGGCGACCCGGTCGCGAGCGGAGTCGTGAACAGGTTCGACAAGGTGATGATGATCTTGTGCGGGTCGTTCTTGTGGTTCTTGACGTAAAGGAAGCCTTCCGCGCCGGAGCCACCCTTCTTGCTGATGACGACCATCGAGGTCGGGATCAGATTGTGCTTCTGAATGATGCCCTGGATGAGCTGGGCCATCTGGCCGGCGCCGCCACCGATGCCAGCGGGAACGATAAACTCGATATTCCGGGTTGGCTTCCACGCGGCATTCGCCGGGACCGTGGAAACAGCCAGCGCGCCGCCGACACAGGCAGCCGCACTGAAGCTAATGATTTTTTTGGTAACTGACATAGTTCCTCCCTTGGTGGGTTTCTTAGCGCTGCCGATCTTATTGCCGGCTGGACGCGCGATGTACCGTTTTTTTAGCGACGCCTCTTACTAGCGCAGATTATACATAATACCAAATCCAATGCACGCACATCCCGCACGAAATTTGACTGTTTTTTTGCGCAAAACGCGCGGCCAACTGCCGCAGAGCCTATACTGCAGTGCAATAAAATCTTTGTTGGATAAAATTTTCGACGCCAGCCACGGCCGGCTATTTCATTGTGATGAAAGAACATTGCGCGAAAAGGGAAGACGCGAACCTCGCACATCACGCCACAAATAGAGTGACGCGCGCCGTCGCAAAGCGCTGAAACCATCTATGAATTTTCGAATTGGCCGGCGCCGGCGCGCTATGGCATCCCGCAATCAAACACGCTCATCACCGGAGCCATACGCCCTTGCCGGGCACAGCGCCGCCCGCGCGCACCTATCATCAAAGGACGCGATTACTGCCAGTCGGCGACGCGCTGCAATTCCGGGCCATTAAGGATCGTCAGCGAGCGGCTGCTGATTTCGATCAGACCGGCGCGCTGCAGTTCGCCCAGAATCTTGCTGACATGAACCGGCGTCAGGCCGGTGGCGTCGGCAATATGGCGTTGACGCAGCGGAAAATCGAAAGTCTGAGTGCGCACCAAGGTACGCTTGCCGACCTTCTCCGCCAGCCGAAGGATCAGCCGCGCAATTCGCTCGTCTGCGCGCCGGCGCCCGAGATCAAGCGCCAATTGGTCGGACCGAGTCTTCGACTCATTCCAAAGAGTGAATAACTTCTCCAGCAGATCCGACCGGCCGAACAACAGCTCCTTGATTTCGGAGCGCTTGAACTTGCGGTACGTGACCTCGGTGATCGCTTCGACCGATTGACCGGAAAACGGCGCCAGCAAACTGCCGGCCGAGACAATATCGCCGGCCAACAGGAACGATATGATCTGCCGCCGGCCATCCGGCAATGCGATCGACGACATCGCCCAACCGCTGCAGATGATCGGCACGAATTCCGACCACTCCTTGGGGTGCAAGATCAGGCGCCGCGCCGGGATCGTGTGCAGCGTCGCCGCCAGCGGCAACTCGCCGGTGGCGCCACCCGCGTCGGTCCCGCCATGCTTCATCGCCCCGCCGCACAGCAGATTGAAGGCCGGGCAAATCGTGCAGGCGATATCGCAAGACATCGCGCCAGCCGTGGCCGCGCGCGCCAAGCTTGCAGTCTGCCCTGGGTTTCCGGGCGTAGTATCCGCAGCTATTCGATGAGCTAGATAAGTAGCATTCGCGGGCTCTGGCTCGTTGCCGGCCGGCCGATGAGACGAATTTTTCTCAGCTAAATTTGTCAATTTTCAAGTCCGGTTCGCTATATCGTAAGAAATACGATCAACTCCGGCGCTAACCGCGGATGACTACTTGTTACCCCTGCACTTTTGTCACAACATCCGAAGCTAAGACCCTAAAACCCCAACGGCTTACTTGCGAATCACATCGTTATAGCTAGACGTATTCTGCGTCAGTGGTACAGTAGAAATGTTACAATCTATATTAATATTTCATGGCAGGTCTCTTTATCCATGTATCCTGCACTGGCTACCGTCGTGAAAGAGAAGATGCCGACGGCGAGATCCATCGGCTTTATTTAGATCTCACCAGAAACGTGTATGGATTTCATATTTATTATTTAAAGTTGCAAGTCGTTGAAAAGTACAACCGCGTCCGCAACCTAGATCGCTAACAGTCGAACGGTGCCAGTCTACGGTTTTAGGACATGACCAAGGGACAGCCCCGGTGCGCTGATGCAACCTGCAAGACGGTCAGATTCTTTTTTCGTCACAACGCAGATTTCGTCACACCGCAGAAAAATTGAAATGCCGGCATGGCCGGCAATCGCGCGCTAGCGGCGAACCAATTCGCGCTCCGAAGCACGCGACCTCGGAAATCACCGCACCGGCGCGGCAAGCTACAATCGATAAAATGTTATTCTAGATTGCCATTCTGAACAAACCCAATCCTTAACGTGGAATTATCCGGAATCGTAGATTTTGGTCGCGCTGATTGAGACGCGATAACGAAAAAAGATAGCACCTTATGGCTGAACACATGAGCACGGTCGAAGGCTCGGGCGGCGGTGCGGTTGGAACGGTGTTCGTTCAAGGTTCGGCATGAAGAATTCGACCATCAATCTCAAGGACCTGGTAATTCTCGTCGCCGACCCGAACCAGTATTTACGTCGGGTTGTCAGCGGCATGCTGCGCGGCTTCGGCGCCAACAAGGTCCTCGAGGTCGAGAATTCCATCGGCCTGTTTCAGGCGTTGTCCGGGCAGAAGATCGATCTTCTGCTGTGCGACATGCGGCTGCCGCCGCATGGCGGGCTCAAGCTGGTCCGCACGATTCGTCGCAATTCCGACAACGAGAATCGCACGCTGCCGATTTTGCTAATGTCGAGCGACACCAGCGAGTCGACGGTCAAGAACTCCCGCGACGCCGGCGCCAACATCATCGTTGCCAAACCAATGTCGCCGGCCGCGCTGTACGACCGGCTCGGCTGGATCGTCTTTAACCCGCGCCCGTTCGTCGATACGGCGACCTATTTCGGACCGGACCGCCGCTTCAAAATCGAAGGCTACCCGGGCGGCGTCGGCCGCCGCAAAGGCGATAAGAATATCGATGTCGCAGCGGAGGAAGGGCCGGCGCTCGGACAAGATGATATCGACAGCCTCTTCAGTAACGCCCGGGCAGGACAATCCTAATGGCAAAAAAGCCGTCCCCGCCAGCCAATATCTTTTTCGCCGACACGCGCTTTGAGCGCCAGGCGCGCCGCGCCGGCGGCGTCGATCGTGACGGGGCGGTGCAACGTGCGCAGGCCGAGGTCGAAAACCTCAAGGCCGATTTCGACATTTGGATCGACGCCGAGTTCGTCAAGCTCAACGCCGCGTTAGCCGAGATCGCTGCCAACCCCGCCGACAAAGCCGCGCTAGAATTCGCCAACCAATGTTGCGGCCAACTGCGCGATGTCGGCACCACGATGGGTTATGAGCTGGTCACCTTCGTGGCGCGAACGCTGTGCGAGATTCTCGAAGCCTACATCGCTGGCGCGACTTACGACCAGAACGTGATCGACTGTCACAGCAATGCCTTCATGCTGGCGCGTATGGAGCAGTACCGCCATTTGCGGCCCCACCAAGTTCCGGAAATGACGAACGGCCTGCTGCGCGTGGTGGAACTCGCCAGCATCATTCCGCCGGACGTCGCGCCGTAACCGGCGGCCTCCTCCCGGCAGCAATTATTTTCTGTCACGCTGGTACTTAATGACCTGCGCCGCGGTCTCGCGCTTCATGTTGTAATAAATCGTGCGGCATTTCGCCAAGGTATCGGCGGCCAGGCCGCCTTTGCCGGCGCACAGATAAAGCACCGAACGCGCGGCCGGCCAGGACAGGCCGATCGCCTTGGCCACCAGCAAAATCGCCTCCTCGCGGTCCGCGACCATCGCACGTTCGACCATGTCGATGGGCAACGCCCCCATGACCGCGAGCGCGGCGGCGGTTTCCTCGAATTTTCCGGCGCGAGCGAAGCCCTCGACATTGCTTTCGTCGAGTTTGCCTTCGTCCCACATGCCCTGCACCGTGGCCTGCGCGGCGCCGTAGTCGCGCGACGCAGTCGCCGCCTTGGCCTGGATCGCCGCGGCAACATCGCCGACAACGTTCTGAACATCGCCGGCGTGCTCCGGATGGGCGGACTGCAATGCCAATCGAACGGCCATCGACGCCGTCGTCAGCAGTTTAAGGAAATACTGACGCGGAATTTCCGGCCGGGCGCCAACCGACTTCGCCAATTCGTCGTCATGTTCCGAGCGTTTGACCAGCCGGATATAGCCGGTCTCGGAGAATTTGGCGCCCGCGTTGCGCGCCGTGTTCAACGCCACCTCGCGGTCACCGCGCTCGACCAAGACGTCGGTGACGGTTTCGACCAAAGTCGGGCGCTGAGAAATCGCCAGCAGGTGATCCTGGCTTTTGGTCCGGGCGTTTTCGACCAGCGCCGCATTGTCGATCTGCGTCGAGTTGGCCAGCACCGGCCCGGCGACATCGATGGCATCGTCAAAGGCGAGCGTGCGGATGACGCCAGGCGGTGCATTGCGGCACGGCTTTAAGGCGGTCGGCGAGCGCCGCCCGCGCCGACGTTTCAATGTCGGAAATCAGATGGTTGAACACGCCGTCAAACAGCGCGACGTGATCGCCGGAAAAGTGGCTCGACCCGAAGACGAACAGATCGGTGACGCGGCGCAGGGTCTTGGCGCGGCGGTCGGCGGGGCCGTTGGCCAGCGCGTCTTCCAGCTCGCTGAGGAAAGCGTTCTTGGTGCTCATCGATACCGCCTCCACCCTTCGCCTTCAAAGCCGGCATTCCGGCCGATCGTATCCTGGAAACGCCGCAGTCGTCCGGCGGCGTTAGTACACGACATCGACGCCAATTTCGGCCGCCTGCTCGGGCGAGATGTCGGGCGACGCGATGTCCATCAGGTCGTCCTGCAACCGGCGCAGCAGACGATCCTTCAGGTCCGCGACGGTGATGCCGCCAATGACGTGCTGCTCGAGCTGCGAGCGCTCCTCGCCGCTCATCGGCGTCGCGTTGCTCGCCTGAGCGTAGCGCGTGAGCGCGTCGCCGAGCGCTTCGAACTCCTGCTTCAAGCGGTCGAAGCTTTGCAGCGTGACGACCGTCTCACGGTCCGGCTTACTGGCCCATCACAAAGTCGGTCACCCGTCCGAATGTCTCGTCCAAGACGCAAAACGTTATCGAGCAGCAACGCGGCGAAAACCGCGAGAAATGCACCGACATCGTTCGCACTGGCGGTCTCTTCGACTGCCACGACTCAACTTCCCTCGCCGATGCGCCAGCCCGCTCCGGTTACGACAACTTGCCGATAACCTGCTCGATCTTGCCGCGCAGGATGTCGGCCGTGAACGGCTTGACCAGATAGTTATTGACGCCGGCCTGCGCCGCCTTGACGACCAGTTCGCGGTCGCCGCGGCCGGTCAACAGGATGAACGGCACCTTGCGGGCGACCGGATGACCGCGCACCGCGCGCAACAGGCCGAGACCGTCCATCTCGGGCATGTTGTAGTCCGAGATGATCAGGTCGAGCGGCTGAAGCGAGGCCGTTTCCATCGCTTTGACGCCGTTCTCGGCCTCGTGGATGTGCCTGAACCCGAGTTCCTCCAGCGTCATGCGGGTCATTTGCCGCACGCTATTCTGATCGTCGACAATGAGAACCTTGATGGCTACTGCGCTTGGCATACTCTTTTACTCCTTGACGACCGCCGGGCTGTTATCGGCGGACCGTGATGTTGCATTACTTAAGTAAACGTTAGATCGGCAGTTAAGTCAGAGCGGGCGGGCCGTTTTCGGCGACGAAGCGTTGGTCGAGCGGCACTGTTAAGTTAACGTTAGACGACATTGCATTTCCAACCGGTGAATTCACCGCGATTTCGGACAGTTTCTCGACGTCGAGGATGAAGGCGACGCGGCCGTTGCCGAGAATGGTGGCGGCGGCGATGCCGGGCACCGCGCCGTAGCTTTCCTCGATGCTCTTGATCACCACCTGCTGATGGCCGAGCAATTCGTCGACGACCAGGCCGAAACGGGTGCCCTCGCCGGCATCGGTGATGATGACGACGCGCTCGCGGACGATTGCCGGCCGAACCGATGTCAAGCAGGTGCCGAGCTGGACGATCGGCACGAACTCGCCGCGCAGCTGCAGCATACCCTGGGTGCCGATCAGCTCTGCTGATCTCGGACGGCGTCGGGCGCAGACATTCGACGATCGACGACAACGGCATGACATAGGTCTGCTGGCCGACCTTGATGACCATGCCGTCCATGACCGCCAGCGTCAGCGGCAAGGCCAGCTGGATCGTCATGCCGCGGCCGCGCTCCGACTTGAGCGAAATGCGGCCGCCGAGATCCTGGATGTTGCTGCGCACGACGTCCATGCCGACGCCGCGGCCGGAGATGTCGGAGATCGTCTCGGCGGTCGAAAAGCCCGGCAGCATGATCAGGTTGCCGATCTCGTCCTCGGTCAGTTGGGCGTCCTGACCGACCAGCCCTTTGTCCTTGGCCATCTTGAGCACGCGCTCGGAATTGATGCCGGCACCGTCGTCCTTGATCTCGATGACGATACGGCCGCCGCGATGTTCGGCCGACAGCCGAATCACGCCCTCCTCGGGCTTGCCGGCGGCGATGCGGTCGGCCGGCGTTTCGACGCCGTGGTCGACCGAGTTGCGGATGATATGGGTCAGCGGATCGCCAAGCCGCTCGATGATCGAGCGATCGACCTCGGTGGTCTCACCGGCCATTTCCAGGCGTACCTTCTTGTGGGTCTTGGCGGCGACTTCGCGCACCAGCCGCGGCATGCGCTGGAACACCGAGCCGACCGGCTGGGCGCGCATCGACATCACGCTGTCTTTAAGCTCGCGGGTATGATGCACGACCTCTTCGAGAATCTGCGTCAGGCGGCCACTGGTCGCCTCTGGCAGGTCTTGTACGATCTGGCCCAGCATCGCCTGGGAAATCACCAGTTCGCCAACCATGTTGACGACGCGGTCGATGCGCTCGAGTTCGATACGGGTTGTGGTGGCAGCGGCCTTGGCCGGCGGCGCCGAGCGGCCGCGTGGCTCGCCGGTTCGGCAGCCGGTTTGGCAACCGGTGCGGCCGGCACCAACGATGGCGCATCGGCAATGACTGGCGTTCCATCGGCTGGCGTAGCAGTCGACATATCGGGCGCGGCGCCAGCGAGGATCGCCGCGACTTCCGGCGCAATAACCGGCTCCGGCGACGACTTCGGTAATCTCCAGTTCGCAATCGCCGACCACAAATTCGAACACTTCGTCGATCTGCGCGCGCGTCGCCTCGGTGCGCAGCGTACCGGTCCACCAGATATAGGGATGGTCGTATTCCAGCTCAGCCAACGGCGGCAGTTGATCGGTCTGCGCCGTCAGGTCGAGCTCGCCGAGCTTGCGCCAACTCGCGCAGCATATACAGCGGCTCATTGGCCTTTTTCAGCATTTCCGGCTTCGGCCGGAAGGTGATGGCGTAGCTGGTCCGGCCATCGCCGGGAACCTCCGCCGGTTCATCCAGGTCGACCGCGACGGGAACGAAATCAAGGCCGTCGAACTCGGCCGGCGCCGGCTCTTCGTTGCCAGGGGCACCGTCGCCATCGCCATGACCGCCGCCGGCGCCGCCCTGTTCGATGATCTGTTCAAGCGCGGTGCGGCATTCGCCACCGAAGCCGGGAGCGGCCTCCTCGCCGGCTCGCGACATCGCCACCAGATCGGACAAAACATCGCTCGACGACAGCAACACGTCGAGATTTTCCGAGGTCGCCGTCAGTTTGCCGTTGCGCAAGCCGTCAAGCACGGTCTCGAAGACATGGGCAAATCCGACCAGTTGCTCGAAGCCGAAGATGCCGGCGCCGCCTTTGACCGAGTGCACTCCGCGGAACACTGCGTTGATCGTCTCGTCCGAGCCCTGCCCGGACCGAATGTCCGTAAGGCCCAGCTCGATCTGCTGCATCGCTTCGTCACATTCATCGAAGAATGTTTTTTTCAGATCGTCGAGACTTGCCATGTTCGTCAGCCTTCACTTCATTCCAAGCGCGATATCGAGCTTCATTCCAGGCGTTATGCCGCCGGCGCTACTTTACGAACTGTCGCGACCAGCCGGTCGGGATCGAACGGCTTGACCATCCAACCGGTGGCGCCTGCTTCACGCGCCAGGTTTTTCTTTTCGGTTTCGCTTTCCGTCGTCAGCACCAGGATCGGCGTCGCCTTGTGCGCCGGATTGCGGCGCAGGTTACGGATCACTTCGTAACCGTCCATGCGCGGCATGTTGATGTCGGTGATGATGACATCGACCTGCTTATTGACCAGCACATCGAGGCCGTCCTGGCCGTCGACCGCCTGAATGACATCGAAGCCGGCGCCGGCGAGCGTCAGCATCAGCATATCGCGCATCGTCTTGGAGTCGTCGATCGTCAGAATTCGCGTATTCATGACATTCTCACTGATAGGATGAAGGTCGCTTTGACCGGTTTCGGCCTGCGGCTCGCCTGCTTCGATGGTTGGCGGGTCGGCGGTCGGGGCGGCGTCGGCCAATTGGCCGTCTTGGTCTTGCATTTGAATCTCGGCCGGCTCTTGTTCGGCAGCGGCTTGCTCGGCCGGCACTTGGTCGGCCGACTCTTGGTCCGCCTCGGCTTGTTCGACCGGCGCATTTCGATCGAGGCACGCCATCCAGTCGAGCCCAAGATCGTCGAACGCCTCGGTAAAGGCCTCCGACGGATCCTTGATCTTGATATCGTCCCCGCTGCGGACAGCGGCCAGAACGATCTGGGCGCACGGCAAGGTCAGCACCTTGACCGCCGAGGCATCCATGCGCAGTGGCGCATCGCTATGGACGCGGCCCCGCACCAGTTCGAGAAAATTCTCCGAAGCCGCGAGATCGAGCGTCTCGGGCAGAAGCAAGTTAACCGTTTCGGCGTTGCCATTCATGAGCATGACCTGTCTTTAACCGGCGCGCGCTTGCATCTTGGCCGACGCCTTGGCGCCGCCTTCGCAAGCATCGAGAATGGCTTCCGCCATATGTGACAACGAATGCTGGCTCACCACCCCGCCGCGCTCGAAAGCGACGCGTGGCATGCCGTAAATCAACGACGACCCTTCGTCCTGGCCGAGGGTAAACGCGCCGGCCTGGCGCATCGCGAGCAAGCCCTCGGCGCCGTCCTTGCCCATGCCGGTCAGGATCACGCCGATCGCGGCCCGGCCGGCGACCTGCGCGACCGAATTGAACAGCGCATCGACCGAAGGACGATGGCCGGACACCGCCGGACCGTCATTCAGGGCGCAGCGATAATTGCCGCCACTACGCTGGAGTTCGAGATGAAACGCGCCGGGCGCGATGTAGACGTGATTGGGTTCGATGAACTCGTGGTGCACCGCCTCCGACACCGTCATCGGACACTCGCGGTTAAGCCGTTCGGCGAAGGCGGCCGTGAAACGCGGCGGCATATGTTGGGTGATCACGATCGGCGGACAGACCGCCGGCAAGCCCATCAGCACGGTCTTGAGCGCCTCGACGCCGCCGGTCGACGCGCCGATGGCGATAATCCGGTCGGTATTGCCGGCCTTCCAGTCCGGCCGCGGCGCCCGCGGCTGAACCGGCGATCGGCTGGCCGAATGGCTGGGCGACGGCGACTGACGCACCGAAACCCGGGCGCGGGCGGCGTGTTTGACTTTACTTTGCAGCTCGCTGGCGATCTCGGAAAGACCGTTGGCGACATCATGCGTCGGCTTGGCGATGAAATCGACCGCGCCGATTTCCAGCGCTTCCAGCGTGGTCTCGGCGCCGGCCTGGGTCAAAGTCGAGATCATCACCACCGGCATCGGCCGCAGCGCCATGATCTTGCGCAGGAATGTCACGCCGTCCATGTTCGGCATTTCGACATCGAGCGTGACGACATCGGGATTAAGCGCCTTGATGCGGTCGCGTGCGATGAGCGGATCGCCGGCGGTGCCGACAACCTCGATTTCGGGATCTTCCGACAGCAACATCGACAGCAACTGGCGAATGACGGCCAAATCGTCGACGATGAGAACCTTGACCCGCTTGTTCATATGACTTCCCACTACTCGTCAAACAGTTGAATTTCACCACCGGTCGAACGCTGCGACAGGCGGCTGACATATTCTTTCTCTTCACGCACAACCGCACTGGTATCGCTGGAGCCGAGCAGGCGACGGATCACTTTGCCGGTCGCCGGCGTGTAATGGATGCGGCGCGGCAGATTCCCGCGCAAATCCTGCGCCGCGCAGCGCAAGCCTTCGGCTTCCAGATAACGCATGATGAAATCGGAGTTCTCGGTGCCGATCGCATTTTGCGTATCGGTAACGTTACCGCCGCCGAAAACTTTGATCTCGAGCGAATTGCGCGAACAGCCAGCCTTCAACAATTCGTTGATCAGCTTTTCCATCGCGAAGTTGCCGAACCGGGTCGACTGCATATCGCCGGCCCAGTTACCGCCCTTGCTGTGCGGCAACATGAAGTGGTTCATGCCGCCAATGCCAACGCGCGGATCGCGAATGCAGGCCGAGACGCAAGAGCCCAGCACCGTGACCAGAACCTCGTCCGGTTTCGCGGTGACGTAATATTCGCCCGGGAATACCTTCACCATCCAGGTCGAGGTGGCGGCATCGAAAAATTTCCGTGTGGCCAATGCCTGGTTGGCACTGTCCAGCCCAGAACCGGCGGAAGGCCTAGCCGCTGCTGCGACGCTCATCCTTCCCTCCGGTAAATCGTGCGACCGACCAGGCTGATGCCGGGGTGAGCGCCGTTAAGCGATTCGGAATGACCGATATAGAGGAACCCGCCCGGCTTTACTTTTTGTGTAAAGCGCTCGATTAATTTCGCTTTGGTCGGGGCGTCGAAATAGATCATGACGTTGCGGCAGAAGATCGCGTCGAACAGCCCGTTGAACGGCCACTGCTCCATCAGATTGAGGCGCTTGAAGGCGATCAGGCTACGCACTCCGCGGTCGACGATCACATTGTCGCCCTTGCCGCCATCGACCGGTTCGAAATAGTCGCGATAAGTCCGCGGCACCTCGTCAAGTCCGCTCGCCTGATAGACGCCGCGGGCACCGCGCGCGATCACCTCAGTGTCGATATCGGTCGCGAGAATCCGCACGTCTTGACGTTCGATGTCGCGAATCTCGCGTTTAAGCACGACACCAATCGTGTACGGTTCTTCGCCGCTCGAGCATCCAGCCGACCACACCCGTAGACGCGTGCCAGGCCTGGCCTTATTGAACGGCGCCGCGATGTGATCTCGGAAATGGTCGAAGTGATGCGAACTCGCGGAAAAACTTGGTCAGATTGGTCGAGATCGCATTGATGAAGCTCTCCCGCTCGGAATCGTTTTCCGCCAAGAAGGTACGGTATTCGCCGAACGACCGCAGGCCGAGCACGCGTAACCGCCGCGACAAGCGGCTGTAGACCAGATTTCGCTTGCTGTCGGCAAGCGAGATGCCGGCATGCTCATAGGCCAACTGAACCAGCCCACGGAAATCGGCATCGGAAAATGAGAACTCCCGCTGCGGATCCCCCGCCTCGGGATCCGGCCGCACCGCGGCCGCCGCGCCACCCTGTTGCCTCAACGACATACTGGACGCTTTCATGGGTTAGAATTCTTTCCAATCGGGATTAGTTTGCACGGCCGTGGCTTGCGTCGTCCGCATCTGGACCACGGCTTTTTTGGCGCCGGTCTTGGGAGTCGCCTTTTTGGCCTCGGCCACGGGCAACTCGGCGATGGCGAATTGTCTGTCATCCTCGGCGGCGTCATCGCGCTGCGTCATGCCGCGCAACCGGAAGATCGCCACACGGTCGTCCATCGAGCGGGCCTGGTCTTCCAGCGTTTTCGCCGTCGCGGCGTTTTCTTCCACCAGCGCTGAGTTTTGCTGGGTGGCCTCGTCCATCTGGTTCAACGCCTTGTTGATCTCGTCGATGCCGGTCGCCTGCTCGTTGCTGGCATTGGCGATCTCGCTGACGATGCTGGTTACCTTCTGGATCGACGCCACGATCTCCTGCAGCGACAGGCCGGCCCGATTGACAAGATCAACGCCGTCCTTGACCTGACTGTTGGAGTTGGTGATCAGATTGGTGATGTCCTTGGCGGCTTGCGAAGACCGTTGCGCCAGGCTGCGGACTTCCGAGGCGACGACCGCGAAGCCACGGCCAGCCTCGCCGGCACGCGCCGCTTCGACCGCGGCGTTGAGCGCCAGCAAGTTGGTCTGGCGCGCGATTTCGTCAATTACGCCGATGATGTCGGAGATCTTGCGCGACAATTCCTCGATCTTGGCCATCGCCGTGACCGCGTCGCTCACCACGGCGCCGCCGCGCTCGGCGACGACGTTGGTCTCGGACGCAAAGTCATTGGCCTGCCGGGCATTCTCGGCATTCTTGCGTACGGTGGCGGACATCTGTTCCATCGCAGCCGAGGTCTCTTCCAAGCTAGCCGCCTGTTCCTCGGTGCGTTGTGAAAGGTCAGTCGTGCTCGTCGAGATCTCTGCCGAGGCACTGGAAACCTCGGTTGCCGAAATTTTGATATTGCCGATCGTCGACCCGACGCTGTCCACGACCATTTCAATGGCCGCCGAAATCTGCCCGATCTCATCCTTGCGGCCAAGGCTCGACAACTTGATATTGAAATCGCCGTCGGCGAGCTTGTTCAGCTCCGGAACCAGATCGACGATCGGCTTCGAAATTCCGCGTCCAACCAGGATCGATATCAGGAAGCCGATGGCAACCGCGGCGGCCAGGACGCCGATCAGAAGAACTTTCTGGCGGCCAAGCGCACGGTCGTTGATCGCGATGCTGCGATCGCGAAAGTCCTTGCTGGTTTCGGTCAGATCGTCGGTGAGCTTTTCGATTGATCCGAATGTGCGGGTGGCGCCCGTCATAAACGTCAGCGCGGTGCCGGCATCGCCGTCGGCCATATCGATGACGTCTTTGGCCTGTTTGATATATTTCTGAACGGTGGTCTTCAATTGGGCGATGGCCTCGCCGGTCTTGCCTTTATTGAAAGCCGGATCATCAAGATCCTTCAGCTTGTCGGCCAGCCCGTCCAGGGCTTTCGTGGCGATATCGCTGAGGGCTTTGATCTTCTTGGCGTCGGTTTCGTTGGCCGCCGTCGCCATCAGGCGATAGAGGTGAACCTGCGACGTCCAGGCCAAGCTGGTAAAATCGGCGACTGTCTCCGCTTGGCGCACCGGACCGGCCATGAGCGCACCGACGTCCGCCTGATTGGCGGACTGGTTGTGTAGGGCAAACGTCCCGACGCCGATCAATGCCAAGATCAGCAATCCAGGTGCGAACAGAACCTTCCAACGAAGGCGCAAATTGTCGAACCATTGAAACATAAAACTGCCCTATACTTTTTCGATGATCGGCCTCAACTTGAGGGCGAATAGGGCCGCCGAAGCGGCCCTATTTGTCGTTTATTATTCGTACACGCCGGCGCAGACGGCGATATTGTCCTGCGGATGACAGAACATCTGCTTCGGCTGGATCTTCTTGGTCACCGGATTGACGAACTTATAGCCCTGCCAGAAGTCAACTTTCTTCGCGGCCAGCGCCATACGATCCTTGATATAGTAGACGCCGTCGACGTCCTGCGCGTCCATCAAGTGCTTGCCGACGAGCTTTTTGTTGGAGCCATGCGCGAGCACAGTGCCGTCAATGTTATAGACGACGACGTAGAGATCGCGATCGGTCCACTTGCCGCCTTTGACGCTGAATTCGGCGTAGGCCTTTTCCGGGCCAACTTCCTTAATGTAGGCGGAGGCCTTGGCAACCATCGCCTTGGCTTCGTCCTTCGTTGCGCCGGCGGCGAAAGCCGGGGCGGTCGCCCCGACCGCGAGCATGGCAAGCGCGGCGACAACAATCTTGAACTTCATTTGAGTCTCCCTTTGGGTACTGTTGGTAGTCTTAGTGGCAAGCCACGGTTTAGAACTCTTTCCAATCCTGATCGGCGTTGACGGCGGTCGCGAGCGCGGTCTGCATGCTGCGGGCCGGCCCCGGATTTGCAGCGGCGCGGCGCGCCGGCGTTTGGCTGGTTGGCTTAGCGGAAGCCTTGCGCACCGCCGGCGCCGGCCGCGCGGTCTTGGGCTTCGGCGCAGGACTGGCGCTGCGGCTGAAGCCACGGCTGTCGCCGCCGGCCGCGATCTGGAAGAACGACACCTGCTCGTCCATCGCCCGGGCCTGGTGTTCCAGGGTCTTGGCGGTAGCGGCATTCTCTTCGACCAGCGCCGAGTTCTGCTGGGTCGCTTCGTCCATCTGGGTCAGCGCTTTGTTGACCTGCTCGATGCCGGTCGCCTGCTCGATGCTGGCATTGGCAATGTCGGAGACGACGGCCGCGACCTTCTTGATCGAGTCGACGATTTCGTTGAGCAACTCGCCAGCCTTGTTGACCAGCTGGACGCCGTCTTTGACCTGGCCGTTCGAATTGGTGATCAGGTCGGTAATGTCCTTGGCGGCTTGCGACGACCGCTGCGCCAGGCTGCGCACTTCGGACGCCACGACCGCGAAGCCGCGGCCGGCTTCACCGGCGCGCGCCGCTTCGACCGCGGCGTTAAGCGCCAGCAAATTGGTCTGGCGGGCGATTTCGTCGATGACACCGATGATGTCGGAAATCTTGCGCGACGATTCTTCGATCTTGGCCATCGCTTCGACCGCCTGCGCCACCACCTGGCCGCCACGATCGGCGACCTCGCGGGTCATGTTGGCGTCGGTATTGGCCATCTGGGCATTTTCGGCGTTCTTCTTGACGGTCGCCGACAACTCTTCCATCGCCGCCGAGGTTTGTTCCAGGCTGGCGGCCTGTTCCTCGGTGCGCTGCGACAGATCGGTGGTGCTAGTTGAAATCTCCGCCGACGCATTCGTCACTTCGCGGCCGGACGATTTGATCTCGCCGATCGTGTGGCTCACGCGCTTGGCCATCTGGGCGACGGCTTCGGCGATCTGTCCAACTTCATCCTTGCGGCCGGTTCCGGGCACGGCGACTGCAAAATTGCCGTTTGCAATGGCTTCAAGCGGCTGGACCATCGCCCGCATCGGCAAAGCGATCGTCGATACCCCGATAATCGCCGAGCCAATCAGCACGGCGATGGTGGCAACGCCAAGCACGATACCGATCTGGTCACGCGTCGGACCGCTGACCCACATGTCGGTAGCCATCATCGTCAACACCAGCATCACGCCAATCGCCGACATAACGCCAAGTTTGATACCGATATTGATGTTCTGAAGGCGAAGCATTCGGGAGGCGCTCCTGGAGCTAAATGTTCTTGCGCGGGGTGATTACGCTTGTCGGAGTCCGGCGTCGTTCAAAAGTCCGGCGCCGGTCGCGATCGGCTTAGTGTTCGGAAACGCCTTCTTCGACGGACAGCAGGTTGGGAAGATCGATGAGCGCGATCATGACGTTGTCATGGGTGACCAGGCCGGACAGGAAATCCGTGGTCTCGCCGTGACCAGTGCGCGGCACCTTCTGGATCTGGGAGGCTTCGACAGAGACAATGTCGAGAACGCGGTCGCCGATCAGGCCGATCTGGCGGCCTCCAATCTGGACGATGATGACAATGTGCAGCGGCGTGGTTTCGGTCAGGCCCTGACCGAAGCGACAGCGCAAATCGACGATTGGCACGATGGCGCCGCGCAGGTTGAGGACGCCACGGACATATTCGGGCTGTTTCGGCAGGTGGGTGATATCGGACCAGCCCTTGATTTCGCGCACCGCCATGATGTCGACGCCGTACTGGTCGTCACCGATGGCAAAGCTGATGAATTGGGTCTGCGTCGTCGCGCTTCGCGAATCGCCCGCGCCGCCCCAATCGTTTGGATTCGGCTGGCTGGTGGCAGCGTCTGACGAAGCGGCTATCTGGGTCATGGGCTCGGGACTCGCCTCTTAAGGCCTTAAAAAAGGCCGATTTTTCCAAAGCCGCTTGAGAGGTCCGGTCGGCATAAACGCACCAATATGCCTGTTACCTTTTCGGCGGCTGACGCCGCACGTGCGGCATCCACGCCCTACAATTAGGCGAACGCCATGGAGAAAGGATTTAATTGGGCCTTGATTTAAATCGACAAGATGGATCGATAAACTGGATTATGATTTTCGGATTAAGTTATTTTTACAGTGATATGCCGGATTTTTTTCTGCGTGATCGCCTAAAGTGTGATCGCGGCTTTGGCGTTAATCGAATTTTGCTGATTTGCCCCTATGGGTTGGGGCGTGAACTTTCCCGTTGGCCCTAAAACCGGACTCCATGCGTCCGGTGGAATATGCCGGACATGATGCCCGCCGCTCAATCGTTAATGTCCGAACTGGATGCGACGCTCAGCAAGATTCCGGGTTCGCGTCATCTGGTTATTCTGCAGCGCGTCACCGATCTGTTTCTGCTCGGGACCGGGACCTATACCGAAGAACAAATTTCCATCTTCGACGACGTCATTAGCCGCCTCATTGAAAATATGGATTCGGCGGCGTTGATCGAATTGAGCAAACGTCTGTCGGCCCATGGCTTGGTGCCCGCCAATGTCGCCGCCCGGCTTTCGAGTTGCGACGACATCGCGGTGTCCGGTCCGGCGCTTGAAAAATCGGAAGCGCTTACCGACGCGACCTTGGTCGATATCGCCGGGAAGAAAAGTCAGAAGCATCTCGCCGCAATTGCCGGCCGGTCGAAGCTCAGCGAGCTGGTTACCGACGTTCTGGTCGAGCGTGGCAATTCCGACGTCTCGCATAAGATCAGCACCAATCTGGGCGCACGGATCTCCGAAATTGGCTTCGTCAAATTGATCAATCGAGCCAAGAAAGACAAGGCACTGGCGACCGCCATTGCCAATCGCGGCGACCTGCCCGACGAATTGATGCCCTTCCTCAAGCTGGCCCTGACCTGACGAGGCCCGGCTGCGACTTGACCATCGCCGCGGCGCGTTACCGCAGCCGATCCGGCAGAACCCACGAATTTCGGCTCGGTTTCCGCCCCTACTCAAACAAACTGGCCCCTAAAACGATTTAAGGCCCAGCCAAAGCGGCCGGGCCTTAAATCGTCGTCAAAAGTTGGTTGCGGGGGTAGGATTTGAACCTACGACCTTCAGGTTATGAGCCTGACGAGCTACCGGGCTGCTCCACCCCGCGTTAAACCTGCTCAATTGAGCCGAAATGCGAAGCGCGGGTGAGACCCGCGCGCTGCGAGGCGTATGTAGCAACGGCTGACCCGGTTGGGAAGGGCTGAATATGCTTCATTTCATCAACATGTCACGAAATCGCGGGAAAACTTCGGCATGAAGGGGGCTGGTCGCCGAACGAACGGTAAATTGGGCGGCAAAAGCTTCGGCAACGCCTTGGCGGTCACCGCAGGCGCCATTATCGCCGACGCCCGCCAAGCCCTGGGCAAATCGGACCTTTCCGACGCTCAAACGGTTCACGAAGTGCGCAAGGTGTTCAAGCGCTGGCGGGCGCTCCTGCGCCTGCTCGCCGAACCCCTGGGCGCGCCCGCCGACCAGATGCGCGCCGAGGCGCGCGACCTGATGCGCGCGCTGTCGAGCGCCCGCGACCTGCAATCCGCGCTCGATGCCTTGGCCGATCTGCAAAAAGATGCCGTCACCGACGCGCGGCTGTCGGCGCGATCGATCAAGACGATCCAGCAACGGCTGCTCGCATTGCGCGACGCGGCTGAGCAAACCAGCGTCACAGACCAGGTCCGCGCTCGCTTGTTGCAATACCTCGATCACGCCGACGTCGCGCTCGGCAGCTGGCCGCTGCAGGCGATCAAATTTGACACCGTCACCGATGGGCTGACGGCCACTTACCGACGCGCCCGCAAGTCGGTGCCCGACGACTGGACCGAGACCGACGACGAGCATTTGCACGACTTGCGCCGGCGCGTGGTCGAACACCGCCACCAGATGGATCTGATCGCGCCCCTTTGGCCGCGGCTCGGGTTGGTCTGGGCGCAGGAGGCGCAGCGCTTGAGAAATCGGCTCGGGGGGTGCCAGGACCTGGCGATGCTCAGCAAACTCACGGCACCGCATCAACCTTTAGCGGCCTGGCGCTCGCGGCTGACGCCGATGATCGCGGCGCGGCGCGCGGCGCATTTAAAAACCGCCGAGCGCCTAGCCGGCCGGCTGTTTGCCGAAACGCCCAAGGCATTCCGGCGCCGCATCGCCGCCTTATGGACCGCGCGCAAGGCCCAGAAACTCTGAGGTTATCGCAGACCGGTCCCCAAACAAAAAACCGCCGCCCGGTTTCCCGGACGGCGGCCTCATTGTTTTTGGAGGGCAGCTCCAAAAACAAAACGGCCGCCCTTGCGGACGGCCGTTTTTCTTCAAGGTGCATCGTAATCGAGGATCTGTTGTCTTTGGCAGGACTGGCAGCGACCTACTCTTCCAAGTCTTGAGACTTAGTACCATCGGCGCTGGGGAGTTTTACGGCCGAGTTCGAGATGGGATCGGGTACAGGCCCCCCGCTAAAACCACCAGTCCGGCTAAAGACAACATGTGAAGTATTCTGGTTTCAAAAATGTCCGCTCTAAATCAACGATGCGTCAGACGCTTTCACGAAGAAAGCGCGTGAGCA
>CAWHKU010000002.1:0-90926 GCA_963830125.1 uncultured Alphaproteobacteria bacterium | reverse complement strand
ATACCACGCAGGTCAGGCTTGTCCATGATGACCGCAAGATGGTCGAGCTCGGCCGCAAGCGCGATGCCGAGATCCGCGCCGGGGGTCGCGGCCCAGGCGACCGTCGACGTCAATCCCGGTATGAGTTCGGCAATATCGGCAACGAGACGCTCGCAAATGAGGTCGTCATTGCGACCGGACAGGATTGCATAGCGCAGCAACCGAGGCAGTCCTTTGAGCTCCTCATCGACCTCGACGCTATCGGCGGCGGCGCCGGTGGAGATCATGTCCTTCTCAACCGTCGCGTTGATGTCATCGCTATCTGCGCTCATTGGCCGACCTCCACGACGAGTGCCGGATCGAAATCAGGATTTTCGACGCCGTAACCGTGCGGGTTACAGACGATGCGTGTCGCGCCGACGTAGTAGTCAAACGACGAATGGACATGGCCATGGACCCACAGGTCCGGCTTGCCGGCCTCAATGACGTCGCTCAAGTCAGACACATAAGCCGCCGACAGCAGCTCGTGCCCGTATCGCGGGTGACGAGAGCCGGGATGCGGCGCGTGATGGGTCACCACCACGGTCGACCCGGTGAACGGCTTTGCCAGCTCAGTCTCGATGAAGCCGCGCGATTGTTGATGCAGGCGCAAGGCGTCTTGCGGCCGAAAGCGGCACCATGGCTGTTTTGACCACTTGATCCGCCGGTGATCGTTGAGGCCGTGGGCGGCAACCTGCATGGCGCGCGCAACGTCGCCGAACAGCGCATAATCGGTCCACAGTGAGCAGCCGATGAACCTCACGTCGCCAAGCGTGACGACGTCGTTTTCAAGCAGGTGGACGCCATAGAGCGGTGCGGCCAGCCGCGCCGCCGCCAGTTCGCTGGCCAAGTGGCGACGATAATATTCGTGATTGCCCATCACCGTGATGATCGGCACCTGCATCGGCACGATCCGGCGCAGGCGTGCAAAACCGTTCTCGGCGCCTTCGCAGACGTCGCCGGCGACGATGACCGCATCGACCTCCGGCGCGACCGCGATCGGCCGATGCCGGGCGACGTCGGCGTGAAGATCGGAAAATATCTGCAGCTTCATGCCGGCACCGGGCTGCAGAGAGAAGTGTGCCGGTGATGCGACGCATCCGGCGTCTTAGAGGGAGGCCGCGGTTTGGTGAGCTGCCTTTTCGCGTTCAACGCGCGATGGAGATTGAGCGCCAGCCAGGAGGCGGAGAGCTCCCTGCCGAAAGGATGATCCAGCGGCGTTTGCCGCAGAATATGTGAAAGGACCAGCGCGGCGCCGGCGCTGCCGTCCAAAGCACAGAGCGCCAAGGCGGACATGGCCAGGTCGACCTCAAGGGTGATCTGGCCGATGGGCATGGCGCCGATCGCGATGGCGATGCTGGCGGCGGCGTCTCCCTGCAGGGCCGAAAGCCACTGGCGATCCTTCATCACGCTGATCTTCGCCACGGTGGCGCGCAGATGAGACAACTGCGCGTCGCCGAGATGGTCGGCCGGCATCGTCCGCCACCATTCCAGCGGCGTGACATCGTTCGGATTGAAGGGCCAAGACGACGGTGCCCTCCGAGCTTCGGGCGCCAGGACACCAGTGTGCCGATTGCAATCTGCCGACCGGTCGCCGGCATTCGAGGTCGCCCTCGTGGCGGCGGTGGTTTCAGTTTTCTCTCATACGCATAACAAGGCTCTCCACGTTGATCCCCTTGCGGGGTCTGTTCTGAGATGAAGGTTGTGGAGCAGCCCCTGTTCGGGGCTCTCGCCTTGCCTCGCCACGCCGGGCCGTGCGATGCCTCGCCGGGCCACGCCCCGCCACGCGGTGCCGTGATTATTGGATCGGCGTCACGGAGAACTTGCCGAATTTCGGGCGCCAGTCGCCCAGGCCTTCGCGGAAGCCGGCGATCTCGAAGATCTCAAGAACGTCGTTGCGGTTGAGCAGGCTCGGCAGAAACTCGACCTCGGCGGTGACGCGCCAGACGGGGAAGCGCGCCCGTGTGCGCATCACCTTCGAGCTGTTGACCGAGACCGGGAAGCGGAACCGGAAGGTCTTGTCGTTCCACAGCGACGCCAGATCGGACGGCCCGTCATATTCCAGGAACGGCGACATGTTGCACAAGAAGCCCGCCTTGGCCTGCCGACCCTTGCGGCGGGTCTTGGCGGCGGCGACGAAGGCGGACTCGATCGCCTCGGCGGGAATGCACGGCCTGCCGTCATGCAGCCAAAGACCGCCGTGCCATTCGGTCTTTGAGACCTGCTCATGGTCGGCGGTTGTCTTGTCCCGCTTGCCGGTCAAGCCGAGCGAGCTCGACGGTGATCGGGTCGAGTGGGTCGGCCAACCTGGCACTGTGCATCAGGAGCGGACGGTCGCCACTGAGAAGAATGCGGAGCGTTTGAATAGACATCAGATTGCCTCCTTGGCGGTTGGGTCAAAAAGCGGGGATGGGTTGTCCAGCGCAGTGCGGATGTCCGCATGTGCCGGTTGGCGCTGGCCAAACCGGATGCGGCGCAAATGGTCGGTCACGACGCGATGGCAGGTCCTGCACAGCGCGGTGAGATCGCCCACTTGTTCGTTGAAGAGGTTTGCGTAGGTGCGGTGATGGACTTCGAGCGCACTGCCGGCGCCGTCGTCGTTACAGACCCGGCAGCGAAACCCGGAAGCCTCGAGTTCGGCGAGCCGGGCAGGGTTCTGCCGCCAACGGTGGCTTGCGATGTATTTTTGGTAGTCCATGGCCTGACCCTATTATCGGTTACACAATGTAACCAATAAGGATTAGAGGCCTGCTTTTCAATAAATTTGGTTACACGAAGAGAATGAAATGTGCGATATGCTTAACGAATGGTAGAATTAACAAAAATATGGCCGACGCCTCGGCTCATACGAGCGGCGCGTGGATTGGTCGGTATCGATCAAAAAACGCTCGCCGAAAAGGCTGGTGTGTCTCGCAAGTCGGTAGTCACGCTTGAAGCTGACAAAAGCGAGAAAATGGACCCGCGTAGACTGAAGGTCCTTCGTGACCTGCAGCGCGTCTTTGAAGATATCTACGGCGTTGAGTTTTTCGCGGCTACCGAACATTCAGGCGAGGGCGTGCGGGTTCGAAAAAATAAATGAACGTCGTATTTTGAATTCGCTACTGAATGCGGTGCAACGGAAGATAACTCAGAATTATCGACATGCTCTAGGCTGCGTGCCGTCCTCCGTCGTCGTCGATGTTGGCCTACAGTGACGGACGCCTTCGGTCGCCGTCGGAGTGCCGATTTTCAGATGGCTTGCAAGCTTTAATCGCAGTGAGCTATCAAAGTAGGGAGCGCAATGCGGCTGAGGGTGTTTCGAGGACTGCAGCGCGTGCTGGACGATTTCCATGACGTCCAATTCCTCGCTTATCTTTTCTTCTTCGCCAAACGGTTGTTTTTCCTGCTTTCTGCTTCGGGCTGTATAGGCCCGACAAGAGGAGTGGCATCGGAGAAATCATCCAGCGCTACATGCGCGGCATTGCGCACATGGCGCATTGCGAAAAGCATTGCCAATTCCTCGTCACCATCGATGACCGCGGACAAAATCATGGCGTGTTCGCGCCAGTCGTCAGGCGCACGTTCGACGGTATTGCGCCGGAACACGACGTCAGTGCGCTCGCGGAGCGAGCGGATGATATCGCGCAGAACCCGATTGCTGCCGGCGAGCGCGAGTAGTTCGTGAAATTCGGCATTGAGTTTGGCCAGCTCCGCGGATGTCGCGTGCTTCGCAGCGCGTTTCCTCGCGCGAGCACTTCGCGCAGTTGGCCGATAACCTCGGCATCGCGATGGCGTGCGGCGAGCCGTGCATTCAAACCTTCGAGGGTGCTGCGGACTTCTACCAATTCTTCGACGAAATCCTCCGACAGATCGGCCACGCAGACGCCCCGCGTCCGTGTTGGCACCAGCAGCCCTTCCGCGATCAATGTCTTAATGGCCTCCCGGATCGGCACGCGCGACACGCCCAACTCCGTAGATAGCTTTTCTTCGATTAGTCGTTCTCCCGGTTTGGAACTTCGTTGACGATTTCACGGCGAATCCGTCGGCGACTTTCTGGCCGAGCCTGATCCGGCTGTTTTCAAGCCGTCCCGCTTCCGCGGCGGCCGGACCTTCGCGACCTTGGCGCCGGTTTATTTGATGGAAGTTTTCGCATTGAAGGAGCTTATCCGATCGGCATTCGCGCTATGTCTCATAAGTCAGGGTGACTTTATGTGATTTATGACCAATTGAGCGTTCTGAACATGGCCGTCGGGGACATCTCGGAAGGCCTTGGGGGTCAGTTGGGCCGTCAATGTGGATGCCCCGCCGGCACACGTATGCTTGAAGCGGGTGAATGCGTTGGAGGATGAAGCCTTCCGAGTAGATATGATCCGCCGATGCGCCGCGAGCGAGGAAATTCCGCTTTCAATCCGCGATCATTTCTGGCGATCCGCATATGTAAATTGCGTGTTCGGATAGATCGTGATCCTGGCCGACGCATTCTGCACATAGCCGCGGCGGCCCTGCCATGCGGCGTCCGCCCGTGACAGCACGGGGACATAGCGGAAGTCGTAGAGCCTTTCGTTCCAGGTCTTGATCTCGGCGTCGATATAAATCGGTCGCGTTCGGCGTGTGCCCCAATAGAGGCTGACGGGAGGGCAATCGGGTCGTCCATGAGGGCTTCGAGTATGGCCTTGATCGGGGCGATGCCCGTACCGGTCGCGACCATGATCAGCGGCCGGTAGTCGGCGGCGTGGAAAACGAATGAGCCATGCGGCAGCTCGATCTCCAGCGTGGCCTGCGCACAGTTGCGGCAACCGGTCTTCGGTGAAGGCGCCGCCGGTTACCGTGCGGATGTGGAAATCGATGCGATCGCCCGCTCGGCTTCGACGCCATGGAGAAACTTCGGGTCGTGCCGTCGGGCATCGACACCTTGACGTACTGCCCGGGGTGGATCGTCGGCATTGCCTCGGCAATTTCCAGCCTCAGATGCGTGACACCGGGGCGAGGGCGCGGACATCGTGGACGATCGCCGTTTGCGGGCGCGGCGTCCGGCGAGGACCGGCGCGGCGGCGGCGAAGCTGATAACGAGGTCTTCATGGCGCTGGCCTGGCAGGCGAGCGCGTAGCCCTCGGCTGCTCTTCCTCGGTCAGCGCCAGCGGCCATTCTTCATACTCACCGCGCCTTCGATCAGCCTGATTCGGCAGGTGCCGCAGCCGCCCGACTGGCAATCGTGCGCCAGATCGACGTCGCTGGCGTTGGCCGCCATCAGGATCGGTTCGCCCGGCTCGATCGAAAGCCTGGTTCGTTTCCAGGATCGCGAATCCGGAATGTCACGCGCGTATCTCCGACGTGGATTGTCATCATTTCTTGATGTCGGCTTCGACCAGCACGGTGCGCTTTTCCGGCTGCCAGCAAATCCTGCAGCGCCTGCAGCGCCGCCAGCCCGCACTGCGTATCCTGCTCGCCGTTGCCGCCGCTCAAGCCGACGCCGCCGACGACCTCGCCGTCGACCACCACGGGAAAGCCGCCGACGAAGGCCGCGAACTTCCCTTCGAAGCTCCACTGGATGCCGAAGGCTTCGTTGCCGGGCAGCGCCGGTCCGTTTGGCGGTCGGGTGAACAGATGGGTGGAACGCTTGTGGCCGGCGGCGGTGAAGGCCTTGTTCCAGGCGATCTGCGGACCGGTGATGCGGGCGCCGTCCATGCGCTCGAGCACCAGCGGATAGCCGCCATCGTCGACGATGCAGACAGTTTCGAAGGCGCCGATTTCGTCCGACTTCTGCAGGGCGGCGGCGGCCATCTGTTTGGCTTCGGCAAGTTCGAGTTTCAATGCGGGCTTCATCGTGCAGTCCTGGGCGTTTTGGGTGAGTTGGGAGATCGGGGAGTCTCGCGTCCGGCTCTCAGCAGCCGCGATAGACGGTCTTGATCTGGGTGAAGAAGTCGAGGCCGGTGCGTCCCGACTCGCGGAACGTCGACGTGCTCGAGCGCTTCAAGCCGCCGAACGGCGCGTTGATCAGGTTGCCGGTGGTGGTGCGATTGATCTTGACCGTGCCGGATTCGATATCGCGGGCGAAGTCGTGCATGTAGCGCGGGTTGTCGGTCGCGATCGCCGCCGACAGGCCATATTCGGTGTCATTGGCCTTGGCGATGGCATCGGCGTAATCGCGTGCTTCGATGATCGCGATCACCGGCCCGAAAATCTCCTCGCGGGCGATGCGCATGTCCTGCGTGACATCGGTGAAGATCGCGGGCGCGACATAGAAGCCGTGCGCGTAATCCCCGCCGGTCAGCCGCTCGCCGCCGCAGAGATGCGTGGCTTCGCCCTTGCCGATCTCGATGTAGCGCAGCACGGTGTCGAGCTGCTTCCGGGTGGCGAGCGGGCCGATGTCCATGCCGCTCGTCATGCCGCTGCCGATCTTCAGCGTCTTCACCTTGGCCAGCAGCTTCTCCGTGAAAGCCTGCCTGACGGTGGCGACCGCGATTACGCGGCTGGTGCCGGTGCAGGCCTGTCCGCTCAGCGAAAAGCCGCCCTTGATGGCGAGGTCGACGGCCTTGTCGAGGTCGGCATCCTCCATCACGATCAGTGGGTTCTTGCCGCCGAGCTCCATCTGCGTGCGGGTGGTTAGCGGCACCGCGCGATGGATGCGCTCGCCGGCGGCGGTCGAGCCGGTGAACGAGATGGCGCGCACGACGGCGGGCTCCGTGATCGCCGCGCCGATGGCGGCGGAGTCGCCGGTGACGAAGTTCAGTACGCCCTTGGGAATACCGGCTTGGACGAGGGCCTCGGCCAGGCGATAGCCGCTGAGCGGCGGCATCGGACGACGGCTTGAAGACGACGGTATTGCCGGTGATGAGCGCCGGCGCGATCTTGCGCGAGGGGATCGAGACCGGGAAATTCCATGGCGTGATGACCGTGACCACGCCCAAGCGGCTCGCGCTGGGTATAGACGACCATGTCGCCGTCGTCGTCCGGGGAAGGTCTCGCCGGTCAGCGACTGGCCCTCGACGGCGTAGAAGCGCAATGTCTGCGCGGAGCGCTTGAATTCGTCACGGGCCTGATTGATGCGGCTTGCCTTCCTCGCGGGTGAGTTCGGCGGCGAACCGGTCGGCGTTGGCCTCGAGGTAATCGGCGGCGCGATTGAGGATCGTGGCGCGGGCGCTTATCGGCGTCTTGCGCCAGCCGGCAAAGGCGGCGGCGGCGGCGTTCACCGCCGCTTCGGCATCGGCCGCGGACGACGCCTGGAAAGCGGCCGACGACCTCGCGGGTGTCGGCCGGGTTGATGTCGTCGAAGGTCTTGCCGTCCCGGCAGCGCGATCCATTGCCCGTCGATGTAGTTGTCGAAGGCCGGGACGTCCTGCGGTTCGGCGGTGGCCGCGTCGGTGGCTTCCCAGCACGTCGGTCATGGCTCCCTCTTTTTTATCTGTTCGTCGTGCGGGCCCGGCGGGCTTCGCCGACCGGGGATCGGCCATGTTCGTATACGAAAAGATCCCAAGTGAAAGATGGGAAAGGGCGTCTCGGATAATGTTCCCAGTCCGCCGGGCGTGAACGATGTCCGAAGTCGTAAAGGCTGGCGGGCTTACTGCGCTGCCGGTCCGGTGGATCGTCCGAGGATAAGGAGGTCGGCGTCTGTGGCCCGCACGCAGGCGGCGAGCCTGCGGAGCCCGATCGGGCGCGGGCCTCGCGCTAGCAAGAATGCCGATTATGCGGCATTTTTGCCATTATTTCGCCGGCCCGATGGCCGCGGACGGCGCCTGTCGCCAGCGCCGGCATCGTCCTGTACCGCCGCCGGGCCGAGCCGGTCCGTGAAAGCGTTGATGCCGCATGACGGACAATTCTGGGGCGGCGTGCGTGTGCTTGTGGACGAGGCCGTGGCGGCGACGGCGGGCATCGGCGTACGCCATTGACAGGCGAATTTTCGTATACAATATTGGCGACGTGCTCTCGGAATGCTGAGCACGCCGCGATTGATCCGACCCAGCATTGGACGGGAGTGACAGATGCCTGAACTTGATGAACCACGTCGAATTCCGCTCGGCGCTCGAGACCGCTATTAAGGGCAAAAGCGCGAACAAGGCGCCGTTTTCGATTGCCTGGGCCAGCGGCAAGCTGAGCCGCGCGCATTTGGCGCGCTGGGCGGAGAACCACTATCACTATGTCGGACCGTTCGCCGACTATCTGGCCTACATCTACGCCAAGATGCCGGACGAATACACGGAGGCGAAAGACTTCCTCCTCGCCAACATGTACGAAGAAGAAATCGGCGGCGACCGCCACACCGACCTGCTGATCCGTTTTGCCGAGGCCTGCGGCACCACCGGGGAACGCGTCAAGGATCCCGACAACATGACGCCGACCACGCGCGGCCTGCAAAGCTGGTGCTACGCCGTGGCGATGCGCGAGGACCCCATCGTGGCGGTGGCCGGGCTGGTGGTCGGCCTGGAATCGCAGGTGCCGTCGATCTACCGCAAGCAGACGCCGACGCTGCGCGAGAAATACAAGTTCACCGATGCCGAGGTCGAGTTCTTCGATCTGCACATCGTGTCCGACGAGATCCACGGCGAGCGCGGCTATCAGATCGTGCTCGAGCACGCCAATACCGTCGATCTGCAGCAGCGCTGCCTGAAGATCTGTGAGATCGGCGCGCAAATGCGGCTGCTCTACACCACCGCGCTCTACTACGATTACGTCGCCAACGACATTCCGCTGGCGGAGCTCGAGGCGATCGAGCAGGCGCCGAAGGCGGCCTGAACGACGTGCCGGTCGTCGTTCTCCATCGCGACGGCGAAACCCATCGCGGCGAGGTCAAGGATAACACCAACCTCGTCGTGATGGCGGGCATCAAGAAGTTTCCCTATCCCAATCTTCGCTACCGCTGCGGAATGGGGAAATGTGCCCAATGCGCCTGTCGCGTTCTCAAGGGCGGCGAACATCTGCCGCCGCCCAATTGGAAAGAGAAGAAACAGCTCGGGCCGCAAGCTCGACGAGGGTTATCGGCTGGTGTGCCAGCTCTGGCTGCACGCCGACATCGAACTGGCCCAGGATGCCGTTCGCGTTGAAGCCGGTCGTCGCGACGGCCGCACTGCATGAGACGGCTCGCATGACTAGCGCCGCGCGGAACGACAAGGGGGGTTACCATGTACGTGATCTTGACCAGCAAAGTCGGGCCAATTCCGCACCGAACTCACCGACGGCCTGAAGCCGATGCAGGCCTACGACTATCTGTTCTACGGCCAGAAGAAGGCGCATTTTGTCATCGCCGAATTGTTGCAACAAGTCGACCCGCATCCGGGTGATCGAGGACGAGACGGCGATCGTCAACGAGGTGCCGTCGAAATTCCTGGAAAAGTTCGACACCGTCGAGCGCGCCTTCGAGGAGCTGAAGCATCTGACGACGTTCGGCAATATGGACACCGCGCTGAGAGCGGCGGACGCGGCCGCATCGTGATCGCCAGCCGACCGCCGGCAGCGCCTCATGATTCAAGTCACGTTCCTGAGCAACGGCGGCAAGGTCGTCACCGCGCCGGAAAACAGCAACCTGCTGCGGGTTTCGCTGCGCGAGAAGGGTGGCATTCCGTTCAAATGCGGCGGCGGCATTGTGCGGCACCTGCAAATGCAAGATCGAGGAGGGGCTTGAACATACCGACGCGATCAAGCCCAAGGAGCGCAAGCACCTGACCGAGGAGCAGTTCAAGGAGGGCTACCGGATGGCGTGCCAGACCTTCCTGAACGGCGACGTCAGCGTGTCCTGGTCGCCGCCAGCGGCAAAATAGGGCTTTGCAGCGATGTCCGACCGTTCGGCCGAAATCATGGGACCGTGCCGCACAGTGACGACGCGGACATTCGCCGATCTGTCCGCCGCCGACCGCGAGCACCATGGACGGCATCGGTGCCGTCTGGAACGACGACATCAATCGTCACCGCCGCATCGTCATGGACATCTACAGCCCGCTGGCGGCGCGCGCGCCGAAGGCCGGCATCGCGTGCCGCAAGGACATCGCTTACGGGGCGCATGCCGCGCCAGGTGCTGGATGTGTTCAGCCCGCAGGGCGCGTCGGCGCGGCCGGTGGTCGCCTTCGTCCATGGCGGCGCTTTCGTGCGCGGTCAGAAGGACATGGACGCGGAGATCTATTCCAACGTGCTGTGGTATTTCGCCCGGCACGGCTTCGTCGGCGTGAACATCGAATACCGTCATGCGCCGGAGGCGGCCTATCCGGGCGGGGCCGCCGATGTCGGCGCGGCTGTCGCCTGGATCGCCGACAACATCGCGAACTATGGCGGCGATCCGTCGCGCATCGTGCTGATCGGCCATTCGGCAGGCGGAACGCATGTGGCGGGCTACATGCTCGATCCGGGTACCGGGTTCACGCCCGATGCCGGCGTCAAGGGCATGGTGCTGATCAGCGGCCGTCTACGCGCAGACATGCGGCCGGACAACCCGAACGCGGCCAATGTTGCCGCCTATTTCGGGTCCGACGACGCGCTGTTCGACGTGCGCTCGCCCGTCACCCATGCAGAGCGCTGTACCGTTCCCGGTCTTCATCGCGATTGCCGAGCACGAGAACCGGCTGCTCGATGTCTACGGCGCCGAATTCTACTGGCGGCTTGCCGCCGCGCGCGGGCGCGCCTCGCGATTTTTGCGTCTACCGCGCCATAACCACACGTCAATCGTCGCGCATATCAACACCGGCGAAGACGTCCTCGGCCACGGCGATCCGCGATTTCATGGCCGAGGAATGCGGCATGGCCGTGCTGCATGACGACGCGACGGCGTCCTGCATATAAACGGACACGTTAAGTTCGTATACGAAATTCGATGCCTAATACCAGGGCAAATGCCGCGCACGAGCCGCCGGTCGGCGCATCGGTTTCGGCTCAAAGATCGATGAAAACCATATTAATGTTATGCCCATTCACGCTTGCCGGAGTATGGCGGTGTGTCCGGCCTTGCATATTCCGATTGCCGTTCAGTTTGACTTAGATCAATGTTTGTATACGATAATCGCCGTTCGCCGGGACGGCGATCATGCCGGAAAAATGGGCGACACGTTAGTATCGATGACGGTCGTAGACAGCGCAGGCGTGTAACCGCGGCAGGCAACGGATATCTGAGCCAGCGTGGCGCGCCTGCCGATGTCGTTGTGCCTCCGAACGCCGGAATATCGCCCATAGGAAAATCACGGCGGACATAGGGAGACCATCATGCGCAGTTTCAGGTTCTGGAGTTATTGGCGGCGCTCGCCGTCGCTCGGTCTATTGTGGGCTTGAATGCGCGGCGTTGCGCCGCCAAGCCGCTGACGCCGGTCAGATACGAAGAAGTCATCCGCTCGATTTTCTATCTGCCGAGCTACGTCGCTCTGGCCAAGGGCTATTTCAAGGACGAGGGTCTCGACGTTTCGATGAAGACGGCCTGGGGCAGCGACAAGGGCGTCGCGGCGCTGCTGTCGGGCACGGCCGATATCGTGCTGGTCGGACCGGAGACCACGGTCTACATCCAGAACCAGGAATTCGCCGGTGAAGGTGAAGGTCATTTGCCGGTCTGACCGCGCGGACGGTTCGCTGCTGATCGGCCGCAAGCCCATGCCGGTTTCAATTGGGAAAAGCTCAAGGGCTCGACCATCATGAGCTGGCGGGTCGGCAGCAGCCCGGACCTCTACCTGCGCCATGTGCTGCGCGCGCACGGCCTCGACCCGCAAAAGGACGTCAACCTGATCTCCAACCTGGCGGCGCCGGCGCGCCACGGCGCCTTCGTCGCGGGCAAGGCCGATTACGCCACCTTCTATGAACCGGACGTCTCCGACATGGAGCAGGTCGGGCCAGGCGCACTTCCTCGCCTCCATCGGGCAGGCCGCCGGCAAGATCGATGAGACAGTCTTCGTCGCCACCGACAAGTTCATCAAGACCAAGCCGGACGTGGTGCAGGCCTGGACCAACGCCATCTACCGCGCGCAGAAATATTCGTTGCATGCAGACCCGAAGGAACTTGCCAAGCTGGTCGAGTCCTACTTCCCGAAGGTGACGCCGTCGATCATCGCCAGCTCAATCTCGCGTTACCAGGCGCTCGACTGCTACAAGAAGACCCCGTTGGTCACGAAAGCCGCCATCAAGGGGCTGCAGGACGTGCTGGTCGAGGGCGGTCTGCTAAGCCGAGCAAGCGCGTCAACTATGACAGCATCGTGACGACCGAGTTCGCCCACGCCGCCGTCGAGAAGCTCGCCTCGAACTAATCTTCGCAAGCTGCAAGGGAGAAAGCCATGCCGAATACCCAGCCGATAGTTGAGTTGCGGCGCATCAATCAGCGCTATTTCTCGGACGAGGGCGAGGTCGAGGCGATCTCGGAGCTTTCTCTCGACGTCGAGCGTGGTGAGTTCGTGAGCATTGTGGGACAAAGCGGATGCGGCAAGTCCACGTTGCTGTCGCTCATCGCGGGCCTGATGTCGCCGACGGGCGGTAACGTGCTCGTCGGCGGCAACCCGGTCACCGGTCCGTCGCGCCGCTCCGGCTACATGCTGCAGCACGACACGCTGTTCGAATGGCGCACCATTCTGGACAATGTGATGCTGGGACCGGAAGTTGCACGGGCTCGACAAGGTCAAGGCGCGGGCGCCAGCGCGCGCGATCTTGCTCACGCGCTACGGCCTAGGCGATTTCATGAACCGGTTCCCGCAGCAGCTATCGGGCGGCATGCGTCAGCGTGCCGCCCTGGCGCGGACCTTGTGCACCGGGCCTGAAATTCTTGCTGCTCGACGAGCCGTTCTCGGCACTTGATTCTGCAGACGCGCATCGCGATCGCCGACGAGATCGGCACGATCCTGCGTCGGAAGGCTGCACGGTCATATTGGTCACGCATGATATTGCCGAGGCGATCGCGCTTGCCGACAGGGTTGTCGTGCTGAGCGCCCGGCCCGGGTCGCATCAAGTCGCAGCACCAGATCCGTTTTCCGAGCGCCGGGGCAGAGCGGCCGACGCCGTTGAAGTCGCGCGATTGTCCGGAGTTCGCCGAATATTTCAACACGATCTGGCGGGAGCTTGAAGTCCATGTCGACCAGTGAAACGCACTTGAGCTCGGATGCATCCGGCGCTGCCGGCCGCCATCGCGCGCAAGGGCTATAAGGGCAGCGCCGCCGGGCGCGAGCCGAGCGACTCTATTTCGCGTTATCAGCGCCGCAAGACGCGCGAGAAATGGATGGTGCGGCTCACGCAGCGGCGCTGCTGGTCGTCTTCCTGGCTGCTTGGGAAATCGCGGCGCGCATGCAGTTCGTCAATCCGATGCTCACGAGCTATCCGTCGGCGCTGTGGCCGACTTTCGTCGATCTGCTGAATTGCAGTAGCGTCAACCAGCAAGGCAACCTGATCCATCATACGCTGGTGACGCTGTCAGGAAGTCGCCGGCAGCTTCAGCGTTTCGATGATTCTCGGCGTGCTTGTTGCCGCGTGTTGTGGTGGTCGCCGTTCGTCTACCGTGTGCTCGATCCTTATCTAGTGGTCGCCAACGCGATGCCGAAAGTCGCCCTGGTGCCGATATTCTACATCTGGCTGGGCGATACGCTGTCCATCTATGGCATCGCCATCGCCATCGCCGGCTTCATCACGACGCTGATGATCTATTCCGGTTTTCGCGAGACCGATCCCGGCAAGATCAAGCTGATGCGGGCATTAGGCGCTTCGAAGCGGCAGATTTTCGCCAAGCTAGTGCTGCCCGTCGAATGTTCCGATCTTGACCGCGGCGCTTGAAGGCCAATATCGGGCTGGTGCTGGTTGGCGTCATCGTCGGCGAATTCCAGTCGTCGCGCGCCGGGCTTGGCTATCTCATCGTCTACGGCAGCCAGATCTTCAAGATGGATTTGGTAATGACGTCGATCATGATTCTGGCCGTCATCTCGACGATTATGTACGTGATGGTGTTCTGGTTCGAAGTCTGGATCCTGCAAGGGCGCGCCGCGTTTCCGCGCATCAAATAGCCGGGCAACGCGTATGACTGACGATCCTTTATGGCGGCTTACCGCGCGGGAAGCGGTCGACCGACTGCGCCGCGGCGAAATTTCGCCGCTCGACCTGATCGACGCGGCCGAAAAGCGGAGCGCGGTGGTCGAACCGTCCGTCAATGCGCTACCGACCCGCGATTTCGATCGCGCGCGAACCCAAGCGCGCCGGCTTATGCAGGCAGGGGCCGCCTGCGGACCGGCCAGCCGGTTACCTTTATGGCTTGCCGATCGCGGTCAAGGACCTCAACGCGGTTGCCGGCATGCGCTGGACCGAAGGATCGCGCGTCTTTGCCGACCGCGTCGCCGCAACACTCCGACTTCATGGTTGAGCAGCCTCGAGAGCCAGCGGCGCCATCGTCGTCGCAAAATCAATACGCCCGAATTCGGCGCCGGCGGCACGACCGTTAATGACGTTTTCGGCCATACGCTCAACCCATGGGATACGCGTTTTACCTGCGGCGGCTCGTCCGGCGGTTCGGCCGTCGGCGTTGGCGACCGGTGAGGTGTGGCTCGCGACCGGTAACGACCTCGGCGGTTCGCTGCGGCTGCCGGCCTCGTTCTGCTCGGTGGTCGGGTTTCGTCCGAGCCCCGGCCGCGTGCCGCACGGTCCGGAGCCGCTGCCGTTTGCCTCGCTGAATGTCGATGGACCGATGGCGCGCAATGTCGGCGACGCTGGCGCTCATGCTCGACGCGATGGCGGGGCATCATCCGGGCGATCCGATCTCGCTGGCGGCGCCGAATACGACATTTTCCGACGGCGACGCAGTAGCCGCAGCCGCCGCGCCGGGTGGCCTGGGGTGGCGATCTCGGCATCGCGCCGATTGCGCCGGAGGTGCGTGCGATCTGTGAGCGCGCGGTGGCCGACTTCGAACGCTCGGCGCGACCGTCGAAGCACGCGCATCCGGATTTTTCCGATGCCGATGCCACGTTCCAGGTGCTGCGTGCCGATGCAACGCGCCGGAAACACTGCCGGCTCTGTTGCGCGATCACCGCGATAAGCTCAGCAAGGAAGTCGTGTTTTACGCCGAGAAGGCCTTGGGTCTGACCGCCGGCGATCCATCGTCGAGGCGGAATTGGCGCGCAGCGGCGCTCTATCGGCGGATGGTCGAATTTTTCGAGACTTACGATCTGCTGGTGACGCCCTCTGTCATGGTGCCACCGTTCGATTTTCGCGAGCGCCACGTGATGTCTGTAGACGGGGTCGACATTCGACGACTATTTTACTTGGCTACGTCTGACTTTCGCCATCACGTTGACGTCATGCCCCGCGCTGTCGCTGCCCTGCGGCTTCACGACAGCGGGCTGCCGGTTGGCTTCAGATTATTGGTCGCCCGCGCGGCGAAGCGGCGCTGTTGGCGGCGGCGGCGCTTCTGGAAGCCGAATGGCCGTATGGCGGCATTGTTGCCGATCGATCCGCGCGCTGCAGCCACGCAATAATTATCATTGGGCTAACGTGCGCCCTAATGATGAGAACGAAACAGCATGGCGGGAAAAGTAAAGCGAGGCTTAAGGAACTCGGCATTGTGCTGCCCGAGCCGAGTGCACCTGCGGGAAACTATCGTCCTTTTGTGATTGTCGGCAATCTAGTGTTCCTTTCGGGACAGACGCCGATTGAAAACGGGAAGCGGACATGCATTGGCAAAGTTGGTGCGACGATGTCAATCGAAGATGTCGCAAAGGGGTGCCGCGTTATGCGCGATCAATCTTCTGTCAAAACTTGCGGTCGCCTGCGACGGTGACCTTGATCGTGTCATTCGCTTTGTCAAGGTTGTTGGCTTTGTCAATGCGGTTGCGGATTTTGGCGAGCAGCCCAAGGTCATCAATGGCGCGTCCGATCTGTTTGTGCGCGGTGTTTGGCGAGGCTGGCCAGCATGCGCGTTCGGCGATCGGCGTCAAATCGTTGCCGTTCGGTGCCGCTGTCGAGGTGGAGGCCGTTGTCGAAATCTCGGATTTTGTTTAAGGGCTGCGCACAGAGCGCCGCGTTTATTGCGGCCGAGGCCGTTGCGCGGATGAAGTCCAATGTTTGAATTCCGGTGAATGGAATTTCGTGGACGTATCGAGATAAGCCCTAACCGTTGATCTTATTTGCATAATTGTAATTGGCTAGCCGTTTGCTCCCTAATCGATGTCCAAGACTGCTCTGACGCAATCTCGATGATGAGGCATTGCGGTTAAACGGCACTGTTTAGTCGGTCTATCCTGTAAATCACACCGCCATCTGTCTCAAATTGTCTGATGACGGACAGTTGTTGAACGGCTAGGGAGAGGCGCCTAGTTCAAATACCCACCAGGAGAGCATAACCTGGAGCCGGCAGAATTCAACTTCGAATGAAGACTGATTGGCGAGACACGGAAAAAGGTTATTTATCGGCGTTCGCAGACACCTTCGAATGCCCGTCGTCAGATCATTTGAGACAGATGATCGTCACAGCGCCCGAGCGCGCCGATTTTGAAAGTCGCGGGACACGGGTGTCGCGAGTGGGCATAAATTTTCTAGAATTTATGCACGTTTCGGAGTTTTGAGTGACCACACCGGCCACCTTACCTAGTTCAAAGCGGGTAAACACCTCCGGCGTCCTTGTAGCACGTCAGCAGTTGATTGCTCCAAGCCTCCATAGCCTCCATCTTTAAAGGTAGTCTTTGAGCGAAATCATAGAACTGTCGTGTTGTCGGCGACATCTTTTCGTGCCGTGGATCAACATCGCCCTTGATCGTGTGCGCCATTAATGCGGATGCGGCGCCCGGAGCCAAGTCCTTGCGGTCGAGGAGGTACGATGCACAGGCATCTCGTATGATGTGCAGCGTAAAGTATGGAATCCCTTCGAGAACGTTTCTGTGATTGTGCTCGCGCTGTCCGCGCAAGTTGCGGAGATGATTTGACAATGCGTCGGGCGAGACCATCACGTCGGCGTTGTCATCCAACCGTCCGATGCGTCGTGTGGACGCGAACACCCACTTCGTCGTGTTGCCCTGTCCGTGTGACTTGTTCACTAACTCGCGCCAGTCTCTCATCACGCTTCTCAGTATGTGCAAGCCCAACGGCGGAATCGGCAGCCAGTGCGGCAGTCGCGTCTTCATAACTTCTTCTGGCCACCAGACGAGGCCCCAACCGGGCTGACCACGAGGATCTTCCCAAATAATGGCATCGCGCGTCAGCATTGTAGCGGCGCCTCGTCGATTGATGGTCAGGGCATCCCACCAAAGGCCCCAACGAACGCCAGGCGCTATTCTTCTGTTCCCCGTCTTTCCGCGGCAGAAATCTTCGTGGCGTGCAAGCAGCGTACCGAGATGTTCGACCGTAAAGTGGACCTCATTTTCGGTCTTCTGTCGCGTCAGGATCTTTTTGATTTCTTCGTCTGAGGGCTCCGGAGCAACGATCTTAACCCACCACGGATTGCTCTCGCTCAATCCGCTCAAATCAGCGTGATTTGACAGAGCCCAGTTGAGTGCAGCTTTTGCGTAACTAAGCGATTTTTCGCACTGCCGTTGAGAATGGGCCTTCTGTATTGCCTGTATAGTTTTCACTAGGTCGCCAGCTTTGAGAGTATTGATTGGTTTCGATTGCCACTCATCAAACGCTTCGCAGCGCAACGAAAAATTGACATCCTTATATGTCTTTTTGGACGGATGCCGCGCGCGGTTACGCTTCACCCGTGGTTTCTTTATGTGTTCCAGGTATTCGGTCCGCAGTTTCTCCCACGTCCAACCGGGAGTAGACGATATATCGTCCTCGGGCTCCGGTTCGGCCGCAGGAGACATCCGGAGCTGGGCCAGTGTCGCCGGCGCAGTCTTCCGCGCCTCGCGAACCAACATCTTCGGTGGAGCGCCTATCTTACGCGTCAAGTCGCGCGTCTTTACAAGCCAGCTCACCGCGTTTCCCCGCACTCGCAGCACGAGGTATGAAAGGTGTATGTCTACGTAATCGAAGATGCCCTGTACTCCGGCTTCCGCTTGCGCGAGAGCAGCGTCAACCACGCCGGAATTGATATGAACACGTTTGGAAGCCATGACCGCCTCGATTTTTCGAGGTCATCGGTACCACATCTGTACCACAAATGACAAGATTCCGGGCAGGTTTGGCTCGGGCAACAGTAGCGTTTTGGCTAGTTTATAATCAAAAATGACCATAATATCGCTAGAAACGGCCCTAAAACGACAGACATGCGGCATCATAATCCGTAGGTCGGGGGTTCAAATCCCTCCCCCGCTACCAAAATCACCATAACTCCTTTGAAATAAAATCAGTAGTTTACCGGGCGATTTGAGCTTTCGCGGCCGCGCTGGTACAGCTTGACGGCCTCCATGCCGGCGCGTCAGCGCCGGTTCAGACCACCCCTCCATGTTCTGCCGCGCCCGTATACCCACTCGGCAGTCCCGGCCTTGCACAGCGAACCACCATGACCCGCCATCTCACGCCCGCCACCGCAACCTTCATCGGCGCCGCCGGCAATAGACTGGCGGCCGATGTGTTCGGCGACAGCGGATCGCCGGTGCTGTTGCTGCACGGCGGTGGCCAGACCCGCCACGCCTGGACCAAGACCGCCGAGGAACTCGCGCGTCAGGGGCACATGGCTTACGCGCTCAGATCAACGTGGGCACGGCGATTCCGAATGGGTCGCGGACGGCGCCTACGCATTTGCGGACTACGCCGCCGACGTCAAAGCCGTCGCGGCCGAACTCGCCCGCCGGTCCGGCGTCAAGCCGATCGTGATCGGCGCTTCGCTTGGCGGCATCGCCTCACTTCTCGCCGAAGGCGAGGGCGAACGCGACAGCGGCGAGAATCGTTTTCTCCGCGCTGGTGCTGGTCGACATCACCCCGCGCGTCGATCAGAGCGGCGTTGCCAAGGTGCTGGGCTTCATGGGCGCGCACGCCAAAGAAGGTTTTGCGTCGGTGGCTGACGCCGCGCAGGCGGTCGCCGCCTATCTGCCGCAGCGGCCGAAGCCGAAGAGCAACGAGGGCCTAAAGAAAAATCTCCGTCTGTCGCCCGATGGCCGCTGGCGCTGGCATTGGGATCCGCGCTTTCTCGATGGCCGGGGCGAGGCCGGCGACGACCGCGACGCGTTGGAAACAGCCTTGGTCGAGGCCGCGCGCAAAATCCGGATTCCGGCTTTGCTGGTGCGCGGCGCATCTTCCGAACTGGTCAAGGAAGTCCACGCCAAGGAGTTTCTCGAACTGGTGCCGCATGCCGACTTCGTCGATGTCAGCGGTGCGCGCCACATGGTGGCCGGCGACCGCAACGATCAGTTCTCCGCCGCCGTCCTGTCCTTTATCGCGCGGTTGCCAGCGGCGGCGTGACTGACAGCTGACAGCGCGTCAGGCTTGCCCGAGCCAGACGCGCTGCGCCTGCACGGTGATCTGCTTCGACGCGGGCGGCGACTTCCTCGGGCGTGATCGACGACACCGGATGGTCGATGACGACGGGGGTGAGCCCCGGCATGCCGATCGCTTGCCGGGTCAGTACCGTCTCGTGTTCGAATTCGGTGGTGATGATGGCGGCCGATGGCAGCCCCATGCGCTCGAGCGCGACCGCGTCGCGCACGCAGCAAGAACAGCACGAGCCGCAATCGCCGATGGCGGTGAGCACAATGTCGTTTTCCCGCGCGATCTGCTCCAGAAGTTCGGGCGCGGCATCTTTCGAGAAATTATGTTTGACGTAGTAGTTCACACCGGCGAGGCCGATATCGGCCAAGGCGGCTTGCGCGCCGCGCAACAGCTTGTTGGCGTTCCATTTCGAATTGTCGAGAATGCCGAGCCGTAAGCCTTTGAGCGACGGCACGCGCGGCGCGATCGGATCGGATTCGGACGACACTTGGCCGCGCGGATCGTAGATGAAGGCGGTGTGATCGAGATTGCGCTGGATGTTCATGATGAATGGTCCTTTGCTTAAATCGTGCACGAGCCGTCGGTGCAGATTTCATCGGCCGAGCCAGCCGCGCCATCGATGGCGCGCAACACCGGCGAACTCATATGGCCCCAGCCCGGAATGAAGGCCGAGAACCGGCCGGCATGGCCGCCCATCACGAACAGATGAATGAGATCGGGCGAGGCGACGATCGGAATAAAACTATCGGGCTCGCGCTTGTACCATTTCGGCAGATTGCGGTTATAGACCTTGCCGTATTTGTGATTGCGCGAATGCTTGGCAAAGACATTGCCGGCGTGCATCGCCAGATAGTTTTTGACGTCGGCGCGGTTCCAGCCGGCCTTGGCGATGGTGCGGGCATGTTCCAGCCCGAGCACGACCGCGCAATGGCCGCTGAGCACCGACGTGTTCGACGCAATCGTGCTCATCGCCGACACCATGGTGTCGAGAATGCCTTCCGGGTCGTTGCAGATGTGATCGGTGACGCTGTGCGGCGCTTCCGCCGCCAGCACGAACACGGTCGAATCTTCCGCCGCATAGCCTTGTTCGACGTGATAGGGCGCCAGCGGTGAATCCGCTTCGTTCTCGGCGACGCAATAGGTGTATTTCGACGGATTGCCGAGCGTGCTCTTGTCGAGATCGGGCGGGAAGGCGCCGCCGACATTGAGCATGATCAGCCGCACCGCGCGGCCGATGGTGGCGTTGGCGCGGTTGCCGGAACCGAAGCAATTGGCGCCGCCATTCATGCCGACGGCCTTGGCCAGCGGACCGTTGACCACGATCAAGGGCGAGGCCATGTGGGTGGTCGCCTGCACGCCATTCAAATTAAAGGCACGGTCGGTCAGCGCCAGCATGGCGGCGCGCACGATCGGCGCATAGTCCGGCTTGCAGCCGGCCATCACCATGTTGATGGCCAGGATCTCGCGAGTCAGCAGGCCCCAGCGCGGCGCGATTTTTGTTTCGACGAAATCGGGATCGCCGCCGAGCGCGGCGACGCAGGCCGCGACTTTGTCGGGCGTTGGCGGCACCACCGGCAGGCCGTCGGTCCAGCCGCGCTCATAATAAAGCTCGATCAGGTCGGCGTTGGCCTCCGCGACTTCGCGCGGCGTTCGTTCGAGCTGCTGCAATGCCGTCATGGCGCGTTCTCCCGATTGTTGGCGGGAAGCATAGCGCCGTGGCCGTCTATGCCAAGGTAATGCTGATATCGAGCGATTATTGCATTAAATGCATTAATCAGCCGCGTGCACGAAATTGCTTGCGTAACAGCACCATCAGGCCGCTGGCGGCCGGTGACAAGGCCCGGCCGCGCAGCGCGATGACGCCAAGTTCGCGGCGCAGCGCCGGCGCGGTCAACGGCTTGGCGACCAGGCCGAGATGGGGCAGGTCGGTGGCGACGCTGCCCGGCACGATCGCGAGACCAACCCCGGCGCGTACGAAGCTCATGGTGGTGGCGAACTGCGTGACGGTGACGGCATGGCGTAATGTGATGCCGGCCGCGACCGCGGCGGCGTCGATGATGCGTCGGGTTCGGGAGTCGTTCGGCAGCGACACCAGCGGCACGCCGTCGAGCGCGGCCAGCGGCAGCGTGCGGCGCTTGGCCAGCGCGTGGGTCTTCGGCAACACGACCTTGAAGGCCTCGCTGCCGAGCGCGGCGGTGTCGATGCCGTCCGGCAGGTCCTCGACATAGGTAATGCCGAAGTCGGCGATGCCGGAACGGACATCCTCCAGCACGGTGCCATGCACGCCTTCGCGGACATGGATTTCGATGCCGGGCCGGTCCTTGCGATACAGCCCGGCGATGCGCGGCAGCGTGGCGTTGGCGACCGACATGATCGACGACACGATGACCTGGCCGCGCTGTTCGTCGGCGATCTCGCGCATGCTGTGCACGGTGATGCGCAAATCGTTGAGCATGCGCTCGGCGACCGCGATGAATTCGCGTCCCGCGGTGGTGATGTGCACGCGCCGTGTCGAGCGCTCGAACAGCGCGACGCCGAGCAGTTGCTCGATCCGCTTGATGGTGCGGGTCAGCGCCGGCTGCGAGGTTTGCAAATGCGCGGCGGCGGCGATGAAGCTGCCATAGTCGGCGACCGCCAGCACCGCCTGCAATTGGCGCGCGGTCAGATCGGGAATGGCGGCGGGCGGCATGATGGTGATCTGACGATTGTTGCGGTTATCGCAAGAGTGCGGGCCGAAGGGCACTTGCCGATATAAGCACAAAGCGGAGCGAGACACAGCGCCGCCGGGCCGGTGGCGGCGGCGCGGTTGGGCTCCGGATCAATTCGTTTGCGTACATGCGTCAACAACGACGTTGTGCCCGCCAGCGGGGAAGCCCATAATTTTAAATCATCGTACCGTGTCCCACATCGTGGGAGGGGCGCTGAAGCCTAAGCTGAAGCCTAAGATGAAACAAAAATCAAACTGGGAGGAATAGATGCGTCAATTCGTTCTCGCGTCGGCGTTTGTTTGCGCCGGACTGCTTGCTGCCCCGTCCGCTCAGGCGGCATCGCCTTACGGTTCACCGATCACGTTCGAGCAGGCCCAGAAAGTCGCCGCCGCCGCGATGGCCGAGGCAGCCAAGAACAACTGGGAGGAGGCGATCGCCATCGTCGAGCCGAACGGCCAGTTGGTCTACTACGGCAAGATGAACGACACGCAATACGGCTCGATGAAAGTGGCGGTTAACAAGGCCGTGTCTGCGGCGCTGTTCCGCCGTCCGACCAAGATCTTCCATGACCTGCTGGCGAAGGGCCCGCAGTTCACCTACCTGCTGCAACTCGAAGGCGCCAATTCGGTGCCGGGCGGTATCCCAATCGTCGTCGACGGCAAGATCATCGGCGGCATCGGCTGTTCGGGCGTGACCGGCGACCAGGACATCCAGATTTGCGAGGCCGGTCTCAAGGCGCTGAAATAGTCGGCCAAGCACTCGCCGCCACGCGATCAGATGATCGCGTGGCGGACGTCCGTCATCCACAGCCGATGAGGCGCGGCTTTGTGACCGGGAAATGACCCGCGACGCGCCGAAATTTTCTCAAATTATTGCGAAACGCGCCGATTTTCGGGTTGCCGGCCATCACAACAACGTCACTGCGCCAGGTCTTGTGCATAAACGGCGAGTCAATAGGTTGCCCGTGCGCGCCACCGGTGGAACAATTGCAGCCATTGTTCGTATTCATCCATGGACCGAGTGCGTTTTTTTAGTGCGGGGAGGGGTTTCATGGCGGATGCGGCAATTTCTCCGATTTCGCATAGCGCCGCCACTGGATCGGATGACGTCCGCGCCCATTGGCGCGCGGCGTTCCGGCGCGTGCGGGCGGAGACCGAGCGGCGCGCGTCGCATTTGTCGGCCGAAGACCAGATCGTGCAGTCGATGGCCGATGCCTCGCCGACCAAATGGCATCGTGCCCACGTCACCTGGTTTTTCGAGCAGTTTCTTCTGGTGCCGCACGACCCGGCTTACACAATTTTCGACGAGCGCTTTCCGTTCTTGTTCAATTCTTATTATGTCGCCGCCGGCCCCCGCTATGCGCGGCCGCAGCGCGGTCTGATCACGCGGCCGAACGGCGCCGAGGTCACCGGCTATCGCGCGCATGTCGATGCCGCGGTCGAAAGACTGATCGAGACCGTGCCGGAAGCAGACGCTGCACGCGTATTCGAGATTCTTGAAATCGGTCTCAATCACGAACAGCAGCATCAGGAATTGCTGCTGACCGACATTCTGCATGCCTTTGCGCAGAACCCGACCAATCCGGCCTACGATCGCCGATTGGCAGATGCCGCGCGCGGCGTCGGGCCCGCGCGCTATCGGCGCCGACGCCTTCGTCGATGTGCCGGCCGGCATTCAGACCATCGGTCATGAAGGCGATGGCTTTTGTTTCGACAACGAAACGCCGCGTCACGACACGTTGATTCCAAAAATGAAAATCGCGCGCGATCTGGTCAGCAACGCGCAATGGCTCGCGTTCATCGAAGCCGGCGGCTACACGACGCCGTCTTTATGGCTGTCGGACGGTTGGGCGACGGTGCAGGCGGAAGGCTGGGAGGCACCTGGATACTGGCGCCAGCACGATGGCCAATGGCAAGTCATGACCTTGGCAGGGCTCAAACCGGTGGATCCAGCCCAGCCTGTCATGCATGTCAGCTATTACGAAGCCGACGCATTCGCCCGTTTTGCCGGAAAACACCTGCCAAGCGAGCAAGAATGGGAGGTCGCCGCGCGAAACGGGCTGATTGCGGACGCTTTCGGGATGGCTTGGCAGTGGACACGCAGTGCCTATCTGTCCTATCCGGGCTTCCGCGCTGCCGAAGGGGCGCTCGGCGAATACAACGGCAAGTTCATGGTCAGCCAGATGGTGCTGCGGGGCTCGTCGCTAGCGACACCGGAAGGTCACGAACGCATCAGTTACCGCAATTTCTTTTATCCGCCATCGCGCTGGCAATTCAGTGGCGTGCGGCTGGCGGAATTTGTCTGACGGTCGTTACGGCCTAAAGCGAAGTGGAAGTAAGAGGTTCTTATGGTTGCGCTTGCTCGCTCGACAGCTTTGCCGCCCCAGTCCGACGAGATGTCGGATTTCGCGGCCGATGTGCTGAAAGGCTTGAGTGCGACACGCAAGCGCGTGCCGCCGAAATATTTCTATGACGCCATCGGTTCGCAGCTGTTCGACCGCATCACCGAGCAGCCGGAGTATTACCCGACGCGCTGCGAGATGCGCATTCTGCAGGACAATGCCGGCGACATCGATAAGTTGATTCCGGCGGGCGCGGCCTTGGTCGAATTCGGCTCCGGTTCGAACAAGAAGGCGCGTATCCTGTTGGCCTCGGCGCCGGTGCTGGCGGCCTATGTGCCGGTCGATATTTGCGGCGAAATGGTCGAGCAGGAAGCCGCCGAATTGCGGTTGGCCTTTCCCGACCTCAAAATTCTACCGGTGACCGCCGATTTCACTCAGGAGTTCGAATTGCCGGAAGCGGCCAAGGCCGCGCCGGTTCGTGTCGGTTTTTTCCCGGGCTCGACCATCGGCAATTTCGAACCGCATGAGGCCGCCGCGTTTTTGCGCAATGCCGCGAAAATTCTCGGACCCAATTCAAAGCTGATCATCGGCGCCGATCTGATCAAGGAAGCCGAGGTTCTCAACGCCGCCTACAACGACGCGGCCGGTGTCACCGCCGACTTCAATCTCAATCTGCTGGTGCGCATGAACCGCGAGCTCGGCGGCACTTTCAATCTCGACACCTTCGAGCACCACGCCTTCTTCAACCGCGAGCGCAACCGGGTCGAGATGCATCTGGCCAGCCTGAAGCGGCAGAAGGTCAAGGTCGCCGGCGAATGTTTCGAATTCCGCGCCGGCGAAACCATTCATACCGAGAGCAGCTATAAATACTCGGTCGAGTCGCTGGGCGCGCTGGCGCGCGGCGTCGGCTGGACGCCGTCGGGGGTGTGGAAGGACGAGAAGGAGTATTTCTCGATCCAGGCCTTCACGCTGGCCGAGCCGGCGGCGCCGAAAGCCTGATCTTTCCGCCATCCGAAAAAACGTTACCTATTGCCGCATGATGCGAAGTTCGCCGGCCGGTCTTTCTTAAACCGCCGGTGTGCGCTAAGCCTTGCGCGCGCCCGCGCTGCCTTCGGCCGGGCCCAGTCATTTAGCGGGGCTTAGCAAGCATATGAAAATCGTAAATTTTGAAACCGCCAACGGCGTTCGCATGGGCGTGGTCGATGGCGACAATGTCGTCGACGTCTCGGCGGTCGACGCCAGCCTGCCGAACGAACTCGGCGCTTTCCTGCGCGCCAATGGCGACATGAAAAAGCTCGCCGAAGCGGTCAAGAACGCGCCGGCGTCGGCCAAGCTGCCGCTCAAGGGTTTGAAGTTTGCGCTGCCGGTCGCCAATCCCGACAAGATCATCTGCCTGGGGCTCAACTATCTCGACCACGTCAAGGAAGGCCCGCAGAAAGACAACATCCCGAAATTCCAGTCGATCTTTTTCCGGATGCTGTCGTCGCTGACCGGGCATCTCCAGCCGCTGATCCGGCCGAAGAAGTCGATCCAGTTCGACTACGAAGGCGAACTGGTGGTGATCATCGGCAAGCGCGCCAAGCACCTGACGCTTGGAGAACGCCGCCGATTGCGTCGCCGGCTACGCCTGCGGCATGGAAGGCTCGATCCGCGAATATCAGCGCCACACCACGCAGTGGGGCATGGGCAAGAACTTCGATCAGACCGGCAGCGTCGGTCCCTGGATGGTGACCGCCGACGAACTGCCGCGCGGCGCCAAGGGCCTCAAGATCGAGACCCGGCTCAATGGCAAATCCATGCAGTTGTCCAACACCGACAAATTCATGTTCCCGGTCGCCGAATCGCTGGTGTACCTGACCGAAGGCATGACGCTGGAGCCGGGCGACATCCTGTTCACCGGCACGCCGTCCGGTGTCGGCCATGCCCGCAAGCCGGAGCCGGTCTGGATGAAGGCCGGCGACACCGTCGAAGTCGAGATCGAAGGCGTCGGCGTGTTGAGCAATCCGATCGCCGACGAGAAGTAAGCGTCGGTATCTTGAAGTTGCAAAGCCGGCCGTCATGTCCTGCAAGGGTGGGGCATGACGGCCGGTTTTTTGTTGCGGCCGCCGCGCTTGACAATGTGGGCGTTAGACCCGTTCCTTGTCGTGACATCTTGGTTCGGCGGCCAAACGCGCCGGACATAAATAGTAAAATGCATATGAGGGACAAATGGCCGACAAGCTGAACATCGTCGTGATCTGCGGCTCGCTGCGCGAGGGCTCGCTCAATGCCGCGCTGGCGCGCGCGCTGCCGGCTTTGGCGCCGCCGGAAATGACGCTTGTACCGGCGCCGTCCTTTGCCGGCTTCCCGATCTATAATGACGATACGCGGGTCAAATCCGGTGTGCCGGCCGATGTCGAAGCCTGGGCCGCTGCTATTCGTCAGGCCGACGGCGTTATCATCGTGTCGCCGGAATATAACTGGTCGATTCCGGGTGGCTTGAAGAACGCCATCGACTGGGTGTCCAAGCTCAAGGAGCAGCCGTTCAAGGACAAGCCGGTGGCGATCCAGTCGGCGTCGCCCGGTCTGCTCGGCGGCGCCCGCATGCAGTATCACTTGCGCATGGCGCTCGGCACGGTCGACGCCCAGGTGCTCGGCAAGCCGGAAATCTTCGTCAACCTGGCCGCCACCAAGTTCGATCAGAAAACGCTCGAACTCACCGACCAGGGGGTCAAGGACATCGTCACGACGCAGCTCGCGGCGTTTGCGAAGTACATCGCGCGGGTGAGGGTGTAGTCACCGCCAGCCGGGCGTTGAAATCGACAACGGCCGGGCGCTTGCCCGGCCGTTTTAGCGTTGTGGTGCGCCTGAGAGCGCTTAGGCCGCCGGCTTGTAGTTCGGGAAGATCATCGGCCGCAGTTTAGGATGCGCCGGAATCATGCGCGGCACGATCGGAGGCTCGGCGCCCAGCTCCATCGCCGCGTGGATCGGCCAGCGCGGGTCGTACATCGCGCCGCGTGCCAGCGCCACCATGTCGGTCTTGCCGGCCGCGATCATGTCTTCGGCTTCGCGGGCGCTTGTGATCAGTCCGACCGACATCGTCGGCATGCCGGTCGCTTTCTTGATCGCTTCCGCGAACGGTACGTTGAAATTCGGCGCGAACGGGATTTTCTGCCGTGAATCGACCTGGCCCGAGGATACGTCCATGTAGTCGCAGCCGAGCGATTTAAGCTCCTGCGCAAACTTGATCGAGTCCTCGATCGTTGTGCCACCCTCGACCCAATCGACGGCGGAGACGCGGATGCCAAGTGGCTTATCCTTCGGCCACACCGCGCGGATCGCCGAGAACACTTCCAGCGGATAGCGCATGCGCTTTTCGAGCGAGCCGCCATATTCGTCGGTGCGCTGGTTCGACAGCGGCGACAGAAACTGGTGCAGCAGATAGCCGTGCGCGGCGTGCAGTTCGAGCAGATCATAGCCGACCCGCTCGGCCCGCTTGACGGACGAGACATAGTCGTCGAGCGTCGCCTTCATCTCCTCCTTGGTCATGGCGCGCGGCACATGCCAGGTCGGATCGTAGGGGATGGCGGATGGAGCGAGCGTCTCCCAGGCGCCTTCCTCCTTGCTCAGCGGCGTGCCGCCGGCCGCCGGCGGTTTGGTCGATCCCTTCCGGCCGGCGTGGCCGATCTGGAGGCCGTGTTTCGACGGTCCATACTGCCGGGCAAAATCGATGACGCGCTTGATCGCCTTCTCGTTGTCGTCGGAGTAGAGCCCGGCGCATTTCAGCGAAATACGGCCGACCGGATTGATGTCGGTCATCTCGGCGATAATCAGCCCGAACCCGCCAAGCACGAACTGGCCGATATGCATCAAATGCCAGTCATTGGCCGAGCCGTCGGTCGAATTGTACTGGCACATCGGCGACACCACGGTGCGGTTCGGCAGGGTCAGTTCCGCGCAGCGTGATGGGTGAAAACAGAGCACTAGCCATGGTAAGATGTTCCTTTTGATCATGGAGAAACTGAAGGCGGGCGGGGCGCGTCAGCTGACTTAAGAGCGTGCATGGCGACGACAAGACAACAGATCGCCCAGAACACGCAGTACTCGATACCGCCGATGACCCATATCCATTTTCTGGTGAGCTTGTAGGTGGCGGCGGCGGCGACCGTCAGATGGATGAAACCGATGAAGCCGAAGAACCACGTGTAGATGCCGAAAAACAGCGTGACGAACAGCACGCATTCGATGGCGCCGGCCAGATACATCCAGAACTTGGGCGGCTTGAAGCCGACATCGACATAAAATTGCAGCGCCTGCGGCACGGTGAATTTGGCGATGATGTGCGGGATCAGAAACAGCGCGCAGATGATGCGCAGGATATTGAACTCATTCAGCAGATTGAATTTATCGGCCAGCGACATCGCTCCCCCAGTGCCCGGCGCGCTTTTTAGTTTGCCGCCTTGGGTGCGGGAAGCTGACATTTCCTGGCGCGCGCGCCAAGCCCAATGGCATGCCTTAAAGCGCCTTGCCCTTCAACCAAGCCGCGCCTTGCGCATAAAGCGCATCAAGCGCCGGCCCATCCAGGCCCGGCAACTCATGCTTGATGGTGTAGCCGATGCGCGCCTGCAAATAGCCGAGGTGACGGTACCCTTCAGGGAACTGCCCCAGCAGTTTCTTGTCGAGCTTGAGTTTGGCGCCGGGTTCAACCGGGTCGATGCGGTCGCGCTCATAGGCGAGGCGGCGCAGCACGATGCCCCACTTTCCTTTGCGCTTTTCGAGAAAGTCGTAAAACCGCCCGGCGCAGACCACGTCGCACAATACGCCATCGACCTCGGCGCGTTGCGTGATCGTCATTTTGGTCTGGGCGATGGCGCGCTTGCCTTCGATGTCGACGCTCATGCCGCCGAGCATGTGCATGATACGCACGCCGTTGTCGTAACCTTGCTGGCTGACCGCGATGAAGTCCTCGTAGGAGCCCTGGAACCAGGTCGCCCACATCTGGCCGTCCTTGTGCCAGAGGGTGCGAAAGCGGTCCCACTGCCGGGCGTCGCGCCACAGAACCCAGTTCTCGATCAGGTCGCGGATCGCCAACCGGTCGGTGGTGTTGCTCGGCATCGTTGTAATCTCCGGCTGGTGGACCCGCGCATATACCTTGTGCCGGGCGACCACCGCTTTATACACGTCATCAACCAAAAAGATGCGGACGGCCGGGCCTGGGCGCGCCAAGCGAAGCCGCCCTTGGGACGGCGATCCGGGGCCATGACAGGGAGAGACTTAATGACCACGATGGGCACGAGACTTGCCGGAAAAACCGCGATCGTCACCGGCGGCGCCAAAGGTATCGGCCGGCACTATTCGATGGCGCTGGCGGCACAGGGCGCGCGCGTGATGATCGCCGACATTGCCGACGGTTCGGCGGTCGCGGCCGAGATCGTCGCAAAGTCACGGCGCCGACAGCGCGGTCAGCTTCACCTTCGACGTCGCCGACGAAGCCTCGGTCAAGGCGCTGGTCGCGGAAACCGTCAAGCGCTTCGGCGGGATCGATATTCTGGTCAACAACGCCGCGCTCTATGCCACGCTGACCCCGCGCAATTACGACGAGTGGGACATCGAGACCTGGGACAAGGTGATGGCGATCAATGTGCGCGGGCCGTATTTGATGGTGCGCCATGTTGCGCCGCACATGAAGACGCGCGGCGCCGGCAAGATCATCAACATCGCTTCGGGCGCCGCCTATAAGGGCATCCCGCGCATGCTGCCTTATGTCACATCCAAGGGCGCCATGCTGTCTTTCACCCGCTCGCTGTCGCGCGAGCTGGGCGCCTTCGGCATCGGCGTCAATTCGCTGTCGCCGGGCTATATCCTGTCCGACACCGGGCTCGACAATTCGACCCATGTCGAGGAGGAGCGCATTCCGGTGCGCAATAGCCGCGCCTTCAAGCGCGATGGCTACCCGGAGGATCTCCTTGGCGCGCTGGTTTTCCTGTGCTCCAGCGACAGCGATTTCGTCACCGGCCAGTCGCTGGTGGTGGACGGCGGCTCGGTCAATAATTAGCTATCGAATAGGCGCGGGACAGCCCGTTACCGGGGGTTGTTCCGCTGGCCGCGCAATTGGGCTATAAAGTTACAAATTCAACCATTTCGTCTCAGGGAGTAAGCTCATGGCGGTTTCAACAGCGGCTGAACAGGCCGCCCCCGGCGCCAAACACAATATTCAGGCGGCCCGGCAGGCCTATTACGACAAGATTTCCAAGCACCATCTCGCGCCGCTGTGGGAAGTGCTGAAAGGCTTGGTGACGCCCGAGCCGAAGACCCAAATGGTCCCGGCGCTGTGGAAGTTCCCCGAGGTCGAGAAGTTCATGCTTGAGGCCGGCGATGTCATCACCGCCGAAGAAGCCGAGCGCCGCGTGCTGGTGCTGGAAAACCCCGGCGATCCCGGCAAGTCGAAGATCACCAACACGCTGTTTGCCGGCATCCAGCTGATCATGCCGGGCGAAATCGCCGAGGCGCATCAGCATGTCGCCTCCGCGATCCGCTTCATGCTCAAGGGCAAGGGCGCCTACACCGCGGTCGAAGGCGAGAAGTCGGACATGGAGCATGGCGACTTCATCATCACCGCCAACTGGGCGCCGCACGATCACGGCAACCCCGGCAACGAGCCGGCGATGTGGCTCGACGTGCTCGACATGCCGACGATCAATCACTTCCAGACGTCGTTCGCCAACCATTTCGACGAGAAGATGCAGAACGTCAATCACGAGAACGGCGACTCGTTCGAGCGTTACGCCACCGGCGTGCTGCCGGACGGCCTGCCGGCGGTGACAAACCGCACGCCGGTGATCAACTATCCTTACGCCAAGATGAAGCCGATCCTCGAGCGGCTGAAAAAGACCGGCGACATCGACAAGCGCCATGGCGCGCGCGTGCGCTACGCCAACCCGATCAATGGCGGGCCGGTGCTGCCGACCATGGGCGCCTGGCTTGCGCTGTTGCCGGCGGGCTTCAAGGGCGAGCCCTACCGCTCGACCGACGGCACCGTGTTCGCCTGCGCCGAAGGCCATGGCTACACCTTGGTCGAGGGCGAGAAGCTCGAATGGGGCGTCAACGACGTGTTCGTGATCCCGCCGTGGAAGCGCTATCAGCACATGCCGGCTGAAGAGTTGGTTCTGTTCTCGATCTCGGACCGCCCGGCGCAGGAAGCGCTTGGCATCTGGCGCGAAGGGAACTGAGCGGCCGGTTGCCACGTTAAAGATTTGAATGTTTGAATACGGCTGCGCCAGTGTGGCGCAGCCGTTCGTTCATGTTTGTCTTGTTTTTTTGCGCGACGGAGGAAGCCATGCAATTCGAACAACTGACCGCCGGCCACGGCGCGCTGAAAGCGGTGCGCACCGGACAAGGGCGCGATCTGGTGGTGTTGCATTCGCTGCTCGCCGACCGCCACGCCTTCGATCCGGTGCTGCCGGCCTTGGCCGAAAAACATCGCGTCACTTTGTTTAACCTGCCGGGCTTCCACGGCTCGGAGCCGACGCTGCTGCCGCTGATGGATGCCTATGTCGCGGCGATCGAAGACGGCTTCGACGAATTCGGCATCGAACGCGACGCCATTCTGATCGGTAACGGATTCGGCGGCACGGTCGCGCTTGCTTTCGCGCTGGCCCATCCCGAGCGGATCGCCAAGCTGGTGGTCAGCGACGCCGCGGCGGTGTTTCCGCCCGAGGGCCGGCAGCAGTTCGCGGTGATGGCCGACAAGGTCAACGAGGCCGGGCTCGGCGCGATTGCCGAGATCGCCGCCAAGCGGGTGTTCTCGCCGGCTTATCTCGAAGCCCATCCGGAAAAGATCGAAGAGCGCAAACAGGTGCTGCTCGGCATCGCGCCGAAAGCCTTTCATGCCGCCTGCACGATTTTGCAAAAGGCCGACCTGACGCCGCTATTGCATCACCTCAAGGTGCCGACGTTGGTGGTGTGCGGTGAGTTCGATCAGGCGACGCCGCCGGTGTTGAACAAAGTCATCGCCGACAAGGTGCCGGGCGCGCATTATGTCGAATTGCCGGGTTGCGGCCATTGCCCGCCGCTCGAACAGCCGGATGAATTCATCGCGGCGATCAAGGGTTTTGTCGGGCTGTAATTTTTGCGGTTCCGCTACGTCGCACCTTGTCGACGGCGTCGTGGCTGCGCGGATATCGCGCAGCCACCTACGCGCTCGCTCAAATACGCCGCTTTAGCGAATGGCGCCATTTACGCAGCGGCGGCTGCCGGGACGATAGCATCCGCCACGGCCAGCAGGTCCCGGCGGGCATGCCCGCATGTCGCTGCTGCAGATCAAGCCATTTGCGCAGTTCGCATAGCCCGGCCGATAGCAGCCGCCACGGCCCCATGAGCCCGGTCCGCATGCCCGCAGGCCGCTGCTGCAGACGAGGCCATTGCTACAGGATGCATAGCCGCGACGGTAACAGCCGCCGGGTCCCCATGAGCCGCGGTTGCAAGCAGCCATATCGCTTGGGCAGCGTTGTTGCGCCACCAGTATCGGGTCGAGTGTTGGGCTGCTTTGCGCCCAGGACGGGCCGCTTCCAACGACGACGGCGAAACCCAAGATCGCCACCAGATATTTCAGTGCTTTGAACATAGTGAAGCCCCCTTGCTATTCGATAAAATTAATATCGCCATTGATCTCGCGGCTTTGATCTCGGTCAATTTTCACAGCCGATCGCTGTCATTCGACGCTTTGCGGTATTCGGCAACTGTGTGGACATGCCGCTTTGCCCCCGCGAGGCAGGCAATGACGAAACGATCTTGGCCCGATCGATTGGCAAGCGAACCTGGCTTTGAGGCCTACCATTAATTGCGCGCGATTATTCCGGCGCGTTCATGGACGCCTGGCTTTCGCATAACGGTTGTTCAAGCGGCCGGCGGTTTTATTCTGGCGGATGCGGCGACGTCGGCTGGCGCGGCAGATGCCCGCCGATCAGCCAGTAAAGCAGGCCGAGCGCCAGCGCCAGCCCGCCGATGCCGAGAAATGTTTCCAGCGTTGCGGTCTTGAAGTCGAGCAGGATGATCTTTCGGGCGATGACGAGTACGGCGATCAAGACGACGGTGCGGGCCTGGATGATGCCGGACTTGTTGGCGAGCGCCAGCGCGATCGAGTGATTGAATTCGAGCAGGATCAGAATGGTCAGGATCGAACCGAAGACGTCCTGCAACAATTCCCGTTCCATGAAATCGATGCCGAGCCGGAAGTCCTTCACCAGTTCGGCGGCGGCCAAAAACACCGAATAGACGATGATCACGCTGATCAACAGCATGATCGCGCGCGACACAATCTGTTCGAAGCGTTCGTAGGAGGTGAGGTCCTTCCAGTCCCGCTTTAGCGCCGCCAGATTCAGCATGTGTGGTGTCCTGACCGATTCGTCGGCTATCGGTCCAACCTAGCACAACGGGCGAAGATTCCGTCGTGATTGGCGCTTATCCCAACGCCGCGATCACCGCTTTCGTAATATTGGCCGTGCCATCGCTGCCGCCATATTCCATTGGCTTCAAGCCCGAGGCGTAGGCCTTGTCGACTGCCTGCTCGATGCGAAGTGCCGCGTCAGCGGCCGGCTGATGGTCGTGCTTGTCGGCCAGCCAGTCCAGCATCATCGCGGCGGATAAAATCATCGCCGTCGGATTGGCCTTGCCCTGGCCCATGATGTCGGGCGCGGTGCCGTGGCAGGGCTGGAACACCGCATGGGTGTCGCCGATATCGGCCGACGGTGCGATGCCCAAGCCGCCGATCAGGCCGGCGGCGAGATCGGACAGGATATCGCCGAACATGTTTTCCATCACCATGACGTCGAAGTCCCACGGCTTTTTCACCATCATGGCGGCGCAGGCATCGACATAAAGCTTGTCGGTCGTAACGTCGGGGAAGGCGGCTTTGCGGGCGTCGAAAATGTCGCGCTGCCAGTTGAACGCCTTGAACACATTGGCCTTGTCGACCAAAGTCAACCTTCCCGGCTTGCCGCGCTTCTTGCGCCGTTCGGCGAGCCGCAAGCAGAAGTCGAACAGCCGCTCGGTGGTCTTGCGGGTGACGACCAAAGTCTCGCGGGCTTCGTCGTAAGTCGTGACGCCTTTGCCCAGCGAGGCGAACAGGCCTTCGGTCGATTCACGCACCAGCACGAAGTCGATGCCGTGCTGGTCGGCGCCGACGATCGGCGACGGCACGCCCGGGATCAACCGCGCCGGGCGCACGCCGGCATAAAGATTGTAGATAAAGCGCAGCTCGACCTGCGGCATGATCTCGGTGTTGTCGGGATAGCGCACGCTGGGCAAGCCGCAGGCGCCAAGAAAAATCGCATCGGCGTCGCCGCACAGTTTGATCGTCTGGTCCGACATCGATTTGCCGGTGGCCTTGTATTCTTCCGCTCCCGGCCGGCGCTTCCGAAAAACGGAACGCCAGGCTCGGCGTCGTCGCCTCGATCCGGCGCAACACGTCGAGGGCAGGGGCGGTCACTTCATGGCCGATGCCGTCGCCGGGCAATACGGCGATGTGAAAAGCGCTATTTGCGGACATGCGGGGATCCTTGCGAACGTTTCCGGGGCTGGCCTTGGTGGCCTTTGATCGCTAATCAATACGTCCGCGCGACGCTTATGCAAGTCGCGGAAAAATTCGTTGCGCTGTTATTGGAAGGGTTGGCCATGCCCCGTTTTTCCGCCCATCTCGGTTATTTGTTCATGGACCGTCCTTTGCTGCAGCGCATCGACGCGGCTGCGGCCTGCGGTTTCAAGGCGATCGAGGGCCGGTTTCCCGACGGCGTTGCGGCCGACGACTTCAAGCGCGCGGCCGAACGCAACAAGCTTCAGGTTCTTGGCATCAACACGCCGACCGGCGGCGAAGGCGAGTTCGGCCTTTGCGCCAAGCCCGGCCGCCGGAAGGACTGGGAAAAGTCGTTCGACGAAACGCTCAGCTACGTGACAACCGTCGGCGCCAGCGCCATTCATTGCCTCGCCGGCAATGTCGACGACAGCGATCGTGCGGCGGCTGAAAAAGTATTCGTCGAAAATCTCAAGCGCGCCGCTGATCTGGCGGGGGCCAAAAACGTCAAGCTCTATATCGAGCCGATCAATCCGCGCAGCCAGCCGAATTATTTTCTCTACCAGGTCGAGCACGCCGTCGACATCATCGAGCAGGTCGGCAGCCCGAACGTCTGGCTGCAATATGATTTTTATCACGTGCAGATCGTCGGCGGCGACCTGATCGCCCGGCTGGAAAAGTACCTGCCAAAGATCGGGCATATCCAGTGTTCGCAGGTTCCTGTCCGCCACGAACCGGACGAAGACGGCGAGATCAACTACCCCTTCGTGTTCGCCGAGGTCGATCGTCTCGGCTACACCGGCTGGATCGGCTGCGAGTACATTCCGCGCGGGCTGACCGAGGATGGCTTGGCGTGGGGCCGGGCCTACGGCCTGGGGGCGCCCCCGGTAACCTCTGGTTAACCATCGATCGGGTTGAAAAACCTCACTTTTCCGCTTTCAAGGACTTCGGACCTTTGCTAGACAGAGGATATGTGGGGACGCCGCAAAAAAGCCGAGGCCGACGCCGGGACCGAGCCGCCGGGACCGGCAAACACGCTCAAGGACGCAGTGCGCGACGCGCGCATCGAGGCGGCCGAGCGGTCGGCCGTCATCGTCGATCTACATGACGCCGAACTGGCCCGGCTTGAGCTCCTGAACGAGGCGCTCGACCCGGTGTTCGACGACGTGCCGGCCAGCGTCGAGTTGTTTGACCGCGGCATCAGCCGGGGCGAGGTGCCGCGGCTCTGGATCGACGTCATCGCCCACATCGAGATGGGCCGCGACAAGCGGCAATACCGCTTTCTGCAGGACACCCGTTACGGCCGCGCCGTGCTGGCGGAAAGCTACGAACTGCCGGAGATGGTGCGCGCGGTCACCCGCTATGTCGCGCGCCGGCTGGTTGAGCGCGAGCGCGCGCTGGCCGACGATGCGCCGTTCGGCCAGGCGAGCTCGCAAAAGCTGATTGAGCATGAACAGCGCCGTGGACGGTTGCGCGCCATCCGTACTTTTATTTATGGCGTGGTCATCGCCGTCGCCGCGCTGTTCGCGCTGGCGCTGATCAATAATCCGGGGCCTTAATTTTTTAGCCGGTGCCTTGCGTCATTCTCCGTTCGTTCCCGCGAAAGCGGGAATCCAGTTTTTTGCTTGAAGCCCTTGAGATTGTCGCCCCTGGGTCCCCGCTTTCGCGGGGACGAACGGTGGATGGGATCGAACTTCAATTCTCTAAAAGCTCAAATCGCTTTTCCTCGACCACCTCGCCGCTGGCGGCCACGCCGCGCGAAATGACTTCGCAGGTCCACGCGCCCGGCGCGCCGTCGATCCGGTACAGATGATAAGCGGCGTTGTCGTGATCCATGCCGGGCTTGGCGGATGCCGACGGCACGCCGACCGCCGGAACCGGTGAGCCATTGGGGCCCGTGATCCAGTTGACCATGTGGACATGGTCGTGGCCGTGCAGAATCAGTTCGGCGCCATGATCGGCGATCACGCGTTTGAACATATCGGCATCGAGCAAGCGTTTATGCCGTCCGGCTGTGCTGACCGGCGGATGATGAATCATCACCACGCGAAACAGCTTGTCGTCCTTCAGCGTCTTGAGCAGTGCGGCGAGTGCGGTGAGCTGCTGCGCGCCGAGCCAGCCGGTCGCCAGAAATGGCGCGGTCGGCACGCCGCTCGACAGACCGATCAACGCGACCGGTCCGCGCTTGCGCACATATGGAAAGCCATTGCTGCCGTCGTCACCGGCCATATAGGCGGCCCATTGCCGGGCGGCGAAGGTGGCCGCCTCCGGCACATAAATGTCGTGGTTGCCGGGAATGAAACTGACGTCGCGGGCGCTGCCGAGATGTTCGAGGAAATCGCGGCCATTCCGGTATTCTTGCGCCAGGCCGATATTGGCGATGTCGCCGGTGACCGCGATGTGGTCGGGCGCCTGGCGTTTCAGGTCGGTGGTCAGCGCGTCCAGCACGGCAGGGTCGTGAATGAAACGTCGTTTGCGCCGCCAGTTGATGTAACCGGTCAGCCGCTTGCCGAGCAGATCGCGTCCATGCCGGCTCAGGCAGCGGCGCGAGATGAACGTCGGACAGATGGGCGAGGGTGAACATCGGCATCAGCTTCCGTCATGCCCGGCCTTGTGCCGGGCATCCCGCTTAGGTGAGCCCTGTGCCTACCTAAGCGGGGTCACCGGGACAAGCCCGGTGACGATAGGAATACTCACGAACTGCCGATCAATATGCCGGCGATGAACACCAGCGCACCGCCGAACGCGATCTGGAATGCGGCGTTGAAGAACGGCGTGTCCATATAGCGGAAGCGGATATAGGAGATCGCGCCGAGTTCAAACACGACCACGATGACCGCGACCACGGTGGCGGTCCAGAAATCGGGAATGAGATAAGGCAGCGTGTGGCCGAGGCCGCCGATCATGGTCATCAGGCCGCAGACCGCGCCGCGCAGCCAAGGCGTACCGCGCCCGGTGAGCGAGCCGTCGTCCGACAGCGCTTCGGCAAAGCCCATCGAAATGGCGGCGCCGACCGATGCGGCCATGCCGACCAGGAAGGTCTCCCACGGCATGCGGGTCGCAAACGCCGCGGCAAACAGTGGTGCCAATGTCGACACCGAACCGTCCATCAGCCCGACCAGACCGGGCTGGACATATTGCAGCAGGAACATGCGGCGGGCGGTCTCTTCTTCCTGCTCGCGCGCGCCTTCGGTGAGGAATTTCGCGGACAGCTTATGGGCGAGGCTTTCATGGCTGGCTTCCGCCTCGGCCAGCTTGACCAGCAATTCGCGCACCGAGACGTCGCGGGCGGTTTCGGCTGCCTTGCGGTAATAGCGCTCGGCCTCGAATTCCATGTTCTCGGCGAATTTGCGCACTTCGTCGAGCCCGAGCGGACGCGTCAGCCACAACGGCTGCTTGTTGTGCAGGAAGCCCTTGACGTCCTGGCGGCGGATCAGCGGCAGATATTCGCCGAACCGCTCACGGTAGAGGTCGTAGAGCATGGTGCGGTGTGTGACCTCTTCGTCGGCCATCTCGTCGAACACTTTGGCGGAGGCCGGAAACTGTTCGCGCAGGCCTTCCGCGAAGCCGCGGTAAATCCGGCTGTCCTCCTCTTCATTGGTGATGGCCAGCGCCAGCACTTCCTGTTCGGTCAGGTCGGAAAATCGCTTCACGGGAGAGGGCCTTTCGTGCGGAACCGGATACGAGTGCCTGCTTGTATATTAGAATAATTCTAATCGGAAAGGGGTATTTTGTCGCTGTCCCCGGCGGCGGGTAACGCCTTGCTTATACCGGATATGCGACAGACAAAGGGGATCGGCTACATTCGAGTTGAGATTCATATGCAATTGCAACGCCTGCGCCGCAAATTCGAACCGTTTCTCACCCGCGCCTTTCACTTCTATTGGCGCTTCGCGCGTGGCGCGACCTTGGGCGCCTTCGGCATGGTGATCGACGGCCGGGGCCGGATTTTCCTGATCAAACATTCCTATGTCAGCGGCTGGCATCTGCCGGGCGGCGGCGTCGAAACCGGCGAAACGCTTTTGACGGCGCTGGCGCGTGAATTGAAAGAGGAAGGCAATATCCGGCTGACGGCTGAGCCCAAGCTGCACGGCGTCTTTCACAACGCCCGGGTGTCGCGCCGCGACCATGTCGCGCTTTATATCGTGCGCGATTTCGCGCAGGACACAGCGCCGGTGCCGGACCATGAAATCATCGCGCACGGTTTCTTTGCGCCCGATGCCTTGCCGGATGACACCGGCCGCGCGACCCGCGCGCGCATCGCCGAGGTGCTAGATGGCGCGGCGGTGAGCGAGGTGTGGTGAGGCTCTTAGCTGCGGGCCGATAATGTGTCCGCGTCAGCTATGCAGGCCAGGCGCCTCTTGGCCGGTGCGCTCGACATATTCCGTATAGCCGCCGCCATATTGATGGATGCCGTCGGGCGTCAGTTCCAAAACGCGGTTGGATAACGCGGCCAGAAAGTGCCGGTCATGCGACACGAACAGCATGGTGCCTTCGTATTGCGACAACGCTTCGATCAGCATTTCCTTGGTCGCCATGTCGAGATGGTTGGTCGGCTCGTCGAGCACCAGGAAGTTCGGCGGATCGAACAGCATCTTGGCCATCACCAGCCGGGCCTTCTCGCCGCCCGACAGCACGCGGCATTTCTTTTCGACATCGTCGCCGGAAAAGCCGAAACAGCCGGCGAGCGCCCGCAAAGAACCTTGCCCTGCCTGCGGGAATGAATATTCCAGCTCCTCGAACACCGTGCGCTCGCCGTCCAGCAGATCCATGGCGTGCTGCGCGAAGTAACCCATCTTGACGCTGCTGCCGAGCGCCACCGTGCCGTCGTCCGGCGGCGTCGCGCCCGTCACCAGCTTTAGAAGCGTCGACTTGCCGGCGCCGTTGATGCCCATGACGCACCAGCGCTCCTTGCGGCGGACCGAGAAATCCAAGCCGTCATAGATGCTGCGCGTGCCATAACCCTTCTGCACGTTCTTCAGGCTGACGACGTCTTCGCCCGAGCGCGGCGCCGGCAGAAATTCAAACGCCACGGTCTGGCGGCGCTTGGGCGGCTCGACCCGTTCGATCTTGTCGAGCTTCTTGACGCGGCTTTGCACTTGGGCGGCGTGCGAGGCGCGCGCCTTGAAGCGCTCGATGAATTTGATTTCCTTGGCCAGCATCGCCTGTTGACGCTCGAACTGCGCCTGCTGCTGCTTTTCGTTGAGCGCGCGCTGCTGCTCGTAGAATTCGTAGTCGCCTGAATAAGTGGTCAACGCGCCGCCGTCGATCTCGACGATCTTGGTGACGATGCGGTTCATGAACTCGCGGTCGTGCGAGGTCATCAGCAACATGCCCTCATAACCTTTCAGGAACTGCTCCAGCCAGATCAGGCTTTCGAGATCGAGATGGTTCGACGGCTCGTCGAGCAGCATGGCGTCGGGCCGCATCAACAGAATGCGGGCGAGCGCCACGCGCATTTTCCAGCCGCCCGACAGCGCACCGACGTCACCGTCCATCATCTCCTGGCGTGAAGCTCAAGCCGGCGAGCACTTCGCGCGCCTTGCCTTCAAGCGCATAGCCGTCGAGTTCCTGGAACCGGTGCTGGACCTCGCCGTAGCGCTCGATGATCGCGGTCATCTCGTCGGCGCGGTCGGGATCGGCCAGATCCGGATCGGCCATGGCGGCTTCGAGCTCTTTCAGCTCGGCACCGACGACGCTGACCGGGCCGACACCTTCCATCACCTCGGCCACCGCGCTGCGGCCCGACATCTCGCCGACATCCTGGCTGAAATAGCCGATGGTGACGCCACGATCGACCGCGACCTGGCCCTCATCGGGCGCCTCCTGGCCGGTGATCATCCGGAACAGAGTGGTCTTGCCGGAGCCGTTGGGGCCGACAAGGCCGACCTTTTCGCCCCGGTTGAACGCCGCCGACGCCTCGATGAACAGGATCTGGTGGCCGTTTTGCTTACTGACGTTATCGAGACGGATCATGAGTGCCGAGAGCTCCGGGGTGCGTTTGCGGCGCCCTTATGCCACGTCAGGCGCGCGGCGAAAGCCTTTTCTGCCGCTACGCGTCATCGTCACAATGCATGGCCCGCCGATCGCGGCAAAAGCCCGCAACTTGCTCCGCTGTCCGGCAAAAGATAATGAAGCTGACGAGTTTTTAGTCCGGGACCAGTAATGAGCGAACATCCTGTCATCATCGCCGGCGGCGGCATTGGCGGCCTGGCGACAGCCCTGACGCTGCACCAGATCGGCGTGCCGTGCGTCGTGTTCGAGGCGGTCCGCGAAATGCGGCCGCTCGGCGTCGGCATCAATCTGCAACCCAACGCGGTACGCGAACTCTACGATATGGGCATTACGCGAAGCCGATCTCGACCGGGTCGGCGTGCCGGCGAAAGAATGGGCGCTGGTCGGCCTCAACGGCAATGACATTTATTCCGAGCCGCGCGGGCTGTTGGCCGGCTACAACTGGCCGCAATATTCGGTGCACCGCGGCCAGCTTCACATGCTGCTGCATGACAAGGTGGTGGAGCGGATCGGCGCGGACGCGGTCAAGCTCGGCCACCGCGTCACCGGCTACCGCAAGAATCCCGACGGCACCGTGACCGCGCTGATCGAGAATGCCGACGGCGTGGCCTCCGAAGTGAAAGGCGCGCTGCTGATCGGCGCCGACGGCATTCATTCGGCGGTGAGGGCGCAGATGCACCCCAACCAGCCGCCGATCCATTGGGGCGGCGCGATCATGTGGCGCGGCACCAGTTGGGCCAAGCCGATCCGGTCCGGCGCGTCCTTCGTCGGCCTGGGTACGCATCGCGAGCGGATGGTGATTTATCCGATCTCGAAGCCCGATCCGAAGACCGGCCTGGCGATGATCAACTGGATCGCCGAGGTCACGATGGACAACGCCGAAGGCTGGAAGCAAAGCGGCTGGTTCCGGCAGGTGGCGATCTCCGACTTCGTGCATCATTTCGACAATTGGGTGTGGGATTGGCTCGACGTGCCGGCTTTGATCAAACAAGCCGACTGCGCTTTCGAAAATCCGATGATCGACCGCGATCCGGTGCCGACCTGGCAGGACGGGCCGGTGGCGCTGTTGGGCGACGCCGCGCATGCGATGTATCCGACCGGTTCGAACGGTGCGAGCCAGGCCATCGTCGATGCCCGCGTGCTCGGCGTGGCGATGATCGAGCACGGCGTCACACCGGCAGCGCTTGCCGCTTACGACGACAAATTGTGTGGGCCGATCTCGCAGGTCGTGCTGCGCAATCGCGGCGCCGGTCCGTTCGGACTGCTCAACATTGTCGACGAACGCTGCGGCGGCACCTTCGACAACATCGACGACGTCGTCTCGCCGCAGGAGCGCGCCGACTTCATGGCCGGCTATAAAGCGGCCGCCGGCTTTGCGGTCGAAAGCCTCAACAAGGCGCCGCCGACGATTGCGCCCGGCGCGCGGGTGACGGGCTGAAACATATGACCGCCGAGGAACAGATTGCGCGTGTTCGGGCGAGCTTTGCCAAGCAGGGACTGATGACCACGTTAGGCGCGACGCTCGAGAGCGTTGCGCCCGGCAGCGTCGAAATCGCGCTTAAGCCTCATCCCGCGGTGTCGCAACAGCACGGCTTTGTTCACGCCGGCGCGGTCAGCGCGATCGCCGACAGTGCGGCGGGTTATGCTGCGCTCAGCGTGATGCCGGCCGACGCCGGGGTTCTCACCACCGAGTTCAAGATCAACCTGCTGGCGCCCGCCACCGGCGACTGCATCGTTGCGCGGGGGCGTGTTGTGAAAGCCGGCCGTACGCTGACTTTGGCGCAAGCGGAAGTGTTCGCGGTGACCGGCGGGCAAGAGAAGCTGATCGCGCTGCTGACTGCGACGCTGATGGCGGTCAAAGGCCGCGACGGCATCAGCGACTGAGGCCGGCCGTTCAGAGCTGCTCCGGCGGTGTCGCTGGCTTGGGCGGCTGAGCGACCGTCGGCTGATTTTGGTTGAGCGGCGGAATGAGTTCCGGTGCCAGCACGCCGAAGGAGAAATAAAGCTTGATGAGCGCGTCGGCGTCCATATTGGGAACGAGAATGACCGACGTTTCCGGCACCAGAACCAGCCCGCCCCAGGCCGGCAGCGGTGAGGTCGGCAGATAGATAAGCTGGCGCCTTTCGCCCCTGACCTCGTAGATCTGCGTCGAGGCCAGGAAGGCGGGCACGTCGACGCCCTGTTCGCCGCCGAGCCGGCACATCACTACCGGCAAACTGCTGAGGTCGGCATTGCTGCCGGCGAATACGCGCACGACCTGGGACACCGGCCGGTAGATCGCGCGGAATAGCGGTACCTTCGCGAGCATATTGTCGAGCACGTGGGCGAAGGTGCGCTGCGCTTGGGTGCGAACGGCGAGGCCGAGCAGCCATAGGATAATGAGCACCACGACGGCGCCGATCATGAAGGCGACGTATTCGCGCTTGGGTCCGACAAGGGCTGCGCCGCCACTCATCAGGATTTCGCCGAACAGGGTTCCGGGTCCGAACGCGGACACGATCCAGTTGATGGCCCAACTGATGATCAGTACGGTCAAGACGAACGGAAGGATGACCAGTGAGCCGGTCACCAGATTGCCGATGATGCTGGTATGCCAGAGTTTTCGGAGGAAAGAGCGCATTACAAGGCCGCAATATTCAAAATAGTGATCCGCTTCAGGTTATCTCATTTGGATAAGTGCCTGTAGCGTAGTTTCGCCCAAATACCCAACGGTGTCCTGCACAATGATGCAGCACACCCGTTCTGGCGAATGGCCACCGCGAAGATGGATTTCAGTCATATCGTGTGCCTGTTTTCTTATCTTTCCCCGACGAGGGGGACGAATAAGAAGACAACCGCCGTGCTATCCTCGCGCCGCCTTCGGAGACCCCACCATGCCCGCCCAGGATTGGCTTGCGCCCGCGATCACCGCCGCTGCGAGCGAGCGTACGCTGAAAGCCGGTGAGACCTTGTTCCGGCAAGGCGACAAGACCGTCGCCTTTTTCGAAATCGTCTCCGGCCGGGTGCGGCTGGCGCGCGTCGACCGCGCGGGGCGTGAGGCCGTTTTGCATGTCGCGGGCGCGGGCGACACCATTGCCGAAGCCTCTTTGTTTTCACCAAGCTATCACTGCGACGCCATTGCCGGCACCGACGCAGTGGTGCGCGTCTACCGCAAAGCCGAAGTGCTGGCCGCCTTCGCGCAAGACCCGAAACTGGCGCAGGCCTTCACCGCGACCTTGGCGCGCCAGGTGATGAGCCTGCGCACCCGCATCGAACAGCGCAACATCCGCTCGGCGCGCGACCGCTTGCGTCATTACCTCAGCGTCAATGCTGATGCCGATGGCCGCAACGTCACCTTGCCGGGCACGCTCAAGGAACTCGCCGCCGAACTGGGGCTGACGCACGAAGCGTTGTACCGCACGCTGGCCGCGCTTGAACGCGCCGGCGAGATCAAGCGGGCCAATGGTAAAATCGCGCTGACCGGCAAAAAAAGCCGTATATGATCTCGATCATAGGCGGCTGGCGCGCGCCGCGCTATCAAGGCAACATGCCTCGCAAATTTTGCTGATTGACCTTGATCAATACGGCGGCGCGGTTCGGCGTCATGGTCATGAACCTCGCGGGGACGACCCGTTGGGTTAATGGAGATGTGTCATGCGCAAGGCTTGGCTGGTAACGGCAATGGCGCTCGCGGCGGTCGTCGCCGCCGGCGTTGCGGTTAAGGCGCAGACTTACGGGCCCGGCTACATGATGGGGCCCGGTTACGGTCACGGTTATATGATGGGGTCGGGCGACCGCGGCTATGGTCCGGGCTATATGATGGGTCCGGGTTACGGCTATGATCGTGACAACGATCGCGGCTATCGGCGCGGACGCGCCTCGCGCGGCCAGCGCATGTGTTGGCACGAGACCGACAGCGACCGCGGTTATGGCTACTACGAGCCTTGCCGGTAACGGCACAGGTCATTCCAGTTTCGCAGATTCGATATTGAATTGAGACTCGCTCGGAATCATCCGGCGGGGGCGCAACACGAAGGAGCTGTGCGATGCGAAATCGTCTTACCGCTGTGCTGGCCGCGGCGGGCGCGGCGGCAACATTGGGCTTGGTCACGGCCGCGAACGCCCAAGGCTATGGGCAAGGCTACGGGCAAGGTTACGGACCTGGCATGATGGGTGGCTACGGCCCCGGTTACGGCATGATGGGTGGCTACGGCTTCGGCATCGCCCATCTGGTGTTCTGGGCTATCGTTCTGGTCGCGATCATTGTCGGTGTCGTTTGGCTGGTGCGCTCGATGACCGGTCCCGGCGCGCATCATCACCCGCCGAAGCGTTCGGCCGGCCTTGAGGTGCTGGAAGAGCGCTACGCCAAAGGCGAGATCAACCGCGAAGAATATCTCGAGAAGAAAAAAGACATCACCGGCTGACTTGACCGGCTGGCTTGGCTAGAGTTGATTGCATGCATCGTTTGACCGTATGGCTGATCGCGATCGTCTTCGTCTTCAACGGGGCGGCGTCGCTGGCTTGGACCGATCTTCCGGCGGCGCCGGTTTCGATCGTCGACAGCCATGGCGGCGTCGCAGCTGCGGTCCGTCATGAAGGACATTTGCATGACATCGGCGATGAGGTCGTGACGACGGCGTCCGATCATGATCAACCCGCCGGGCATACCGACAATTGCCTGAAGTGCTGCGGCACCTGCAGCGTTACCAACATGGTGCCCGACGTCGTGGTATCCGCCGTGACCTTCGCCAGTGTGGCCGTTAAGTTTCAGGCCGGCCAGAATAATCTTGTCGGCCATCTCGTCGCCCTCGACCCCGACATCCCCAAGATCCTCGTCTGAATTCTGCTGCATCGCTTGCGCGATGCAAACCAGCTTCAATTCAGATTCAGAAATGACGACGGGACGCTGTTCGTGGCGTTCATCGCATCTCATCGAGGAGATTCAATATGCGTAAGATTTCTATTTTGGCGGCGGCCGCTGTCGTTGTGACGACGCTTGCTGTTAACGCGCCGTTGCTGGCGCAGCCCTATGGCCCGGGCATGATGGGCGGTGGTTATGGTCAGGGTTACGGCATGATGGGCGGCGGCTACGGTCCCGGCATGATGCAAGGCTACGGACCGGGAATGATGGGCGGCTGCGGTGGCGGTTACGGTCCTGGCATGATGCGGGGCTACGGACCGGGGATGATGGGTGGCTATGGCCCCGGCATGATGCAGGGCTATGGACGGGGAATGATGGGTGGCTACGGCGGCGGTTACGGCCCCGGCATGATGGGTCCCGGTTACGGCGGTGGCTACGGCCAAGGTCAAGTTCAAGGCCAAGGCCAAGGTTACGGACCTGGCATGATGGGTGGCCAAGGCTATGGCCCCGGCATGATGGGTGGCTATGGCCAAGGTCAGGGTCAGGGTCAGGGTCAGGGTCAGGGCTACGGGCCCGGCATGATGGGCGGCACCGGCGCCGGCAATGACCCCAACCAAGGTAACCTCAATATCTCAGTCGACGACGTGAAGAATTATTTGGAGCGGACCATTAGCAACCCAAATCTCAAAGTCGGCGACGTGAAGGAAAAGGACGCCGACACCATCATTGCCGAGGTCGTCACCAAGGATAAAGGCGGGCTGGTGCAGCGGTTCCTGGTCAATCGTCACAACGGTTCTTATCAGCCGGAGGCCGCGCAATGATGTGGGGATATGGACCGAACTACGGAATGATGGGCGGCTATGGCTTCGGCTATGGCGGTTACGGCGTGGCGCACATGATTATCTGGGTCGTCGTTTTGATCGCGATCATCGCCGGCGTCGTCTGGCTGGTGCGATCGATCGCAGCGCCCGGCATACATCATATGCCGCCGAAGCGTTCGACCGGGCTTGATGTTCTGGAAGAGCGCTACGCGCGTGGCGACATCAACCGCGACGAATATCTTGAGAAGAAGAAAGATATTCTCGGATGAGGCCAAGCCGGATGGAAAGTCACTCGACCTTCCATCCGGCGTAACTCCAATGCGCCTTTGTGTAAGGAATAACCTTATGCCGACGAATTTAATCGACCGCATATTCTTGGCTTGCGGCGCGACGCTGACGGTCGCGGCATTGGCCCTGGCGATGGCGGCCGTTCTGCGCCCGCATGCGGCAAACGCTTTGCCGTTCTATGCGCAGCGGACCGGACTGCCTTGCGCGCAGTGTCACCTAAACCCGCGCGGCGGTGGCCCGCGCAATGCCTTCGGTCGCGCCTTCGCGCGAAATGGTCACCAGTTGCCGGGCAGAACGCGACGCTCCTATCGCTATCCGTCGCCGCAATATTATCCGCCTGGCGGCGGCTATCCCTATGGCATGATGGGACCCGGCATGATGCATGGCTACGGACGCTAAGCGCCGGCACCCGGGGTTGCCGCAGGCGAATCGAAAATGTCGCGTGCCCGTGCGGGCGGCGCGACCATGAGCGTAGAGAACGTGTTGCTTAACGAAGCCGCGCCCGGTCGTGCGGCGCGGCGAAGTCGAGTTGCGGACCGACCGGCACGATGCCGGTCGGGTTCACTTGGCGCTGGCTGTGATAATAATGCCGCTTGATCTGCGACAGGCTGGTGGTCTCGGCGACGCCCGGCACCTGATAAAGCTCACGCAGGTAATTCGACAGGTTCGGGTATTCGTAAATGTGCCGCCAGTTGCACTTGAAGTGCGAATAATAAACCACGTCGAATCGGATCAGCGTGCAATAGAGCCGCCAATCGGCTTCGGTGAGCACGGAGCCGGCGAGGTAGCGGCGCTCCGACAACAGCTGTTCCATCTCGTCGAGCGTATCGAACACGCCGCGAAACGCCGCTTCGTAAGCGCCTTGCTCGGTGGCGAAGCCGGCGCGATAGACGCCGTTGTTGATGTTCGGATAAACCAGATCGTTGATGCGGTCGATCTCGCCGCGCAAGGCTTCCGGGTAATAGTCGGTATGGATGTTGGTGAAGGCATCGAACGCCGAATTGAGCATCCGGATGATTTCCGACGACTTGTTGTTGACGATGGTGTTCTTCTGCTTGTCCCACAGCACCGGCACGCTGACGCGGCCGGTATATTTCGGGTCGGCCATCACATAGATTTCCGACATCTTGCTCTTGCCGTTGACCTGATCGCCGCTTGAGCCTTCGTGCCGGTTGAAGGTCCAGCCGTCCTGCAGCATGTCGGGCGAGACCGTCGACATCGAAATGACGTTCTCCAGACCTTTCAGCTTGCGAAATATGATGGTGCGGTGCGCCCAGGGGCAGGCCAGCGAGACATAGAGGTGATAGCGCCCGGCCTCGGCCTTGAAGCCGTTGCCGCCGCTAGAACCGGCAGAACCGTCGGGTGTCACCCAATTGCGATACTGGGTGGTCGGCCGGATGAAATGACCGTCTTTGGTGCGCTGCCCGTCCTGCTGCCAGACGCCGTCAACCAGAAGTCCCATGCGAGCCATCTCCCTTGTTGGGGACGTATTTAAGGTCTTCGCGCCGATCATGCTACCGGCGATGGACGTGAATCGGGGAAAGGTGCTAATCGCAGGCCATGAGCGAACTCGACCTGACCATCCTGCCGGAAACCCCGGGCGACGCCGAGCCGATCGAGCGGCTGCATGAGCGCACCTTCGGCCCCGGCCGCTATGCCCGCAGCGCCTTCCGCATCCGCGAGGGCCGCGAGCATCGGCTCGACCTGTCCTTTACCGCTCGGATCGGCACGCTGATGGTCGGCTCGTTGCGGCTGACGCCGATCTGCATCGGCGAGACGCCGGCGCTGCTGCTCGGGCCGCTGACGGTCGAGCCGCCGTTCCGTGAACGCGGCGTCGGCTCGGCCATGATCGCGCGGGCGCTCAAGGAGGCCAAGGCGCAAGGCCACAAACTGGTGGTCTTGGTCGGCGACGAGCCATTTTACGGTAAAGCCGGCTTCAAGCGCATCCCGAAGGGCCTGGTCAAAATGCCGGGGCCGGTTAACCCGGCGCGCCTGCTGGTGGCCGAACTGGAGCCGGGCGCCTTCGAAGGCGTCAAAGGGCTGATCCGGCCGGACTGGGCCGACGCGACATAACGGTAATCTAGAGCCTGTTGAACCGGGCCACGCCGATATCGCTGCTTGCTGCGGTCATGGACCTGCGCCAGATTTAGCGAACAGACCGCCCGGTCGGCGCGCCTCCTGTCAACGGGAGCATTGCATGAAAATTCTATCGATCCTGCTGGTCGCGGCGGCGCTATGCGCGCCGTTGCCGGTAGAAGCGCAGAAACTCGATCTTGCTATCGTCACCTGCAAGGACTTCACCGCCATCGACAAGCAAACCGTCGGAATGATCCTGATGTGGCTGGAAGGCTATTACAGCGAGGAGAACGCCAGTCCGATTGTGAGCTTCGACAAGATGCGGGCCGACGGCGGCAAGATCAGCGAATATTGCGTCAAGAATCCCGGCCGCAGCGTGTTCACGGCCGCCGACGAAGTGTTGGGAAAATAGCGGCCTTCATTCGCCGATCCGAAGGCTGCGTTAGCGGCCTTCTTTCGCCCAAGTGGCGGCCAGCGAGCCGACCAACAGCAGCAGCCCGATCAGGCCGGTAAAGATCGGCAGCACGCCGATGCCGCGCACGACGCTGACGTCGCGCATTTTCAAACCGATCCAGTCGTCGCCCTTGAACGTTGTGGAGGTGCGCACCGCCACCACGCGCGGCACGTTGAGTCGGTCGCCGCTGGCCAGCCGTCGCGCGTCGCCGCCGGTCGCTTCGGTGAGCGCGCGCAAGGTTTCGGTCGACGAGGTGACTTCCTGGAATTCACGAGGATTGGCCGGACCGACATTGGCCAGCGCAGTCAGCTTGCCGTCGGTGGCGCGCCACAGGCCAAGTTCGTTGGCGGTTATGTGCGTGCGCCACAGGCCGGGCTCGACCGCCGACAAAGTGAGCGTCCGGCTTTGCCCGCCCGGCGAGGTCAGCGTCACCGGGTTGACGGCGTCGGCCATGGTCTGGCGCTGCACGGTAACGTCGCGGCCATGCACGATCAGCCGCAGCGCTTCCTCGTCGAGATCGGGTTGCTTCATCAGCCAATGCGACAGCCGCCGCAACAGATCGAGATGCGGGCCGCCGCCTTCATAGCCGCGCGCCCACAGCCAGATGTGATCCGACAACAACAGCGCGACCCGGCCTTTACCCTCGCGCGCCAGCACCAGCAGCGGCTTGCCGTCCGGTCCCTGCATCACGCTGGTGCCGGTGACATGCTTGGTGTCGACGACGCGGAACCAGTGGCTCCAATGCGGCGGGTTCTCGGCCGAGCCTTCTAAGCCCCGGGTCACCGGGTGACGTTTGCCGGCGTCGGTTAGCCGGGCATGAAAGCTTCGCTCGGTCACGTCACCGGACGGTTCGGCCGGCAGGATGACATCGAGCGGCGTGCGCCAGATGCTGGCCGGTGACGCATAATCGGGCCCGGCGGCGATCAGCACGGCGCCGCCATCGCGGACATATTTCGCGATGTTGTCGAAATAGATCATCGGCAGCACGCCCTGGCGGGCATAGCGGTCGAAAATGATCAGCTGGAATTCCGAGATCTTCTGCTGAAACAGCTCGCGGGTCGGGAAGGCGATCAGCGACAATTCGTTGATCGGCGTGCCGTCCTGCTTTTCCGGCGGCCGCAAAATGGTGAAGTGCACCAGATCGACCGAGGCATCCGACTTCAACAGATTGCGCCAGGTGCGCTCGCCGGCATGCGGTTCGCCCGACACCAACAGCACGCGCAATTTGTCGCGCACGCCGTCGATCGACAGCACCGCGCGGTTGTTGACCAAAGTCAGTTCGTTGGCGAGCGGGGCGGCTTCGACCTCGACGATATTGGCGCCGGCGTGCGGGATCGGCACTTTGACTTCGATGTCGGTGTGCACGGTCACGACCCGCTGTTCCAGCACCTCGCCGTCGCGGCGAATGGTGACCTGCACGCTGCCTGCCTGCGCGCCGTGGTCCTCGACCCGGAAGCCGATGGTCTGCGACTGGCCGACAATGCCGAAGCGCGGCGTCTGGGTCAGCACGACGCGGCGGTCGATTTCGTTGGCGTGGCCGGTGATCAGCGCGTGCAACGGCGCGGTGAAGCCGAGCGCGGCGGCGTCGGCCGGGATGTCGTGGACGCGGCCATCGGTGATCATGATCGCGCCGGCAATCCGGTCTGGCGGCACATCGGCCAACGTCGATGACAAAGCGGAAAACAATTTGGTGCCGTCGGTCTCGCCGTCGGCGGCGCCGGCTTCGGCGACTCGGACTTCAAGGCCGGGAATACGCTTGAGCCGTTCGACGATGCTTTTGCGCGCCGCTTCGGTTTGAGCGTTGCGGTCGGCGAAGTCCTGGCTCGGGCTCTTGTCGACGATGACGGCGGCGACCGACGGGATCGGGTCGCGGTCTTCGCGAGTCAGCGACGGGTTGGCGAGCGCCAGCAGCAGCATTGCCATCGCGATTGCGCGCACCAGCGCGCCGCGGCTGCGCGCCACCAGCAGCAAGATCGAGATCAATATGGCCGCGCCGAAGCCGGCCCAGACGACATAGTCGGGCACGAGCGGAGCGAATGCGACGCCGAGGTTCATGACTTACTGTCCCAACCGCTCAAGCAGCGCAGGGATGTGCACCTGGTCGGCTTTGTAGTTGCCGGTCAGCGCGTACATCACGATGTTGACGCCGGCGCGAAACGCGAATTCGCGCTGGCGCGGTTCGCCCGGCACCAAAGGCAGCATCGCCTGACCGTCCGGGCGCATCGCCCAGGCGCCGGCGAAATCGTTCGAGGTGATCAGGATTGACGATACGCCGTCGCCGGCGCGCGCCGGGCGGTTCGGGTCGTCTTCGTTTTCCGCCGGCAACGCCTCGACCCAAAGCTGGCCGTTGGTGAAGCGGCCGGGGAAGTCGCGCAGCAGGAAAAAGGTTTTGTTCAGCACGTGGTCGCGCGGCACCGGCTCGAGCTCCGGCACGTCGAGCGACGCCAGGATCGAACGCAGCGCGACCATGCCGGGGCCGCGCGTGCCGCCGCCGGGTCCGACCGGCGCCTCGATGGCGTCGCGGGTGTCGAACAACACCGTGCCGCCGCGTTTCATGTAAGCGTCGATGCGGTCGAGCGTGGCGCGGCTCGGCTTCGGCGCGGTCGTCGATATCGGCCAATAGATCAGCGGGAAGAACGACAACTCATCGCGCGCCGGGTCGAGGCCGACCGGCTCGCCCGGCTCGAGCGCGGTGCGCTGCGCCAAGAACAAAGTCAGGCCCTGCAGGCCGGCTTTGCTGATCTCATCGAGCTGGGGGTCGCCGGTGATGATGTAGGCGAGATGGGTTCGCTGCGTCGCCATCAGGGCGAATTGTTCCTGGGCGGCGGACAGCGGTGGCGAGGCCGGCGGCTCGGGCGTCTGCGCCCGCGCCTGTTGCGGCAAGGCCAGGGCGGTCAGCAGGCCGACAGCGAAGAGGGCCGCGGTGGCCGCGCCGCGGCGATGGCGCAGGCTCATCAAACCGCCGGCCAGCCAGAACACCACCAGCGCGTCGAGCAGCAACAGCGCGAAGGCGGCGACGAACACCGGCCCGCGCAAATCGAGCGGTTCGCCATGACGATAGATTTCGAGCCGGGCGTTGAGCGGCGCGAAGTCGAGCGGCGCCGGCTTGTCGTCGGGTTTCAGCGTGTTGACCGCGACCAGGCCCTCCGGCGGGCCATAGAAGCCGGGCGGATGATCGGCATTGGCGCGGCCGGTAAAGCCGGCCGGAATCGGCCGCGCAGTCGCCGGCGGCGCCGTGAACGCGCCGAACCCGTCGAGCACGCGGGACGCCGGCACCGCCTGCCGCGCCCCAGCGGCGCTCGCCTGTCCGGCGCTGCCATTCTCGTCGGTCGCGGTCGAGCCCGACAGCGCGACGATGCGGCGGAGCATATCCACGAAGGTGCCGGCCAGCGGCAGATCGGACCAGCGGGTATCGGCGGTGACGTGGAACAGAATGACCAGACCTTTGCCGCGGCGCTGCGCGGTCACCAGTGGCGTGCCGTCGGCCAATGTCGCCCAGGTGCGGTCGGGCAATTGCGCGTCCGGTTCGGCCAGAACCTGGCGCGTCACCGTGACGTCGTTCGGCACGGTCATGCCGGAAAACGGACTGTCGCGCGAGAACGCGGCGAGTTGCTGCGGCTTTTCCCAGGACAGGCTGCCGCCGAGAATGCGGCCGCCGCGGCGCAGTTTCACCGGCACCAAGTCGTCGCCACCGGCGGCCAGATGGGGACCTGCGAACCGCACCAGCACGCCGCCATTGTCGATCCACTTGTCGAGCCGGGCGCGCGCCTCGGCGACATTGCCGACATCGGCCAGGATCAGCATCGGCAGATGCTGGTCGAGGAAGCGCAAGGTCGCGACCGCCGGTGCTACGCCTTCGGCAAGGCGAACATCGGCGAAAGGATTAAGCGCGCGTTGCAGATAATAGCTGGCGCCGAGCAAAGGCTGTGAGCGGTCGGCGGCCGAACCCGAGACGATGCCGACGGTGCGCCGCCGCCAGCGCTTGTCGAGCAATTGCACCGCGCCGGCCGAACGTTCGCCGACGATTTCCAATCGCGCGACGTCGTTGCGGATCTCGACCGGCAGATTGATCACCGCGTCGGCTTCGCGGTCGCTTGCCTTGAAGGCGAATGGCGCTTCGCCAAGCGGCAGGCCTTTGAGATCGATGGCGTTGACCATGCCGTTTTCAGCAACGCCGCGTTTGCGCGCGCAATACTTTGACGGTCAGAGCGCCGGCGGCGTTGTCGGCGCCGGCCAGCGCATGCGCGACAGCGATGCCGCCGGAGACAACAGTGAGCGGGCGGTCGCCGACAATGCGTTTCAAGCCGTCGATGAAGCCTGAGCCTTTGCCGAGATCGACGCCGTCCGACAGCCAAACGATTTCGGCGTCGGGTGTCGCTTTGATGAAACGGTCTATGAGCGGCAGGGCTTCGACGCGGTCGATCGCCTGCGGCTTGGGCTTAAGTTGTTTGATCTGAACGCGAGCGGCGCCGGCGACGCTGAGCGAAATATCGCGGGTGGTATCCGACAGCGGCAGTACGGCGACGCCGCGATTGTCGGCTTCGGCGCGCGCGATCAATTCGTCGGCAGTGCGTAAGCGCGCATCCCAGGTCGAGGCCGCGGCCCAGCCGTCGTCGAGCAGGATCAACAGCGGAGCGGCCTTGCTGGTGGTGGCCAGCGGCGGATTCCATTGCGGGCCGGCGGCGGCGATAATCACCAGCCCGGCCAGCGTCAGCCGCAGCAAGGTCAGCCACCACGGCGTGCGTGCCGGCGTCTCTTCCTTGGGCGCGATCTCGAACAACAGTCGGGTCGGCGGGAAATTGATCTGGCGCGGCCGCGGCGGCACCAGCCGCAGCAGCCACCACAGCAGCGGCAGACTCAGCAGGCCGAGCAGCGCGAGCGGTTGCGCGAAACCGAGGGAGAGGGCGCCCATTAGACGACGCTCCCGCGTTGCGCAGGCGAATGCCGGCTATTGACCGCGGTGGCGACCGCATTGGCGCCCATCCGCGCATGCAGCGCGAATAGCAGTTCGGTCGGCCCGCGATCGGTACGGTGCACGGTGAAGGTCCAGCCGAATTGTTCGGTCTCGGCGCGCAGCGCGGCGCGGTGATTGGCCAGTAGCGCCTGATAATCGTCGCGCCAGGTTTCAGCGCGGCCGGCGGTGACGCTGCCCAGGCCTTCGGATTCGACGAACTCGACCCGGCCGGCATAAGGAAACGTCTCTTCGGCCGGATCGACCACCTGCACGACATGACCGCGCGCGCCATTGGCGGCGAGTTGGCCGAGAATTCTGCGGAAGTCGGCGACCGGACTCCAGAAGTCCGACAGCAGCAAAACTTCCGAGAACGGCGCCGGTGCGAAATTCGGCGGCAGGCTGGGACGTTCGCTGCGGTCGTGCACGATGCGCTGCGCCATGGTCTCGATGACGTTGCGGTTGGCGGTCGGCCGCATCAGGTCCGGAATGCCGACGCGTTCGCCGCCTTGCACCAGCACCTCGGCGAGCGCGAACGACACCACCAAAGCGCGGTCGAGCTTGCTCCATTCCGTCAGGTGCGAATTGAATTCCATCGACGGCGAGCGGTCGGCCCACATCCAGATGGTATGCGAAGCTTCCCATTCCCGTTCGCGGACATAGAGATGATCGTCGCGCGCCGAGCGCCGCCAGTCGATGCTCTGCGCGGGCTCGCCCGACATGAAATGCCGGTATTGCCAGAAGTTCTCGCCCGAGCCGGCGCGCCGGCGGCCGTGCAGACCGTGAATGACAGTCGAGGCAACGCGGCGCGCTTCCAGAATTAGTCGTGGAATCCGCGCGGCAAGTTTACTGCTCTTGGCAGCGGCGGCGGTGACCGGCCGTTCGTCCTTGTCGGTGGGCTTTTTCGGCTCGGCCAAGTTATTCGACATGTTATCCGATGCGAGCTTTAAGCCGCGAGATGATGTTCTGGATGGTCTCGCCTTCGGCGCGGGCGGCGAAGGTCAAAGCCATGCGGTGTTTGAGCACGGGCTCGGCCAGTTCGAGCACGTCGTCGATCGACGGCGCGAAGCGGTTGTCGAGCAGCGCGCGGGCGCGCACCGCCAGCATCAAGGCCTGGCTTGCGCGCGGGCCGGGGCCCCAATTGATCAGCTTGCCGAGATCGCCGGCTTCGGGCCCGGGCGGGCCGAGCGCACCAATTGCAGGATCGCTTCGACCACCGACTCGCCGACCGGCAGACGGCGCACGAGGCGCTGGGCGGCGATCAGATCTTCGGAGGTCATCGCAGCCTTGGCGCTGCTGTCGTCGGCACCGGTGGTGTCGAACAGAATTTTGCGCTCGGCATCGAGATCCGGATAATCGACGTCGATTTCCATCAGGAAGCGGTCGAGCTGGGCTTCGGGCAGGGGATAAGTGCCTTCCTGCTCGAGCGGGTTCTGCGTCGCCAGCACGTGGAATGGCTTGGGCAGATCGTGGCGCACGCCGGCCACCGTCACATGCTGCTCCTGCATCGCCTGCAGCAGTGCCGACTGGGTGCGTGGTGAAGCGCGGTTGATTTCGTCGGCCATCAGCAACTGCGCGAAGACCGGTCCTGGGATGAAGCGGAAACTGCGTTTGCCGCCGGCACCTTCTTCCAGCACTTCGGAACCGAGAATGTCGGACGGCATCAGGTCGGGCGTGAACTGCACACGGCGCGCGTCCATGCCAAGCGCGGTACCCATGGTTTCGACCAGCTTGGTTTTGGCCAGACCCGGCACGCCGACCAACAGCGCGTGGCCGCCGGACAGAACCGTGATCAAAGCGCGCTCGACAACGACATCCTGACCGAAGATGACGGCGCCGATGGCTTCCTTGGCAGCGCGGATATGGGTGGCGGTCGATTCCGCCGCCCGCACGATCATATCTTCCAGCTTTTCAAGGCTTTCGCCGCTTGCCGACGCCATGATCCCAGGTTCCTTTATCCAGCCGCGCTCGATCGCGGGTTTTGCCGTGCCCAGATGCTATGCAACAAACGCACCACGACCGTATTTCCTTGCGTGGGCTGCCGCCGAATCTGCCGCATTATTCGGCTGAGCTTACGCTATCTTTTCGCAGGGGTCCGGCGTGTCACAAAGTTGCGAACAGGTGCGAACCATCTGATTATCGTAGGGAAACAATGGCGAAGGCAGGGCAGACATCAGAACAGGGAACGCGTCAGAGCGGGCTGGACGGTATAGCCGCCATGCTGCCGCGCGAGGGCGGTAAAGGGCTGCCGCCGGTCCATCTGTGGAATCCACCGTTTTGCGGCGATATCGACATGCGGATCGCCGCCGACGGCACCTGGTTCTATCAAAAGACGCCGATTGGCCGACAAGCGCTGGTCAAACTGTTTTCCTCGGTGCTCAAGCGAGAGGGCGAAAAATATTTTTTGGTCACGCCGGTCGAGAAGGTCGGGATTACCGTCGATGACGCGCCGTTCCTGGCTGTCGAGTTGGCGACCGAGGATGAGACGCTAGGCCGCACCTTGCGGTTTCGCACCAATGTCGATGACTGGATCGCCGCCGGTCCCGGCCATGCGCTGCGTTTCGAGCAGGACGCCGACAATGACGGCCTGAAACCCTACCTGCATGTCCGCGCCGATCTGTGGGCCAAGGTGACGCGGGCGCTGTTTTACGATCTGGTCGATCTGGGCGAGGAGCGCGAGCTTGGCGGCAAGGCCATGTTCGGTGTTGTCTCTGCTGGAGAATTCTATCCGATGGCCGAGGCCAGCACGTTGCGGGAGTTCAATTAATGTTGCGAGCGCAAGCCGCGCCGAGTTTGACGGCGGACGAATTCTACACCCGCGCGCGCACGCGGCTGACGCTGCAGGTGCCGCCCGGCGTCAGCGATCCGAATGTTACGCCCCAGCGCGGCGACCACGACGCCGACCCGGTGATGCAAAAGATCGCCGAGGTCCGGCCGATCCGCCCGGCCGCGGTGCTGATTCCGGTGGTCGATCATCCCGAGCCGACGATTCTGCTGACCCAGCGCGCCCAGCATTTGCCCGATCACCCCGGTCAGATTTCGTTTGCCGGCGGCAAGATCGACAAGACCGACAAGGACCCGCTCGACGCCGCCTTGCGCGAAGCGGAAGAGGAGATTGGACTGGCGCGCGATCACGTCGAGCCGCTCGGCTATCTCGATGTCTATATGACGACGCTCGGCTATCGCATTGTGCCGGTGATCGCGCGCGTGACGCCGGGCTTTGCGCTGACGCTCAACACCGGCGAGGTCGATAATGTTTTCGAGGTGCCGCTTGGGTTTCTGATGGACCAATCCAATGTGCAGCGCCATTCGCGCGACTGGCAGGGCATGACGCGGCATTATTACGCGATCAGCTTCGGCGAGCGTTACATCTGGGGTGTGACCGCGGGTATCCTGCGCAATCTGCATGACAGGATTTATAAATGATCCGCCCGGCCTTCACCGAACTGCTGCTGTTCGTCCTGCCCTTCGTGCTCTACGCGGTGTTCTTGTGGGCGACCAAAGCCGGCGTGATGGACCCGGAATCATGGCCGGTGTCACGCATTGTCTGGCTCGCCATTTTCGCATTGCTTTTGGTGATCGGCAGCTTTCTCTATTTCGCCAACTACACCGGTTCGAAGCCGGGCGGGCGCTATGTGCCGGCGCATATGGAGAACGGCCAATTCGTGCCGGGACGGACAATATTCGAACCGGAGACGCCGAAGTGACGGGTGCGACTTCACGCAGCTTAAGCAAAGCGGCTTGGCTGACGGCGGGCGCAGTGGCGCGGGTGCTCGAGGTGCTCGACTGCGACGGCGAGGAAGCGCGCGCGGTCGGCGGCGCGGTGCGCAATACGCTGATCGACATGCCGGTGCATGAGATCGACGTCGCCACCACGGCGGTGCCGGAAGAAGTCACGCGCCGTGCCGAGGCCGCCGGCTTCAAGGCGGTGCCGACCGGGATCGCGCACGGTACCGTTACCGTCGTTATCGACAAGCATCCGATCGAAGTGACGACGTTGCGCACCGATGTTGAAACCTTCGGCCGTCATGCCACCGTCGCGTTCGGCCGCGACTGGCGGGCCGATGCCGAACGCCGCGACTTCACCATCAACGCGCTGTCGGTGACGCGCGACGGCACGGTTTACGATTACACCGGTGGGCTCGACGATTTGGCGGCGCGGCGCGTCCGCTTCATCGGCGATCCAGCCAAGCGCATTGAAGAAGACTATTTGCGTATCCTGCGCTTCTTCCGTTTTCACGCCGCCTACGGTCCGGGCGGGCCGCCGGACGCGGCAGGCCTTACCGCCTGCATCGCCGGCCGCGACGGCCTGGCGCAATTGTCGCGCGAGCGGCTGCGTATGGAAATGATGAAGCTCGTAGTCGGGCCGCATGCGCTGCCGACCTTGATTGTGATGAGCGATGCCGGCCTGAGTTTGCGCATTCTCGGCGGCGTCAATTATCTCAGCTCGTTTGAAAACATGGCCAAGGTCGAAGCCGCGATCGGTTTGCATCCCGATCCGGTGCGCCGGCTTGGCGCGCTGGCCGTGACGGTGCCGGAAGACGCGGAACGTCTGTTCGCGCGGTTGCGCCTGACTAATAACGAACTGGCGCGGCTCACCTCGATGGCGGAAGGCTGGAGGCGGATATCGCCGTTGGCCGGCGAGCACGGCGGGCGCGCCTTGATTTACCGGCTCGGGGCCGAAGCCTTCACCGATCACGCGCTGCTCGGATGGGCGCGGTCGGACGCCTCGGCCAGCGACAAAGCCTGGCATGGCTTTGCGACGTTGCCGCAGCGCTGGAGCGCGCCGGTGTTTTCGTTGAAGGCCGCTGACTTCATCAAGCGCGGCGTCGCCAAAGGACCTGCGCTGGGCGTTGCCTTGCGCGCGGCGGAAACGGCCTGGATTGCGCAAGGTTTTCCGGAAGACGCTGAGATGCTCGCCGCGATTGCCGATAAAGCAGCAAATGAATCAACGACGTGAAGGCGCCGATTTAGAAAACTATCGGAGCGTGGTGATCCGGTGCGAACGCTTCGGCGCCTTGATTTCACCTGCCGAGCTGACGGTCGCCGGTTCCAAATAGACATCGTCGGTCGCGGACGAGCGTAAGGCTGCGGCAATCGAGCTCGAGACATTTTCCCGGCGCGGTCGGCCGAAATGAAACAGCCGCACAAAAGGCGCGCTGGCGCGGTGGAAAATCAGGCCGGCCAGCAGCACCATCAGCCGATTGAAAAAACCCGGCACGACGACCGCGCGATTGCGCATCAGGCCGCGATAGCCGGCGCGCGCGATGGCGTCGATGTCGTGGCGGAGCAGGGCCGGCGTTGCCGGTGCGATCATGCGGGCGCGGGCCTGAAAGCGGGTCGCGACCGGGCCAGGACACAGCGCGGTAACGTGAATCGCGTGCCGGCATGTTCGGCGCGCAAGGCTTGGCGTGAACGACTGCACATAGGCCTTGGTGGCGAAATAGACCGCCATGCCGGGGCCGGGGAAGAAACCGCCGACCGAGCCGACGTTGAGCACGCCGCCCGATTGCGCGATCGCGCCCGGCAACAGCGCCAGCGTGATCTCCGTGAGCGCGCCGCAGTTCAGTGAAATCAGTGCGACCTGCGCTTCGATGTTCAAACGCTCGGCGCGGCCGAACAATCCATTGCCGGCGCTGTTGACGATGTAGCGCGGTGTGAGGTGCCGGCGCGCCAGTTCGGCGGCAAGCGTGAGCCCGGCGCCGGTTTCGGTCAGGTCGTGCGCGATCACGGTTGGACGGCGGCCGGTCTGCGCTTCGATGTCGTCGGCGAGCGCGTCCAGCCGCTCCTGCGCGCGGCCGGTGAGGATGAGCGGATGATCTTCGGCGGCAAACACCCGAGCCAGCGCCGCGCCGATACCGGATGAAGCACCGGTGATCAGAGCGAGGCCGGCGGCGTTCGTCACGGCCATTTCACCACAGGCGGCATCGACGACAGGATCGAGTTCGACATTGCCGCCGGTGCGCAGGCCGAAAATCGTGCCGCGGTCGTAGAGCAGATTGAATTCGACATAGCGGCCGCGGCGGATCAGTTGCTCGTCGCGTTCGGCCTCGTTCCACGGCGCGGCGAAATTCTTTTCGACCAGCTTGGGATAAATATCGCGGAAGGCTCGCCCGACATCCTGGGTGAAGGCGAAGGTCGCGTCCCAGTCGGTCTCCAGATAATCGTAGAAGATGCCGCCAATGCCGCGCGGTTCGTTGCGGTGCTTGAGGTGGAAATAGTCGTCGCACCATTTCTTGAACTTGCCGTAGTCGGCGACTTTGGGGTGCGCGTCGCACGGCGCTTGCATGGCGGCATGAAAGGCCAGTGTGTCGGGATCGTCCTGGGTGCGCCTGCGGTCGAGCACCGGCGTCAGATCGGCGCCACCGCCGAACCAGGCTTTGCTGGTGACGACGAAGCGGGTGTTCATGTGCACCGCTGGCACATGCGGATTGTGCGGATGCGCGATCAGCGAAATGCCTGAGGCCCAGAAATTCGGGTTCTCGGCGGCGCCCGGGATCTCCTTGCGGAATTCAGGCGCGAACTCGCCGTGCACGGTCGAGCAATGGACGCCGACTTTTTCGAACACCCGGCCGCGCATCAGCGACATCACACCGCCGCCGCCATCTTCGCCGGAATGATCCTTGCGGCTCCAGGGCGTGCGCACGAAACGGCCGGCCGGCCGGTCCGCTAGAGGCGCCGAAGCGGGCAGGGTGTTTTCTAACGCCTCGAAGCTGGCGCAGATCTCGTCGCGCAGGGCTTCGAACCAGGCGCGGGCGCGGGCTTTGCGGGTTTCGTTTGGGTCGGCTGTCATCACACTCACGCTTTATTCGGTCGGGCGGACAAATGCTATCACCGGGCAAAGCCACCGGTCTGGCGCAGCGCTTCGCCCGCCACCATCGCCACCGAAACCGCGATATTGAGCGAGCGAAAGCCCTCGTGGACCGGGATCAGGAGGCGGTGGTCGGCGGCCTGGTGGACGGCTTGCGGGACGCCGGCGCTTTCGCGGCCGAACAGCACGATCTGGTCGCCGGTGAAGCTGTGTTCGAGGTAGGGCCGGGACGCAGCGGTGGTCATCAGCACCAGACTGAGTTGCTCCTGCCGCCGCCAGGCCTCGAATTCGGCGAAGTCGGCATGTCGGACGATTGTGACCCGGTCGAGATAATCCATGCCGGCGCGGCGGAAGGCCCGGTCGGTGACCGGAAAGCCGGCTGGTTCGATAATATGGGCTTCCAGTCCCAAACAGGCGCAAGTGCGCAGAATCGTTCCGGTATTTTGCGGGATATCCGGCTCATAAAGGGCGATGCGCATCGGCCGGCCTGCCAAATTTCCGATTGTGTCCCGGCTGATCGCCCGGGTTTATCCGCTCTAGACCAATGACTTATGCACGGGACCGCGGCAGCCGCGATACCGGGCTTGCGCTCGCACCGCAAGGGTGCCAATAGAACCCCACCGAAAACGCCGTCCTGCCTTTCTCAGGGCTGCCGTGAACGGTCCGCTCCGCCACCCGCGGGACTTTGTGTCCTCGGTTTCGGCCACGGGCGGAAGACTTTAAGCCAGCCGGGGGAGAGGATTCAGACGTGACGACCGTGTCTTCTGCGGAGCACACGCGCCGCGATTTCCTGTACATCGCGACCGGTGCCGTTGGTGCCGTCGGCGCCGCCGCGGCTTTGGTGCCGCTTATCTCACAAATGAATCCGGACGCTTCGACCATCGCGGCCGGTGCGCCGGTCGATATCGATCTCGCCCCGATCGCGGCTGGTCAGATCATCAAGGTGTTCTGGCGGTCCAAGCCGATCTTCATTTTCCACCGGACCCCGAACGACATCAAGCTGGCCAAGGACGTGAACGTCGCCGAATTGCGCGATCCGGAGCCCGACAGCGCCCGCGTCAAGCCGGGCCACGATCAGTGGCTGGTTGTGATCGGCATCTGCACCCATCTCGGCTGCATTCCGATCGCGCATGAAGGCGAATACGATGGCTGGTTCTGCCCGTGCCATGGTTCGCAGTACGACAGCGCAGGCCGTATCCGCAAAGGTCCGGCCCCGAAGAATCTCTATCTCCCGCCGTACAAATTCCTTTCCGACGCCAAAATTCAAATCGGCTAAGCGAAACGTCGTATTCAAGGTTCGACCATGAGCGGAAATTCGACCTACCAGCCGCAGAGCAAAGTTCTGCAATGGTTTGAAAAGCGCCTGCCGATCGGCGGCCTGATTCATTCATCGTTTGTCGCTTACCCGACCCCCCGTAATCTCAATTACTGGTGGACGTTCGGCGGCATCCTTTCGATGATGCTCGGCATTCAGATCATCACCGGCATCGTGCTGGCGATGCACTACACGCCGCACGTCGATCTCGCCTTCAACTCGGTCGAAGCCATCATGCGCGACGTCAACTACGGTTGGCTGTTGCGCTACACCCACGCCAATGGCGCGGCGATGTTCTTCTTCGCGGTCTACATCCACATGTTCCGCGGTATCTATTACGGGTCGTACAAGGAACCGCGCGAGGTGCTGTGGATCCTCGGTGTCATCATTTACTTGCTGATGATGGCGACCGGCTTCATGGGCTACGTGCTGGTCTGGGGCCAGATGAGCTTCTGGGCGGCGACCGTCATCACCAACCTGTTCTCGGCCATCCCCGGCGTCGGCGACACGATCGTCACCTGGCTGTGGGGCGGCTACGCCGTCGGCAACCCGACGCTCAACCGCTTCTTCTCGCTGCATTACCTGCTGCCGTTCGCGATCGCGGGCGTTGTGGTGCTGCACGTCTGGGCGCTGCATGTCGTTGGCCAGAACAACCCGACCGGCATCGAGCCGAAGTCGGACAAGGACACCGTGCCGTTCACGCCTTACGCGACGGCCAAGGACGGCTTCTTCATGGCCTGCTTCCTGATCCTGTTCGCCTGGTTCATCTTCTACATTCCGAACTTCCTCGGCCATCCGGACAACTACATTCCGGCCAACCCGGCCGTGACACCGGCGGAAATCGTGCCGGAATGGTATTACCTGCCGTTCTACGCGATCTTGCGTTCGATCCCGGACAAGCTGATGGGCGTCATGGCGCTTTTCGGTTCGATCCTGATCCTGGCCTTCCTGCCTTGGCTCGACACCTCGAAGGTGCGTTCGGGCCGCTACCGGCCGCTGTTCAAGCAGTTCTTCTGGCTGTGGGTGATCGCCTGCATCGGTTTGGGCTGGCTCGGCTCCAAGCCGCCGGAAGGCATTTACGTGATCATGTCGCGTCTGTTCACGGTCTATTACTTCGCGTTCTTCTTGATCATCCTGCCGCTGCTGGGTTTCTTCGAGAAGACCAAACCGTTGCCGAATTCGATTTCGGAATCGGTTCTGGGCGCGAAAGCGTGAGCGGGGGCAAAGCCATGACCAACAAAACCATCATCGCTCTCGCCACCGCCGGTCTGATGGCCGGCCTGGTTGCCGGAACCGCGACGCCTGCCGCCGCGCAAGTACATCAAGTGCCGCCGCCGGCCATGAAGTGGTCGTTCTCGGGGCCGTTCGGAAAATACGACGAAGGCCAGCTGCAGCGTGGCTTCAAGGTGTTCAAGGAAGTCTGCTCGAACTGCCATTCGATGAATTTGGTCGCGATCGGCTCGCTCGCCGATGCCGGCGGTCCGGGCTTCACCGAAGCCCAGGTCGCGGCGCTGGCTGCCACCTACAAGATCAAGGATCTCAACGATAAGGGTGAGCCGATCGAGCGGCCCGGCCGTCCGGCCGACCACTTCCCGGCGCCGTTCCCGAACACGCTGGCGGCGACCGCAGCCTATGGCGTTGCGCCGCCGGATATGTCGACGCTGGCCAAGGCGCGCGGCTATATGCGCGGCTTCCCGCAGTTCGTGTTCGACGTGTTCACGCAGTATCAGGAAGCGGGTCCCGACTACATCCACGCCATCCTGAACGGCTACAAGGACGCGCCGAAGGGCTTCAAGGTTCCCGACGGCGGCAACTACAACGAATATTTCCCCGGCCACGTCATCGCCATGCCGAATCCTTTGTCGGACGGCCAGGTGACCTATGACGACGGTTCGCCGCAGACGGTCGCGCAGTACTCCAAGGACGTCACCGCGTTCCTGATGTGGGCGGCCGAGCCCAAGCTGGTGCAGCGCAAGCGCGTCGGCTTCCAGGTCATGATCTTCCTGATCGTGCTGTCGGGCCTGTTGTACTTCACCAAGAAAAAGGTCTGGTCGGCGGTGCACTGAGCCGGACGACAGGACAACGCTTGACGCGAGGGCCCCGGATGGGGCCCTTTCGTTTTTCAAGTCCATGAACTGAGGTGGCCATGACCAAATCGATCCTCGGCGTCATCGGCGGTTCCGGCGTCTACGATCTGCCCGGCCTGCAGAATGTCCGCGAAGAGCGCATCGCCTCGCCCTGGGGGGAGCCTTCGGGCGCCTTGCGCATTGGCGAGATCGACGGCCTGCCGGTCGTGTTTTTGCCGCGCCACGACAAGGGCCACCGGCTGTCGCCGTCCGACATCAACTACCGCGCCAATATCGACATCCTGAAGCGCGCCGGCGTCACCGACCTGGTGTCGCTGTCGGCCTGCGGCTCGTTTAAGGAAGACATGCCGCCCGGTACCTTCGTGCTGGTCGATCAGTTCGTCGACCGCACCCACAAGCGCGAGAGCTCGTTTTTCGGCAAGGGCCTGGTGGCGCATGTCTCGATGGCGCATCCGGTCAGCCCGCGGCTGCGCGCGCGCATCGCCGAAGCCGCGCTGCTCGAAGGCATCGAGCCCAAGCTCGGCGGCACTTACGTCTGCATGGAAGGGCCGCAGTTTTCGACCTATGCCGAAAGCATGACTTACAAGCAGCTCGGCTATTCGGTGATCGGCATGACCAATATGCCGGAGGCCAAACTCGCGCGCGAAGCCGAGATTTGTTACGCGACGGTCGCGATGGTGACCGATTTCGATTGCTGGCATCCCGACCACGACGCCGTGACGGTGCAGGACATCATCAAAGTCCTGATGGAGAACTCCAAACGCGCACAAGGCCTAGTGGCGCGGCTGGCGCGCGATTTCCCGCGCGAGCACGAAGCCTGCCCGATTGGCTCCGACCGCGCGCTCGATACCGCCTTGATCACTCAGCCCGATGCGCGCGACCCGGAACTTCTCAAGAAACTCGACGCGGTCGCGGGACGCGTGCTCAAAGCTTGAGCATTTTACAGTGGTTGCCCGTTTTGGCTTGGAGTTTTAAGCTTTTCAGCGTGACGGGCTTTTTAGTATTTACCGGTGTGAGTTGACGATCATGCACAGACGTTCCGGCGCGATTTTGGCCGTTCTCGGCATCAACTTTATGGTGCTGGCCGCCGCCGCGTTTCACTACGCCGGTCCATGCGCAATCGGCCGATCTGGTGCTGTGCGACCGCATCGCCGCCGATCCGTCCGATCCCGACAAGCCCGCTGACGTCAAGGGCGTCATCAAGATCGCCCCCTCCGACATCCCGATCGCGCTCAAATACTGCAAGGCGGCGTCCGGGAAATCGCGTCGCGCGATTTACCAGCTCGGCCGCGCCTATGCCGCCAAGCAGCAGTATTCCGAAGCCGTCAAAATGTACCGTCATGCCATCGCCAAAGGCAGCACCGGCGCCATGGTCGAACTCGGCGTGATGCTCGGCACCGGTGCCGGCGTATCCAAGAATGCCGATGAGGCCCGCAAGCTGTTCGAACGCGCCGCCAAGGCCGGCAATGCGCGCGGTGCCACCAATCTGGCCGCGCTCAATGGCGGCGCCGCCGCCAATCCGGCCGAGGCCCGCGCGCTCTATGGCAAGGCCGCGGAGGCCAATTCGCCGGAAGCGCAGTTTCAATTGGGCTTGCTCTATGCGCAAGGCATTGGCGGGCCGAAAGATGACGCCGCCGCCCGCGTGCTGTTTGAAAAAGCTGCGGCGCAAGGCCAAGCCGATGCCAATATGTGGGCCGGCGCCTTCCTGGAGATCGGCCGCGGCGGACCGAAGGACGCGGCGCGCGCGAAAACCTATTACGAGAAGGCCGCCGCGCTCGGCAATGCGCAGGCCAAAGAAGCCATCCACCGTATCGAATGTCCCCACGTCCTTAAGGACAAGAACGGAAAGGTCCTGACCCACCTCTGCTTCTAGGCCCTCTCGGCATAAAACCGCTTGCGGCCTCTTCATTGTGGCGGCTGTTGCATCCCGCGTCCGGCTTGGCCAGAGTGCCCGACATCACCCGCCAGACGGCGATTGCCGCGAACCTTTCCGAGACCTTGTTCATGACCCCACCGCTGGCCGACCTCGACCTGAGCGCTTCGATCCGCTCGATCCCGGATTATCCTAAGCCCGGCATCGTCTTTCGCGACATCACCACGCTGCTTGGCGACGCGCGCGCCTTCCGCCGCGCCGTCGACGAGCTGGTGCAGCCCTGGGCCGGCATGAAGATCGACAAGGTCGCGGGCATCGAGGCGCGCGGCTTCATTCTCGGCGGCGCGGTCGCGCATCAGGTGTCGGCCGGCTTCATTCCGATCCGCAAGAAAGGCAAGCTGCCGCATAAGCGCGTCAGCGTGACCTATGCGCTCGAATACGGCGAAGACGAAATTGAGATGCACGCCGACGCGCTGGTAAAAGGCGAGCGCGTCGTGCTGGTCGACGATCTGATCGCCACCGGCGGCACCGCCGAGGCAGCGATCAAGCTGTTGCGTCAGCTCGGTGCTGAGGTGCTGGCGGCCTGTTTCGTGATCGATCTGCCGGAACTGGGCGGGGCGGCCAAGCTGCGCGCGCTGGACGTGCCGGTGCGCACCTTGGTGTCGTTCGAAGGGCACTGACTAGCGTCGCGGTCCCCACGGGCCCGGAATGGGACCGGGCGGCGGTCCGGCTGGCGGCACATCGCCCCAGGGGCCGTTTGAAGTCCCATTTGATGGCCGGGCGCAGGCGCGGGCGAACCGCCCCAGGGTCCGCCATAGTCTTCCGCTTCACGTCCGATCTGCGGCCGATCTTCGGGCGGCGCAACCGCCAGCGGTCCGGGATCGTGGCCGCCGGCATATTGCACCAGCGCGGCGACGCGGGCGTCGATCGACGGGTGGGTGGCGAAAATATCCGAAAAGCCGACGCGCGGATTGTCGACGCACATTTCCATCACCGCCGAATTGGCGCTCGCCAGCTCGCCGCGATTCTCGATGCGGCGCAGTGCCGAGATCATGGCATCGGGGTCCTTGGTCAGTTCGACCGAACCGGCATCGGCGAGAAATTCGCGCCGCCGCGAAAGCGCGAAGCGGATCACCACCGACAACAGCCAGGCGACCACGATCAGCGCAATCGCGATGACGATGGCAATGCCGGCGCCACCCTTGCGGTCGTCGCCGCCGCGGCGACGGCCGCCCCACATCATATTCTGGAAGAACAGCCGGAACACCATCTCGCCGAAGAACGAAATCACCCCAGCGATCACCACCGCGATCACCAGCATGCGGACGTCGCCGTTGCGGATATGGGTCAGTTCGTGGCCGAGCACGGCCTCGATTTCCCGGTCGTTGAGCGCAGCCATCAAGCCGCGCGTCACGGTGATCGAATATTGCTTGTCGTTGAGGCCCGTGGCGAAGGCGTTGAGCGCATCGTCGTCGGCGATGCGCAGCTTTGGCATGGTGATGCCGCGCGAGATGCAGAGATTCTCGAGCAGGTTGTAAAGCCGCGGTTCCTCGGCGCGGGTGACCACGTGCGCGCCGGTGATGGCGTCGATCATCGATTGATGGAATTTGTACGCGATCGCGATCCAGACGATGGCGCCGACGGTGGCAAAGGGCGCAGCCTTGACGAAATCGTAGGCGGCGGCCTGAATCAGGTAGTTGAGCGGCGCGTTATTGACGCTGAGCGCTTCGGCCAACAGCGCGCCGGCGAACACCATGACATAGACCAGAACGAACAGCCCGATCAGCAGCGCGACCGAGCGGCGCTTGTTCGACTGGATATGGGTGTAAAGACCGTAGGCGGCCATCGCGCTTCCTTACACCTCCCCCGATAGGGGGAGGTTGGAGGAGGACGTTAAAACTTCACGCTCGGCGCCTGCTCCAACTGCGGGCGGGCATCGCCGACATCGAAGAACGTGCGGTGCGTGAAGCCGAACATGCCGGCAAACAGCGCGGCCGGGAATTGTTCGATTCCGGTGTTGTATTCCTGGACCGCATTGTTGAAGAAGCGGCGCGAGGCGGCCAGCTTGTTCTCGATGTCCGACAGTTCGGCCTGCAGCTGCTGGAAGTTCTGGTTGGCTTTCAGGTCGGGATAGCTCTCCGACAAAGCGAACAATTGCCGCAGCGCGCCCGACAGCATGTTTTCCGCCGCCACTTTCTGTTCGACGCCGGGCGCGGCAATCGCCGCGTTGCGGGCATTGACGACCGCCTCCAGTGTGCCTCGCTCATGCGCGGCGTAGCCTTTGACCGTTTCGACCAAATTCGGGATCAGATCGGAACGTTGCTTGAGTTGAACGTCGATGTCGGCGAAGGCCTGATTGGTCCTCTGCCGCATGGCGACGAGACCGTTGTAGACGCTGATCGCCCAGAACACGATCACGACGATAACGCCGATAACGACCCAGCCAGTGGTGGACATGACGCGGCTCCTGAAAAGACGGGTTGGACCAAACAAGCTTCAGCATATGTAGAAAGTTCCCGGCCAACGGCAATCGGGTAGGGCCGCAGGCTGGAAAGAATGTTCCAAATAGTGTGTAACCAATTGACAGCCAATAAAAAAGGCCCCGAACCGAAGTTCGGGGCCTTTTCGCCAGACGGCGTTCGGGGGAAGGGGGGAGCCGTCCGACTTAAAGTAGCCGAAGGTGTAACATCGGCGCGTCGGTAAAGTTCCGCACCCCGGTAAGCCCGCCCGAATTATTTTTGGGTGGTCGCGCCGCAGTGACGCGGTGATCGCAATCTGGAAATTCTAGCCCAGGCGGGCGCCAACGCGGCTTTCGGCCAGCGTCGGCGCGCCAATCCTAGCGCTGGTGGCCGAGACCGATGCCGAGCTTGAGCGCCTGCTGGCGCAAGGCGCCGACACTACGCTTCATCTGCTTGGCAATCTTGACGACCGGCGTTCTTGCCTTCGAGTGGGCCTTCAACGTCTTATATTCGTCCTTGGTCCACGGCTTGCGTGTCACAACTTTTTTTGTCGATTTCTTCGCAGTCTTCGACTTCTTCGATTTTTTAGCCAATTTAACAATCCTTCTTAGTGGGTACGTTATGGGTCCTACAGATGAAATGTATAATTGCCAATTAAATTGTTGGTCATATCGCCATCTGCGCATCTAATTTCATCGTGTCGGCTGGTAATTTAATAAATTAATTGTTTAGAAATTGATGCAAGGCGGACGAAAGCGACGAGAAAACGTGTTCATTGATGCGTGAGATGGGCTCGCTTCAGCTATTTCGAGCCTGAATGACGTAATTGCGTCGTGTAATTGCATCGCGTGATGGCGTCATGAATATTTCACACCATAGGCGCGGTCTATCGGCCAATAGCAGCGCGTCTGCTCCGTCGGCGAAGATTGAACATCTGCAATAGTGGTACCGACGTGTGACGTTGAGGCGAATCAACCTATGGCGTGCAATGCGCGGCCGTCGCACCAGTCCGACGCAAGCCGGGTTCGCCGTCTCGGCCCATATCAATAAGCCGATGCGATTGTTCGGAGGACGACAACGGCCCGCATCGCCGTGCATGCCGCGCGTTGCGGCCCGCATGATGCAGCGGGCCGCAACGGGCAATCGTGATTGGAGAGGTCTGGGTGTTAGCCGGCTTCGCGGAAGCGCACGGCGGCTTCGAGATCGACCGAGACCAGTTGCGACACGCCGCGCTCGGCCATGGTAACGCCGAACAGCCGGTTCATACGGGCCATCGTGATCGGATTATGGGTGATGATCACGAAGCGGGTGTCTGTGGTCTTGGTCATCTCGTCGAGCATGTCGCAGAACCGCTCGACGTTATGATCGTCGAGCGGCGCGTCGACTTCGTCGAGCACGCAGATCGGCGCCGGATTGGTCAGAAACACCGCGAAGATCAGCGCCATGGCGGTCAGGGCTTGTTCGCCGCCCGACAGCAGCGACAAGGTCGCCGGCTTCTTGCCCGGCGGCTTGGCGAGGATTTCCAGACCGGCTTCGAGCGGATCGTCGCTCTCGATCAGTTGCAGTTCGGCGGTGCCGCCGTTGAACAGCCGGGTGAACAACTGCTGGAAGTGGGCGTTGACCTGCTGGAACGATTCCAGCAGGCGTTCGCGTGCTTCGCGGTTCAGACTCTGGATGCCGAGCCGCAGTTTCTTGATCGCCTCGACCAGATCGTCGCGTTCGGCGGTCAGCGAAGTGTGCTGGGTTTCGACCTCGACCAGTTCTTCCTCGGCGCGCAGATTGACCGAGCCGAGCCGCTCGCGTTCGCGCCGCAGGCGCTCCAGCGTGGCTTCGACTTCGGCCAGATCGGGCAGGGGCTCGTCGGGCTTCAATTCGGCCAGCTCGGCGACGCCGGCCGGCTCGATCTCTAGCATGTCGTGGATTTCGCGGGCGATGTCGGTGAGGCGGCGCTTGGCGGCTTCGAAACGTTCTTCGGCGCGGGCCAGTTCCTCGCGCGCAACGGAGGCGGCTTCAAGCGCAGCGCGGGCGTCGCGGTCGGCTGCGGCCAATGCATTCTCGGCTTCTTGCAAACGGTCAGCGCAAGCCTGGCGTTCGCTTTCCGCATTCTGCACTTCGCTGATCAGCGCCTCGCGCTTTTCGGCGAACATCTGCGGCGCGTTTTCCAATTCCGCTCGGTCATGGGTGGCTTCGGCGATGCGGCTCGACAGCGTTTCGGTCTGGTTGCGGGCGCCTTCCTGGCGTTCGAGCCAGCCTTGTTTGTCGACCGCGAGCTGATGCAGACGGCGGTCGGCCTGTTCGGCCTCGCGCACGATCGCCTGCTGTTCGGCGCGGACTTCGGCGAGATGGGCGCGCTTGGCCGTGATGTCGTCACGAACGGCGGCCAGTTCGGTTTCCAGATCAGCAAGCGGGGCCAATTCGGCCAAAGCCTGTTCGGCCTGGGCGCGGGCGGCGGCGGCTTCGTCGCGGCCGGTGGTCAGGCGGGCTTCGGCTTCGGCCAAAGCCGAAAGCCGGGCGGCGTTGCGGTTGACCTCGCGCTCGGCGGCATCATGGCGGTCGCGCGCGGCATTGGCTTCGCGTTGACGCTCGCGCGCGGCGTTGCGTGCGTCGGTTTCCGCCGTGGCGGCGCCGGCCAGCGCGCCTTGCGCGGCTTCGGCCAGACTGCGGACGGTCTCGGCATCGGCTCGCGCGGTCTGCAATTCGGTTTCGATGTCGGACAGGCGGGCGCGTTCGGCCAGCCGGCGTGCGGCGCCGGTCGGCGCGTGGGCGGCGGCGGCGAAGCCGTCCCAGCGCCACAGGTCGCCCTCGGGCGACACCAGCCGCTGGCCGGGCTTGAGCAATGCGGCGAGCCGGCTGCCGGCTTCGCGATCGACGACGCCGATCTGATGCAGGCGGCGCGCCAGTTCCGCCGGGGCCTGAACGTGGTCGGACAGCGCGGAGGCGCCTTCCGGCAGGCTCGGATCGCTGGCGTCGATGGTCGAGCCGACCCAACGCATCGGCGCCGACGGGTCGATCGGCGCGTCGAGGTCGTCGCCGAGCGCGGCGCCGAGGGCTTTTTCGTAGCCTTTTTCGACCGAGACATGGTCCATGACCGGCGGCCACAGATTCTTGTTCTCGACCGCCAGCACCTTGGACAGGGTCTTGGCTTCAGTCTCGAGCCGCTGGACCCGGCGTTCGGCGTCGGCCAAGGGCGCGCGTGTGCCTTCGAGCATTTCACGGGCGGCGGCATGCGCGGCTTCAGCGTCGATAGCGGCGTTTTCAGCCGCCGCGGTCGCTTGCTGAATATCGTCGACAGCAGCTTTGAGTTCGGCGAGATCCGGTCCGTCGGTTGCTTGAAGCGTGCCGACTTCGCGGGCGATCTCGGCCATTTCGGCTTCGAGTTTGGCGGTGCGTTCGCTGTGCTGGCGCACTGAGTTGGTCAGTTGATTGCGCTGCGCCGTCAGGTCGGCGAGCTTGTTGGTCAGCTCGGCGAAAATCTTTTCCGCCGCGTTGAGTTCGCCGTCGGCCTGCATGACGCGGTCGTCGACGCCGCTGCGGCGGCCGGCGTTTTCATGCGCTTCGGCGCGCAGCGTCTCTTCCTCGGCCATCACCCGAGCGATGGCGGCTTCGGCATCGGCGGCCAGCTTCTGCTCGCGCTCGCTGTCGGCGGCGAGCTGCACCAGCCGCAGCTCGAGTTCGGCGATCCGGTCCTTGGCGCGGGTTTCCTCGCGCTCGAGTTCCTGCATTGCGACATTGAGCCGGTGCAAGGCGGCGCCGGCGCGGGCTTCGGCTTCGCGCAACGGCGGCAGCGTGGTCGCGATTTCGGCTTGACGGGTCGAGGCTTCGGCCTGCGCGCCGGTACGTTCGGCAACCTCGCGCACGCATAGATCCTTGGCGTGCTCGGCGTCGGTCAGCTCGACGCTCGCGGCGGTCCAGCGCAGATGATAGAGGGTGGCTTCCGACTTGCGCACCTGCGCCGAGACGGTGCGGTAGCGAATGGCCTGGCGCGCCTGCTTTTTCAGCGCTTCCATCTGGCCAGCCAACTGGCCGATGACGTCTTCGATGCGCAAGAGATTGGCTTCCGCCGCTTTCAAGCGCAGTTCGGCCTCATGGCGGCGCGCATGCAGACCGGAGACGCCGGCGGCTTCTTCCAGCACGCGGCGGCGTTGTTCGGGTTTGGCCTGAATGATTTCGCCGATGCGGCCTTGATGCACCAGAGCCGGCGAGCGCGCGCCGGTCGAGGCGTCGGCAAACACCATTTGGACGTCGCGGGCGCGGACTTCCTTGCCGTTGATGCGGTAGGCGGAACCGGATTCGCGCTCGATGCGGCGCGCGATTTCCAGCATGTCGGTATCGTTGAACTGGGCCGGCGCCGAGCGCTCGACATTGTCGATCGAAATCGCCACTTCGGCGTTGTTGCGCGCGGGCGCGTGTTCGAGCCGGAGAAAATAACGTCATCCATCGACGAGGCGCGCATGGATTTGTACGAGCTTTCGCCCATCACCCAGCGCAGCGCTTCGACCAGATTGGATTTGCCGCAACCGTTCGGTCCGACCACACCGGTCAGGCCCGGCTCGATCTGGAAATCGGTCGGTTCGACAAACGACTTGAAGCCGGTCAGGCGGAGCCGCGTAAGCTTCATACTACAGGCCTCAACCCGCGCGAGGGTGAACGTTCAAACGACCCGCGGGGTTTTACAGGGGACTATTACAAATCTCACCGGGGGCATGACCCGGACGCTTGAGTACTAAGTTTTTACAGATATGCCGCGTTCGCCTGCAGAATGAAATTTCGCGGGCTCTGGAGCAACTCAGTTGCGGCCAGATAGCCCGGTTTTCCAGACCTTTCGGCTGTGGATTAGTCAAAAATAGTCTGCACCGGCCATATTGCGATACCGCCGGTGCAAAAACTTCGCTTAGCCCTTGAGAAGGGGGTCGATCAGCTTGGCCATCTCGTCGATAGACAACGCGCCGGCGGTCTTGGTGCCGTTGATGAAGAACGTCGGCGTCGACTCGACCTTGAACGTGTCGACGGCGCGCTGGCGCACCTTCTGAATACCGTCGAGCAGCTTCTGGTTGGCCAGGCAGGCATCGAAGGTCTTCTGGGTGAAACCGGCCTGCTTGGCGATCGCCAGCAGCGGCGGCAGCGGCTTTTCGACCGCCCAGGTCGCCTGCTGGCGGAACATGGTGTCGACCATGGCGAAATACTTGCTCGGATCCGGCTTCGGGCCGTCGGCGGTGCTGGCACAGCGCGCCAGCATGGAGGCGGCGGCGGCCAGCGTGTCGAGCGGGAATTCGCGGGCGATATAGCGGACCTTGCCGGTGTCGATGTAGCGCTTTTTCAGTTCCGGGAAGGTGGTGTCCTGGAAATGCGCGCAATGCGGGCAGGTCATCGAGGCATATTCGATGATCGTGACCGGCGCCTTGTCGCTGCCCATGATCATGTCGGGCAGGGCCTCCGGCGCCATCAACTCGACGTCCGAGATCTTATCGGCGGCCAAAGCCTGGGCGGTGAGGGACGGCAGTGCTGCCAGTCCGAAGGCGGTGGCGAGCGCGACAGTCGCGGTGCTCTGGCAGAATTCACGTCGGGTGAGGCGCAAGTGACTCTCCGTAATGCTTTTCAAATTCGTCTGTCTGCTAGCTGGACAGGACAATTGTGGCAATGGCAGGCCGGCACGGGAAGTCATTATAGCTGGATCCGGGCCCGTGCCGAGGCCGCCGGGTCTCATTTTCGCTTGATCGCGGCGCCCAGCCGGGCGATCGCCTGCCGCAAGGCCTCGTCCTCGATCTGGGGCAGGCTTTCGGCGATTTTGGCCGTTACAGCCGGATCTGGCGGCCGCGGCGGGGCTTTTGGCACGATGCGGCGCAGCGGGGCTTGGCGCAGGGTCAGTTTGCCGATCGCCTGCCAGCCGAAAAAGCGGTTCACCCGCTCCAATATAACAGCCGATAAATGTTGAATTTCGAGCGCCGCCGGGCCTTCGACCCGCAGCATTAAAGTGGCCGGTTCGGACTGATCGACCTCGCCGGTGTCGTTTTTCGGCCGCGGCCAGTTGATTTTCATCGGCTCGCTGTGGGCGGCGATCTCGTGGCCGACGATATCGGGCCAGCGGGCGATGATTTCGGTCGAGGCAAAGCCCTGCGCCTTCATGACGCCGCCCAAAGTCGCCCCGAGATAATCGGAAAGCGGCCGGGGAAAACTGCGCGCGGGCTTGCTCATACTTGCTTTCCATGGCGCATGATCTTACCCGAAAACCGGTTCCCACTTTTCGGGATCATGCGCGGGGCGCTTTGTGCCATCGTCAGGACCATGAACGTAGCAGTTCGAGTGCCCAAGCGAAAGAAAGTGGCCAATGCGCCCGATCCGGCCGATCTGTTGGCCTGGTATGACCGCCATCGCCGCGTACTGCCGTGGCGGGCACGCAAGGGCCAGCGCGCCGACCCTTATGCGGTCTGGCTGTCGGAAATCATGCTGCAGCAGACCACGGTGAAGACGGTCGGGCCGTATTACGCCAAGTTCCTGACCAAATGGCCGACGGTGGAGGATCTCGCGGCAACGCCAAGCTCGACGACGTGCTGCGCGCACTGGGCAGGGCTTGGCTATTATGCGCGCGCCCGCAATCTGCACGCCTGTGCGAAGGCGGTTGTTGAGCGTCATGGCGGAATTTTTCCAAGCGATCTGGAGAGCCTTGCGTGCGCTGCCCGGCATCGGCGATTACACATCGGCCGCCGTCGGCTCAATTGCTTTCGATCTGCCGGCGGTGCCGGTCGACGGCAATGTCGAGCGCGTGGTGTCGCGGGTGTTCGCGTGTGCAGGAGGCGTTGCCGGCGGCCAAGCCGGTCATCAAGCAACTGGCGACAAGTCTATTGCCGCCGCAGCGCTCCGGCGATTTCGCGCAAGCCTTCATGGATCTCGGCGCCACGATCTGCTCGCCGAAAAAGCCGGCCTGCGCGCTGTGTCCCTGGACCGACGTCTGCGTGACGCGCGCGCGCGGCGACCAGGAAACGTTCCCGCGCAAGGCGCCCAAGCGCGAAGGCAAGCTACGGCGCGGCGCGGCCTTTGTCGTGCTGCGCGACGACGGCCGCGTGCTGCTGCGCCAGCGCCCGGAGAAGGGCCTGCTCGGTTCGATGACCGAAGTGCCGGGCAGCGACTGGGCGCATGATTTCGACGTGGCGAAAGCGCTCGACGCCGCGCCAAAATTCAAGAGCACAAGTGACATGGCGCAAGCTCGCCGGTCAGGTCGATCACGTGTTCACGCATTTCCCGCTGGCGCTGACGGTTTATATAGCGCAAGTGCCGCGCGGCACGCCGGCACCGAAAGGCGCGCGCTGGGCCAAGGTTGCGACATTGGCCGACGAGGCCCTGCCGAATGTCATGCGCAAAGTGCTGGCGCATGCGCTAGACTAATACCAATAAGAATTCGAGGGAGCGTCTGAGAAAATGTCGATCCGACTGCAAATCCGCCGTCCTGTCCGGCCAATGGGCGCCGAGCCTGCGCTATCCCGATCCGCTGATCACCGCGCTCGACCCGCGCTTCAAGAAATATCAATTGCCGCTGGCCGAGCGTCGAACGGCTTTATACCGGCACGCGCTGGGGCGAAGGCCCGGTCTGGTTCGGCGATGCGCGCTGCCTGATCTGGAGCGACGTGCCGGGCAACTGCATGTATCGCTGGGACGAGGAGACCGGCAACGTCGCGCCGTTCCGCAAGCCGTCGAACAACGGCAACGGCAATACCCGCGACCGGCAGGGCCGGCTTGTCACCTGCGAGCATCTCACCCGCCGCGTCACCCGCACCGAATATGACGGCACCATCACCGTGATCTGCGACAATTTCGAAGGCAAGCGGCTGAATTCGCCGAACGACGTGGTGGTGAAGTCGGACGGCTCGATCTGGTTCACCGATCCGCAGTTCGGCATTCTCGGCAATTACGAAGGCGACATCGCCGAGCCGGAATTGCCGATGAACGTCTATCGCGTCGACGGCGCAGACCGGCGCGGTCACGGTGGTGGCCGACGGCATCAACGCGCCGAACGGGCTTGCCTTTTCGCCGGACGAGAAAAAACTCTACATCGTCGAGTCGCGCGCCGAGCCGCGCACCATTCTGGTCTACGACGTGGCGTCGAGCGGCGACAAGATTTCCAACGGCAAGCTGCTGATCGACGCCGGGCCGGACGGCACGCCCGACGGCTTCCGCGTCGATATCGACGGCAATCTGTGGTGCGGCTGGGGCATGACGCCGGAACTTGATGGCGTGCGCGTGTTCAGCCCGCAGGGCGAACCGATCGGGCACATCACGTTGCCCGAGCGCTGCGCCAATGTTTGCTTCGGCGGCAAAAAGCGCAACCGCCTGTTCATGGCGGCCGCGCATTCGCTGTATTCGCTTTACGTCAACACCCAGGGCGTGAAGGGCGGCTAACCGGCTTCGCGAGTTTCCTTTGCGACCAAAGACGGCTAGGAATCGCGCCGGGTTTTGAATTTCAAAGGAGGCCGAAAATGGCTATCGAACGTCACGAAGTGGGTCCGCGCATGAGCAAATGCGTGGTGCATGGCAATACCGTTTATCTGTCCGGCATCGTCGCCAATGACCCGAAGGGCAAAAGCGTTACCGAGCAGACCAAGGACATTGTCGGCCAGATCGACGGTTTGCTGGCCAAGGCCGGCACCGACAAGTCGAAGCTGTTGAGCGACCAATATCTGGATCACCGACATGGCCAATTTCGCCGAGATGAATTCGGTCTGGGACGGCTGGGTCGCGCCCGGCCAGACGCCGGCGCGCGCCACCGTCGAGGCCAAGCTCGCCACGCCGGACTACAAGGTCGAGATCATGGTGGTCGCGGCGAAGTAACATTTTTCTTGTCGTGGCCGGAATTGTTCCGGCCACGACAGGTTGCGGCGGGGGGCAGGTTCATGGCATTCGACTTCGGCCCGCTGTTTCCGGCCGGGCTGCCGGCGCCGGCCGCGCGCTGGACCGGTCTGGCCAAATTCAATTTCACCGGCGGCAATAACGACCCCGACGCGATGCCGCTCGACGGGCTGATGGCGGCCGCGCAATCGGTGCTGGCGCGCGAGGGCCGCTCGCTGTCGACCTATGGCCTCAACAGCGGGCCGCAGGGCTACCGGCCGTTGCGCGATTTTCTCAGCGAGAAGCTCAAGCGCGATGCCGGCATGGCCTGCACCGCCGACGACATCCTGATCGTGTCGGGTTCGTTGCAGGCGCTCGATCTGGTCAACGGCGCGCTGCTGACGCACGGCGACACCGTCATCGTCGAGCAGGACAACTATCAGGGCACGCTGACGCGGCTCAAGCGGCTCGGCGTCAACGCGGTCGGCATTCCGCTCGACAACGGCGGCATGCGCATGGATGTGCTGGACGCCGCGCTCGCCGAACTGAAAAGCCGCGGCGTGCAGGCCGAAATTCATCTACACCATCCCGACGGTGCAGAACCCGACCGGCACCATCCTGAGCCAAGAGCGGCGCGCGCAGATGCTCAAATTGGCCGACGAATACGGCGTGCCGATCTTCGAGGACGATTGCTATTCCGATCTGATCTGGAGCGGCGAGCGCCCGCCGTCGCTTTACGCCCTGAGCAAAAACGACAAGGTCATCCATATCGGCTCGTTCTCGAAGTCGATCGCGCCGGCCTTGCGCGTCGGCTTCGTGGTCGCGCCTTGGGCGGTGATGTCGCGCATGCTGGCGCTCAAGACCGACGCCGGCTCCGGCTCGCTCGAACAGATGGTGCTGGCGGAATATTGCGCGCCGCATTTCACCGAGCATGTGCCGGAACTGCGCAAAGGCCTGCGCAAGAAGCTCGAGACGCTGATGGAGGCGCTGGACGAACAATTCGGCACCGCGGCCGAATTCGACGACCCGAAGGGCGGCATCTTCCTGTGGGTCAAGCTGCCGGACGAGGTCGACGCCATGCAGCTCTATCAGGCGGCGCTGAAAGCAAGGCGTCGCCATCAATCCGGGCCCGGACTGGTCGACCGACGCCAAGCACAGCAAAAGCCGGATGCGGCTGTGCTTTGCCAGCCCCTCGCATGACGAGATCCGCGAAGGCATCGCGGTGCTGGCCGACGTCTGCCGCCAGGAATTCGGCGTGCCGGAACGCAGCGGCAACGTCGAACGTGGGACTTAAACGATGCAGCAGCCCGGCATCCTGGCGATCTGGAACGACGTCGCGCCGGGCGCACGAGGCCGAATTCGAGGCCTGGTTTCAGGGCGAGCATCTGATCGAGCGCCTCGGCGTGCCCGGCTTTCTGTTCGGCCGCCGCCATCAGGCGATTTCCGGCGCTCCGGCTATTTCAATTTCTATCTGGTCGAATCGCCGGACGTTGCTGACCTCGAAGCCTTATCTCGAACGGCTCGACAACCCGACGCCGATGACCAAGAAGATCATGTCGAGCGTTTTCATCAATATGAGCCGCACCGTCTGTCATCGCACGGTCCGGCGCGGCGCGTTTCGCGGCGCCTATGCGGTGACGGTGCGGTTCGACGAAACGCCCGACGAGCGCGCGTTGACCGCGATGGTCGACGAATTGATCAAGGACCCCGGCCATTGCCGCGGGTGAAATCTGGATCGCGACCGACCCGGCCGGCCAGCCGGTGTCGATGGAAGAAAAGCTGCGCGGCGGCGACAAGAAGATCAAAGGCTGCTTGATGATCGACACGTTGCGGCAAGCCGATGCCGAAAAGCTCGGAGGCCGCATGGCGAAGGGTTTCCCTGCCGCCGAGGTCGGCGTGTTCCGGGTGTTGTGCCAAATCGGCCAAGGCATGGGAATTTGACGATGCAATCGCTGGCGCCGTTGGCGGAAAAAGTCGCAAAGCTTTTGATCGCGCGCAACGAGACCATCGCGATTGCCGAGTCCTCGACCGGCGGCTTGATCTCGGCGGCGTTGCTGGCAGTGCCGGGCGCGTCGGCTTATTTCCTTGGCGGCGCGGTGGTCTATACCAAGCAATCGCGCGCGGCCTTGCTCGATATCGGCGACGCCGAAATGAAGGGCTTGCGGCCCTCGACCGAGAGCTATGCGCTTCTGGGCGCGCGTCGTGTGCGCGATAAGATGAATGCGACCTGGGGGCTGGGCGAAACCGGCGCGACCGGCCCGTCCGGCAACCGTTATGGCGACGCTGCCGGGCACAGTTGCATCGCGGTTGCCGGCCCCGCTGAACGCGCGGTGACGCTCGAGACCGGCAGCACCGAGCGGCGCGCGAACATGGAAGCTTTTGCCACGCGCGCGCTTGAGCTTCTGGCCGAAGCCTTGTCCGGCGCAAGCTAACGGTTTTCGCCGTTCGTCAGGCCGCCAGTTGGCGCAGCTTGGCCTTGTCGAGGATTTGCAGCGACCGGTCGGAGATAGCGACCATCCCGTCATGGCGGAAGTCGCCAAGGACCTTGTTGACATAGACCGTCGTCAGGCCGGTGGCGTCGGCGATGTGGGTCTGGCGCAACGGGAATTCAACGCTGTCGCCACCGGTCTTGTTCAGCCGTTCGAGCCGGTCCCACAAGTCGATCAACAGGCCGGCGACACGTTGCGAGGCGCTGCGTCGGCCCAGATCCACGATCAATTGATCGGCCCGGCTGCTCTCGGTGTTATAGGCCGACATAACGCGGTCAAAAATTGTCTGTGATTGCGACATGGCGGTGCGCAGTTGGGCGCGATCGAACGAGCGGTAACTGCCGTCGGTAATGCTGTCGACTTGCACATGCAGTTGCGGCTCAAACATCAGCCGGCAGGTTATCATTTCGCCGGGCAGCAGGAATGACAGGATTTGCCGACCGCCATTCGCAAGTTTGAACGTGGCGGCGGCCCAGCCGTCACAGATGACCGGCACATGATCCAAGATATCGTTTTGATGAAAAATCGTCCGGCGGGCGGGAAATTCAACCTGGTTTTGCGAAATTGGCGAGCCGGCGGCAGAGGGGCGATCGAGTTCGAGGTTAATGAGCAGGTCGCACAGACCCAAGCCGAGCATGAGACAATTAGTGCAGCCTGATTTCGGAGCGGGCAATGGCGCTGGTGAGGTCATGATAAAACGGCGTTGGCGGTTGGTCTTCAAATTTCAATGGATCGAGTATCGTAAGTTCGCCGTTCGATAAATCGATTATGTCGTCTGCGCGCAGCAATTGAATTGCACGGTTAACATCCTCGGCGGTGAGTCCGGTCGAGTCGGCGATGTCGGCGTGCGTTAACGGAAACGGATAAATGTCGGTGGCAATTTTGTTGCCGCGGGCCGCCAAGCGCGCAACAATTCTGCGCGCAAAATTCTTGACGCGGGTAATGGCGTTTTGCTCGGTGAAATTAATCGTCGCCGCGATCAAATCTTCGCCTTCCTGTACGCAAATTTTTCCAAATGCGTCGATGGCATCGGGCTTGCCAGCGATCTCTCTTCTGACGTCGTCGCGGCTAAGTTCGCAGAATTGGATGTCGGTCGCGGGCTGGACCGAAAAATCGGGCTGAAAGTTGCCGAGCGCGGCTGTGAAAAATAGGTCGCCCGGAATCAGAACGGACAGAATTTGCCGCCGCCCGTCCGGAAATCGATGAAATCGAAAAGCCCAACCGTCGCACAACACATAGGGGCCGAACGAGGGAGCGGCTTTATCGAAACGAACGATCTCACCTTTTTTTGCTGTAAAAAACGTTTGGGAGATTTGATTGTTTGCCGCCGACGGGGCGGCCGGTGCTCGCTTGAGCAAGGCGCCGCAAAAGTTCGTGGCGCGCACCGCGCAATCGCGGCAAGGCCACGCCAACTGGCGTTCCAATTTCACTGAAGATCCCTTGAATTATTTTTGCTTATTGGAAGCGAAGCACGGATGCTTTTAGATCAGTTCGTGACTTTTTCAATCGTCATTCGTTGGTTTGGAAAATTAAACTTCGGAAATTTCATAAAAATAGCCCATCGCTATTAATTGCAATTCGGCATCGCCGAATTGAACAATTAATAGGCGGACGCTATGCGCTGAAATAACTGAAACGGGCGCGAGGTTGCCGGAAAGTGGGCCGTTTCGACCTTAACGATTCACTCGGCCGCTTCCGCCATTTCGGCGCGCATCTGGCTGCGCAGTTCGTCGATCAACTGCAAGCCCTTCGGAGTTTCAAGATGCCAAAAGGTCCAGCCGTTGCACGCATCCAAGCCTTGCGCCAAGGCGCCGACACGGTGAATTGAGCCAACCATGTCGCCGATCGAAATCGCGCCATCGGCACGTACGACCGCTTTGTGGCGTTTTTTGGAGTTGGTCAGCTTAGCGCCAGGCGAGACCAGCCCGCGCTCGATCAAAGCCGAGAACGCGACGCGCGGGGCTTCACGCGCGGTCATGAACGGCGCAATAGACGGCGACGGCACGACTTGCACGTCGTCGATGCGTTTTTTCGCCGCGGTGGCATATTTCTTTTCGCGCTCGATGCCGATGAAGCGGCGGCCGAGTCGTTTGGCGACCGCGCCGGTGGTGCCGGTGCCATTGAACGGATCGAGCACCAGATCGTCCGGCTTCGAGCTCGACAGGATGACGCGGGCGAGCAGCGCTTCCGGCTTCTGAGTCGGGTGCAGCTTCTTGCCGTCGCCGCCTTTCAGGCGTTCGCCGCCGGTGCACAGCGGGAAAGTCCAATCGGAGCGCACCTGCACGTCTTCATTGCCGGCCTTTAGCGCTTCGTAGTTGAAGGTATAGCCCTTGGCGTTGGCGTCGCGCGATGCCCAGATCATGGTCTCGTGCGCGTTGGTGAAGCGGCGGCCGCGGAAATTCGGCATCGGATTGGTCTTGCGCCAGATCACGTCGTTGAGGATCCAGAACCCCATGTCCTGCATGGTGGCGCCGACGCGGAAAATATTGTGGTACGAGCCGATCACCCAGATCGTGCCGGCGGGCTTGAGCACGCGGCGGCAGGCCTTCAGCCATTCCTTGGTGAAGGCGTCATAGGCGGCGAAACTGTCAAACTTGTCCCAATCGTCGGTGACGGCATCGACATGCGAGTTGTCAGGACGTTTAAGATCATGGGCGAGCTGGAGATTGTACGGCGGGTCGGCGAAAACCAAGTCGACGGAATTCGCCGGCAGTTTCGCCATCTCGCTGACGCAGTCGCCAACCAGAATTCGATGATGTTCGGAGTTCTCTGAAACTCCACGGGGCGCCCGTTGGGGCGCCCCGCGACGCGACACTACCATGACTCACATACTCTGACTCAGGGACGACGCGGTCGGCAGACGCGGGACCTACAAACCGACAGGCGTGCAATATGCGCACGCAAGGTGAAGAAACGGTTTATGCTGCGTTTCGCGAACTGGGCAAATTGTGCCTATTTAACGAGGGGTTAGGGGAAGTTAACGGAGTGGAAAAATTGCCGGTTTGGCGCTTACCGTAAAGCCCGGTAATGATCGGAAAATTCAATGGGAGCGACTTAAATGCGTTGGGATGATTTCCGGCGAAGCGACAATATTGAAGACGACCGCGACGGCGGTGGCGGCGGTTTTGGCGGTGGCAGCGGCGGCTTCAACATCGGCGGCGGCGGTCTCGGCATCGGCACTGTCGTGGTGCTCGGCATCATCGGCTGGGCGCTCGGCATCGATCCGAGCGTTCTGATCAACGGCGCCGAGATGGTGAGCAACACCCGCTCGCAATATCAGCAGCAACCCCGGGAACCTTCGACGCGCACGTCGAAGCCGACAGATAAAATGGGCGATTTCGTCGCCGCGGTGGTCGGCAATACCGAAGACACTTGGGGCAAAGTGTTCCAGGATGGCGGTGCCACCTATCGCGCGCCGCGTCTGAAGTTATTCAGCGGTTCGGTGCAGGGCGGCTGCGGCTTGGCGCAGGCAGCGATGGGGCCGTTCTATTGTCCGACCGACAAGCGCATCTATCTCGATACCTCGTTCTTCAACGACATGCGCGTGCGCTTTAAAGGGTGCAGCGGCAAGGCTTGCGAATTCGCGGAAGCCTACGTGATCGCGCATGAGGTCGGCCATCACGTGCAGAACCTGCTCGGCATTCTGCCCAAGGCGCATGAGGCGCAACAGGCGGCCGGCAGCAAGGCGGCGGCCAACCGCATTCAGGTGCGGGTTGAGTTGCAGGCCGATTGTTTCGCCGGCATCTGGGCCAACCAGTCCGACCAGCGCTGGAAATCGATCGAGCCGGGCGACGTCGAAGCGGCGCTTGCAGACGGCGGCGGCGATCGGCGACGACCGTTTGCAGAAACAGGCGCACGGCTACGTCGTGCCGGATTCTTTTACGCATGGCTCCTCGGCGCAGCGCCAGCGCTGGTTCACCACCGGTCTGAAAGCGGGCAAGGTGTCGGCCTGCAATACGTTTGCGGCGAACGCGCGGTTCTAAGGATCAAAGCAATGCCCGGTATCGACGAAAGCCGCCAATTCGTGCCGCTCAAGATCGCGGTGCTGACCGTCTCCGACACGCGCGAACTGGCCGACGACAAATCCGGCAATACGCTGGTTGATCGTATCACCGCAGCCGGCCACGCCTTGGCCGACCGCGCCATCGTCAAGGATGAGGTCGAGGATATCCGCCGTCAGGTCAAAGCCTGGATCGCGGACAAGGCGATCGACGTCGTCATCTCGACCGGCGGCACCGGCTTCACTGGCCGCGACGTCACGCCGGAAGCGGTCGAGCCATTGTTCGAAAAGCGCATGGACGGCTTCTCGACGTTGTTCACGATGGTCAGCTATCCGAAAATCGGCACTTCGGCGATCCAGACCCGCGCCACCGCCGGCGTCGCCAATGCGACTTATATCTTCTGCCTGCCGGGTTCGCCCGGCGCCTGCAAGGACGGCTGGGACGAGATCCTGGTGCACCAGCTGGATTACCGTTACCGGCCGTGTAACTTCGTCGAGATCCTGCCCAGGCTCGACGAGCACATGCGGCGGGCGAAGGCAAAAGGAGCGACGGCGTAGTTTAGCGGCGCGCTATGGCTCTTCGCGGCCATGACGCACGAGTTTGTGAGCGCGCGCGTAGGCTACAATTCCATATCCCAATTTTCCGCCACCACGTCCTTGCCCCAGCTGTGCTTCGGCTCGCTCGAGGTCAGCGTGAAGCCGGCTTTCCCGTAGCAATGGCGCGCGGCGGTCAGAACGCTGTGCGTCCATAGCGTGATTTTCTTGTAGCCGGCCTGGCGCGCGAAGCTGATGCATTCTTGGGTCAGTTGTTGCCGAGGCCGAGGCCGCGCGCCTTTGGATCGACGATCAGCAGGCGAATACGCGCCGTGCCGGGCTTGTCGTCCTTGACCAGCATGACGGAGCCGACCGGCTCGCCGTTCATTTCGGCGATCCAGCAGCGCTCGCAAGCCGGATCGTATTTTTTGACGAAGTCGGCGACGATTTCGCGCACACAAGCCTTCGAATGGATCGCCCCAGCCATATTCGCGCGCGTAGATCTGCGCGTGCGCCGAAACGATCCAGCCGAAGTCGCCGTGTTTGGGCGCGCGCAAGGTGTAGGAGCGCGGCGGTCGGCTGTTGCGCCTCAGCCGCCGAGCAGGCTTTCGATGGTTTGCATGGCATTCACCAGTTGTTGCTGTTGGCCATCGCTTAACGTCGCGAGCATCGCCGCGACATCGTTCTGCGAGCGCTTTTCGGCCGGCGCGTAGAGTCTTTCGGCCCTTGGCGGTCAGCGCCAGGTGGCTTTGGCGGGCGTCCGCCTTCGATGTGGTGCGGCTGACCAGACCGCTTTTTTCGAATTTGCGCAGCAAGCGCGACAGATAGCCGGCGTCGAGATCGAGCGCGCGGCCGATGTCGCTGGCGGTGAGGTCGCTTGCCTTGCGCCAGTTCGTACAGCACGCGCATTTCGCCGAGCGAGTAGGGGCTGTCGAGGATAGTTTTTGCGCAGCACGCCGATCTGCCGCGTGTAGAAGCGGTTGAAGCCGGCGCACGGCAGCGATGCGATGGTTGTCGACCGGGCGGTTTTCATGGCCGGGTCAGGGTCGGTCAATTAGTTGACAAAGTCAAGTATCTGATCCGGCCTAGCCTCGCGCCCGCCGCCAGCATCGAAACCCGCCGCCGGCCGAGCTGGCGCAGCAGGGCAGCTTCGGCATCGGCCCCTTCGGGATGGCCGCCGAGCGCGTCGTAAAATCGCCGGGCGATCAGCAGGCCCTGTTCGGGCTTGGGCGCCGCCGCCGAAGGCGACCCGCATCAGCGCCAGCACTTCCGACAGGCCCGGCCGCATCAAATCGGCCGCGGCCGGCGGGCGGAACACGGCGGCGCGCGCCGGCGCCGTCGATCCGGCTGGCGGCTTCCATGAAAGCCTCGGTGGCCGCGATCCAGCCCGGCTCCGGCACGCAGCCGGCGCGCAGGAACATCAGCCAGGGCGTGCGGGTGCTGATCGCGGCCTGCTTTCAGCCGCGCGCCCAGAGCCTCGCTTGAGGCCGATGAAGCGGCAGCCGGCGATGTCGGCGACTTCTTCGGTCGCATCGGTCGAACCGGCATCGGCCACCACCACTTCGCTGATCAGCCCGGCCATCGCCCCCGGCACCAGGGCGGCCAAAGTCGGCACCAAGGCGCGCTCCGATTCGTGGGTGGCAATGACGACGCTCAGCATGAAACCCGGTTGAACCGCAAGCTGTGGATCAAGTTGCCACCATATCATGTGGGATTTCGAATTTCGCCCCACGAGATCGAGCGCAAAACGCGACGAAATTGCAGGTCGTTAAAAAATGTTCTTGTTATGTTCACGATAGCGACACTAGGTTACGGCCCATGGCTAGATCACACTTCAGCCCTGAAACGCCCGCCGGTGTCGCACGGTTTTGCCGACCGCCCGGAGCTGCCCTCCGCGCCGGCGGGTGTTCGCATCGATGACTTGACCGGCCTGCTCGGCGTCGTGGTCGAGCATGAGCGCCGTCGCGGGCGCGGGGCGCAATCGAACGCCTCCGGCCGCTACGAGCCGCAGGCGCGCATCGCCTTCGACGACGGCTGGCGACGCTCGACGACCTGCCGGTCTTCAAGACCACGGTGCAGACCGACGCCACCCGCAAGATCATCACCCGCAACGAGTTGCCCGACATCGGCTTCGACCGCTCGATCAATCCCTATCGCGGCTGCGAGCACGGCTGCGTCTATTGTTTCGCGCGCCCGACCCATGCCTATCTCGGCCTGTCGCCCGGGCTCGATTTCGAATCCAAGCTTTTCGTCAAGCCGGAGGCAGCCGACCTCCTGGAACGTGAGCTCTCTTCGCCGAATTATTCGCCGAAGGTGATCGCGATCGGCACCAATACCGACCCGTACCAGCCGATCGAGCGGCGCTACAAAGTCATGCGCCGCATTCTGGAAGTGCTCGACCGCGCCGGCCATCCCGGTCGGCATCGTCACCAAGTCGGCGCTGGTGTTGCGCGATCTCGACATTCTCGCCCGCATGGCCGAGCGCAATCTCGCCAAGGTCGCGCTGTCGGTGACAACGCTCGATCCCGAACTGGCGCGCCGCATGGAGCCGCGCGCGGCGACGCCGACGCGGCGGCTGGAAACCTTGCGCCGTCTCAGCCAGGCCGGCGTGCCGACGACGGTGATGGTGGCGCCGGTGATCCCGGCGCTCAACGACAGCGAGATCGAACGCATTCTCGACTCGGCGCAGGCCGCGGGCTGCAAGGAAGCCGGCTACGTGCTGCTGCGGCTGCCGCTCGAAGTGCGCGACCTGTTCAAGGAATGGCTGGTCGGCGAATTATCCCGACCGCGCCAACCACGTCTTCAAGCTGATCCGCGACATGCGCGGCGGCAAGGATTACGACTCGGAATGGGGCAAGCGCATGAAGGGCACCGGGCCTTATGCCTGGATGATCGGCCGGCGCTTTGAAGTCGCCTGCGAGAAGCTCGGGCTCAACACCAACCGGCTGCAGCTCTCGACCGAGCATTTCAGCGCATCCCAAGCCGGACGACGCGCAACTCAGTCTGTTCGAAGCATCTTAAACGAGCTCAGCCATGGAAGACCCGCAAGCCATTCTGTCGCTGGTGACGCTCGGCGTCACCGATTTGAACCGCAGCATCGCCTTTTACGAAGCGCTCGGCTTTGAGCGGCGCGCGCAAGGCGCCGAAGGCGTCGGCTTTTTCAAAGCCGGGGCTTGCGTTATTTCGGTCTTTCCATCGACCGAACTGGCGAAAGACGCCGAGATTTCGTTTGAGGATTTGTCGCCGGTTTTTCGCGGCATTTCGCTGGCGTGGAATTGCCGCTCGAAAAAGGAAGTCGATTTGGCCATCGACCGCGCCTATCGCGCCGGCGCGACGGTGCAGAAATCCGCCGAGGATGTTTTCTGGGGCGGCTATAGCGGCTATTTCTTCGATCCCGACGGCCATTTATGGGAAGTCGCCTATAATCCGGACTTCCCGCTGACGGCCGATGGCCGGCTGATGCTGCCGAATTAGGCGCCGCTCGCGAAATCCACACTGCGAATTCACGGCCCGGTTTTCGCGATTGACTTCAATGGCCTGCCGCGTACCCATCTGTGATGGGCCGTACGCCGACAGCCAAACCAAAAGCACGCACGGCGCCGGTTGACGCCCGACCTTTCCGGCGCGAGCCGAACATCATATCGACCGCCGTCATAAGTGCGGCGAAGAACTCGACCAGTCATGTGGCGATGGCCGTGACGTGCAGCTAGTGCGAAACTATGCGGTCACCTTACCGCAGCGACATTAAATACAAGCGTGCCGTTTCGAAAGTTTAGGGTTGCAGTCTGGCGCACAATAGCCGACTGCATTTTACGGTGTTGGGCCAATTCGCGCTCATATTGGCGCTATCGCTTAAATGCGATAGTTTGATCTAGTTGTAAACCAGAGCCATCGACGGCGAATGAGTGATTGCGGCGAATGAATAACAGGCCGGGCGTCACTTATCGCCCAGAAATAGACGGTCTGCGTGCGATTTCTATTGTCGCCGTGTTGCTGTTTCACGCGAAGATCGATGGATTCAGCGGCGGCTATGTTGGTGTCGATATTTTCTTCGTGATCTCCGGCTATCTGATCACCCGCTACATACTGTTCGACATCGCCGCCGGAAAATTCACCTTCAATCGTTTCTATGCGCGCCGCATCCGCCGGCTATTTCCCGCGTTGCTATTTACGGTGCTGGCATCCTTCGTCGCCGCGCTAATTCTTCTATCGCCTGAAGACCTGCGAGATTTTGCGCGGACCGTTGTTACGACATTCGCCGCGGTATCAAATATTGCGTTGTGGCGCGACTCGCACGACTATTTCGTCACCAATACCGATTATCTGCCGTTGCTGCACACCTGGTCGTTGTCGTTGGAAGAGCAGTTTTATCTTGTTTGCCCAGCGGCCTTGTTTGCCGCCGCCCGTGCCGGGCTGACAAGATGGCTCATGGCTTTATTGGCTGCTGCTGGCCTGATTTCGCTTGCCGCCTGTGAAATCTGGCTTCGGCGCGATCCGTCGGCCGTGTTTTACCTGGCGCCGTTCCGGGTATTCGAATTCGTCATCGGTGCATTGTGCATCGAAGCCGAAAAGCGGCCGCTGAATTCGGTGCCGGCGCGGCAGTTGATAGTGGCCCTGGGGCTGACAGCGATCGCGGCTTCAATATATGGGTTCACCAAGCAAACGCCGTTTCCGGGATTGGCGGCGTTGTTGCCTTGCCTCGGCGCGGCCATGGTTATCTATGCCGGCGACGTGCCTGTTGTTGGCCGCTTCCTCAGCAACCGACTGGTTGTCGGCGTCGGTCTCATTTCCTATTCGCTTTATCTTTGCCACTGGCCGATCATGGTTTTTGGCCGTTTTGCCTTTGGCGAAATCTCGGCTCCGGCAGATAAAGTTACTTTGATCGCACTGTCTGTCGCGGTCGCGACCGGAATGTATTTTTGGGTCGAGACCCCTTTCCGCCGACCGCGCGCACCGGAAAGCATGACCAGTTTTTTCAAACTGGCCGGTGTCAGTGCTATTCTGGTTACGTTGCTAGCGGTGCCGGCTATCTATGTCGTTCGCCAGGATGGCTTGCCGGCGCGCCTGAGCGTGGCCCAGCGCCACGAGAGCGAAAAACATCGCAACGGCCTTACCGCCTGTGTCTCGGATAGCCGATCGGAATGCGCCTTCGGCGATCTCGAGGGTACGCGCCGTTTTCTATTAATTGGCGATTCGCAAATGGAGCATCTGATCCCTGCTTTTATCCCGGTTGCGCGTGAGTTTAATCTGCGCGGCGAGGCGTTGACGCAAGGCGGCTGCACAATGCTTGTCGGCTTGCAACGGATCCTGGCCAATGGTGAGGTCAACCGGGGCTGCCGGGCAGTTTCGCGATCAGACGTTTGCCGCTATTCGCAAAAATTCGGCACCCGTCGTGATGTCGCAAAGATGGGAACTCGGTGCTTTGACCGATGACGCTGGCAAAGTATTGTCGCTTACGCCGGAGGCGCGCCACATGGCGGTCTGGCGCAAGGCGATTGAGAATACGATTGCGCTGCTCGGGACCGGACGTCGCTATTTGCTTGTCGGAGCACAGGTCAATCTCGCCTGCGAGGTTGACCGACGCGCGATCAAAATCGGACCTCTTTCACCCGCCGCCGCCGTTGCTCCTTGCCCGGCCTTGTCGCTCGCCGCCGCGCAAAGCCACACCGCAGGAATCAACGACATGCTGCGCGCGGTGCAGCGGGCCCTCCCGACAAGGTTACTTTGCTGTTGCCGGAAGATTACTTATGCCGCAGTGGCCGGTGTATTGCAGTTTCCAACGGCCTATTGCTCTATCAGGACAACGCGCACTTAACGGTCGCAGGCGCGGAATATGTTGGTGCGTGGGCGAGGGTTTGCTGCGGGAATTTTTGCGCGCAAGTTTCGCCGCAGCGCCGGGCGTCGCGGCGCGACCGTGAGGAACCGGCGAATGCTTGGTCTCGGCATCCAATGCCATCCACGGCCGCATTTGACATGGCGGACCTGTCGCGTCCTGATTGATGAATGAATTGTCTTGTAAAAAAATACCGACAGGTCCGGGACGGCGCCTGGCGCCAGTTTCGCGCCCGACCTTCCGGCGCGAGCGGCGCGCGATCAACGCCGGCCTGTTTCCGGTTGCAGGCTGCGATGAGGTCGGCCGTGGGCCGTTGGCCGGTCCGGTGGTGGCGGCCGCCGTGGTGCTCGACCCGGCCCGTATTCCGCGCGGCCTCAATGATTC
>CAWHKU010000001.1:0-24051 GCA_963830125.1 uncultured Alphaproteobacteria bacterium | reverse complement strand
AGGTAGAACAGCAGCCCCGCGGTCACGAGGCCGGCGAGCGAATAGTCGAAAATCATAGCGTGCTCCTCTCAGAGCCGGTCGCAGACGACGGCGTAGCCGATCGATAACCCGAAAAAGCCAATTCCAATTGCCAACATGACGAGGTCGAGCATGATGTGCTCCCTTTCAAAGGTTCTGGAGCGAGCTTCGAAATAGGCTTTAAGCAATAAGGAAGCGATGCGGATTGCGATTGCGAAATATCAAGAAGATATAAAGATCGCCGCAAGGGGATGCGGGGCGTAACTCGCCACCGTTCTTTATGACGCGTTTATTCCGCGGTGTTGATTTCCCAATCGAATTCATATGCGGCGGAGCACATATGGCAGCCGTCGGAGGCCGGACCTCTGCACCAACAAGGAGAGACTTCGATGACGACCATTGTGCTCGATCACCTCCCGGCTCTTTCGGGTCAGGTTCGAAGCATGCGAATGCTGCTGGCGCGCCTGGGACGAAAAATTGACGCTCTTGCCAGCGCGAAAGCCGCACGTACGGTTCCGGAGTGGCAGTTGCGCAAAGTGCAGGGCGAGATTAGTCGCCACCGGGGCTTGATTCGCGCAGCGCAGGAAAACGGCATGATCGAGTGAGCCCCTTCTGACCAAGCGAGATCCGAATCCGAGATTTGCAATTTTGGCCGATGACTGATCCGCATAACGGCGGCGCCAAGAGAATAGCGCTGCCGCTAAATCGACCCCCTTCACTGCGTTTTGTTCAATGCCCTTTGAACTCGTTGATGACCAGGCTGGCAAGCGGATAGTCGATGAGCATGTCAATCCGTATCAGTGCCGCTCGCAGGCGACGACTGACCAACCGATAGGACGATGTGCGGAAACCGCCGTTCGATGGCCTTGGCGGATAAACGGCCTTTATAGCGAGCCATCAGCCAACCGCTCTGAGCTTGACCATCCCCGGAGGGAGGTCTGGCGGTACCCTCGGCGGCAGGTCGCGGCAGTAAATCCCGCACCCGCTCTTTTGAAACGCCCCGTCCTTTCGCCACGGGCAATCCCTGCTTATCCGCTCCAAAAGCTCGTCCAGGGTAATTTCACAGCCGTATTTTGCCGCTAAACGGGCGAGTTTGGACTGCCCCGACCGCTTGCAGGTGTTGCAGCACATCCTGACCATGACGAAGGGATAGTCTACGAGGCGCATCCTTGACTCTGAGTTCCTGTTTTGTTCTATCGAGGGGCATACCCCATTTCAATGCCAAAGGTGCCGCATGAGTGAAGAAGACCAGGCCAGCTACATCTCAGAGAGCTTTGGAGTGCCGCTGGAGAAGGCCCGTGAAATCACGAAAGCGGTCGAGGCCAAGAAAGCTAGGAAAAAGCGGTGAGCCTCACCTACTATGTCGCCCTACCCTTTGTAAAAAGCGACGATGGAACGGCGCCGGGTCAGGCCATGGTGTTAATCGGCGCCGAACTTGGCCCCTTGAACTAACGGCGGCAATTCCTTGTTGCAGTTGACCAATTCTTCGTCTGGGTGGGGTCACGATCGGCGCCGATCGTGACCCCACCCCAATGGGCTTTCTAATTTTTCTTCAGAGCGTTGCTGCCAGTACCTCCAGCAACTTGACCCCCGCGCCAATTCACACAGCATTCCCCCACCACCCGCTTTGATTTAAAGCGGGCAGCGCATCAGGCCGAATGGCAGGGGGTCAATTTTGGACGCCGATACCCCCGGTTAGGGGGTCAAATTTGCACGCCGAATAACATTCCGTAGTATTCGCACCGGTTTTTATCTGGCGCGAGTGGCGCGTAGTGCGGGCCAGAATTCTCAAGACCCTAACTCGCGCGCGGGGCTAAAGAATTAGAGACTCATTGAGGGTGGTGGAGCGGTCCAATCTGCGGGAGGCGACCATGGCTCCGGAAACCTAAACTTGGATGTACTCTCCGAGTATTGGCGCACGATAGCGATTGTTTGAGGGTCAGCGTTCACGCGTACGGTTTTCGGATCCCAGCCGTGTTTGCCAGGTGCGTAATGCCGGCACGCGGTCGTTATCGAAATGTGGCCAGCTAGGGCGGCGATTTCGACGCGACTAAGCTTTGCTCTCTTCCAGGTAGCCATTGCCGCATGCCTGAGAGAATAAAGTGAAATCCGCACCAACCGTAGCCGTTTGCAAATCCGCGCTAAACGTTCCGCCAGGAGGCCATGCACTTTTTCCCATGATCCATGCATTTCAACCAGCGTACCTATCATTTCAATCAGCCGCTTAACGCCCAGAACGATTTGCGCCGGTACACGCTCAAGGGAAATGCGACGATCAACCCCCGGCGCCCTGTCGTTCGAGAACTTAGCATTTAGGATGACCAACGTCCGGCCAACGATACGTGCGCGTTGCCACTCGCACGAGCGCAAGCCGAGCTGCGGGTCCAACTGGACGTATAGCAAAAGAACTTCGTTCACGATATCTCTCTTGACAGCGATGCGCCTTCGCAGATCGTCGGCAATGAATTGAATTTCCTCCCTTGTCACATCCATGCACTTTAATCGCGAGGTCCGCGCCTCGGGATTGCCGCGCCGCTGGTCGAGAAGCTCAGTGGTTCTTTCGATGCCTTCGATTGCGCTTTGGGGATCGCAACGGCCGGCGGCGACCTCAACCTCGATGCACTTGACTATCCTGGCCTTATACGTGCGCGTCGTAGACGATCGCAGGACCCACTCCGGGTCGTCGCACAAATGGATAAACGCTTCGATCGGATCGCTGGCATCCGGAAATAATCGCATTGCGCGGTCTAGGAGCTTTTGGCCGCCTTTTTCGTAGCTAAGATCTGTCTCCGGCTTGCGTGATGGAACGGGCGCGGAATCGTCTAATTTGGCTTGCACAGGCATCTTGGACCCCGGGCTGAGCGTTACTCCACGGATTTAGCCGCCCGCCCAGCAAGTCCAAAGCGCCAACCAACGTCCTGACCCGATCTCCTATGCCGTGCATGGACATTGCACCGCAGGCACCCGACGCCGATGTCACGGCGTCCACGCCAAATTTTGCAGTCATGCCACTTACGAAAATGACGGCTTGGCGCGACCAAAGTCGGGACGGAGAGTCATTTCCGCGTGGCACAAAATGACAATTTGCGGCACGCACCAGCCACGCACCAAAAACCGGCCAAAATGATCATTTTGGCCGGCTTGGAAAACGACAAATTATCGTTTAAAATCAGCGTGGTGGGCGCACCAGGGCTCGAACCTGGGACCCGCTGATTAAGAGTCAGCTGCGCTTTTAGAGGCTCAAAGCGTTCTTTCAGCATTTCCACGTCGAATGGGGCGGATTTTGGCGAGTGCAGTGCATGTCGCAGAGATATCCCGTGCACCCAGTCAAATGCGATCATACGCACGGCTACGCCAAGCTGACAGGATACGTGGTACGAACCGTGGTACGGAAAAAAGACACTGGATCAAAAACACCGTAAGTCATTGATATTATTGGTAGCGGGGGAGGGATTTGAACCCCCGACCTACGGATTATGATTCCGCCGCTCTAACCAACTGAGCTACCCCGCCACCGATCCCGGCCGAAGCGCAGGATGGGCGGATATAGGAAGGGCGGAGCTTGCCTGTCAAGCAAGCTCACCGAAAAGTCCTGATCCGACTGCCACTTCCTGGGTTTTCGTCGGCACCAGCGGCGGTTTCACCGTCCGGAGCCAGTTGGACCGCCCTGCCCGACGCTGTTCAGGCGGCTTTTTCGTCCGCCGCCAGCTTGGCAAACCGGATCAGCGTGAAATTATAAGTCGGCGGCAGCGCCCGGCGCTCCAGCACCCGCACCCCACCATGACGCGCCGCCCAGTCGCCGATCCGGCCAAACCGGAACGCCGGCCGCCAGCCGAGCCGGCGCGCGATCGGCGAAAAACCCAGCTCGAAAATCCGGCGCGGCCCATCTTCGGCGCCGATGTGGTTGACCAGAATGATCTCGCCGCCCGGCTTGGTGACGCGGACGAATTCGTCAAGCGTGGCTTCCGGGTTCGGCACCGCGGTGATGACGAACTGCGCCACCACGACGTCGAAATACTGATCGGGCAGCGCCATGCGCTCGGCATCCATCACGCACAGTGCATCGATATTGTTGAGCTTGTATTCGGCGACCCGTTCCTGCGCCTTGCGCAGCATCGGCTCGGACAGATCGATGCCGGTAATCCGGTTGGCCGGCGAATAGTCGGGCAGCGATATGCCGGTGCCGACGCCGACTTCGAGAATGCGGCCGCCTTGCGGCCCGCAGACTTTCTCGGCGGCCGCAATCAACTCGGCCCGGCCGGGCGCGAACACCTTGCCGAACACGAAATCGTAAATCGGCGCCCAGCGCGCGTAAGCGCACGTGACGCCGTGCCTGTTCAGATCGCCCCCCATGACTTTTCTTCTAATTGCCACCCATTAAACGTTCTCGGCGGCGCCAAAGGTTTCAGCCACGCCGCGTTATCTTAACCGCGCGCGGCTGCCACGGCGAGCGTTTCATTATCGGCATGAACCTTTTCGGCCGCCGCCACAGCGCTCTTGATGAAGCCACCGCCGAGCACGCGCGCCTGGCCTTCGCCTGCATCGTAGAACACGCAAGCCTGTCCGGGCGACACGCCATGTTCTCCGTCGACCAGTTCGACTTCGTAGCCTTCGGCGCCGTGACGCAGCCAGGCCGCCTGCGGCGGACGCGACGATCGTACCTTGACGAAGACTTCCAACTTATCGTCGGCCAGAACTTCGTCGAGATCGCCATCGCCGATCCAGTTGACGTCGCGCAGCACGATGCCGCGCGTGCGCAGCGCCTCGCGCGGACCGACCACGACGCGGCGGGCATCGGCGTCGAGCCGCACGACATAAAGCGGCGTCCCGCCGGCAAGCCCAGGCCGCGCCGCTGTCCGATAGTGTAATGAATAATGCCGGCATGCGTGCCCAGCACCTTGCCGTGGAGATCGACGATATCGCCGGCCTCGGCCGCGCCCGGCTTCAAGCGTTCGATGATGTCGGCGTAATGCCCGGTCGGCACGAAGCAGATGTCCTGGCTATCATGCTTGTCGGCAATCGCCAGTCCATAAGCGCGCGCCAGTTCGCGGGTTTCCGCCTTGGTCTTGTCGCCGAGCGGAAAGCGCAATATCTCAAGTTGCTCTTGCGTGGTGCCGAACAGGAAGTAGCTCTGGTCGCGTTCTTCTTCACGCGCGCGGAACAACCCACGGCCGCCGCCCGGAAGACTACGCGAGGCGATGTAGTGGCCGGTCGCCAGCACATCGGCGCCGAGTTCGCGCGCGGTGATCAGGAGATCATGAAACTTGATCGACATGTTGCAGGCGACGCACGGCACCGGCGTCTCGCCGGCGATGTAGCTTTCGGCGAAGCGGTCGATTACCGCTTCCTTGAAGCGGCTCTCATAGTCGAGCACGTAATGCGGAATGCCGATGCGCTCGGCGACCCGGCGGGCATCGTGGATGTCCTGGCCGGCGCAGCAGGCGCCCTTGCGGTGGGTCGCTGCGCCATGATCGTAAAGCTGCAAGGTGACGCCGACCACATCATAGCCCTCGGCCTTGAGCAAAGCCGCGGTCACCGATGAATCGACGCCGCCGGACATGGCGACGACGACGCGGGTGTCCTGCGGACGGGCGTTCAGATCGAGAGAATTGAGCGTGGCGGTTTTTGACATGGCTCTTCTTACTATATGTGGCGGCCGATGGCGCGCAATGAAAGCGCTCAAACCAAGATTTGAGGCGCGCTAACCCACCCTCCGGCCTCCGGCCGCCCGGCAAATCCTGCCGCCTGGCCAGCACGGGATGCCGGGTCGGCCCGACCCGCGAACCGGCAGAAAACAGATAAGCCATTGTAATTTATAAGTATTATCTCAAAGGCGGGGCTGGCCTGACGATTGCAGATCCAAAACCGGAAATCCGGAGGTCCGCCTGTGTCACAAGTTGCGTCTGAACCCAGTCCTTACGCCCTCAACCGCTCGCTGACCGCGAACGCGCGGCCAAGCTATGCCGCCGACCGCGCGGCGGCGGCGGCGACGCCATTTGAGAGCCTGATCGACAACACCCCTGCCCCGCCGGCCCCGGAACCGCGCACGCAGAGCGCGTCCGACACTCCGGCGCCGCGCGCCGACCAGGCCCCGGCCCCGGCCCGGCAGGATGACGCCAAAACGGCGAAAAGCAGCGACAAAACCGCCCCGGACAAGCCGGATGCCCCGGCCAAAGACAATTCGAAGGCCGATCCGGCCGTTAACGACACGAAAACCGCCGCCAGCGACAAAGCCCCGGCCAAAACGAAAGCCGGCGATAAGTCCGGTGACAAAACCGCCAAAAAAGCCGACGACAAAGCCACCGGCGACGGCACGGCGACCGGCGATGCCACCGCGGCCTCGACCCCCGGCCAGCCGGACGCCACGACGGCTGCCGTCGCGGCTGTGGTCTCGGTTCCGGTCGCGATGGACAACACCTCGGCAGACGCGCAGACCGCCAACGGTTCGGACACGGCAAGCGCGACCGCGGCGGCCAAGGCCGCCCAGCCGGACGTTCTGGCCGCGCTGCAGGAAAAAGCCGGCAAAAAGACCAAAGCCGGCGACGGAAAAGCCGCCGATGGCCAGACGGGCGCTAAGGCGGACGGCAAAACCGACGCCAAAGCGGCCGCCACGTCTGGCGCCAAGTCCGAGACCAAGTCTGACACCAAGGCTAGCGCACCGGCTGACGTCAAAACCGCCGCGATCTCGGACCTTGGAACCGACGCCAAGACGACCGACAAGACCACCGAGAAGACCGGCGCCAATACGGACACGAAGCGGACACGAAGGCGGACGCCAAAACGGACGGCAAGTCGGAGGCCAAGACCGGCGCCGCGACCGGCGGTAACACCACCGAACTGACCGGCCTTGCGGCTGGCGCCAAAACGGATGGCAAAACGACGCGGCGACGACCGCCGCGGCCGCCGTCCCGGCGGACGGCAAAACCAACGCCAAGGCCGAAGCCAAGACCGACGCCAAAACCGACGTCAAGTCGAGCCCGGCGACCGCCACAGCCGCCACCACGGCCACCGATCCCAATGCGGCGACGCCGACCGACGCCAAGGCACAGGCCAGCGATCCCAACAATGCGGCCGCCCCCCAGGCCCAGACTGCGGTCAATAGCCATCGTGGCGTTGGCGCCGACGGAGACACCAAAGCCGCCGCCAAGCCAGGTGCCGACACCAATAATGTCGCCGCACTGAAGCCCGGCGCCGATCCGGCCCAGCCCCAGGTTCTGACCGCGCCGGCCCCGGCCGCCACCACGACCGCGCCGGCGACGGCCGCCGCGCCGGCAATGGCTGCAGCCACCAACAACAACGCTCCGGTGCCGCTCGCCAATGTCGGCTTCGAGATCACCAGCAAGGCGCTCGCCGGTAAGCACCAATTCGACATCCGGCTCGATCCGGCCGACCTCGGCCGCATCCATGTCAAACTCGACGTCGACAAGAGCGGCAATGTGACGTCGCATATCGTCGCCGACCGCACCGATACGCTCGATATGTTGCGCCGCGACTCTTCTGGCCTAGAACGGGCGTTGCAGGACGCCGGCCTCAAGACCTCCAACAACAGCCTGCAGTTCTCGCTGAACAACCAATCGGGCAATCAGCAGCAGAGCGATACAAATAGTGGCGGCGGCCAGCGCGCCCACATCGTGGTCGAAGACGAACAGCTCAGGCAGGCCGCGCCGGTCCAGAACAACTACACCCGTTACGCCGGTCAAACCGGCGGCCTCGACATCCGCGTTTAGGTTCAGGCCAAGGAACGAACCATGACGACACCGATCACCGCGACGCCGGTCACGAACACCTCAAGCTCGAGCTCGAGTTCGAGCACAACATCGAGTGCCGTCGACAACTCGACGATCGCCGGAAATTTCACGACCTTTCTGACCTTGCTGACGACCCAGCTCAAGAATCAGAACCCGCTCGACCCGCTCGACACCAATCAGTTCACGCAACAGCTGGTGCAGTTCGCCTCGGTCGAACAGCAGATGAAGCAGAACGATCAGCTCTCCAGTCTGGTCGCGCTGGAGAAGAGCGCGCAGTCGACGACGGCGCTCGCCTATGTCGGCGCCACCGTGGTGGTCGACGGTTCAAGCGCCCAGCTCACCGGCGGTTCGGCGAACTGGACGATGAATGCGACCAAGCCGGCCAACGCCACCGTTACCATTGCCGATTCAACCGGGCAGACCGCCTATACCGGCACCTTCGCGGTCAATGCCGGCAATCAAAACTTCACCTGGGATGGCCGCGGCAATAACGGCACGCAATGGCCGGACGGCGCCTATACAATGACGGTGACCGGCGTCGACGCCAGCGGACAGACGACCGCGATTTCGACCCAGGTCCAGGCCATGGTCGATTCAGTCGACCTGACGCAAACGCCGCCGGTGCTGTCGATCAACGGCCAAAACTTTTCGATGGACAAGATCAAGCAGATCATTCGCCCGGGCTACACCGGAAGCAACACGACGACGAACTAAGAACTAAACCGCCGAGGCCGCTTGGGCCGGGCGGCCTCGGCACCGGGCCAGCGCCGGCATCAAGCAAAGCCAGCCGCAATCTTGGCGTGGCCGGAACAAAATATACCGGCGCTGTAAGTGCCAACACGACGATAGCTGGCCAAGTTCACGGCTATCGCTTGCCGGAACAGACCAAATTGTTCCCGGCCGCGACCGTCAAAAAGCCCAATAGACACGGCAGTATTATTCGCTCGGGTATCAGATTGCCACTTGCCGCCGCGTCCGGTTCAAGCCATCCGTAACCAAAAGGTTAGCAAAAACCGGGCAAACTTTTCCTGTTCTGCGCCGTAAGCTTAGGCAAATTTTAAGTCGCACCCTGTAGTTTTTCGCTCAGTAACAGTCAGTGTCAGTCGAGTCTTTGTGAGTAAACCAATGACCGAACCCCACCGCCCGAGGGTCAAATATGTCATCGGGCCCGATGGCAGTCCGCTTACTATCGCGGACCTGCCGCCGCCGACAACGAAACGCTGGGTCATTCGCCGCAAGGCGGAAGTGGTCGCAGCCGTTCGTGGTGGCCTGCTATCGCTCGAAGAAGCTTGTGCCCGCTATACTTTGACCGTCGAAGAATTTTTGTCTTGGCAATATTCGATCGATCAGCACGGTCTGGCCGGCCTGCGCACCACGCGCATCCAACAGTATCGGCAGTAATACCCTTTTACGCCAATCTATTGACGAAACGCCGGCCCTCGTGGCCGGCGTTTTCGTTTGGGCCTTCGCTCGCGCCGGCCGGCGCCACCTAGGCGCAAAGATAAGATGGCACGATCGCGCGACATCGCGATGACACCGCCGCCCCAATCGACCTTTCGCCCCCAAACGATCCCTGACGGCACGCTGAACGATTCATGGCGCCGTTACGCAACCGCGCGGCGGTTTAACAGGACGCGCCCGTTAATTTCGTTAACCAGACGCTAACCATATACTGGGCAAAACTTGCCGGGTGGGACGCGACGACCGCTACCGACCGGTAGGATGAGCCAGTGCAAGGTTTCTTCGATTTTGTGAAGTCGCTCGGTGCGGCGCGTATGGCGGCGATGGCCGCCGTTACGCTCACGCTGATCGGCTTCTTCTCCTTTCTGATGATCCAGATGACGACGCCGCAGATGGTGCCGTTGTTCACCGACCTGTCGATGGACGACTCCAGCGCGATCATGAAGGATCTGGATCGTCAGGCGGTCACCTACAAAATCAGGAATGACGGCGCCATTATCATGGTGCCCAAGGATCAGGTGGCACGGCTGCGCATGAAACTGGCCGAAGGCGGCCTGCCCAAGGGCGGCGGCGTCGGCTACGAGATTTTCGACAAGTCCGACGCGCTCGGCGCCACCAGCTTCATTCAGAACATCAATCATTTGCGGGCGCTGGAAGGCGAACTGGCACGCACCATTCGCAGCCTTGACCGCGTCGAGGCGGCGCGCGTCCACTTGGTGCTGCCGGAGCGGCCGCTGTTTTCGCGCGATAAGGTCGAGGCCACCGCCTCAATCGTGCTCAAGGTGCGCGGCCAGCTGGAGCCCGGCCAGGTCCGCGCCATCCGCCATCTGGTCGCGACCGCGGTCAACGGCTTGAAGCCCGATCGCGTGTCGGTAATCGACGAAACCGGCCGGCTGCTGGCCGACGGCGCCGCGCAGGACGGTACGCTCGGCGGCACCGGCGGCGTCGACGAGCGCAAGGCCGCCTTTGAAAACCGTCTGCGCGCCCAGGTCCAATCCATCGTATCGTCGGTGGTCGGGCCGGGCCACGCCCGCGTCGAATTGAACGCCGACTTCGACCTCAACCGCGTCACCGAAACGAGCGACAAATACGATCCCGACGGCCGCGTCGTGCGCTCGAGCCAGACCCGCGAAGAACAATCCTCCACGGCCGACGGCAAAACCGGCGGCGCGGTGTCGGTGTCCGGCCAGCTGCCCGGCAACAACAACAGCGACGCCGCCACCAGCAAGGACCAGACCAAAAAGACCGAGGAAATCGTCAATTACGAGATTTCGCGCACCACCAAGACCGAGGTGATCGAAGCCGGCCGCGTCAACCGCATTTCGGCGGCCGTGCTGGTCGACGGCAGCTACGTCAAGAATGCCAAGGGCGAGATGGTCTACCAGCCGCGGTCGCGGCAGGAGATCGACCGCATCGCCGCGCTGGTGCGCACCGCGATCGGCTTCGACGCCAAGCGCGGCGACCAGGTCGAAGTCGTCAATCTGCGCTTTGCCGACACCACGCCGATACCGATCAGCGAACCGACCGGCTGGGACAAGTATCTACAGTTCACCAAAGACGACATCATGGGCGCCGCCGAAAAGGGCGTGATGGCGCTGCTGACGCTGCTGGTGCTGTTGCTGGTGGTGCGTCCGCTGGTGCGCCGCGTGATCACATCCGACAACCCCGCCGCCGCCGGCTATGCCGGCGTTGCCGGCGCGCTGGGCGGCGGCGTCGATATCGGTCCCGACGGCAATCCGGTGAACGGCGAGGGCGGCAGCAGTATCACCAACAGCGGCGGCACCAATATCTCCATCGTCGGCGGCGAAGAGGCGGTCGCCATTTCCAACCGCACCTCGGCGATGATCGACGTCGCCCAGGTGCAAGGCCAGGTGCACGCCCAATCGGTGCAGAAGGTCGGCGAACTCGCGCAAAAAAACCCGCACGAGGCGCTCGCCATCATCCGCAGTTGGCTTCACGAGGACGCGGCCTAAATGGCAACAGCAGCTAAAAAACCCGAAGAGGCCGCGACCGACGAGGCCCTCCGCGAAGAGATCGGCGAGCTGATGGCCGAACTCTCCGCCCGGCCGAATGGCGCCAGCGCCAAGCCCAAGCTGACCGGCCCGGAACGCGCCGCCGTGCTGATGCTGGCGCTCGGCGAACAATATGGCGGTTCGATTTTCAGCCTGCTCGACGACGATGAATTGCGCACGATCTCGATCGTGATGTCTCAGCTCGGCACGGTTCAGTCCGATCAGGTCGAGCAATTGCTGTTGGAATTCGTCGGCCGCATGTCGGCGTCCGGCTCGCTGCTCGGCAACTACGACGCCACCGAGCGCCTGCTGGCGCAGTTCCTGCCGAGCGACCGCATCGCCGGCATCATGGACGAAATTCGCGGCCCGGCCGGCCGCAACATGTGGGAAAAGCTCGCCAACGTTCAGGAAGAGGTGCTGGCGAACTATCTTAAGAACGAATATCCGCAAACCGTCGCCGTCGTGCTGTCGAAGTTGCGCCCGGAGCATGCCGCCCGCGTGCTGTCGATCCTGCCCGAGGACATGTCGCTCGACTGCGTCAACCGCATGTTGAAGATGGAAGCGGTCCAGAAGGAAGTGATCGAGCGCGTCGAACAGACTCTGCGCACCGAATTCATGTCGAACCTGTCGCAGACCCGCCGGCGCGACGCCCACGAGGTGATGGCGGAAATCTTCAACAATTTCGACCGCCAAACCGAAACCCGGTTCCTGACCTCGCTCGAGAACGAGAACCGCGACTCGGCCGAGCGCATCAAGGCGCTGATGTTCACCTTCGACGATCTGGTCAAGCTCGACGCCGGCTCGGCGCAGACTTTGATGCGCAACATCGACAAGGACAAGCTGGCGGTCGCGCTCAAGGGCGCCGCCGAACCGGTACGCGAATTCTTCTTCAAGAACATGTCGTCGCGCGCGGCCAAGATGCTGGTCGACGACATGGGCGCGATGGGCGCGGTCCGCCTGCGCGACGTCGACGAAGCCCAGACGCTGCTGGTCAACCTCGCCAAGGATCTCGCTGCCAAGGGTGAAATTCTGATCGCCAAGAGTCAGGGCGACGACGAGCTCATTTACTAAGGACGCATGTGGGTATGAAGCCGAGCGCCAAATTCATGTTCGATGAGGACTTCGCCGGCGGTGGCGAAAAGCCGACCATTACCCTGGTCGAGCACGAGCGCCGCAGCAAGGACGCCGAATCGATCGCGCATCGCGCCGGTTTCGAGGCCGGCCAGGCCCAGGCCCGCACCGAGGCCGCCGAGCGCATCGCCAAGACCTTGCTGCAAATCGCCGACAACATGGACCGCATCCATCAAGCGCTGACCGGCATCGAAACCAAGCTGGAGACCGAGGCGGTCGAGGTCGCCGTCGCGGTCGCCTCGAAGCTGGCGCCCGAATTGATCGCCCGCGAACCGTTCACCGAGATCTCCGCGCTCGCCACCGACGCCTTCCGGCAACTGGTGACGACGCCGCAGATCTCCGTCCACATCGGCGCCGATATTTTCGAGGCGGCCAAGGACAAGCTTGAGAACATCGCGCAGACGCGCGGCTTCGACGGCCGCCTGGTCGTACAGCCCGACGACACGATGGCGCCCGGCGACTGCCGGATCGAATGGGCCGATGGCGGCGTCATTCGCGACCGCGCCGCGACGATGGCCGTTATCGACGAAGTGGTCAGCCGCTATGTCGCGGCCCGCACCCAGACGCTGAACTAGACGAACAGGCTTTTCGGAGACCGAAGCGATGAGTGACAACAACGACAATGACAGCAAGGTGCCGCTGCCCGATCTCGAGGGCGGCGAGGCGCCGATGGTTCCCGACGCCGCGGCCGAGGCCCAGAGCGACCGCGAGTTGGTTCATCGCGGCGCCCAGGACCTGGAAGCGCTGTTCGACGTGCCCGTGAAGGTGTCGGCGGTGCTCGGCCGCACCCGCATGGATGTCGGCGAATTGTTGAAGCTTGGACCCGGCGCGGTTCTGGAACTCGACCGCAAGGTCGGCGAGGCGATCGATATCTACGTCAACGACCGGTTGGTCGCGCGCGGCGAAGTGGTGCTGGTCGAAGAGAAACTCGGCGTAACCATGACGGAAATTATCAAGTCGGATACGAACTAACGCGCGATCCCGGAAACGCCTGTCGGCGTCCGGACTAGATCAAGCGCAGACACGCACTGAAGGACTGATGTCATGCGGCTACTAATCGTCGGAACGCTGGGCGGCCAGCTCACCATCGCCAGCAAGATCGCGATGGACAAAGGCGCCTCCGTCACCCACGCCGACTCGAACGAGCAGGCGCTGGCGGTGCTGCGCGGGGGCAAAGGCGCCGACCTCTTGATGGTCGACGTCTCGCTCGACATTCGCGACCTGGTGACCAGGCTCGAAGCCGAACGCATCCACGTGCCGATCGTCGCCTGCGGCGTCACCAATGACGCCCGCGCCGCGGTCCGCGCCATTCATGCCGGCGCTAAAGAATACATCCCGCTGCCGCCCGATCCCGATCTGATCGCCGCGGTACTGGCCGCCGTCACCGACGACGCCCGCGACATGATCTATCGCGACGACGCGATGGCCGCAGTCGTCAAGCTGGCGCAGCAGATCGCCGGTTCGGACGCCTCAGTGCTGATCACCGGCGAAAGCGGCACCGGCAAGGAAGTGCTGGCGCGCTTCGTGCACACCCGCTCGCAGCGCTCCAAGAATCCGTTCATCACCGTCAACTGCGCGGCGATTCCGGAAAACTTGCTGGAGTCCGAACTGTTCGGCCATGAGAAGGGCTCGTTCACCGGCGCGCTCGGCCGCCGCATCGGCAAATTCGAGGAAGCCAATGGCGGCACGCTGCTGCTCGACGAAATTTCCGAAATGGATGTCCGGTTGCAGGCCAAGCTGCTGCGCGCGATTCAGGAGCGCATCATCGACCGCGTCGGCGGCTCTAAGCCGGTGCCGGTCGATATCCGCATCATCGCGACCTCGAACCGCAACCTGACCGAAGCGGTGCGGGCCGGCACCTTCCGCGAAGATCTGATGTTCCGCCTGAACGTCGTCAACCTGAAGATCCCGCCGCTGCGCGAGCGGCCGGCCGATATCGCCGAACTGTCGACCCACTTCATCAAGAAATACTCCGATGCCAACGGGCTGCCGGTGCGGCCGCTGTCGGTCGAGGCGCGCCGCGCGCTCAACGTCAACCGCTGGCCCGGCAATGTCCGCGAGCTGGAAAATACCCTGCACCGCGCGGTGCTGTTGTCGACCGGCGCTGAGATCGGCGTCGACGGCATTCTGTCGCCTGACGGCGCCCGGCTCGATCAGGCGCGCGGCACTGACATGGCGTCACAGGCTGCGATGGCCGCCGAGCAGGTCACGCGCAATCTGGTCGGCCGCACGGTCGCGGAAGTCGAACGCGACTTGATCCTCGAAACGCTCAAGCATTGCCTCGGCAACCGGACCCATGCCGCCAACATCCTCGGCATTTCGATCCGCACCTTGCGCAACAAGCTCAACGAATATTCCGCCGACGGCTCTCCGATCCCACCGCCGCATGGCGGCGAAATGCGCGGCGCAGCGTAAGCCCCCGGGCGCGCTGACACAAAGAAAAAGCCCGGCGCAAGCGCCGGGCTTTTTATCTTTGCAGAACATGCAGGACAAACTTAGTTGCCGGCCGCCTTGCGATCGGGCGCCGGCTTCTGTTCGTCAAGCTGACGGGCGGTATCGAGTTCAACCGCCTTGGCCATCAGCTTGTTGCTCATGGCTTCAAGATCGGCGGCCATCTCGCGGCCGGCGCGCGCCAGCCTGATGCATTGGTCGGCCGTATCGATCAGGTATTGCTCAGTTTTGCGCATACTGTTCCTTGTAACGAAGCCCCGATAAGATTTGAAGCGAATATGAGGAACAAGGCCGCGTATACAAGACGGCATCCCATCAAAATGCGGCGCAACGGTGAAACAAAATGACGGCTTACGACGGTATTTCGACGATTTATAAGATTTGTCCGGTTACGTTGTGGCGCGCGGCGCAAAACGAAGGCGTCTTCCGCGGCGCGCCGATCGATTTGCAAGATGGCTTTATTCATTTTTCCGATGCCGGCCAGGCCGCCGAAACCGCCGCCAAACATTTCGCCGGCCAGGACGATCTGTTGTTGCTGCATGTGGATACCGTCAGTCTCGGCGACAAGTTGAAATGGGAAACGTCGCGCGGCGGCGCTTTGTTCCCGCACCTTTACGGTCCGCTCGCGCTCGACGCCGTGACCAAGGTCGAGCCACTGCCGCTCGGGCCCGACGGACGGCACGTGTTCCCGCCGTTGCGCCGCTAGGACAGCTAACCCGCATCGACTTACTAATTTGCCGCGCCGGAGCTTGATTGTCGCCGGCGCGGCAAGGCCCTAAACTCGTCGCCCAAGGGCCGGGATCATCCCGGCCTTCTTCTTAAGGGGGAGACACATGCGTCATCTGATGGCGGTAACCGTTGCCCTGCTGTTGAGCGTTGTCGCAGCCTATGCCGCCGATCCGGTCGGCAAATACACCATTCACGGCACCAACCCGGGCGGCAAAGGCCAATACTCCGGCACCGTATCGGTGACGAAGACCGGTGAAACCTATCGTGTGATCTGGGTCGTCGGCGGGACGCAATATGTCGGCACCGGCATCGGCGACAAAAACTTCCTCGCCGTTTCTTATAAGTCGGGCAACTCGAGCGGTCTCGCATTGTATGGCGCGAGCGGCGGCAACTGGGATGGCGTCTGGGCCTATTCCGGCGCCCGCCAGATGGGCACCGAGACCTGGGACCGCGAATAAGTTCAGTCAGAAAGATACGAACCGCCTGATGGATCTCGACGCCGACCGGTTCCGCGGTCCCGCAAAGAAGCCGATGGCCAAGATCAAGGCCGGCGATGCCTAGGCCCTCTCCCTCTGTCCAGGGAGAGGGCTTTTCATTTGTGGCCAAAGTCGCCTCCCACCGACCCGTGATCGCCTCCGACAAGCTCACGCTTCTGTGATCGCATCGCAGTCATCCGCGAAGCATTCGGCTCCGTAGTAACTGACGCAACCCGATCAACGGGACACGTCAACAGAGCCAGGAGCTTCACATGAAACTTGCTCGTCTCACTCTCGTCGCGCTAACGGCCGTCTTCGCCGCCGGCGCTTTCGCCACGCCGGGCTTTGCTGAGAACACCACAATGGTCGGCGGCGCCGCGATGTATCCGTCCAAGAACATCGTGCAGAATGCCGTCAATTCGAAAGACCACACCACTTTGGTCGCGGCGGTCAAGGCTGCGGGTCTCGTCAAGACGCTGGAGTCGAAAGGCCCGTTCACGGTGTTCGCGCCGACCAACGAAGCCTTCGCCAAGCTGCCGGCCGGCACCGTCGACACGCTGCTCAAGCCCGAGAACAAGGCCAAGCTCACCAGCGTGCTGACCTATCACGTCGTGCCAGGCCGCATCACCGCCAAGGCGCTGATGGCCAAGATCAAGGCTGGCGACGGCACGGCCGAACTCAAGACCGTCGAAGGCGACAAGCTGACCTTCAAGATGAAGGACGGCCACGTCTGGGTCATCGACGGCAAGGGCGACAAGGCGGAAGTCACCATCGCCAACGTCATGCAATCGAACGGCGTCATCCACGTCATCGACACCGTCATGCTGCCGGGCTGATCTCCCCGCTTAAGAAGACGCGCGGCCGGACGCAAAACCGGCTGCCACTTTTGCTGGCCGCGCTTGGCCTGCAAAGCGGCGCCCCCTGCGCCCAAGGCCCTCTCCCGTCCCCCCGGGAGAGGGCTTTTTCTTTGCCTTGACGGCCGAAATCGGCCCAACCGGCGCCAAACACCCGGTTTCAGCGGCCTTTTCGGACCCCGGCCCGGCCCCGTTAACTCCTTGCTAACCATAAACTGGGCAAAGTTTGCCGGGCTAAGGGGTGTTGCCGATGGGGCAATCTCTTACCGGCCAAGCGGTTGCACGGGGAATGGCCGGACCGCCGTTTGGCGTTGCCGCAACGTCGTCCGTCGGTTCTCGAAGATCGAATTCGCGCAAGCAAGAACGAGTAGAAATGACCGACATTACCGCCGCATCGCCTGAACCGACCAGCGATAGCGGAAGCGGCAGCAGCATCCCCAGCCTCGGCGCCATCGGCCAGATCATCAAACGCGCCGATATGGGCTTGGCGATCGGCGTCATGACCATTCTGGTCATTCTGATCTTGCCGCTGCCGCCGATGCTGCTCGACATGGCGTTGGCGGTCTCGATCACCCTGTCGGTGCTGATTCTGATGACGGCGCTGTTCATCCACACGCCGCTGGAATTCTCCGCCTTCCCGACCGTGCTGCTGGTCTCGACCATGTTGCGGCTGTCGCTCAACCTGGCCTCGACCCGCCTGATCCTGGCGCACGGTCATGAAGGTCCCGATGCCGCCGGCCACGTCATCGCCGCCTTCGGCAGCTTCGTGATGAGCGGCAACTTCGTGATCGGCATCATCGTGTTCACGATTCTGGTGATCGTGAACTTCGTCGTCATCACCAAGGGCTCGGGCCGTATCGCCGAAGTCGCCGCCCGCTTCCACCTCGACGCCATGCCGGGCAAGCAGATGGCGATCGACGCCGACCTGTCGGCCGGCATGATCGACGAGACCGAAGCACGCAAGCGCCGCCAGACGTTGGAAGCCGAGGGCGGCTTTTTCGGCGCCATGGACGGCGCCTCCAAGTTCGTGCGCGGCGACGCCATCGCCGGCCTGCTGGTGGTGTTCATCAACGTCATCGGCGGCATGATCATCGGCATGGTCCAGCAGGGCCTGTCGTTTGCCGACGCCGCGCATTCCTACACGCTGCTGACCGTCGGCGACGGTTTGGTGACACAAGTGCCGGCACTGATCGTGTCGACTGCGGCCGGCCTGTTGGTGTCGAAGGCGGGCATTTCCGGCTCGGCCGACAAGGCGCTGATGAAGCAATTGTCGGGCTATCCGAAAGCACTTGGCATGTCCGGCGGCGTCATGATGGTGATGGCGCTGTTGCCGGGCATTCCGTTTTTGCCATTCATGGTGCTCGGCGGCGGCGCCGCCGCACTCGCCTTCTATGCCAACAAGCGTGACAAGCTGGCCGTCGTTGCCGAAGCGCAAAAGGCCGAAACCGAAACCAAGACCGCGGAAGCCGCCGAGGAGCCGATCGCCACCGCACTCAAGATCGACGATCTCAAGGTCGAACTCGGCTATGCGCTGCTGCCGCTGGTCAACGGCCCGGACGGCACCGACCGTCTGACCGAACAGATCAAGGCGCTGCGCCGTTCGCTCGCCACCGAAATGGGCTTCGTGATGCCGGCGGTGCGTATCCTCGACAACGTCCAGCTCGACGCCAACTCCTATGTCATCAAGATCAAGGAAGTCGAGGCCGGCGCCGGGAAGATCTGGGCCAATCAATACATGGTCATGGACCCGTCCGGCGGACAGGTGAATCTGCCCGGCACCCACACCACCGAGCCGACCTTCGGTCTGCCGGCGACCTGGGTCGACGCCTCGCTCAAGGAAGAAGCGGCGATGCAGGGCCTGACCGTGGTCGACGCCGCCACCGTGCTGTCGACGCACCTGACCGAAATGCTCAAGGGCAATATGTCCGAGCTGTTGTCTTATGGCGAAGTGCAGAAGCTGCTCAAAGAACTGCCGAAGGAACAAGGCGAACTGCTCAAGGATCTGGTGCCGGGCATGATCACCACCTCCGGCATCCAGCGCGTGCTGCAGATCCTGCTCGGCGAACGGGTTTCGATCCGCGATCTATCGACCATCCTGGAAGGCATCGCCGACGGCGCGGCGTCGACGCGCAATCCGGTCACCTTGGCCGAACATGTCCGCGCCCGGATTTCGCGCCAGATCTGCGCGCAATATACCAGCCACACCGGCTATCTGCCGCTGATCGCCTTGTCGGCGCAGTGGGAACAGGCCTTCGCCGAATCCATCATAGGCCAGGGTGACGACCGCCAGTTGGCGATGCAGCCGTCGAAGCTCAGCGAATTCATCGGGCTAGTGCGCGACAAGTTCGAAGCCGCGGCGCGCGAGGGCGAAGCGCCGGTGCTGGTGACCTCGGCCGGCATCCGGCCGTTCGTGCGCGGCATCGTCGAGCGCTTCCGCTCGCAAACGCCGGTGATCTCGCAGTCGGAAATCCATCCGCGCGCAAGGCTCAAGACGGTCGGCAGCATCTAGCGCTTGCGCCGATCGCCAGCGGCCGATCGGCGACCGGCAGCCGCGCAACTTTCCCGGCTCGCCAATTGCCCCTATAAGGGGCCACGACAGTGCGACGCCCCAGTCCGCCCCGCGCGCGGCGCGTCCCTCACCCGAACCCCTTGAACGGCTAAGGAGCCCGCCATGACCTTGAGCAAGACCTGGAGCATCTATCTCTCCGGCGAAATCCACACCGACTGGCGCGAGCGCATCGAGCAGGGCGCGGCCGCCGCCAAACTCGACGTGCACTTTGCCGCGCCGGTCACGCATCACGAGGCGTCCGACGATTGCGGGGTCGCCATCCTCGGCGCCGAACCCAACAAATTCTGGCATGACCACAAGGGCGCGCAGCTCAACGCCATCCGCACCCGCACACTGATCGAACAGGCCGACGTGGTGGTCGTGCGCTTCGGCGAGAAATACAAGCAATGGAACGCGGCGTTCGACGCCGGCTACGCCGCCGCGCTCGGCAAGCCGATCATTGTCATTCACCAGCCCGAGCACCAGCACGCCTTGAAAGAAGTCGACGCCGCCGCTTTGGCGGTGGCTCAAACGCCGGAGCAAGTGGTGGCGATGCTGCGCTACGTGATCAATGGCGAACTCGCCGGCTATACCGACAAGAGCCAGGCCGCCGAATAGCCGGCGGCGCGGCGCCAGTCTGCCGGCGCGCGCGCGGACGTCACAAGGTCGAGCGCACCGAACCGTCGCGCAGCACGAACACCACGTCGAGCCCCAAGGCCCTGGCAGTCTGCAGACCGGCTTTGTCGCCGAGCACCATCAGCACGGTCGCCCAGGCATCGGCCTCCATCGCGCTTTTGGCCAACACCGACACCGACGCAACGCCGTTCTGCAGCGGCGCGCCGGTTTTCGGGTTCATGGTGTGCGACAAGGTCTTGCCACCGATATCGACCCAATGGCGGTAATCGCCCGAAGTCGCGACCGCCATGTCGGTCAGTTCGATGACGCTCATGATCTCGCGGGTGCCGCGTTGCGGACGCTCCAAGCCAATCGCCCACGCCGAGCCATCCGGCTTGGCGCCCTTGGCGCGCATCTCGCCATCGATGCCAACCAGCCAGGACGGAATCGCAAACGCCTCCATCACCCGCGCCAATTCGTCGACGCCATAGCCCTTGGCGATCCCCGATAGATCGAGCGACAGCGGCGCGTGCTTGCAAGCACGATTGCCGGCTTCGTCGACCTCCAGTGCCAAAGTCGTGACCGGGCGCACCTGCTTGGCCAGCGCCGCGATCTTGTTGGCGTCCGGCTTGGGGCCCGAACAACCGAAACCCCAGGCCGCGACCAGATCGCCGACGCCGATATCGAAACCGCCGTTCGAGGTCCGTCCGATCCGGAGCGACGCCGCCAACACGGCTCGTCAGTTCACGCGGAATCGCGACCCAGTCGCCGACCGGCGCGGCGTTCAAACGGTTGAGGTCGGAGTTTGGCTTCCATGTCGACATCTGCCGGTCGACGCGGTCGACCGCTTCGAACAACGCGGCGCCGAGCGCCTTGATGTCGGTGCCTTCCGGCGCGAACAAGGTGGCCGAGTAGCGCGTGCCCATGGTCGGGCCGTTCAGCGCATGGCGAACCAATGGCGCGTTGTCGCTCAATCGATGGGCCTGATTAATAGACATCTTCAAGGTACCGCCCGTTTGCTTTCAGGGTTTGCAGTTCAAGGCCCGCCGGCTGGATGATCGCTTCCAGGCTGCGTGCGACGCCCGCCGCCATGTCGCGGCCGCCGCAGACCAGCACTTGCGCGCCGCGTTGGATCAGTTCGCGCAACTCCTTGGCATCCGACGCGATCCGGTCCTGCACGTAGCTGCCGCCCGCGACGCGCGAGAACACGGCCTTAAGATGGGTCAGGCGGCGGTCGGCGAGATAAGTCGTCATCTCGCTTTCGTAGAGAAAGTCCGATGCCGGATCGCGGCCACCCCAATAAAGATGGACGCGGCGACGGCCGATGTTGTGCCGGATGAAACCGGCCAACGGTCCGATGCCGGTGCCGGCCCCGATCAGGATCAACGGCGCGGTGCCGCGTAGCGGACGGAACGCCGGGTTCTTGCGGACGAAGGCCGCGATCGTGGCGCCGGGTTCGAGTTCATGCAGGAAGCTCGAGCACAAACCGCCGGGATGTTTCCGCACGCAGATCTCAAGCACGCCGTCGCTCTTGGCCGACGCCAGCGAATAAAACCGCGGCAGATCGCTGCCGGGCGGCAGGATGCCGACCAGATCGCCGGGCTCGAAGTCCGGCAGACGCGGCGCGCGCAGGCGCCGCCAGAGATTTGCTTTGGCGTCGGCCTTCGGCGCGGCAAAGCGCAGGATCACGGTCGGCGCCTGCACCTCGGCGCCGTAGTCAACGCGTTCGATCAATTGCAGCGCGATGGTCTTCGGACGTTCGGCGACGTGGCTGAGCGTCAGATCCGCACCGATGGCCGCGCCCAGATCATTACCCCAGCGGGCGAACTCCTGCGCCGACTGCCGATCCACGGAGGCCAGCGGCGACAGCACCGGCCAACCGCGTTCGCGCAGCGCAACCGAGACATCTTCGGCGAACCGGCAGAAGTGCGGGAAGCTGCGATCACCAAAGCCTAAGACCGCGACCGGCAGCGGATGCTTCACCGCATCAAGCCGCGCGAGAAAGCGATTGGCCGAGGTCGGCGCGGCACCGTCGCCATAGGTCGCGGTCAGGATCAGCATCCGGGCGGCGTGCGCGTAGCTCGGCGCCAGCCGGTTCATCGGCGCGGTATGGACGCGATGGCCGGCTTGGGTCAGCGCGGCGTGCAACGTGCCGGCAAAGCCCCAAGTGCTGTTGCCTTCGCTGCCGACCAGAATGATCGTATCGGCGGATTGCGCGCCGACATTATGCCGGATGCGCGGCAGCGCGCGGCGGCGCTTCCACCAGATCAGCGCACCGAAAGCCGACAGCACCGGCACGCACAGCGCGCTTAAGCCCAGCAGCAAGGCCAGCGGCCACACGCCCTGGCCGGTATGCAGCATGTAAATCGTCTCGTAGATTTGCCGGCTCACGCTGTTCGGCTGATAGGCGATCAACGCGCCGGTGGCGGCATCGACCTGGCCAGCGCCCTGCCCGGTCGTCAGACCGTAAACGTCGTTCGGATCGCTCGGGTTCGGGAACGTCAGTTCGCGCAGGTTGGTCAGGTCGACCGCCTTGAGCGCGGCCAGCTGTCCGACCGGCATCGGCTTGCCGCCATTGACCGCGATAACGGCTTTGGGCTCAACGCTGGCGCCGTCCGGCAGAACGCCGAAGGTCGCCAGCGACAAATAACAAGCCGTCAGCGCCGACAGCATCAAGCCAAGCAGCGCGAAGCGGCCGAGTTCGGTATGCAGCCGTTGCGACGGCGTGCCCGAGACCGGCCGCAGGATCGCACGCCAGCCGCCCAATCGAGCCGCCAGCATCATCGCGCCGGAAATCGCCAGCACGACCATCGCCAGTGCGCCGAGGCCGGCAGTCGCGCGTCCGGCATCGCCCATCAGCAAGGAGCGGTGCAAATTGGTGACAACGCGCATGAAGCCCGACGGCGCATAAGGCGCAATCGTCTGCCCGGTCTGGGGATCGACCACATCGGTCGCCGCTTTGTCGCCATTGAAATAATAAGCGATGACCTTGCCGGACGCGGTTTTGACGATGCGGTCGACCTCGCGATGGTTCGCCGTCACCGCGCCGGCCAGTTGCGCGACGTTGATTTGTCCGGCTTGCGGCGGCGTGCTGCCGGCCCGCTCGATCACCGGATCGAGCGACAGGATCGCGCCGGTGATCGCCAGTACGGCAACCAGCAGACGCGGCGATCAGACCGGGCAGCGCATGAATTTGGCGAAGCATCGCGGAACTCCCGATTGTCCGGTCACATGCCGACGGTGACGGATTTCACGTAGCCCTTGCCGGCAACCGGCTTGCCGACACTGGCGGCGGTCAGCGGCACGATGACGTCTGCGGCGTTGTCGCGGCCGTCTTCCACCGAACTGTCGACGCGGATCTGATAGCCGGCATTGATCAGCGCATCGGCGATATCGGCGCTGAACTTCAAGGTCTGTCCGCCGCCGACGCTGGCGCCGGTAATGCCGTCGACGTTTTGCTGCACCGACGCCCGGCCGCGGTTCCAGTCGCGCAGATGCTTGTAGTATTTCGTCTTGCCGCCCGACACGTGCAGCGTCGACTGGAACTTGCCCTGTGCGTCGGTCAGATAGATGGCCAGATAGGCGCCGTTGCCGCCGTAGTTTTTCATCGTCGTGGCGATCGTGACGGTGCGCGCTTGGGCCAGCGAGGGCACGGCGATGGCGGCGGCAAGGCCAAGTGTGGCGGCGCCCAAGGTAACGGCAAGCTTGTTCATGGTGGTTCTCCGGTGCTCAATGGAGCTGGCCGACATCTCGGTCCGCCAGCGACGTGAGCCACCATGCCGAAGACGCCATGACCGCCGCCTTATCGGCGATGTCAGCGTTCTGTCAGGTCGATTTTTTAAGAAATGGCCGGAAATCGGGCCGCGCAGGGTGAACCGCCGCAATCGAGCGTCAAGGGGGCGGAAGAACCTGCTACCGGCCCGATTTTAAGCCAATCGCCATGCCTGAAATTGCCGCCGGGCCGACATTTGCCCTGCAAACCGCCCCTTACCAGACATAGCGCAGGGT